>CALXGQ010000020.1 GCA_944387895.1 uncultured Clostridia bacterium
GTGAAGGTCGATATTTATTTCTCGGCAGTAGGTATGATTGATATTCCTACCGCAGAGGAAATCCGTGCTATGATAGAGGAAATTAAGAAAGATCCCCAACAATTCCGCTATGTGGCATAAAAAGAGGTACGGTGCAACCCCTCACGGGGTTACACCGTACCTACATAGAGATTACTTCCTTATGGGACTGCCCCAAAGAGGGGAGCCCGTTTTTTTGCGGTAAAAGAGGTGTAAAATTACACCTTTATGCCATTTTGAACATTCTGAGCGCATTTTCATCGGTGATGCGCTCCACTTCCTCCGGCGTGATTCCCCGGAGGGCGGCGATCTCCGCGGCGATTTCCGGGAGATAGAGCGGGGAGTTGCGCTTGCCGCGATAGGGGGTAGGCGCCAGATAGGGGGAATCGGTTTCCAGCATCAGCCGGTCGGCTGGAACGGCCGCCGCCACCTCCCGGAGCACCCGGGCGTTTTTAAAGGTAACAACGCCGCCGATGGAGATGGACCAGCCCAGATCCAAAACCTCCCGCAGGGATTCCACCGAACCGCTGTAGCAATGGAAGATGCCGGTGTTGCGCGGGTGTTCCCGCAGGATGGCCAGCGTATCCCGCATGGCGTCCCGGGAGTGCACCACGACCGGAAGCCGCAGCCTTTCGGCCAGCTCCAGCTGAGCGTGGAACCATTTTTGCTGGATCGGCCGGGCAACGGTATCGTAGTAATAATCCAGCCCGATTTCGCCGATGGCCGCCGTTTTCGGGCAGCGCGCCATTTTTTCCAGCTCCTCCATGCCGTTTTGCTCCAGCTCGCCGGTGTCGTGGGGATAGATCCCCACGGCCGCATAGATAAAATCATTTTCCGCCGCCAGCTTCAGCGTTTTCCGGCAGCTGGCATGGGAGCTGCCGGAATTGAGGACGCGCCGGATCCCGGCTGCGCGCAGCTGCTCAAGGAGCTCCTGCAGATCGGAGCGGAAGCGGGCGTCGTCCAGATGGGCGTGAACGTCGATCATCGGATCACCGCGCCCGGCTGGAGATTGTCGTCCAGAAAGACGACCTGAACGCCGTCGGCGCCATCGGCTGCAAGCAGCATCCCTTCGCTCAGCTCGCCGCGCAGCTTGGCCGGGGCAAGGTTATCCACCAGAATGATGGTTTTCCCAATCAATTGTTCGGGGCGATAATATTCCGCAATGCCGGAAAGCACCTGCTTGATGCCGGAGCCGTTATCCACCTCCAGCTTCAGCAGCTTATCGCTTTTGGGAACCGGCACGCAGCTTTTGATCCGCGCCGCCCGCAGGGAGATCCGGGAAAATTCGTCGATGGAGATGCAGGCCGGCTTTTCGCCCTTTGCGTGATTTTTTTCGGCGGCCTTCTTTTCGGTTTTTACCTTGTTTTTTTCAGCGGCGCTCTGGATTTCTTCCAGTTTTTTGGGGATATCGATGCGGGCAAAAAGGATTTCCGGCTTGCCGATGGCGGTGCCGGCGGTCAGAAGCCCGAATTTTTTGGCTTCCTCCAGCGTTTGATCCCGGCAGCCGATCTGCTCGAAGATCTTTTCGGCCGTTTCGGGCATAAAGGGTTTCAGCAGCGTTGCGCCGATGCGGATGCACTCCAGCAGATTATAAAGAACCGTGGCCAGCCGGTCGGCGTCGCCGCCGGGCTTGCCCAGGATCCAGGGCTCGGTTTCATCCACATATTTATTGGCGCGGCGCAGCAGCGCAAAAATATCGTCGATGGCGTCGGCGATCCGCATGGCGTCCATATGCTCTTCCACTTTGTCCGCCGTTTCCAGAGCCACCGCCTTGAGGCTGCGATCCAGCTCGGTTTCAGCGCCGGCGGCGCGCACGATCCCGCCGAAATATTTATGGGTCATCGACACCGTGCGGTTGACCAGATTGCCTAAAATATTGGCCAGATCGGCGTTGATCCGCTCCATGATCAGCTCATAGGAGATAACGCCGTCGCTGGCATAGGGGATCTCGTGCAGCAGAAAATAACGGACGGCGTCGACGCCGAAAAGTGCCGCCAGATCGTCGGCATAAAGCACGTTGCCTTTGGATTTGCTCATTTTCCCGTCGCTCATGATCAGCCAGGGATGGCCGAAAACCTGCTTGGGGAGGGGCTCGCCTAGTGCCATCAGGATGCAGGGCCAGTAGATGGTGTGGAAGCGGACGATGTCCTTACCGATCAGATGGAGATCGGCGGGCCAGTAATGCCGATAGCCTTCCGTGTGGTTGCCCTCGGGATCATAGCCGGCGAAGGTGATATAATTGGAGAGGGCGTCGATCCAGACATAAACGACGTGCCCCGGATCGAAGGTGACCGGGATGCCCCAGTTGAAGCTGGTTCTGGAAACGCAGAGATCCTGCAGACCCGGCTTGATGAAGTTATTGATCATTTCATTTTTGCGGGCGGGCGGCTGGATAAATTCCGGATGGCTTTCGATATGCTCTTCCAGCTTCCGGGCGTATTTGGAGAGCCGGAAGAAATAGGCCTCCTCCTTGGCCGGATGAACCTCTCTGCCGCAGTCCGGACATTTGCCGTCTATCAGCTGGGACTCGGTGAAGAAGGATTCGCAGGGCGTGCAGTACATCCCTTCGTATTCGCTCTTATAAATATCGCCCTGATCATAGAGCTTTTTGAAGATTTGCTGGATCTTTTTTTCGTGGGCGGGGTCGGTGGTGCGAACAAAGCGGTCGTAGGTCGTATTCATCAGATCCCAGATCCGCTTGATTTCTCCGGCGATGCGATCCACGTATTCCTGGGGCGTCATGCCGGCGGCTTCCGCCTTCAGCTGAATCTTTTCGCCATGCTCGTCCGTTCCGGTCTGGAAGCAGACGTCGTAGCCCTGCATCCGCTTGAACCGCGCAATACTGTCGGCTAAAACGATCTCGTAGGTATTGCCGATATGGGGCTTGGCGGACGTATAGGCGATGGCTGTGGTCAAATAATATTTTTTCGGCATGGGGATTCTCCCTCCTTGATTCTCTATTCTTTATATTTTAGCATATAAACAGCGTTTTTTCAAGAAGAAATTCAGGGTTGAAAAATGACGAACGGTGATGTAAAATAAGGGTGTAATCTTATGAAAACGAGGTATAGGCCGATGAATGTTTTGGTTGAAATGTCTGCCCGGCATGTTCATTTGACAGAGGAGGCGATCGAAACCCTTTTCGGGAAGGGCGCCAAGCTGACGGTGGTGCGGGAGCTTTCCCAGCCGGGTCAGTTCCTTTCGGAGGAGAAGGTCGATCTGATCGGGCCGAAGAAAACCCTGAGCCGCGTCAGCATCCTGGGCCCGGCCCGGCCGGAAAACCAGGTGGAGATCTCCATGACCGACGCCCGCACCCTGGGCGTAGAGGCGCCGATCCGGATGAGCGGCGATATCGAGGGGAGCGGCGCCGTTACGATCAAGGGGCCCTGCGGCGAGATCCAGCTTGAAGAGGGCGTGATCGTTGCAAAGCGGCATATCCATATGACGCCCGAAACGGCGGAAAAGGGCGGCTTTACCGATGGCCAGACCGTATCGGTCCGGATAAAAGGCCAGCGTGAAGTGACCTTTGGGGAAACGGTTCTGCGGGTTTCGCCCAAATTTGCCGACGCCATGCATATCGATACCGATGAAGCCAATGCGGTGGCGCTGCCCCGCAATGCCCAGGGCGAGATCATCAAATAAAAGGACATACAGGAGGAAAAGATGGAACCCCTGAAAGTTGGAATCGCTTACCATAGCAACCGGCTGCTCAGCCAGGTGAAAGCCGACCTGGAGGACATCGTCCGGCATCATTTTAATACGGTGATCCATATGTTTTCTCATAACGACTGGGTGCGCTGCCCTTCGGTGATGCGGGATATTTTCGCCGCGACCGCCGAAATGGGGCTGGATTTCTGGGTGGATAACTGGGGTCTGATGGGCACGCCTGGTGATCCCAGCCATTTTCTGAGCTATTATCCCGATGGGCACCGTTATTTTTCCGATGGGACGCTGGACGCGCCCCGGGTCTGTCTGAACAACCCGGATTTTGTGGAATGGACCAAGGAATGGATCGACGCCGTTTATGAAGCCGGCGGCCGGAAAATCTTCTGGGATGAGCCCGCCCTTTTTATAAATGAGAAGCGTTTTTCCTGCGGCTGTCCCCGGTGCCGCGCCCTTTTTGCCGATCGCTACCACCGGGAGATGCCGGTGGTGCCGGATCAGGATTGCCGGGATTTTCAAATCTGGACCATCCTGCATTATCTGGAGCAGGTGAGCGCCTATTCCCACGCCAAGGGCATGGTAAATTCCGTCTGCGTGATGCTGGGCGGCCAGCATGGAATCAGCCTTGAAAATATCGGGGAACTGGGCGGACTGGCCGGTATGGACAACATCGGATCCGATCCCTATTGGATCTCCCGGCAATATCCCGACCGCACCGGGGCCAAGGTCTATGAATTTGTTTACCGCAACAGCTTGAAAAATCTGGAGGTCTGCGCGGCGACCGGCAAGAACCATAATATCTGGATTCAGGCCTATAACAACCCGTCCGGCCGGGAGCAGGATATCGTCTATGCCGCAGAGGCCGCTTATGACGCGGGCGCCCGGAATATTTTCTTCTGGGGATACCGCGGCTGCGAAGGCAATGAATACCGGGCAAAGAACCCGGAACTGGCCTGGCAGTTCACCGGCGACGCCGCCGCGCGGCTCTTTGAAAAGGAGCGGGCGCGGGTGGTGGCCGAAGGACGGCGGAATCTGGAAATCGAATAAGAGAGGGCTGCCGCGCGGACGAGGGCGTGGCAGTCCTGATTTTTTTGCAGGCGCGGCGTCGGTTTGGAAGCGGGGAAGGGAATTTGCGGTGCTGCCGCCAAAGGCGGGCAGAAAGCGGAGCAGAGGCTTGACCTTTTTTTCAGAATTGGTTATAATAACACAGAAGAATCAACATGGACAACGGAGGAACCGAATGCTTGAATTAAAAAACATTTCCTTTTCCGCCCAAAACGAGAGCGGAACCAGGGAGATTTTAAAGGATATCGATCTTGTGATCAACGAGCGGTTTGTTGCGATCACCGGCCCGAACGGCGGTGGAAAATCGACGCTTGCCAAGATCATTGCCGGGATTTATACCCCCACTTCCGGCCAAATTCTGCTGGACGGCGAGGATATCACCGATCTTTCCGTAACCGACCGGGCAAGGAAGGGGATCAGCTTTGCTTTTCAGCAGCCGGTCCGATTCAAGGGGATCACGGTGAAGGATCTGATCACGCTGGCTGCGGGCCGGCCGATCGGAATCGGCGAGGCCTGCTCCTATCTTTCCGAGGTGGGGCTGTGCGCGCGGGATTATATCGACCGCGAGATCAATTCCAGCCTTTCCGGCGGCGAGGTCAAGCGGATCGAGATCGCTACCGTTTTGGCCAGAGAAACGAAAATTTCCGTTTTTGACGAGCCGGAGGCGGGGATCGATCTTTGGAGCTTTTCCAATCTGATCGCCGTTTTCGAGAAAATGCACGAAAAAATCAACGGTTCGATCCTGATCATTTCCCATCAGGAGCGGATTTTGAATATCGCCGATAAGATCGTGGTGATCGCCGACGGGCGCGTTAGCGCCGTGGGAGATCGGGAAACCATTCTGCCGGAGCTTCTGGAGGGGCGCGGCCCCTGCCGGATGCTTTCCAATAAGCTTTAAAGGAGGGCCTTTGATGGATCAAATTCAAAAACAGTTGCTGGAGCAGGTGGCGGATCTGCACGAAGTTCCCTCCGGCGCTTATAATATTCGGGCCAACGGCAGTTCCGCCGGGCGCAATACCACCGCCAATATCGATATCGTCACCAGGGAGGATCGGGACGGGATCAATATCATCATCAAGCCCTTTACGAAAAGGGAAAGCGTTCATATCCCGGTGATTCTCAGCGAGAGCGGCGTTCAGGATATGGTTTATAATGATTTTTATATCGGCGAGGGCGCGGAGGTGACCATCGTTGCCGGCTGCGGGATCCATAACGCGGGGGATCGCGAATCCCGCCACGATGGGATCCATACATTCCACGTGGGCAAAAATGCGAAGGTAAAATACGTGGAAAAGCACTACGGGCAGGGCGATGGCAACGGAAAAAATATCATGAACCCCACAACGGTCGTGGAGATCGAAGAAGGCGGATACCTGGAGATGGAAACGGTGCAGATCAAAGGCGTGGACTCCACCCGGCGCACCACCACCGCCAGGCTGGGCGACGGAGCTACGCTGATCATCCATGAAAAAATCATGACCCACGGCCGGCAGAGCGCTGAAACGGATTTCACGGTGGATATGGACGGAGAAGGCTGCCATACCAGCCTTGTTTCCCGCTCCGTAGCCAAGGAGGAATCCCGGCAGGTTTTCCGCTCCAATATCCGGGGGAACAACCGCTGCACCGGCCATTCGGAGTGCGACGCCATTATTATGGATCACGCGCTGGTTTCGGCGATCCCGGAGATCACGGCCGCCCATCTGGACGCCAGCCTGATCCACGAAGCCGCCATCGGCAAGATCGCCGGGGAGCAGCTGATCAAGCTGATGACCCTCGGGCTTACCGAGCAGGAGGCGGAAGAGCAGATTGTAAACGGGTTTTTGAAATGATAGAAACCAGCCTTTGCTATATCGAGCGGGATCAATGCTATCTTCTGCTCCATCGGATCAGAAAGGAGCGGGACGTCAATCGGGATAAATGGATCGGCGTGGGCGGGAAGTTTCTGCCCGGGGAAAGCCCGGAGGAATGCGCCTGCCGGGAAACGCTGGAGGAAACGGGGCTGACGCTGATCGAGCCGCAGTACAGAGGGATCGTGGACTTCCATTGCGCAGGCTGGCCGGATGAGCGGATGCACCTTTTCTGGGCAGATCGTTTCAGCGGGAGGCTGAAGGAATGCGAAGAAGGGCGGCTGGAATGGATCCCGAAGAATCAGATGGAGCTGCTTCCCCAATGGGAGGGCGACCGGATCTTTCTCCGCCTGCTGGATGAAAAAGCGCCGTTTTTTCGGCTGGAGCTTTTTTATGAGGGAGATCGCCTGCTGCGGGCGGTTCTGAACCAAAAGGAGATCAGAGAATGAAGCAACCGATTTTTACCGGATCCTGGGGCAAATGCCATATTCAGGGCATTGCCGCCGATCTGGAAAAGGGATATATTTATTATTCCTTCACAACCAGGCTGGTCAAAGCGAAGCTGGACGGTACGGTGATCGGATGCGTGGACGGCCTGATGGGTCATTTGGGGTGCATTGCCTTCCGGGCGGAGGACGGCCGGGTCTACGGCTCTCTGGAATATAAAAGCGATTCCATCGGCAGAGGGATTTTATCGGCGCTGGGCAGCAGCGCCGCGCTGGAGGACGCGTTTTACATCGCGATCTTTGACGTGGATAAAATCGACCGGATGGACATGGACGCGGAGAAAGACGGCGTGATGACGACGGTTTATCTGAAAACCGCGGCTGATGATTACAACGGCGCCGGCCGGGGCGGCGCGCCCCATAAATACGGCTGCTCCGGAATCGACGGAACGGCTTTTGCGCCCCTTCCGGGCGCCCCTTTGGGAAAACGGTACTTATATGTGGCCTATGGGATCTACGGCGAGATCGACCGCGAGGACAACGACCATCAGGTGCTGCTTTGCTATGACGTGGATGGTTGGGCGGCTTACGCGCGGCCGCTGAGCCAGGCGTCCATGCACCGCAGCGGTCCCGAAGAGCCGGCTGAAAAATATTTTGTTTATACCGGCAACACCACCTACGGGGTTCAGAACCTGGAATACGACGCGGCGCAGCAGGCACTTTTTATGGCGGTTTATCCCGGGAAAAAAGAGGAGTTCCCCAATTACCGGCTGTTTGCGGCGGATCTGGCGGAACCGGCGGAGCAGGCGGCGCTCAAAGGGCTGGAGGAGGCGGGAAAACGGCTGCGGCTCAAGCGGCTGGGGGCATATCATCCCGCCAGCGATACCTATGGTTGGCATTTCCCCTATGGCGCCACCGGCCTCTTTTCCTGCGGCGGCGGCCGCTGGCTGATTTCCGAGCCCCATCTCAGCGAATCCGGGCAATGCAGCTGGATCTATTCCTATGTATGGAATGAAAAAACACCCTTTGTTTTAGCGGAGGAAGGATTCTTTTAAAACCCTTTCATGCCTGATGGGATGGCGGTCTTTTATGTCCGTAATGACAAAAGATGCTTCCTGGGCGCCGCGTCCCTTTGGCCGCTTTTGAAAGAAGGGCAGGCATTTGGAGCGCAGGGAGCGGGAATGGATTTTCCCATCGCATAAAAGCAGGGCGAAGATACGACAATCGTATCTTCGCCCTGTTTGATTTATGCCGCCGGAGAGGATGGCTGTCAGAGATCGTTGCGCACAAGGTCTTCAAAGCTTTCCCGCCGCACAACCAGGCGGTTTTGCCCGCCCTTGAGCATGACGATGGGAAGCCGGGGGATGCGGTTATAATTGGAGGCCATGGAATAGTTATAGGCTCCGGTGGTCAGCACCGCAAGAACATCCCCCCGCCGGATCGAGGCGGGGAGCAGAACCTGCTCCTGAAGAATATCGCCGCTTTCGCAGCAGCGCCCCACCACCGAGCAGAGAAAGTTTTTTTCTTCGTTCATCTTTTCGGCCGCCAGAACCGTGTAGCTGGCGTTATAGAGCGCGAAGCGGGGGTTGTCCGTCATCCCGCCGTCGACAGAAACATAGTTCTTATAGCCGGGGATTTTTTTAATGGTGCCAACGGTGTAAAGAGTCAGCCCCGCGTCGGCGACGATGCTGCGCCCCGGTTCCAGCCGCATGGCGGGGAGGGGCAGCTTCAGCGCCGCGCATTTGGCCTTGACGGCTTTTGCGACCCCATGGATGTTGGCAGCGATATCGATGACAGGATCCTTTTCGGTATAGCGCACGCCGTAGCCGCCGCCGAGATCCAGCTCCCGGACGGTATAGCCGTATCGATCGCGGATGGCGGCGCTGAAATCCAGCATGATTTCCGCCGAGCGGAGGAAGGTATCGGAATCGAATACCTGAGAGCCGACATGGCAATGGAATCCGGCCAGATCGATATGAGGAAGCTTCAGCGCCAGAGAGGTGATCTCCTCGGCCTGGCCGGTTTCGATGGCTGATCCGAATTTGGAATCGACCCGGCCGGTATTGATGGCTTCATAGGTGTGGGGATCGATGCCCGGCGTCAGCCGCAGGAGCACCTTTTGGGTCTTATTCTGCGCCCCGGCGATCCGGTCGATGGCGAAAAGCTCTTCTTCGTTATCGACGACAAAATAGCCGACCCCCTGCTCCAGCGCAAAGGCGATGTCCGCGTCGGTTTTGTTGTTGCTGTGGAAATAGGCTTTTTCCAGCGGAAATCCGGCCTGCGCCGCGGTGTAGATCTCGCCGGAGGAAACCACGTCCACGCCCAGCCCTTCTTCTTTGATGATGCGGTAAATCTCCAGGAAAGAAACCGCTTTGCTGGCATAGAGGGGAAGGGCGCTTTCGCCGAAGGCGTCCTTCATCGCGGCATAGTAGGTTTGGCAGTTGCGGCGGATTCGGTCCTCGTCCATCAGGTAAAGGGGAGAGCCGTATTGCCGGAGCAGGGCAGAGGCGTCCTGCCCGGCAAAGAGCAGGTGGCCGTTTTCATCGATTGAAAGATTGTCACAAATCATGGCATTATTCCTCGGGCTTGAATTCTTGATAGATGGCGTTGAGTGCGGCGGGATAATCCTCCGCGGCAACGCCGATGATGATGTTGAGCTCGCTGGAGCCCTGATCGATCATGCGGACGTTGATGCCTTTTTCCGCCAGCGCGGAGAAAACCCGCGCCGCCACGCCGGGCGTCCGGATCATGCCCCGGCCGACCACCGCCAGCAGGGCAAGGTTATCATAGATCTGAAGGGCGTCCGGACGAACGGCACGCTTGAGATCGGCGACCACCGCGTCCATCTTTCCTTCCAGCTCCGCGCTGCTGACGACCACGGTGATGGTATCGATGCCGGAGGGAAGGTGCTCAAAGTTGATGCCCCGCCGCTCCAGCGTTTCCAGAACGCGGCGGCCGTAGCCCAGCTCGGAATTCATCATGTCCTTTTCGATATAGAGGGCGGCGAACCCGGTCTTTCCGGCGATTCCGGTAACGACCCGTTCCTGCTGCTCCGTTTCGGTATGGGGCACGATCATGGTGCCGGGATCCTCCGGCTGATTGGTATTGCGGATATTGATGGGGATCCCGCTGCGGCGCACCGGGAAAACCGCTTCCTCGTGGAGCACCGTGGCGCCCATATAGGAGAGCTCCCGCAGCTCCCGATAGGTGATCACGTCGATCGGCGCGGGATTTTCAACAATGCGGGGATCGGCCATCAGCAGGCCGGAAACGTCCGTCCAGTTTTCATAGAGATCTGCGTCCACCGCCTCCGCCACGATAGATCCGGTAATATCCGATCCGCCCCGGGAGAAGGTTTTGATGCTGCCGTCGGGCATGGCCCCGTAAAAGCCGGGGATAACGGCCCGGGGCATCATCGCCAGCCGGTTTTCCAGAACGGTGTTGGTCCGCAGGGTGTCCGGCCTTCCGGAGGAATTGAAAAAGATACATTCCGCGGCGTCCAGAAAGGGAACCTCCAGATAGCTTGCCAGAATCAGGGCGTTGAAATATTCCCCCCGGCTGGCAACATAGTCTGCGCTGGCGCCGTTTTGCAGCGCGTTCTTTACCCGCTCCAGCTCTTCGTCCAGGGGCAGGGAGAGCTGCAGCGCGGCTGCGATGGCTTTGAACCGATCGCAGATGCGCTGAAAGGTTTCTTCAAAGGGATTGCGGTCGCAGGCAAGCTGATAGCAGCGCAGCAGAAGGTCGGTGATTTTTTCGTCCTCGTAGAACCGCTTGCCCGGCGCCGACGCCACGACATACCGCCGGTCGGGATCCGCTTTTATGATGGCGGCCGCTTTGCGGAATTGATCGGCGTCCGCAAGGGAGCTGCCGCCGAATTTTAATACTTTTAACATGAAAACTCCTTGGCTGCGGGAACCCGCAGCGCTTTTTTTTCGGTTAACGGGATCAGAAGGAGATCATATCCCGCATCTGGTAAAGGCCGGCCGGTTTTCCGCATAAAAAGGCGGCGGCGGCCAGCGCGCCCTCGGCAAAAAGCGCGCGGCTGTGCGCTTCGTGCTTGAGGGTGATGGTTTCGGCGTCGGTGGAAATCAATATTTCATGCGTGCCGACGATGTTTCCCATCCGGATGGCATGGATGCCGATCTCCTCTTCGGTTCTTTTTCCGTGGCCGCTGCGGCCCAGAACAAAGGAGGCGGAGCGGCGGATCTCCTTGATGGCGTTGGCAAGCAGGAGCGCGGTCCCGCTGGGGGCGTCCAGCTTGCGGTTATGGTGGATTTCCACGATCTCGATATTGGCGTCGGGATAGATGGCGGCTGCTTTTTTTGCCATCTCCGCCAGCAGCGCGACGCCGAGGGACATATTGGCGGAAAAGAAAACCGGAATTTCCCGGGCCGCTTCCCGGATCAGCGCCAGCTCCTTTTCGGAATGGCCGGTTGTGGCCAGCACCACCGGCGTTTTGGTTTTGCAGGCATAGGCCAGCAGCGTTTTGGTGGCGGAATGGTTGGAAAAATCCACAATACAGTCCGCCCCGGGCGGAACCTGATCCAGGGACTGAAAGCAGGGAAAGCCGCTGGCGTTTCCGCCGAGATCCACGCCGGCATGGAGCTCGGCGCCGCGGAAGCCCTCTTCGGTCAGCCGCGCCACCTCGGCGCCCATTCGTCCGGCGATGCCGTGAATGATGATTTTCATGATCTTATACCTTTAATCCTTCCGCCCGCATCAGCTCCAGCAGCCGGGCTTCATGAGCGGGCTCCATGGGGGTGAGAGGCAGGCGCAGATAATTTTCGCCGAAGCCCATGGCAGCCAGCGCCGCCTTTACCGGGATGGGGTTCACCTCGCAGAAAAGCGCGTGGATCAGAGGCAGCAGCCGCAGCTGCAACCGGCGGCTCCCCTCAATATCGCCCCGGAAAAAGCGGGTGCAGATCTCCACCGTTTCTTTGGGGAGAACATTGGAAAGAACGGATATGACGCCAACGCCGCCCAGCGCCATGATGGGAACGATCTGATCGTCGTTTCCGGAATAAATGGCGATTTTATCGCCGACCGCCATGGCGGTTTCCGCAATTTGGGAAATATTGCCGCTGGCCGCCTTGATGCCCGCGATGTTGGGATGCTCCGCCAGCCGGGCGACTGTTTCCGGCAGGATGTTGGTTCCCGTCCGGGAGGGGACGTTATAAAGAATGATGGGTTTATCCACCGCGTCGGCAATGGCGGTGAAGGACTGATAAAGGCCGCCCTGGGTCGCTTTATTGTAGTAGGGCGTTACCACCAGAAGTCCGTCCGCCCCGGCGGAGCAGGCGAATTTGCTCAGCTCAACGGCATAGGCGGTATCGTTGGAGCCGGTGCCGGCCACGACCGGGATGCGCCCGTCGATGATACGAACGGCAAACTCCAGCAGTTCCCGGTGCTCCCGGTCGCTCAGCGTGGCGCTTTCGCCGGTGGTTCCGGCAATGATAACGGCGTTGACGCCGCTTTCCACCTGCCAGTTGAGCAGGCGCTCAAATTGCTCGTAATCGATTCCTGCTTTGGTCATCGGCGTGGCAATGGCGGTGCCTACGCCCTTGAAGATCGGGTTCGACATGAATCCTTCCTCCTTAAAAGATTTTTTCGACAAAATAAATAAAGGATAGCTGCAATACGGCAGCTATCCCTGATGAAGCAAAGCCTTTGGCAGGATCCCCCGCCAAACTAAGCCAGATAGCGCTCCGCATCGCTGCGACAGCAACAGAAATCTTATTTACTGCTGCCAGATCGGTCCTTTGCCGCGAACCGTCTTCGGCACCCATCCCTTTCTTCCGGCTGCGCCTTGGCAGAGGCGAAATAAACCGGCGTACTGATGATGCAGTGCAACCTCTATCGTTATCAATAACATATCATAGATTCCGGGAATTGTCAATAAGAAAAAAAGAATTCGTTTACCGTTTCCAATTATCCGGCGCCGTCGCGGCAAAAATTGGCTAAAATGCCCGAATCGGCGGGGCAGCCGCCGCGGGAATCCGCCGCGCCGAGTCGCGCCGCTTATTTTTTCAGAAGCCTTTTCAGCCGCGCTATGGCCTCGGCGGTGTTTTCATGGGAGGAAAAGGAGGTCAGGCGGAAATAGCCCTCTCCGTTTTTGCCGAATCCCGCGCCCGGCGTTCCGACGACATGAGCCTGCTCCAGCAGCAGGTCGAAGAACCGCCAGGAGTCCATTCCGTCCGGACATTTCAGCCAGATATAAGGCGCGTTGACGCCGCCGCAGTAGGAGAGCCCCAGCTGATCCAGGGCGTGGGTGATGACGGCGGCGTTTTGGCGGTAATAGGCGATGTTTTCATCGATCTCGCCGGTTCCAGCGGCAGAGAAAACCGCTTCCGCGCCCCGCTGCACGATATAGCAGACCCCGTTGAATTTGGTGGTCTGCCGCCGCCGCCACATGGCGTTGAGGGAAACGGAATCCTGGGTCAGGGCGCGGGGCACAACGGTATAGCCGCAGCGCGTTCCGGTAAAACCGGCGGTTTTGGAAAAGGAACAAAATTCAATGGCGCACTCCCGGGCGCCTTCGATTTCAAAAATGCTGCGGGGCAGCTTTGGATCGGCAATGAAGCGCTCATAGGCCGCGTCAAAAAGGATGACGGCGTGGTGCGCCTGGGCATAGCGAACCCAGCTTTCCAGCTGCGCCCGGCTGTATACCGCGCCGGTGGGATTATTGGGGGAGCAAAGATAGATCAGATCCGCCGGCTCGGAGGGGGGCATGGGCAGAAAGCGGTTGCTTTCGTTGGCGTCCAGAAAGCGGATCTTCCGCCCGTCCATGATATTGGTGTCCACATAAACCGGATAAACGGGATCGGGGATCAGCACCGTATTGCCGGGGCCGAAAAGATCCAGAATATTGCCCAGATCGCTTTTGGCGCCGTCGGAGATGAAAATCTCCGTCCGATCCAGAAGGACGCCCCGCTGCCGGTAATAGCCGGCAATTGCGTCCTGAAGAAAGGAATAGCCCTGCTCGTCGCCGTACCCGCGGAAGGTGGCGGCCTCCCCCATTTCCGCAACAGCCTTCTGCATGGCGGCAACAACCGCCGGCGCTAGCGGCCGCGTGACGTCGCCGATCCCCATGCGGATGATCGCGGCCTCCGGATGGGCGGCGGAATAAGCCTGCACCTTGCGGGCAATGTCGGCAAAGAGGTAATTTTCCTTTAAATTTTGATAATGTTGATTGATCTGACTCATCGTATTCTCCTGTATGTGTGTAATTTTACACCGTCACGTCCCCTTCAAAGGCGAAAGCGGCGGGCCCTTCCATGAAAACAGAGCCGTCGGAGCGGCAGCAGATTTTCAGATCGCCCCCCAAAAGACGGACGGTGACGAGGACGTCCGGCTTGCAGACGCCGGTTTTCACCGCGGCCGAAACAGCCGCGCAAGCGCCGGTGCCGCAGGCCATGGTTTCACCGCTGCCCCGTTCCCAGACCCGCATTTCCAGCGTTTGGGGATCGATGATGCGGATAAATTCCGTGTTGACCCGTTCCGGGAAGAGGGGGTGGTTTTCAAACTGCGGGCCGATTTCCCCCAGCGGCAGGTCGGTGACCTCCGGGCAGAAAACAACGAAATGGGGATTTCCCATGGAAACCGCCGTTCCGCGCCATTTCCGGCCGGCGACGGTAAGGGGATAGTCGATCAGCTCCGGGCGGGAGGAGGCGACTGGGATGTGCGCGCAGGCAAAATCCGCCCGCCCCATTTCCACCTGCACGCTTTCGACGATCCCGTCCCGCACCTGCAGGCGCAGAGATTTGATCCCGCTCAGGGTTTCCAGCGTCAGCTCCGTTTTGTCGGTCAGGCCCTTTTCATAGACGTATTTTCCGATGCAGCGGGTCGCATTGCCGCACATTTTTCCTTCGCTGCCGTCGGCATTGAACATCCGCATCCGGAAGTCGGCCGACGCCGAGGGCATGATCAGAACGATTCCGTCGCCCCCTACGCTGAAATGACGGTCGGAGAGCCGGACGGCAAGGTTCTCCGGATCCCGGACAGAGCCGTCCATGTTGTTGAAATAGATGTAGTCGTTTCCGATGCCGTGCATCTTGGTGAAGTGCATCCTGGTTCCACCTCCAAAAATAAAATAGCGTCCACGAGTCGGTCAAAACCCGTGAACGCCATTGCTCACGTCTATATATTAGCGGATGAAAAGAGATTTGTCAATCTTTTTTTTCATACCTTGAGGGCGATGGAATTATGGATATGGCAGACGCCGAAAAGCAGCAGCAGGATCAGGGAGGGCAGGTTGTGCAGCCAGAGGGCCATCAGCAGGAAATACAGAACCGGCAAAACCGCCATGGGGGCGGGGAGCCCCAGCATGGGCTTACGCAGCACTTCCGGATCGCATCGGCGGATGAAGTAGCGCAGCCAGCGCAGATAATAGAGCAGCAGGAAAAACCCGGCGATAACCGGCAGCAGATAGCTTTTGAAATGCGGGCCGGAGAATAGAAGGAACCCGACCACAACGAGAATCCGCGCCGCAGACTCCAGATTCTCCCAGATTTTTCCGCAATGGAGCTTGGCTTCCCTGCGGTAGTGGGAGGGGATCACCGCCCAGAAAAGATTGGGGATCAGCGGCAGCAAAACCGTCCAGAACCCCGGCCAGGTGAAAGAAAATTGGATGTTCAGTAATTCTGCCATCATTCAGCGCTCCTTTATGTCTGTTACCAAAAGGGTGTGGCGATCCACGGTGAAGCGGATGTCATACCCGGCGTATTCCATGCCGTAAATGCGGTGCGGATCGTCGGAATAGCCGGGGCGGGGATCCTGCTCCAGAAGAGCCAGCAGCCCGGCCCGTTTTTCGGCGGGGAACCGCTCCAGAAGGGCGGGAGGACATTCCACCCGCAGGGCGCCCTCTCCCGGCTTCGCCGCAAACCCGCCGGACGCCTCGGGATGGGAATCGGTGTAGGGAAGATAGGGCTTGATGTCAAAAATCGGCGTATCGTTGAGGAGATCCGCGCCGGAAACGATCAGGACCGGCCCCTCCGGCGTAGAAGGTCGGATCTGCTCCATCCGGACGGAGGAAAGCCCCAGTCCGTTGGGCCGATAGGGGGAGCGGGTCGCGAAAACGCCCATCCGCGTATTTCCCCCCAGCCGCGGCGGACGAACCGTAGGGCTCCATTTTTCCCGTTCCGCCGCGCTGAACTGCCAGATCAGCCAGAGATGAGAAAAGCCCTCCAGCCCGCGCAGCGCTTCCGGGCTGCGGTATTCCGGCTCAAAAACAATGGCGGAACGCACCGCGTCTACCAGCCCGCTTTGACGCGGAATGCCAAATTTGGCAGTAAAGTCGTTGCGGATGCGGGCGATGATTTTCAGCTCCATGGTCAAAACACCCATTGCAGCAGCGCCATATAGCAAAGGGTCCCGGCGCCCACCGAAAGCAGCAGATTGTGCCACCGGCATTGCAAAATCGTGACCAGAGCCAGCGCGATCAGCTCCGGCAGGCCATGGCTGCCGGACAGGAGCGATACATCCTTAAGACAGTAGATCACCAGAAGACCCAGCGCCGCCGCCGGCAGAACCGTTCCCAGATACCGGATATATTTCGGCGCGGGTTTTCCGGCCGGAAAGAGCAGAAAGGGCAGAAAGCGCGTCACCATGGTGCCCAGCATTGTTATGCCAACGATGATCCAGGCTTGCAGCGTAGTCATGCGGCCGCCTCCCTTCTTTCCAGAGGCCCGCGCAGCACCGTCATCACGGCAAGGATGATCAGCATGGCGGGGATGATGAACTGATCGCCAAAGACCGGCAGGCAAAGCAGAGAGGCGCCCACGCCGATCAGAGCGGGGATCCGGCTGCTTTTTTTGCGCCATTGCTCCAGAAACAGAACCGTTATCAGCGCCGTGAGAACGAAATCCAGACCCTCGGTATTAAAATCAAGCAGGCTCCCGAAAAGGGCACCGAGCGCAGAGCCTGTGACCCAGTAGCAATGGTTCAGCAGGGTGACGAAAAAGTAAAACCAGCCGTGGTCGATCCCCTTCGGAACCGAAGCGGCGCAGTTGACGGAGAAGTTTTCGTCGCAAAGCCCGAAGATCATGTACCAGCGTTTTTTACCGGCGGTATTGTATTTTTCCAGCAGAGAAATGCCGTAGAAGAGATGCCGGGCGTTGACCATCAGGGTCAGCAGCAGGGCGCCCATGGGATCAAAGGCGCCGAGCAGGAGCTCCACCAGAACAAACTGCATCGATCCGGCGAAAACCAGCAGACTGCTCAAAATGGGGAAAAGCGGAGAAAAGCCGGAGGAATCCATATAGATGCCGAAGGCGATCCCCAGAACCAGAAAACCGGTCAGGATGGGAACGGTATAGGGAAAGGCGGCTTTCAGCGCTTTGATTTTCATATTCATTCAAGATCACCTTTTTTCATTATAGCAAAAATCCGCAGCGCTGTAAATAATTTTATGATATTTGGCGAACCGCAACGAATCGGCGCCTTTTTTGCCGGTTTTCCGGGGAGCGGCCGCCGAACCTGCCCTTTGCGGGCGGGCGTAAAAAACGGCGCCCGGAGAAAAGAGAACGCCCGGAGCAATTGCTCCGGGCGGTTATGTTGAGCAGGAACGCTTTTTCCGCCGGGGTGGATCCCCGGCCGGGCGCGCAGGTCAGATCCGGGCGACGCCGGTCTCCCGCGCGGCCTTTACCACGGCTTCGGCCACGGCCTTTGCGATCCGCTTGTCCAGGGCGCCTGCGATGATGTTTTCTTCGTTCAGCTCAGAATCGGGGATCAGCCCGGCAAGAGCGAAGGAAGTGGCGACCTTCATTTCCTCGTTGATGCAGGAGGCGCGGCAGTCCAGCGCGCCGCGGAAGATACCGGGGAAAGCCAGAACATTATTGATCTGATTGGGGAAATCGGAGCGGCCGGTGCCCACAATCCGCGCACCGGCGGCCTTGGCCCGATCTGGCATGATTTCGGGAACGGGGTTGGCCATGGGAAAGAGGATGGCGTCCTTTGCCATGGAGGCGACCATCTCCTCGCTGACGACCCCCGGCGCGGAAACGCCGATAAAAACGTCGGCGCCTTTGATTGCGTCGGCCAGCGTGCCCGTCAGGTGTTCCCGGTTGGTCATTTTGGCAATTTCCGCATGGGCGGCGTTGAGATCAGGCATCCCCTCTGCGATGATGCCGAAGCGGTCGACCATGATCAGGTGCTTAACGCCCAGATTCAGCAGGTGCTTTCCGATGGCGATCCCGGCGGAACCGGCGCCGTTGATGACGACCTTGACCGCGCCAAGCTCTTTTTGCACCACTTTCAGGGCGTTGATCAGCGCCGCCGCCACCACAATGGCGGTGCCATGCTGATCATCATGGAAAACGGGGATATCACAAATTTCTTTCAGCTTGCGCTCGATTTCAAAGCACCGGGGCGCGGCGATATCCTCCAGATTGATCCCGCCGAAGGAGCCGGAGATCAGATAGATGGTGCGCACCAGCTCGTCCACGTCCTTGCTGCGGATGCAGATCGGAAAGGCGTCTACGTCTGCAAAGGCCTTGAAGAGGGCGCATTTGCCCTCCATTACCGGCATTCCGGCCTCCGGGCCGATGTCGCCCAGCCCCAGAATGGCCGTTCCGTCGGTGATGACGGCGACCATATTGTTGCGGCGGGTCAGCTCGTAGCTTTTATTATAGTCCTTCTGGATCTCCAGGCAGGCTTCGGCAACGCCGGGTGTATAGGCCAGCGAGAGATCCTGGCGGTTTTCGATCGGGCAACGGGCGATTACTTCGATTTTCCCGTTCCATTCATAATGTTTCTTTAAAGATTCCTGACGAATGTCCATGCGGCTCAGTCCTCCCAGGGGAACCGGTACTGGGTCAGCCCCAGCTCATCGCGGATCGCGATCATCTCGGCCTGAACGGATTCGTTGATGGGAACCCCGTCCTTGCGGGCCAGACGGATCAGATGCTCTTTTTCACCGGCGGTATAGATATGATCGGCGCCCGGCGCTTTTTTGGAGGCCCGAACGGCCCGGAGGATATCGCCGGCCTTTTTGCGGCAGAGATCTTCGCCCAGGAAATGGTTGGTGTCGATGGCGATGAAGAAATGACCCAGATGATAGGGGCTCTTATTCCCGTCGGCGTCTTTGCCGTTGAGCGCCTTGCCGTAGGCGCCGTCCTGCAAAACGGCGGAAAGCAGCTCCACGACCATGGCGTAGCCATAGCCCTTATAGCCGCCCAGCTCTTCACCGATGCCGCCCAGCGTTACCAGCGCGGCGGTGCCGTTGCGGATCATTTTAAGGGCAGCGCCGGCGTCGCCCTCCACCGACTGACCGTTCAGGTTGATGATCGTGCCGGGATGAACCTCTTCGCCGATTCTTTCGTAATACTCCACCTTACCGTTCTGGGTGATGGAGGAGGCGCAGTCGATCAGGAAATCAAAATCCTCGTCGGTGGGGATCCCGATGGTCAGCGGGTTGGTGCCGAACATCCCTTCCACGCCGAAGGTGGGCGCAACGGAAGGACGGGCGTTGGTGCCGGTGATGCCGATGCAGCCCTCCTTGCAGGCCATGGTGGAATAATAGCCCGCAATGCCGTAGTGGCAGGAGTTGCGGACAACCACCATGCCCATGCCGTATTCCTTGGCCTTCTCGATGGCCATTTTCATGGACTTATAGCCGATGACCTGCCCCATGCCGTCGTGGCCGTCCACCACCGCCGTGGTGGGGGTTTCCTTGACGATCTCGAAGTTGGTCACAGGGTTTTGGATCCCGTCCTTGATGCGATCCAGATAAATGGGTTTAAAGCGGTTTACGCCGTGGGATTCGATGCCCCGCTTATCGGATTCCAGCAGAATGTCCGCGCAGATTTTGGCGTCCTCCTCCGGAATGCCATAGCCTTTGAACGCGTCTACGACAAAATTGGTGATCAGATCCCAGCCTACAATGTTTGTTTTAGCCATTGTTACCTCCTCAAATTTGCTGCAAGCATCCATGAAAAAAGAAAGAGCGCACGCTAAAAACAAAGGCATTTGCCTTTGTTTTTTTCGTGCACTCTCAAAAATCTCATGTGCTTTTTTATTTTGGACAGATATATTATAGCATACCGACAAAATTTGTCAAGCGTTTCCTGTTACAAAACGTAAAAAATGATCCCCACATATTGCAAAATGCTTCCGGCGACCACGAAAAGGTGGAAAATCGAATGCATATAGCGCCGCGGACGTTTGCCATGCCCGGCAATTCCGTAGAGCACGGCGCCGATGGTATAGGAAACGCCACCGGCCAGCATCCAGGTCAGCCCGTCCGCGCCCAGCGCGGCAATGCAGTTTTTCCCGGTCAGAACGATGCACCAGCCCAAAACGATATACAGCACCATCGAGAGCTTGCCGTATTTTTTCAGGTCGATGGCGTTGAGAACGATCCCCAGCGCCGAAACGCCCCAGACAATTCCGAATACCGTCCAGCCCAGCGCGGGATTTATCGGCCGGATGGAGGAAAGGGCGATGGGCGTATAGGTGCCGGCAATCAGGATGAAGATGGTGCAGTGGTCGATGATCTGAAAAACCTTTTTCGCCATGACCGGCTTGAGACCATGGTAAAGGCTGGACATCGTATAAAGGATGATCATGGAAAATCCGTAGATGAACGCGCTGACGATCTCATAGGCGCTCCCGGTCAGAAAGGCCTTGACCACGCAGGTGGCGCAGGCAACGACGCCGAAGCCTCCGCCCACGATGTGAGAAACCATATTGAAAATTTCTTCTCCCCGCGTGTAGTCCGGGAGTCTGCGGTCTTTCAGTTTGATCCGTTTCATGGGGCAACCTCCTTTGCTGCTCTATTAGCATAGCATATTTTTGGCAGAAATGAACTTAAGTTTTTTTAATCTTTCGGAGGCTGCCAAAAAACGGGAAGCGGCAGCGGCCGCGACCGCCGCCGGGGAGGACGGAAGCAGGGAGCCGGGGGTTGTCTGCCCGGCTCAGTCTGCGCGCAGGCTTTGGACGAGCTGGCCGGCCAGCGCTTCAATGGCCGCCGCCTGCTCCGCCTTTACCGCAGAGCGGATGCTGACAGGATCGCCCAGAAACGTCATATTTTTACATTTTTCCAGCAGCCCCTTCATCAGGCTGCCGGCGGTGGGCGCCCAGGAGCCGTTCTCCAGCAGGGCGACGGTCCGGTTCTGGATGTTATGGGCCGCCAGATCGCGCAGCAGGTTTTCCATCGGAACGAAAACGCCGGCGTTATAGGTGGTGGAGGCAAAAACCAGATGGCTGCACCGGAAGGCTTCCGCAATCAGATAGGAGGGATGGGTCACCGAAACGTCGTAGAGCCGGATCTCCGGCGCGCCCTGCTCCGCCAGACGGGCGGCCAGCAGCTCCGCGGCGTTTTGCGTGTTGCCGTAAACAGAGGCGTAGGCGATCAGAACCGCCTGATCCTCCGGCTGATAACGGCTCCACCGGTCGTATTTTTCCAAAAGCACCTCCAGATCCCGGCGGAAAACGGGGCCGTGCAGCGGGCAGATCATGGTGATGCGCAGCCCGGCCGCCTTTTTCAGAACAGCCTGCACCTGCGCGCCGTATTTTCCAACGATGTTGGTATAGTATCTGCGCGCCTCATCCATCCGGAAGGCGGTCTGGTCGGCAAAAATATGACCGCTGAGCGCGCCGAAGGTGCCAAAGGCGTCGGCGGAGAAAAGGATTTGCATGGTTTCCTCATAGGTCATCATGACCTCCGGCCAGTGCACCATCGGCGCCATCAAAAAGCGGAAGGTATGCCTGCCGGCCGGGAGCGTGTCCCCTTCGCCGACGGTGATAAACCGCTCCGTCAGATCAAAATCAAAAAACTGGCCGATCATTCCCTGAATCTTTGTATTGCAGACGATTTTGACCCCCGGCCAGCGCAGCACGACCTCCGCCATGGTGGCGGCATGATCCGGCTCCATATGGTTGACGATCAGATAGTCCAGCGCCCGCCCCTGCAGCAGCGCAGTCAGATTTTCAAAAAAGACCTCCGATACCGCCCGGTCTACCGTGTCCAGCAGCACCGTCTTTTCGTCCAGCAGCAGATAGGAATTATAGGATACCCCTTCCGGCACCGGATAGACGTTTTCAAACAGCGCGATCCGGCGGTCGTTCCCTCCGATCCAGTATAGGTTTTCCGCAATTTCGCGATAGCAGTACATGACGCTTCCTCCTTACAAAAATAGTGATTCTTCATAGTTGACTTTCAGCAATGATTCTATTATAATAATAACCAAATGTATGTTGCATTTGCAACAAATGGGGGAGAAAAATGGAGCAGATGATAGCGGCGATGGCGGAATCAGCGCTTTTCGCGGGGATCGAGCCGGAGGAGCTTCGGAAGCTGCTGGGATGTCTTTCGGCGCAGAAGCGGCAGTATCACGATCAGGAGATCATATGGGCGGCAAATACGCAGATCCGGCAGGTCGGGCTGGTTCTGGAGGGTCGGGTTTATCTGGAGGCGCATGATTTCTGGGGCAATAAATCGATCTATGCGGAAATCCCGCGCTGCGGATCCTTCGGGGAGGCCTACGCCCTTTCCGAGGAGGAGCCGCTGCCCTTCAATGCGGTGGCGCAGGGCGAAAGCGCCGTGCTGTTTCTGGACATTCGGCGGATGGTCTGGATGTGTGAAAATGGCTGTATGTGCCACCGCGTCATGAACGAGCATCTGCTGAGGATCGTGGCCGACCAGTCCAAGGCGCTGAACAGGAAAATCAAGCATCTCTCGGCAAGAACCACCCGGGAAAAGCTGCTTTCGTATTTTTCTGAAGAGGCGCGGCGGCAGAAAACGCCGTATATCACATTGCCGTTCAACCGGCAGGAGCTGGCGGATTATCTTTCGGTGGAGCGCTCGGCCATGAGCCGGGAGCTGAGCCGGATGAAGGCGGACGGGCTGATCGACTACAGCCGGAACGTATTTTTACTCAGAAAAAGCAAGGAAAGGAGTTCGGGCGCATGAGGGCAGGCAACGGGAAGCCGGCGGGAAAGCTGCGCTGTTTTTTCAGAAACAGGAAAAAAGAGATTGTTTTCTGGGCATTGATCGGTATTTTGGGGGCGGTCTTTCTGGTATCCGGCTTTATGATCGCGCGCCATTTCTGGGAAGCGAAAAAAAGCGCCGATACCTATACGCGGTTATCGCAGATGGTGGAGGAGAGCGCCGAACCTCCGGCGGAGGAAGAGGAACCGGAGCAGACGGAAGCCGGGCGGAAGTATGCGGCGATCCTGGCGGAAAACGACGATCTGGTGGGCTGGATCCGGATCGACGATACCAGAATCGATTATCCGGTGATGCAGACCCCGGAAAACCCCAATTATTATCTGCGGCGCGGCTTCGACCGGAAATACAGCTACTATGGCGTCCCCTATGCGGCGGAGAACTGCGATGTCGATACTTCTTCCAACGTAGTGATCTATGGGCATAATATGGATAACGGCAGCATGTTCTCCGATCTGACCCGGTATTGCTCGGAGAGCTTTTATCAGGAGCATAAAACCATTGTTTTTGATACGCTGGAGCAGCTGGGCACCTATGAGGTGATGGCGGTTTTCAAAACCGTTTCCGGCGCGGAGGACGGCTTTGCCTATCATCTGTTTGCCGATGGAACCGCCGAAGAATTTGAGAAATATGTGGCGCAGTGCAAGAGCCTTGCGCTTTACGATACCGGCGTCACCGCAGAATACGGCGACCGGCTGATCACCCTTTCCACCTGTGAATACAGCCGGACCGACGGGCGTCTGGTGGTGGTAGCCAAAAGGATCGAATCCTGAAAGGAACCTGATTTGCAGGAACCCTCTTGATTCCCGCATAATAAAATGGGATAAGAAAACCGGCCGGATTGCAAAGGCCGGAAGAAAGAGGTGCTGACTGATGAATCAGAATGAATTTTATACGATCGGGTTTGGCCGTATCCTGACCCGGGTGCCGGACGCCGCCGCCCGGCTGCAGGGCAGCGCGGAATATCCCGACGTAACGGGACTGGCGCGGTTTTACGACACGCCTTTCGGCTGTCTGATCGCGGTAGAGGCAGAAGGCCTGCCCTACCACGAGGGAAGGTGTGAAAAGCATTTTTTCGGGATGCATATTCACCAGGGTTTCCGGTGTTCCAGCGGAACGCCGGGGATGCCCTTTGAAGACGCCGGCGCCCATTATAATCCGGACCAGTGCCTGCATCCCCAGCACGCCGGAGATCTGCCGCCGCTTCTGGAGGGGAACGGCCGGGCTTTTTCCGCCGTTCTGGCGGGGGAGCTGCGGGTGCAGGAGCTTCTTGGGAAAACCCTCATTGTGCATACCGACCCGGATGATTTCCATAGCCAGCCCGCCGGCAATGCGGGAGCCAGAATGGCCTGCGGGATCATTCTGCCGGTCCGGCGCTGAGGAGAGCAGCGGCTTTCCAGACGAAAAGAACCATAATTTAATTTAAAATAAGACAGGAAAAAAGAGTATGAAAAATAAAATCCGTCCGATCCAGTTTATCCCGCTTTTCTTTGCGGGCTTCATCAACGCCGTTGGCGTCACGTTGTTTTTAACGCCGGTGCAGCTTTTCGATAGCGGCTTTTCCGGTACCGCCTTTTTGCTGGACGTGATCACGCCGCCTTATCTGGTGATGAGTATGTTTCTGGTTGTGCTGAACGTCCCGCTTTTTTTGCTGGCGGCGCGGCGGCTGGGCTGGACGTTTGTGATCTGTTCCCTTTTCGGCGTGGGGGTCTATGCGGGCTTTTCTCTGCTGTTCCATACCGTTCTGCCGATCGATTTTTCCGCCGGCTCCCCGATCGTGGGGGAGGATATGCTGCTGGCCGCGCTTTTTGGCGGGTTTCTTTCCGGCGTGGGCAGCGGGATGGTGATCCGTTTCGGCGGCGCCATCGACGGCGCAGAGGTTCTGGCGGTGCTCCATGCCAAAAGGCTGGGGCTGTCGGTGGGCAATTTCATGATGATCTATAACGTGATTTTGTATAGCATTGCGGCGCTGGTGTTCCGGAGCTGGATCATTCCGCTGTATTCGGTGGTGGCCTATGCGGTGGGGAATAAGACCATCGATTTTGTGGTCGATGGCTTTGACCGGGGAAATTCCGTATTTATCGTCACCGAAAAAAATCCGATCTTGCCGCGCAACTCGGCGCTATGCTGGGGCGGGGCGTGACGCTGCTGGATTCCTACGGCGGGTACTCCGGCGAGGAGAAAACCCTGATCTACTGCGTTGTCAACCGGTTTGAAATCGGCATGGTGAAGCGGTTGGTCATCGAGCACGAGCCGGACGCCTTCATGGCGGTGGGCGACGTATCCGAAACCGTCGGCGGAGCCGGGACCCGGTTTTCTCTGGGGCGGATGCGGCGGGAAAGAAAAGCCCGCCGCCGCGGCCGATGAGCCTCTTTGGAGCGGACTGCCCGCGCCGGGAAAAGAGGGCGCCGAAAAGAAATAAAATAAGTTGCATTTTGGCGGGGGTCGTGCTATAATCGATGTTAACAGTTCTGGAAACTGAAAATTTTGAATGTGTGGTGAAAAATATGCAATTGATACTGAACGGTCAGAGGATCGAAGCGGAAAACAGCGCAACGGTTTTTGACGCAGCTTTTGCCGCGGATCCTGCTGCGGCGCGGGAAGCGGTCTGCGCGCTGGTAAACGGAGAGGTGCGGGAGATGACCTGGGTTCCTGCGGAAGGGGACGCGGTGACGACCCTGACCTTTGAAGACGACCGGGCAAAGAAGGTTTTCTGGCACACCACATCTCATGTGCTGGCTCAGGCCGTAAAGCGGCTGTTTCCGGAAGCGAAGCTGGCGATCGGCCCGGCGATCGATACCGGGTTCTACTATGATTTTGAGGTGGCGACGCCTTTTACGGCCGAAGATTTGCAGAAGATCACGGCTGAAATGAAAAAGATCGTGAAGGAGCGGCTGCGTCTGGAGCGGTTCGAGCTTTCCGTCGGGGAGGCGGAGGAGCTGATGAAGGCGGAGCCGTATAAGCTGGAGCTGATTGCGGAGCACGCGGGCAAGGGCGAGAAGATCTCCTTTTACCGGCAGGGCGAATTTGTGGATCTCTGCGCCGGCCCTCATCTTTTCGACGTTTCCAAAATCAAGGCGATCGCGCTGCTGAGCTCCACCGGCGCCTATTGGCGCGGAGATTCCAAAAATACGATGCTGCAACGCATCTACGGCGTATCCTATCCGAAGGCCGCCGATCTGGAAGCCCGGCTGGCGGAGATGGAAGAGGCCCGCAAGCGGGACCATAATAAGCTGGGTCGGGAGCTGGAGTATTTCACAACCTCCGACGTGATCGGGCAGGGTCTGCCGATCCTGCTGCCGAAGGGCGCCCGGGTGATCCAGATCCTGCAGCGCTGGATCGAGGACGAGGAGGAAAAGCGCGGCTATCTTCTGACGAAAACGCCGCTGATGGCCAAAAGCGATCTCTATAAGATTTCCGGGCACTGGGATCATTACCGGGACGGGATGTTTGTTCTGGGCGATCCCAACGATGAGGAGAGCGAGTGCTTTGCGCTGCGGCCGATGACCTGCCCCTTCCAGTATCAGGTTTTTCTGAACAGAATGCGCTCTTATCGCGACCTGCCCATGCGCCTTGGAGAAACCTCCACTCTTTTCCGCAATGAGGATAGCGGCGAGATGCACGGCCTGATCCGGGTGCGGCAGTTCACGATCTCCGAAGGGCACCTGATTCTCCGGCCGGATCAGCTGGAGGAAGAGTTCAAGGGCTGCCTGGAGCTGGCGAAATACTGCCTGGATACGCTGGGCATGCTGGAGGACTGCACCTTCCGCTTTTCGCAGTGGGATCCCGAAAACAGGGAAAAATACATCGGCACTCCCGCCCAATGGGAGGAAGCCCAGGAGATCATGGGCAGGATCCTCGACGATCTGCAGGTAGCGTATACGATCGGGATCGACGAAGCCGCCTTTTACGGGCCGAAGCTGGATATCCAGTACCACAATGTTTTCGGCAAGGAGGATACCATCGTCACCATTCAGGTGGATCAGATGCTGGCGGAGCAGTTCGATATGAGCTATATCGATCAGAACGGGCAGAAGGTGCGTCCCTATATCATCCACCGCACGTCGATGGGCTGCTATGAACGGACGCTGGCGTATCTGATCGAAAAATATGCCGGCGCTCTGCCGGTATGGATGGCACCGGAGCAGGTGCGGATCCTGCCCATCAGCGAACGCACGATGGATCAGGCCCGCGGGATCCTGAACCGGCTGCGCAGCGCCGGCCTGCGCGCAGAGCTGGACGAGCGCAACGAAAAGATCGGCTATAAGATCCGCGAGGCGCAGATGCAGAAAATCCCCTATATGCTGATCATCGGCGAAAAGGAAGCGGAATCGGGCACCGTTTCGGTGCGCAGCCGCCAGGGCGGCGATCTCGGCTCCATGCCGGTGGAGGCGTTTATCTCCATGATCCGGGAAGCCATTGATACAAAGGCGAAAAATTAAAAAAAGCGGGCTTTGAAAAAAGCCCGCTTTTTTATGCAGAATGCCCCAATTCGAGGAGGTGTAATTTTACACCATTTATGACGCAAAGACGTCGATTTTTATGCTTGCTTTTTTAGTGGAAGTGTAGTAAAATTGTGAAAAACTTAAGGAGGCTTAGTCATGCACGATTTGAGAATGGAATATCCCCGCCCGCTGCTGGAGCGCAAGGACTGGATTTGCCTGAACGGGCAGTGGGAATTTGAAATGGATACCGCCGAGGTCGGCCATTTTAAGGAATACTGGAACCGTCCGTCGCTGGATGGAGAAATCACCGTTCCCTATTGCCCGGAAAGCGTTCTTTCCGGCGTGGGGCATACGGATTTTATCGGCTGCGTCTGGTATCGCAAAACCTTTACGCTGCCGGAGAGCTTCCGGGGCAGGCGCATCATTCTCCATTTCGGTGCGGTGGACTATCTTGCGACCGTTTATGTCAACGGCCGGGAGGTGGGGAGCCATCAAGGCGGCTATACGCCTTTTTCCTTCGACATCACTGATCAGCTGACCGAGGGTGAAAATGTTCTGGTCGTAAGGGCGGTGGATCATGAGCGGGAAGAGCGCCAGCCCTCCGGCAAGCAGAGCCATCTGAAGCTTTATTCCTGCGGCTGTTCCTATACCCGCGTTACCGGGATCTGGCAGACCGTATGGCTGGAGCCGGTGCACGAGGCGCATATTTTGGGCTATCGCTCCTATCCAAACGTGAGCAGCGGCAGCATAACGCTGCAGGTGCAGGTAACGGCCGCCGCCATCGGCAGAGTGCTTGGGGTAAAGGCTTTTTATCAGGGAAAGCCCATGGGCGAAACGGCTGCGGAGGTGCAGGGAAATAGCGTGACCGTGACCATTCCGCTGGCGGAAAAGCACCTTTGGGAGATCGGCAAGGGTCGTCTTTATGATCTGGAGCTGACGCTGGAGGGCGCCGATTGCGCCGCCGGCTATTTCGGGCTGCGTGAAGTGGGGCTGACAAGCCGGGGCATGACGCTGAATGGAAAGGTGTTTTTCGGGCGGTGGGTTCTGGATCAGGGCTACTATCCCGATGGGATTTACACCGCGCCTTCCGACGCGGCGCTGAAGAAGGATATCGAGGACTCCATGGCGCTGGGCTTCAACGGCGCGCGTCTGCATCAGAAGATCTTTGAACCGCGGTTTCTCTATTGGGCGGACCGGCTGGGCTATACCGTCTGGGGGGAGCACGGGAACTGGGGACTGAACGTCTGGGACGTAGACAGCATCCCGAATTTTCTGCCGGAGTGGCTGGAAGCGGTAGAGCGTGATTTCAGCCATCCTTCTCTGATCGGTTGGATCCCCCTGAACGAAACCTGGGACAACAATAAAACAGGCCAGCATCAATGCGATGCGCTGCTGGAGCTGACCTACCGTGCCACCAAGGCGGCCGATCCCACCCGCCCGGTGATCGATTCCAGCGGATCGATCCATGTGGTAACGGATATTCACGATGTGCATGATTATGAGCAGGATCCGGTTCTGTTTGCCGGGTATTACGATAAGATCGATGAGGGCGTGGTTCAGTGCCAGCTCAAGCGCAGGCCTCAGTATGCGGCGCGCGTCCGGTATCGGGGCGGGCCGGTCTATGTGAGCGAATACGGCGGCATCAAATGGAATTCCTCCAGGGTCGGGAACGCCTGGGGCTACGGGCACGAGGTGAAAACGGAGGAGGAATTTATCGAGCGGTACCGCGGCCTGACGGACGTTCTGCTGGATAATGAGAACGTGATGGGCTTCTGCTATACCCAGCTTTACGATGTGGAGCAGGAGTGCAACGGCCTTCTGACCTATGAGCGCGCCTTTAAATTTGATCCGGAAATTTTCCATAAGATCAACACCAGAAAGGCAAAAATCGAAGAATAACGCCCTTCCCGGCGCGTTCCGGGAAGAAAAAAAGAGCGCCCCGATTTTGGGGCACCCAGAGTTCCTCTTTTTGAAGGATTATTTGGGATTGGCAGAATGGAAAGGAGATGGGCTCTTATGTATATCATTCATAAAATCACGCAAAATACGACGGTAGATTTTGCGGCGGAGGAGCTGAAAAAGTATCTTCGCATGATGATGCCCCGCTGCGGCGAGATTTCCATTGATTATGATACCCGGGCTACCGCCGGGTTCCGTCTGGGCCTGATGCAGACCTTTGGGCTGGATCTCTCCGATGCGGCGGATCCTTCCAAGGATGATGTCGTTTATCTGGATACCGATGAAAACGGCGGCGTCATTGCCGGCTCCAACCCCGGAGCGCTGCTGATCGCGGTGTATCGCTATCTGCGGTTCTGCGGCTGCCGCTGGTTGTTTCCCGGCGTGGACGGGGAGAAGATCCCCGTGATTGAGAGTCTGCCTCCGGTGACCTATCGGAAGCTGGCGGATCATCGTTACCGCGGCCAGTGCAACGAAGGCGCGGAATACCAGCAGAGCATGATGGAGAGCATTGACTTCACCCCCAAGATCGGCCTGAATACCTATATGCTGGAGTTCGACAATCCGTATGTCTACTATAGCTTCTTCTACGATCATCTATACAACTCCATGCGGGAGAAGGAAAGCGTCAGCCATGAAACGGTTTTGCAATGGAAGCGCCAGTGCGAGGTGGAGATCCAGAAGCGGGGTCTGCGTTTCCATGATATGGGCCATGGATGGACGGTAGGACCCTTCGGTATCGATACGACGGAAGGCTGGGTGCAGGGGGGCGATGAGCCTCCTGCCGACGTCCGGCAGCACTTTGCGCTGGTGGACGGCAAGCGCCGATTCTTCCAGGGCGTGCCCCTGAACACCAATAACTGTATGTCCAATCCTGAAACACGGCGGATCATTGCCGAATATGTAGCAGACTATGCCGAAAAGCAGAATAATGTAGATTTTCTCCATATCTGGCTGGCCGACGGCAACAATAACCATTGTGAGTGCGAGAATTGCCGGAAAAAGCGGGCTTCCGACTGGTATGTGGTACTGCTCAACGACATTGACGCGGAGCTGACCCGCCGGAAGCTGAATACTCACCTGGTGTTCATTCAGTATTACGATACCTTCTGGGGCCCGGTGGAGGAAGTTTTCAACAATCCCGACCGGTTTACCATGCTCTACGCCCCCATCACCCGGCTGTATTGCGAGAGCTACATGCTGGACGCCGATGAGAGTCAGGTGGAGCCCTACGTGCTGAATAAGCATCACTTTCCCCAGGGCATGGCTGCCTGCCTGGGTTATCTGCATAAGGAGTGGAAGCCCGTCTGGAAGGGCGATTGCTTCTGTTATGAGTACCATTTTTGGATCCGCCAGTTCTATGATCCTACCGGGCTGCATATCGCCCGGCTGATTCATGAAGATATCCGCGGCCTGAAGAAGCATGGTCTGGATGGGATTGTGGAGGACGGCTCCCAGCGCAGCTTTTTCCCCAACGGGCTGGCTTTCTATGTCTACGGCGAAACCCTGTTTGACAGTTCCGTGGAATTTGACAATTTGCTGGCGGATTACTACCGTCACGCCTACGGCGAAAAATGGCGGGATGTCCTTGCTTATCTGGAGCGGCTCAGCGCCTGCTTTGATCATGAATACATGGCTGGCCACCGCTCTTTGGATCTTTCTATCGGAAAGGCCTATAATCCCGCCATGGCGGAGCAGCTTGCCGGCGTCAGCGCTGTGACCCAGGCGTTTGCCCCGGTGATCGAGCAGCAGCGTAAAGAGCCGATGCCCCGCGCCTGTACCATCGCCTGGAAGCTTTTGCAGAACCATGCGGACTTTGTCGACTATCTGGCAGAAGTGGCGATGAAGCGGGCGGTGGGTGACAATCTGGGCGCCATCGCTTCGGAAAAGCGGTTCCGGGATGACTTTTCCCGGCGGGAAATCGAGCTGCAGCCCTATTACGATCAGTTTATGGTCCGGAATTCTTATCGGGGATCGGGCATTTTTGAACGATCAAAGAAGAAGTAAAAGGCGAAACGGGAATAGGGCGCCGTGGCATTAAAACAGGGATAAAGCGCTGTGTTTTTAAGGGGGGGTTCGCTCGGAGCGAACCCCCCTTTTCCCGGCTGATGGGCGCAGCGCGGCTGCGGCTGAAGGAAAGATGCAGCTTTTCGCCCGGCGTCCGCAGGCGGACGGGGCAGCCGTTTTTTGCTAAGATACCGTCAAAAAGCGCTGCAGGTTATAGCGGTCGATCATGCGCAGAAAGGGAACGCCGATGGCGAAGCAGACGACAAATTCGCTGGCGGCGACCTCGCCCACCATGGTCAGCCAGGGCAGCCATGCGAAGGAGCCGTTCAGCATGAAGGTCAGCATGGTGCCGATGATCAGCCCGTTGAAAAGAATCGGCCAGAGGGGCGCGATCAGGATCTTCCGGGATCGGTAGGTGAAGCAGGCGGCAACCAGCGTTGCCAGCGATCCGAAGAGGACGTCCCATACGGTGGAAAAAAGCAGGTTGGAAATCAGGCAACCGATGGTGACGCCGGGGATGGCCCAGGGCGTAAAAAAAGGCAGCAGCGTCAGCACTTCGGCGATCCGGAATTGGATGGGGCCGAAGGCGACCTGGCCGAAGGGCAGCGTAAAAACAACATAAAGCGCGGCGATGAGGCCGGCGATCGCCAGCCCCCTGACAGGGAAATACTTGTTCATTTTTTTAATCTCCTTAGTATATGTTTATAGTCCGGGCAGGAACATTTCGACGGACTGAACCGGCCGGAAAGAGGGGCGCTTCCGCGCCCCTCTTTTCGTTTTACGGCCGGGAATGATCAGGAAAGCTTTTCGATTCCCTGGCGGATCCTTGCAAGGGTTTCTTCCTTGCCCAGGAGATAGGCCAGCTCCACGCCGCCGCCGGGGGTAAACTGTTTTCCGGAAAGGGCGGTTCTGAGCGGCCAGAGAATCAGGCCGTTTTTAACGTCCAGCCTGGCGATCAGCTCAAAGAGGGCGGTATGGATCTGCTCCTGCGTCCAGTCCTGAAGGTTTTCCAGAACCGGCAGAACGGCTTTGAGCGATTCCAGGGAATTTTCCGGGTTGGTTTTCATTTTTTTATGGGTGTAGAGGTCGATGTCGTATGCGGGAAGAGCGTCCAGAAAATCAACCATTTCCGGGATCTCGCCCAGCACCTGAACCCGGCCCTGAAGCAGGGCGGCCAGCGCGCGCATATCGATGTCCGTGCGCCGGACCGATTGCCGGATATAGGGCAGCGCCATCTCCATAAAGGTCTCTTCCGGCAGGGCTTTGATATATTCGCCGTTGAGCCACGCCAGCTTTTCCGTATCGAAAATCGCGGGGGATTTGGAAATCCCGGAAATATCAAATTCCCGGATCAGCTCTTCCAGCGTGAAGATCTCCCGCTCGCTTTTGGGCGCCCAGCCCAAAAGCGCGATATAGTTCAGAACCGCGTCCTTGAGATAGCCTTTTTCAATCAGATCCTCATAGGAGGCGTCGCCGTTGCGTTTGGAAAGCTTGTTGTGGGCATCCTTCATCACCGGGGCGCAGTGGATATAGGCCGGAATCTCCCAGCCGAAGGCCTCGTAGAGCAGATTGTATTTCGGCGTGGAGGAAAGGTATTCCTTGCCCCGCACAACGTGGGTGATCTTCATCAGATGATCGTCTACCACGTTGGCAAAATTATAGGTGGGCAGCCCGTCGGTTTTGATCAGGATCTGATCGTCCAGCTCGCTGTTGTCCACCGAGATCTCGCCGTATACCAGATCGGTGAAGGTGGTGACCCCTTCGGTGGGGATCTTCTGACGGATCACATAGGGAACCCCCGCCGCCAGCTTTTCCGCCACTTCCTCTTTGCTGAGATTGCGGCAATGGCCGTCGTATTTATGGGGCACCTTGGAGATGGAATGGATCAGCTTCAGCTCGTCCAGCCGCTCCTTATCGCAAAAACAATAATAGGCGGCGCCCTTTTCCACCAGCTCCCGGGCATAATCCAGATAAATCCCCCGGCGCTCGCTCTGGATGTAGGGGCCGTAGTCCCCGCCGATATCGGGTCCTTCGTCCCAATCCATTCCGGTTTCCTTCATGGTGCGGTAGATCAGGTCTACTGCGCCCTCCACATACCGTTCCTGATCGGTATCCTCAATGCGCAGGATGAATTTTCCGTTGTTCTGCCGGGCGATCAGGTAGGTGTAGAGCGCGGTGCGCAGATTGCCCACGTGCATATAACCCGTTGGGGACGGTGCAAATCTTGTTCTAACCATCGTTTGATACTCCTTCATTCATTTCTGTAATATGATAATATTTAATTAGGGAGTTGTCAAGCGGTTTTCTTTGTGGTATATTTATACTGCAAACCTGTGAGAAACGAGGCATTAAATAGAATGGAAAAAACAATTTTCAGCGGCATTCAGCCCAGCGGGATCATCACGCTGGGCAACTATATCGGAGCGGTGCGCAACTGGAGCAGGATCAGCGAGCAGGGCAAAGGGATCTTTTCCGTGGTGGATCTCCACGCCATCACGGTGCGGCAGGATCCCAAGGAGCTGCGGGAGCGGATCCTTTCAACGCTGGCGATGGTGATTGCCAGCGGCGTCGATCCGGAAAAGAATTTGATTTTTATTCAGAGCCATGTGTCGGCGCATTGCGAGCTTTCCTGGATCCTGAATTGCTATACGATGTTTGGCGAGCTTTCCCGCATGACCCAGTTTAAGGATAAGGCGCAGCGGTATGCAGATAATATAAACGCAGGGCTGTTTACCTATCCGGTGCTGATGGCGGCGGACATTTTGCTTTATGATACGGATCTGGTGCCGGTCGGCGTGGATCAGAAGCAGCATCTGGAGCTGGCGCGGGATATCGCCACCCGGATGAACGGGATCTTCCCGAAGCTTTTCAAGGTGCCGGAGGGCTATATTCCCAGCGTGGGCGCCAAGGTCATGAGCCTGACCCAGCCGGAGAAAAAGATGAGCAAGTCCGATCCCAATCCGAAAAGCTATATCAGCATCATCGACGAGCCGGATCAGATCATGAAAAAATGCAGAAGCGCGGTGACGGACAGCGAGAACCGGATCGCCTATGAAGAGGGGCGGCCGGGGATGAACAATCTGCTGACGATATACAGCGCCATGACCGGCGAAACGATTGAAGCGGCGGTCGCGCGCTTTGAAGGGCAGGGCTACGGCGCCTTCAAAACAGCGGTGGCCGAGGCCATCATTGCCGGGCTTTCTCCGTTGCAGCAGGAATACCGGCGCCTGATGGCCGATCCCGGCTACCTGCGTTCTGTTTATACCCGCAGCGCGGAGGAAGCCGGCGCCATAGCCGCCAAAACGCTGGCGCGGGTTCATGAGCAGATCGGGTTCGTGGGGCGCTGAACGGCAGACCCGAAGCGAAAATACGCTGAACGGAGCAAAGGTTTAGATGACGAAATTTGATTATCTCATGATTGTTTTGAGCTGGCTGGTGGCAGGGCTTACCAGTTTTCTGTGTACGCCCATGGCGAAGCGGCTGGCGGTGAAGATCGGCGCGATCGATGTTCCGAAGGATAATCGCCGGATGCATAAAAAACCCATCCCGCGTCTGGGCGGATTTGCCATTTTTCTGGGCTTTTTTGTCAGCACCATGGTGTTTTCCTTTAATTTTATCACCCGGGAGATCTATGGGATTCTGATCGGCGCCATGATCATCGTGGCCCTTGGCATGGCCGACGACGTGCTGGCGCTGAAGGCAAAATATAAGTTTGTTGTTCAGGTCATAGCGGTATCGATGCCGGTGCTCTGCGGCGTCCGGATCGAATGGTTTCCCAGCTTTTTGGGGGAGAATCCCTATCAGGCGCTTCCGCTGGGCTGGTCGGTGGTGGTCAGCATCATCTGGCTGCTGGCGATTCTCAACGCCGTGAATATCATCGACGGGCTGGACGGGCTGGCCTGCGGGGTTTCCATAATTATGACGATCAGCTGCACCGTGATCCTGATCCTGCTGGAATCTCCCCAGATCGCGATCATCGCGGCGGCCCTGGCCGGAGCCTGTATGGGATTTTTGCCGTATAATATGAATCCTGCAAAAATCTTTATGGGCGATACCGGGTCGATGTTTATCGGGTATACCCTTGCCTGCCTTTCGATCGAGGGGCTGTTCAAAGCCTATGCGATTGTGGCGTTCTTTGTTCCGGTTTTGCTGTATCTGCTGCCGATTTTTGATTTGCTGTTTGCGGCCGTTCGGCGCGTCCTGACCGGGCATTCGCCGATGGAGGCCGATAAATCCCATCTGCATCATAAGCTCATCGCCGTTGGATTTTCGCAAAAGCAGGCAGTATTTATCCTTTACGGCGTTGCGGCGATCCTCGGATTCTGCGCGGTGCTGATGACAAACGACAGCTTTGTCAAAACAGTAATCACCATCGCCGCGGCGTTTGTCATTATTATGATCGGCGCATTTATTCTTTACCGCCGGGAAAAGAAAGCGGAACGGCTGGAGGAGGAATCAGATGAATAAAATAAAAGTAATGTCCTTTTTCGGAACCCGGCCGGAGGCGATCAAAATGGTTTCGGTCATCAAGGCGATCGAGAAGTGCCCGGATATCGCGGGCAGCGTGTGCCTGTCCGGGCAGCATCGGGAGATGCTCAGCCAGGTGCTGAAAGCCTTTGCGGTCAAGGCCGACCATGATCTCAAGATCATGAAACCGGGGCAGACCGTCACCACCATCACGTCCGGCGTTCTGGAGGGGATGGAAGAGCTTTTCCGCGCGGAAAAGCCGGATCTGATCCTGGTCCACGGCGATACGACCACCGCTTTTGCCGGCGCGCTGGCGGGGTTTTATGCCGGCGTGCCCATCGGGCACGTGGAGGCCGGGCTGCGCACCTATGATAAGTATTCTCCCTATCCGGAAGAGATGAACCGCTGCCTGATCAGCCGGCTGGCCGATCTGCATTTTGCGCCGACGCCGTCGAATCGAGCCAACCTGGAGCGGGAGGCGACCGCCGGCAGGATCTTTGTCACCGGGAATACGGTGATCGACGCGCTGCAAACGACAGTTCAGGCCGGATATCAGTTCCGGGATCCCATGCTGGCGCAGATCGATCTGGACGCCGGACGTGTGATTCTTGTCACCGCTCACCGGCGGGAAAACTGGGGCGAACCGCTGCGCAGGATCTGCCGGGCGATCCGGCGGATCGTGGAAGAGAATCCGGATGTGCAGGTGGTATATCCGGTTCATCTGAACCCGGCCATCCGATCCGTAGCCGAGGAGGAGCTGGGGGGCGTCGGGAGGATCCACCTGATCGCGCCGCTGGATGTTTTTGATATGCATAATCTGATGGCGCGCTGCTATCTGGTCATGACCGATAGCGGCGGCCTTCAGGAGGAAGCGCCGGCGCTGGGGAAGCCGGTGCTGGTACTCCGGACGGAAACAGAGCGTCCGGAAGCGGTGGAATACGGCACCGTCAAGATGGCCGGGATCGAGGAGGAGCAGATCCGGTCTATGGCCAATGAGCTGCTGCGGGATCCGGTGGTTTATAACCGGATGGCGCAGGCGGTCAACCCCTATGGCGACGGCCGCGCGGCGGAACGGATTGTAGGGGCGATTCTGTATCATTTTGGCCGGGGGGAAAAGCCCAGGGAATTTCAAGTATAAAAGACAAGGGGAAAAAGATGAAAAACGAGTATGTATTGGTGTTGGATTTCGGCGGGCAGTATAACCAGTTGATTGCCCGGCGGGTGCGGGAATGTAATGTTTATTGCGAGGTCAAGCCGTATCATATCAGGCTGGAGGAGATCAAGGCGCTGGATCCGAAGGCCATTATTTTCACCGGCGGACCGAATAGCGTCTATGGCGAAGGCGCGCCCCGGGTGGAAAAGGAGCTGTTTGAGCTGGGCGTTCCGATTCTGGGGATCTGCTACGGCGCACAATTGATGGCATATACTCTGGGGGGAACGGTGAAAAGCGCCCGGGATCGGGAATACGGGAAAACAGAAATCAGCTACCGGCCCTGCCCGTTGTTTGAAGGCGTAGAGCAGCAGAATATATGCTGGATGAGCCATACGGATTATGTGGCTTCCCTGCCGGAGGGGTTTGAGAATTATGGCTATACGCAGACCTGCCCCAATGCGGCTTTCGGTGATTTTGAGAAAAAGCTTTATGCGGTGCAGTTCCATCCGGAAGTGATGCACACCCGCCAGGGCACCGAGATCCTGAAAAACTTTTTGTATCGGGTCGCCGGCTGCGCTGGAGACTGGCAGATGGAGGCTTATGCCGAAACGGCGGTAAAGGAGCTGAGGGAAAAAATCGGCGGGAAAAAGGTGCTGCTTGCCCTTTCCGGCGGGGTTGATTCCTCGGTCGCCGCGGCGCTGCTCAGCAGAGCGGTGGGGAAAAATCTCACCTGTATTTTTGTGGATCACGGGCTGATGCGCAAAAATGAAGGGGATGAAGTAGAGGCGGCATTTAAGGATTTTGATTTCAATCTTGTCCGAGTCAATGCCGGAGAGATCTTCTTTGGCAAGCTGAAGGGCGTGGTTGAGCCGGAGCGCAAACGCAAAATCATCGGGGAGGAATTTATCCGCGTTTTTGAGCGGGAGGCCAAAAAAATCGGAGCCGTCGATTATTTGGCGCAGGGCACGATCTATCCTGATGTGATCGAGTCCGGAACCGGCGACGCAGCCACGATTAAAAGCCACCATAATGTCGGGGGTCTGCCGGACTACGTGGATTTCAAAGAGATCGTAGAGCCGCTGAGATCGTTGTTTAAAGACGAAGTGCGCGCGCTGGGCAAAGCGCTGGGGTTGCCGGATCACCTGGTGTTACGCCAGCCCTTTCCCGGCCCCGGGCTGGCGGTACGGATCATCGGGGAGATCACGCCGGAGAAAACGGCGATCCTGCAGGACGCCGATGCGATTTTCCGTGAAGAAATCGCCAAAGGCGGGCTGGAAGGCAGCATAAGCCAGTATTTTGCCGTGCTGACGGATATGAGATCGGTCGGCGTAATGGGGGATGCCCGTACATACGACTATACCCTTGCGCTGCGTGGCGTTGTCACCGGCGATTTCATGACAGCCGAATGGGCGCGGATCCCCTACGAAATATTGGAGAAGGTCTCCTCCCGCGTGGTCAATGAAGTCGGGCATATTAACCGGGTGGTATATGATATCACCTCTAAACCGCCCGCAACAATCGAGTGGGAATAAAACGAAGTACCGTAAAAACCCAGTATTTATGCGGGTTTGCGGCGTTTACAGAAGTCTTTTGATAACAATTTGATAACAGCCATACAAGATCCATTATTCTTGCAATCCGGTG
>CALXGQ010000021.1 GCA_944387895.1 uncultured Clostridia bacterium
CCGGCGCAGCTTTAAGATTATATCTATGGCTGCGTGACGAATGACAATCTTGCAAAAGGCATTGAATGTGTACTGGATATGCACTTTGTAGGCTTCATCTTCGGTCATGGAAATTCCCCCTCTCTGAATAATAGTGCGGGGCGGCAGCACCCCTTGCTGTCCGCCCCTTGATTGCCTACCAGCAAAGGCGGGCGGGGCTGTCAACGGCGGGCGCAGCCCGTTCATCTTGACCGTTGACTGGCTCGGCTGGCTTTGCTTTTTATTTTACAACTCCAGGCTAAATCAAAAAATGTCCTGTTAATTATGTTTTTCAAACCAGATATTCGTACAGATTAGGACAATAAACATCATGACAAGCACGCCGCAGAGTGTTACCGCTACCGTTAAGAACACAGGGTTTTTGAATATTCCATAAAGCAGAAGTCCAACAAAGCACCCTCCAAACAAAAAATAATTGCTTATCAATAATGCCGTGTGGCCACTACGCTGAGCGATATAACGATCCCGTTCATCAGCATATTCAGCCGCTTGCTCAGCTACGCCTTTCTGTGTAAACGCCGTGAAGTAGCTTACCATGCTCCATGCAATGAGAATAATAAGCGAAATAACAAAGCGTGGCTGAAAGCCCTGTACCATAATGACGCCAATACAAATGAGCGCAACAATAGTGCTGATTATACCTGTCGCAAATGCTCGTTTATTTTTTATATGTTTCATACTGATGCCTCCTTGCTATAAATCTTTATGCTGTTTGTCTTCTCGTTCTTTGTTCTCTTTCAAGCAACACAATTCTTCTACTGTTACATCAAACACTTGCGCTATTCTATATGCAAGCATAAGTGAGGGGCTGTATTGCTCTTTTTCGATTGAAATAATTGTTCGCGATGAAACATGAACTAAATCTGCTAATTGCTGTTGTGTAATTTTTGCTGCTGTACGCAATTCTTTTACTCTGGTTTTCATGCACTCCCTCCCATCGATATGAAGTTGACTTCCTGTGAAGTTAACTTCATGTTACCATTAAAAAAGGAAATTGTCAAGATGAAAAGTGAAATGAGCTTCACAATAATACCAATCGAAACGGAACAGTAGGCTTGCTGTCTATCAAGTCCTTGCGTGTTACTTTACCGCACATGAGCATTATATCACGGAATTAAAAATCAACCGTGCAAAAAAACTCTTGCGTGAAACACATCTGTCGATCTCTGAAATCGCTGAAAAAGTCGGGTTCAGCGACACCGGTTATTTCAACAAGCTTTTCAAAGCCAAAACCGGGGTTTCTCCCTCCAAATACCGCTTTGATTACCGCCAGCGCGTATAAAGCTTGAAACAAATGACCCTCTCTTCAAAGCGTCGCTCATAATGCAGCCCCTGGGGCAGGATATCCTGTCCCGGGGGCTGCGTTTTGCCGCGGCGATGGGTTTGAAGGCGCTTTTACCGCGGCGCGTGATTTGAGATCCTTTTGCCGCGGCGATGGGTGAGGCGCCTTTGCCGCGGCGGGGGTCGTTATTCGGTTCTGAGGGCGATGACCGGGTCTTTTCTGGCGGCCACGCCGGAGGGGATCAGGCCGGCGACAACTGTCAGCAGCATACTGATGCCCACCAGTATAACCGCCGCCGCCCAGGGCAGCACGGCGTTCAGCCCTTCGATTCCGGTGACGGCAAACAAAATAATGTTGATCAGAATGTTCAGCACCAGCGTAATCAAAATTCCAAAGGCTCCGGCAGTAAAGCCGACAATCAGCGTTTCCGCGTTAAATACCCGCGCAATATCCCGCTTGGACGCTCCGATCGACCGGAGGATGCCGATCTCCTTGGTACGCTCCAGAACGGAAATATAAGTGATGATCCCGATCATGATGGAGGACACCACCAGAGAAATGGCCACAAAGGCAATCAGCACATAGGAGATCGCATTGATCACCGTCGTTACCGACGACATCAGCAGCGCCACATAATCGGTATAGCTGATCTGCTGATCCTCGACCCGGTTTTCATTATAGGCGTCGATGGCGTCGGCGATCTTGTTTTTGTTTTCAAAGGTGGCTGCATAAAGGTTGATGGCCACGGGGTCGTTGAGATCCACATACCCCAGCTCCTTCAGGTTCTGATCCAGCGTGGATTCGGAAACCGAGGCCGGCATATAGCGGTCATAAAATTCCACCAGCTGCTCCTGGGTATAGCCGGGCAGAGCCTGATCGAAGGCGGCGACCAGCGCCGCAGACGGCAGGCCGGACAGCTCCTGACCGACCTCCGCCGCATACTGCTCGGTGATGCGTTTTTCCAGCTCCTCCCGGACATAGGAGAAGAGCGTTTCATCGTCCATGGAGTTGATATACTCCTGTATCGTCTCGGCGTTCATGTTGGTAGTCTCCTCCGCCGCCGCCATGACCTGCGCTTCCAGCTCCGCCCGATCCATGCCCGCCAGCATGCCGTCGATGGCTTCATCCAGATAGCTCTGGCTGGGCGTGGTCATGATCGCGGTATACATCTCCGCCTTTTCCGCCGCGTCCAGACCCTCAAAATAGCTCTTGATCGCCTCGGCCTTTTCCTCATCGGTCGGCTCGGTTTCTTCCCCGGTGGCAAAGGGCAGGCCGGTAAAGATATCCGTTTCCGGATCGGAAAGCTGCGCCTGCACCACCTCTTTGCTGTTTGCCTGCTCCGCGACATAGCGCGTCAGCGCCCCGGTATACCCGATCGCGCCCGTCATCATGGAGGCGTTGGCGTCTTCGGCGGGACGCAGAATCCCGGTAATCTTCAGCTCGATTCCGCTATCGTAAAGAAACCGCATCCCCGTTTCGCTTTCCGTGATATCCACGATCTCTCCGGTTTCGGCGTCATACTGATAGCGGTCCGCGTCCAAAACCAGCTTGAAGGTCCGCTGACAGATCTCCTCATAGCTCCAGCTGCGGCTCTCCGTTGTGATCTCTTCCCCATTCAGGTAGGCGTTCATCGCCGCCTCCATGTTTTCTTCCGATTCCAGACCCATGGCGTAAAGGCAGATATCGCTGACCTCGTTGTTCTGATCCAGAATCAATACAATTTCATCGTGGCTGCTGGGCCAGGTGCCGTAGATCAGGTCGTACTGATCCTTGACCAGCGGATTGATCAGCTCCCCGTCTTCTCCCTCCAGCATCTCTTCCCAAACGGAGAAGGTCGATTCATAGGCTGTCATCATGGAGCTTTCGGTCACGGTGGAGCTCCAGGTTCCGCCCAGCAGATTCTGCATCAGCTCCATGACGTCCGACTTGATCATATTCCCCTCTTCGTCCTTGGTATAGATATTAAAATCCAGGCCGTAGGAATATTGAACGGCGCTCAGATACGGATGAATTTCGCTGTTTTCATCCTCCAGATAGGCCATGAAGCTCTCCAGATCATTGGTATCGGTATCGGCGCCGGCCAGCGCGTTCATCATTTCATACATGGAGGAATTGGAATAAACCCGGTCGGTATCATGGGTCAATTCCCCCGCGCCGGCGCCCAGCACATTGGAGAGAACGGAGGAAAGATCGGTCGTTTCCCGCTCGATGGTGATGGGATAGGAGGACAAGGTATCCTCCTGAACGTCGTCGATATAAATCTGCACGCCTTGAGAAACCGAGAGGATCAGGGCGATGCCGATGATGCCGATGGAACCGGCAAAGCTGGTCATGAAGGTGCGTCCCTTTTTCGTCAGCAGGTTGTTGAAGGAAAGGGAAAGAGCGGTGAAAAAGCGCATGGACGGCTTCTTTTTCTGATCCTTCTTCTCGGGTTTTTCGGCCGGTTCGTCATCGTAGGGGTTACTGTCGCTGATAACGGCGCCGTCCAGCAGGCGGATGATCCGCGAGGAATACCGGTTGGCCAGATCCGGATTGTGGGTAACCATGATGATCAGCTTATCCCTGGATATTTCTTTCAGGATCTCCATGATCTGGATGCTGGTTTCGCTGTCCAGCGCGCCGGTGGGTTCGTCTGCCAGGATGATTTCCGGATCATTGACCAGCGCCCGGGCGATGGCAACGCGCTGCATCTGCCCGCCGCTCATCTGATTGGGCTTCTTATGCAGCTGATCGCCCAGCCCTACCCGTTCCAGCGCTTCCCGCGCGCGCCGCCGCCGCTCCACCCGCGATACGCCCGAAAGGGTAAGCGCCAGCTCCACGTTGGCCAGCACCGATTGATGGGGGATCAGATTATACGTCTGAAAAACAAAGCCGACGGAATGATTGCGGTAGGAATCCCAGTCGCTGTCCCGGTATTCCTTTGTGGAACGGCCGTTGATCAGCAGATCGCCCGACGTATAGCTGTCCAGACCGCCGATCAGGTTCAGCAGCGTGGTTTTGCCGCAGCCGGAGGGGCCGAGGACCGAAACAAACTCGCTTTTGCGAAAACAGACGGTGACGTCCCGCAGCGCTTCTACCACGCCGTCGCCCACCTGATAGGTTTTAACAATATGATCTAATCTCAGCATCCAAAGCTACTCCTTTCTGCACACCCGGTCATGGTTTCTATCAAAATTATATCCATTTTTTCCCTTATTTTCAAGAAAGCAACCCGACAATTCAATGTTTGTTCACAATAAAAGCCGCCCGGAAGCATCCGGACGGCTTTTAATGCACAAAACGATAGAGTTTTTCCGGCGTGATCAAAAGATCCAGCCGCTGATCCAAAGGATCGCAGGGCAGGGTTTCCACCAGCTGACGCTCATAGCCGATCCCGCAGCAGACCGGACGAAAGCCGAGGGTGGAAAGATACCGGTCGTAATAGCCTCTGCCATAGCCCAGGCGATCGCCCTGCCGGGAAAAGGCCAGACCCGGCAGCAGCATAAAGTCGCCGGGCGCAGGCAGAACTTCCACTCCGCCCGAGGGTTCCGGGATGCCACGGTAGCCCGGCTCCAGCTTCCCGGCGGCATAAAAGGCCATGCGCCGGTCGTCCAGAACTCTGGGGTAGGCCAGCCGTTTCCCGATCTGCGCCCAGTAGGAGGCAATCCGGCCGGTGGGCAGCTCCGAGCCATAGGCCGCATAGCAGAAAAGGGTGCCTGCTCCAAGAAATTCCGGAACCTCCGTCAGCCGGCGCAGGCAGGCGCGCTCCGCCTCTGCGCCGCCGCGCTCCCCGCCCCGGAGCCGCAGCATTTCTCTGCGCAGCTGCTCTTTATCCATGGAGATCCTCCGTGGATTTTTGCAGGAAAGCCTGGGTTTTGGGACTTTTGGGATGCCCGAAAACCTGCTCCGGAGTGCCCATTTCCTCGATGACGCCATCGGCCATGAAAAGCACCTGATCGGAAACGTCGCGGGCAAATTGCATCTCATGGGTGACGACGATCAGCGTGCTATCGGTATTTTTCAGCTCCCGGATCACCTTCAGCACCTCCCCGGTGAGCTCGGGATCCAGCGCCGAGGTAGGCTCGTCGAAGCAGAGAATATCCGGCTCGATCGCCAGCGCCCGGGCGATGGACACCCGCTGCTGCTGCCCGCCGGAAAGCTGCTGGGGATAGTTCATCATGCGATCCTCCAGCCCCATCCGGCAGAGGAGCGCGCGGGCCTGCTCCTCGATTTCCTTATGGATCTCCTTGCGGTTGGCCTTATAATCCGGGCGCTCCCTGGCCAAAAGCTCCTTCGCCAGCGTCACGTTTTTCAGCGCCGTATATTGCGGAAAGAGATTGAAAGACTGAAAAACCAGCCCGAAATGCAGCCTCTTTTTCCGGATCTCCTTCTTTTTCCGAACAGCGGGATCCGCCGCGTCAAACAGCACCTCGCCATTCAGGATGATCCGCCCCTGATCGGGCGTTTCCAGAAAATTCAGGCAGCGCAGCAGGGTGGTTTTGCCGCTGCCGGAGGAGCCGATGATCGCCAGCGCAGAGCCCTGCTCCAGAGAAAAGCTGATATTCTTCAGCACCTGCGTGGCACCGAAATGCTTTTCGATATCACATACTTCCAAAAACGACATTTCCTGCCCTCCTTATGCGTGAAAATAGCTGAGCTTCTTTTCGATCCGGTTCAGCAGCAGCGTTAAAAGGCCGCTGAAAGCCAGATAATAAAGCCCGGTGAAAAACAACGGCCAGATCTGGCCGGAAATGCCATAGGAGCCCTTCATGAAGGAGGAGCCCGCCCAGATGATCTCCTGAAGGGAAATGATCCGCGCCAGAGAAGTATCCTTTACCAGCGTGATGATCTCATTGGACATCGGCGGCACGACGCGCTTGATCATTTGCAGCAGCGTTACCTTGAAGAAGATCTGCGACCGGGTCATGCCCAGAACTTCCCCCGCCTCCTGCTGGCCCCGGGGCACGCCCTCGATCCCGCCCCGGTAGATCTCCGAAAAATAACAGGCATAGTTGAAGATAAAGGCGACGGCGGAGGCCCAGAACCGGCCGGTCTCATCGCTGCCCCAGATCGGATTATTCAAAATCAGGCCGGGGAAAAAGTAGATCACCATCAGCTGCAGCATCAGCGGCGTGCCGCGCACCATCCAAATCACCGTTCTGGTAAGCCACCGGAGCGGCTTGAAGCTGCTGATGGAACAAAGAGAGATCAGCAGACCCAGCGGCAGGGCGCCGATCAGCGTTACGGCAAAAAGCTTCAGCGTCTGCAAAAAGCCTTCGTTCAGCGCTTGTATTACTATGGGGAATTGCTCAAAAAACGTCATATGCCATCCACCTTGCGTCTTTTTTAACAGCCCGAAAGCAGAGGAGCTGCAAAACCCCTCTGCTTCCTGCGTTCTTTCTTTTTTGTTTCTTTACTGCGCGATGATCGTATCGGCAGAAATATTATAGGTTTCGGCCAGCTGCGCCATCGTGCCGTCGTCGTAGGCCTTTTTCAGGAAATCATTGAGCTTCTCGGTCAGATCGGAGCCCTTGCGGAAGCCGATCCCGTATTCCTCGCTGTTGAGCTCGATGGTCCGCGTCAGATTGGCATAGCTGGTTCCTTCGCCGATCATGGCGTCCGACATCAGCAGATCGATGATCGCGGCGTCGCAGGTTCCGCTGGAAACCTCCAGCAGAGCGGTGGCCTGATCCAGAACAGGCGTGCTCTTAAAGCCGTTCACCTCCGCCATCTCCTCGCCGGCAGAAGCCTCTTCCACCGCAAATTGCAGATCCTTCATGCTGGCAACGTCCGGATATTGCTCCGCCACATCCTGCGGCATCACCACAACCTGCGCGTTCTTCAGATAGGGATTGGAGGTGCTCATGCCAGCCTTCACCTCATCGTTGAGGGTCATGCCGTTCCAAACGCAGTCGATGGTCTTGCCGTCCAGCTCCAGGATCTTATTGCCCCATTCAATGACCTGGAAGCTGACCTCAACCCCCAGCTCCTCGGCAAAAGCCTTTGCCAAATCAGCGTCGTAGCCGATCCATTCCCCGTTTTCGTCCTTATAGTCCATCGGCGCAAAGTCCGTGATCCCCACGACCAGAGTGCCCTTATCCTTCACATACTCATAGTCGGTAAGATCCGCCTTGCTGCCGCAGGCGCCCATGCTCAGCAGCATCACCGCCAGCACCGTCAGTACCAATACTCTTTTCAATACTTTCATCTGATGTCTCCTCCGTATTTTATTGCTTTATCTTGCTAAAGTGATCATATCATATCACGCTCAAACCCGTTTGTCAATAACATTTTGTAAATTTTTCAAAATGTTTTGGACTTTTTCGCTGTTGTCCGCTATAATAAAAGAAACCAATGATATCAATAAAGGAGCCGGAAAATGAAGAAGATCCTTTCCGTTTTAATCATTTTACTGCTGATTGCCGGGCTGAGCGGCTGCAAAAAGGACGTAGCAGAAGGGGGAACAGACGAAACCCAGGAGCCGGAATCCGGGCAGACGGAAACGCAGGAGCCCCAGGACAACATCGATTTCCGGGCGGAAGCGGAGGAAATGTCGCCCGGTGACGCGCAGGCCTATCTCCAGAGCGAAGAAGCCGATCAGACTTCGGTTCAGTATAAGGAAGCGGTTTACACCGTCAATGAAACGGTGGCGGAAAGCATCATCTCCGACGCCCGGGAGAACACCACCCAGACAGACGAGCTCAACGAGCTTTTTGACGGCATCTATTTCCAATTTTTAGAGGGCGATCAGTTTGGCAGCGAAACGGTGCGGCGCAAAATCTTTGCCCGGGGCACCTATGAGCTGGAGGAGAGCGGCTGGTACCGCTTTACCTTCTATGACCGGACGCTGGCGCAGGCCGCCGTTTCTCTGGACAACGATCATTCCCTGAGCGCCTATACCGAGGTGCTGGAGCTTCTGCTCAGCGATCCCAACGTAACGGTCAAAACGCTTTTGGAATAAGAATCCCAACAGGGGCGGCGATCTTCCTCGGCCGGGCATCGAACATACCCCGGATCAGGAAAAAGCCTGCGCCATCCAGTTTCAACTGGATGGCGCAGGCTTTTTTTCTGCCATACTGCGGCTCTGTCCAAGGCATTTCGTCAGAATCAAAATTCTGCTCCATGCGCTTTATGGCCATGAGCGTAAGCGAAAAGCTTTGCTTTTGCCGCCTGATTACATCTTTGCGAAAATGCGATCAAAAACCAAAAAATTTCTGCGCATTCCGATAGCAGATATTTTGAACAAGCGTCCCCGCTTGAGCCATGTCATGATGGTAGGCTCCGCTTTCCATCAATCTCCCGATCCTGGCGCATAAGATCCTACGGAAATATTCATGCCGGGGAAAAGACGTGAACGAGCGGGAATCTGTAAGCATTCCGATGCTTTGCGCCAATTGTCCGGTTTCCATCAACTCATCCAGTTGATTGTTGATTCCGCGAAGCGTATCGTTGAACCACCAGGCCGCCCCATACTGCACAACGGGCGCAAAATCCGCTGCCATTGTAGATAAAACAATGTTGTCTGCAGGATTTGCATTATAGAGTACGGTATTGGGCAACACCTTCATGGCCTCCAAGTCGCCCAAAAAGGCTGCAATGGCATAGGGATCCGTAACCGGGCCCACACTATCTCCACCCGCGGCCACACCTATTTGATGGTACAAACTGGGATTGACATCTCTCATCGCTCCAATATGAATCTGCATCACGATGCTGCGCCTGTAGTATGCTTCTCCTAAAAAACGCAGCAGATCCCCACGGTAATCTGCAACCTCCTGCAAGGTAAGGGGCTGCCCTTGCAAAGCCTTTTGCAAGGCGGCATCCCCGTTCCCGGATCCATAGATAAAGCAAGAAATCCCATGATCGGAAGTCCGGCAGCCAGCCAGCACAAAACGATCCAGAGCACGAGCCAGGGCTCGCTTCAGAGCGTCCATGCTGTTGATTTCGATAACCTCTCTTCCCGCAAGCTCTGCAACGGCTCTACGAAAGCCTTCGGACTCCGGCTGAAGATAGCGATCCGGCCGGAAAGAAGGAAGGACACGAAAAGGAAAGGTCCCTTCCCGCGCAATCCGCAGATGATCGTCAAGGCTATCGGCAGGATCATCTGTGGTGCAAAGCACTTTGACATTCTGCTTTCTGAGCAGATTTTCCGTATCGAAACCGGGGTTCGAGAGCATATCACATGTCTTTTCCCAGATTTCCGGAGCTGTTTGAGGCGTCAACGGCTGCGAAATATTAAAATAGCGCTGCAACTCCAAATGTGCCCAGTGATACAACGGACAGCCCACAAGTTGAGGAAGCACCTCAGCCCATGCAAGGAATTTTTCGTAGTCCCCAATTTCTTTGCCCGTAATGTAGGCCTCGTCTACACCACAGGCCCGCATGGCCCGCCACTTATAATGATCGCCTTCTAACCAAAGCTCCGTCAGATTTGCAAAGCGCCGCCTGTTGGCTATATCTCCGGCAGACAGGTGGTTGTGATAGTCAAAAATGGGGCAGGAAGCAGCGTAATTGCGATACAGTTCTACAGCCGCAGAAGTATCAAGCAGAAAATGATCTCCCATAAACGCATTCATGCCAGCACCTCCTATCGCTGAACCCGTCCGGATCCATCTCCTCCAGCCAGCTTTTCCACCTCTGAAACAGTCGCAAGGTTGTAATCCCCCTCTATAGAATGTTTCAGGGCAGAGGCGGCTACAGCGAACTCTACTGCTTCAAGATCGTTTTTCCCAGACCGCAACGCATAAATCAAACCGCCGCCAAAAGAATCGCCGCCGCCGATCCGGTCTATGATATGAAGGTGATATTTTTTTGAAAAAAAGCATTCATCCGACGCGGCGTCATACAACATGGCGCTCCAATCATTATCGGAGGCGGATTTGCTCTCGCGCAGGGTGATCGCCACCTTTTCAAAATGAAAGCGTTCTGTTAGCTGTTTCGCCACAGACCGGTATCCTTCTCTGTTCAGTTGTCCTGCCGTGATATCCGTTGCCGCTGCTTCAATGCCAAAAACATCCTTGGCATCTTCTTCATTAGAAATACAGATATCCACATATTCACACAGTTTCGTCATAGCCGCGCGAGCCTGCGTGCGGCTCCAAAGCTTTCCCCGATAGTTCAAATCGCAGGATATCTTCATTCCTTTCTTCTTTGCGGCTCTACACGCTTCCAGACAAATCTCCACCAGATTTGGGCCCAGGGCCGGCGTAATGCCGGTAAAATGGAACCAGTCCGCGCCCTCAAAAATAGCATCCCAGTCGAAATCCGAAGGAGCAGCCTCTTGTATTGCAGAATGAGCGCGGTCATAAATACAGACGCTCGGGCGCTGCGAGGCGCCTTTTTCATTGAAATATATGCCGACGCGTTCACCGCCGCGCACGATGAGCGAGGTATCCACGCCATACCGGCGCAAAGAATTTACCGCGCATTGCCCAATTACATGGCTGGGCAGTTTGGTGACAAAAGCAGCATCAACGCCGTAGTTTGCCAGAGAAACTGCGACATTGGCCTCCCCGCCCCCAAAGGAAAAGTATAAATGATCCGCCTGAACAAATCGCTCATGATGATACGGCTGAAGCCGTATCATCAGCTCACCAAAGGTCACCACTTTGCTCATAATATGTTTCCTCCTCTTTTCCCTCTTTTAAATACCGCGCGCTTCATCCGCAATTTTTACGGACTGCCGGCATAAATCTGCGATTTCATCCCAGCGTTGGCCATCGATCAAATCTGCGCTGACCATATAGGAACCGCCGCAGGCGCAGACAACCGGGCAGGAAAGGTATTCCCCCAGGTTTTTCAAAGTGATCCCGCCTGTAGGCATCACGTGAAACTGGGGAAACGGTGCGGCCATGGCCTTGATTTTGGCAAGACCTCCGAATTGTTCCGCAGGAAAGAATTTCAAAACTTCCAGACCAAATTTCAAAGCAGAATGATAGTCCGTCGGCGTTGTGCATCCCGGATAAATGGGAACCGCTCTCTTTTGAGCATAACGCACCAGTTCCGGATCAAAACCCGGCGTCACGATAAACTGCCCGCCTGCGGCAAGGGTCTCGTCAATTTGCAGGGTGGTTGTGATGGTGCCCGCTCCCACGAGCATTTCCGGACAGTTCTCCCTCATGATCCGGATGGCGTTTGCAGCTCCCGCCGCACGAAAGGTCACTTCGGCAATCGGGATCCCGCCCCCACACAAGGCCTTTGCCAAAGGGAGCGCGTCCCGCTCGGGATGATTCAGTTTGATTACCGGCACCACGCCAACGGCAGCGATTTTCTTCGTTATCTCGTCCATAGCAGCTCCTCATACACCAGAATAAGCGGAAAAACCACCGTCCACAGGGATACATACGCCGGTGATAAAACTTGCCGCTTTGTTGTTCAGTAAAAATAAAACAGCTCCTGCAAGCTCTGTTTCCGTATTTCCAAAACGTCCCATAGGCGTTGCGGCGAGGATCTTGCCCGTTCTGGCCGTAGGAGTTCCGTCCGCGTTCCACAAAAGCGCTTCGTTCTGTTTCGTTGAGAAAAAGCCGGGCGCGATCGCATTGACACGGATCCCCACCTTGCTGAAGTGAACAGCAAGCCACTGCGTGAAATTGCTGACAGCCGCCTTGGCTCCGGAATACGCGGGGATCTTGGTCAGCGGGGTATAGGCGTTCATTGAGGAAATATTCAGAATATTACAGCCGTCCCGGCCTGCCATTTGCCTGGCAAAAGCCTGTGTTGGGATCAGTGTTCCGAGGAAATTCAGATTAAAGACAAATGCCACATCATCCTTCTCCAGATCAAAGAAGCTCTTCGTATCGGCGTCCAGATCTCCGGGCTCAAAATATTCCTTTTCCGTGCTGGCACGGGGATGGTTCCCACCGGCGCCATTGATCAGAATATCGCACGGGCCCAGCTCGGCCGATACCTGATCTGCTACGGAATAGCAGAGCTCTTTATCCAGCACATCGCAGCGATAGGCTTTGCCTGTTCCGCCCTCAGCATTGATTTGATCTGCAAATCCCTGCGCTGCTTCCAGATTTCTGTCCAAAAGCGCGACTTTTGCCCCCGCCCGAGCCAAAATCTTTGCAAATTCGGAGCAAAGTACACCGCCCGCGCCTGTTACAACAGCTACTTTCCCGCTCAAATCCGTATTGAGGACATTTTCCTTCATACGACAACCCTCATTTCAAATTTTTTTCGCAGGCTTCAAACAAGCCGTTGATATATGCCGCCCCCAGTGCGCGATCATACAAGCCATAGCCCGGATGCCCTGTTTCACCCCAGATCATGCGCCCGTGATCCGGGCGGACATACCCGTCAAACCCTGTATCTACCAACGCTTTAACAATCTCATACAGATCGAGGGAGCCACAGCCGGAGAGATGCGCACATTCTTCAAAGGATCCGTCACTCAGGATCTTGACATTGCGCATATGCATGAACCCGATCCGACCCATGCCGGAATACTTGCGCACCATGGCGGGAATATCATTGGATCTTGCGCAGCCCAGACTGCCGGTGCAAAAGCATAGTGAATTGGAAGGACTGTCCATAATGCCTAACACCCGATCCAGATTTTCCTCGCAGGTGATTATCCGCGGCAACCCGAAAATGGAGTAAGGAGGATCATCCGGGTGCAGAGCCATAAGGACGCCGCACTCCTCTGCAACAGGGATCACCGCCTTCAGGAAAACCTCCAGATTTCTCCACAGTCCTTCTTCGCCCAGCCTGCCATAAGCACAAAGCAATTGCCGGACTTCCTGCTGCGTATAGCTGGCGTCCCACCCGGGCAGCTGGATATCATCCGTAAGCGGATCCAGGCTGCGCAGTTGATCCCAGTACATAACAAGGCTGGTAGAACCATCGGGTGCCTGTTTGTCCAGTTGCGTGCGCGTCCAGTCAAACACAGGCATAAAATTATAGGTGATACACTTTACGCCATGCCTAGCGCAACGGCGTATATTTTCACAATATACAGCAAGGTGTTCGTCCCGTTTTTCCGTACCGAGTTTGATGTCTTCCGATACGGGGATCGATTCAACCACATCGAACACAAGCCCGTTCGCATCACACTGATGCTTCAATCGGGCGAGCGCCTCCTCCGGCCATACCTGACCCGGGCTCACGCCGTAGACTGCGGTAACGACAGAACGCATCCCGGGAATCTGCCGGATATACTCCAACGAAACCGGATCGTCCTCACCGTACCAGCGAAACGATAGCTTCATGTTTCCTCCTTCTACCGTATAGCGGCATTTTTGATTCCAAATTATCTATTATTCTATCAAAAGAATATCTGACTGTCAAACAAAGACCGGCGAGCATACGGTAAATATCACGGTCCAATCTTCATGCCGCATCCGGCGGCGCAAAAAACCGCCACCCGGGATCGGGCGGCGGAAAGGATTTTCCTGCTCTGCAAAGTCTTTTATCTGCACCGGCGGCAGGAAAACGCGGTCAATCGTCCCATTTATCCGAGAGCAGATTGATCTGATCGGCAAACCGGGCCAGATCCTTATTGCTGCGTCCCCGGCATCTTTCCGCAACGGCCAGCAGCCGTTTGGCGGCGGCCAGCAGCCGCTCAAAGACGGCGTCGCTGCGGGATTTCCTGGCGCTCTTCTTCTCCAGCCGCACCCGGTTCCCCGCCACCAGCATAACGCCGGTCAAAACATCGTAGACATCCCCGTTATAGGGGGCGCAGGCCGCATAGCCCAGCCGTTCCCGGATCACCGCGGCAAACTCATCGCAGACCGTATCGTCGCCATGGTTGACATACACCCGCGGCTGATTCTCCAGCGCGCCCAGCCACTCCAAAAGGATCTTCTGATCCGCATGGCCGCTGATGCCGTCCATGGTGGCGATCTTGGCCCGCACCTGAACCAACTCCCCGAAAAGACGGATCTCCGTTGCGCCGTCCTGCAGATGGCGCCCCAGCGTCCCCTCGGCCTGATAGCCGACGAACAGGATGGTGCTTTCCTCCCGCCAGAGGTTATGCTTCAGATGGTGCCGGATCCGCCCGGCTTCACACATTCCGCTGGCCGACAAAATGACCTTGGGCGTTTTGTTTTCATTGATGGCCATGGATTCCTGGCTGGTTGCGGAGATCTGAAGCCCCGGAAAATCCAGAATATTGATGCCCCGGGCAATGAGATCCCGCATTTCCTGATCGTAGTATTCCGTGAGACCGCCGAAATAGATCTTTGTGGCCTCGGCGGCCAGAGGGCTGTCCACAAAAACCGGAAAACCGTCGTGACCCCGCACCAGCCCCCGCTCCTTGATCTCCCGCAGAAGATAGAGAAATTCCTGGGTGCGCCCCACGGCAAAGGACGGGATCACCACATTCCCGCCCCGGTCGAAGGTATCCTGCAATACGGCGGTGAGCTGACCGATATAATCCTTGCGTTCGCCGTGGTTACGGTTTCCATAGGTCGATTCGATGATAACGGTATCGGCATAGGTGGGTTTTTCGGGATCCCGGATCAGCGGGCGGTTGACATTGCCAAGATCGCCGGAAAAAAGCAGAACCTGCCGGCGCCCTTCTTCCTCAACCGTTACCTCGATGCTGGCGGAGCCCATCAGATGCCCGGCGTCCAGAAACCGGACGGTGATCCCCTCGGCGATGGTATATTCCTGATGATAGCTGCACGGCACAAACAGGGAAAGAGTATGCTGCGCATCCTCCACCGTATAAAGAGGCTGATAAATCGGCGCGCCGGAGCGCTGCGCCTTGCGGTTGCGCCACTGAGCCTCCTGCTCCTGGATATGGGCCGAATCCTGAAGCATGATCCCGCAGAGCTTGACGGTGGCGCCGGTGGCATAGATCGGGCCGCTAAATCCCTCCGACGCCAGCAGCGGCAGCTTGCCGGAATGGTCGATATGGGCGTGGGTCAGCAGCACCACGTCCACCTCCGCCGCCGTTATCGGCATAACACAGTTTTCATAAATATCCGCGCCCTGCTCCATGCCGCAGTCGACCAGGATCCGCTGCCCCGCCGCCTCCAGCAGCGTGCAGGAGCCTGTTACCTCATGGGCGGCGCCCAAAAAACTAAGCTTCATCCTTTTTTCTCTCCTTCCGGCTAATCAATGAACCAAACTCCGCTGTTGGTGGAGGAAATCGCCACCGCCCCTGCGGAAAGGGCGGCCATCACGTCTTCTTTATCCCGGATCATCCCGCTGGCGATGATGGGTTTTCCGGTTGTTTTGGCCAGATGACGGATGATCTTCGGCATCACCCCCGGCAAAACCTCCACAAAATCCGCCGGGGACGTTGTTTTTGAGATATTTTCCAAAACGCGGGAATCCAGCAGAAAATAACGCTGAATGGTGAGAAGCCCTTTCTGATGGGCATATCGTATCAGAGAGGTTTTGGTGGAAATGATCCCGTCGGCCTTCGTTTGTTCCGCCAGAAAATCCACGCTGACGTCCTTCGGCGCCAGCCCGTCGATCAGATCCAGATGAACAATGGCGGCCTTATGGGCGGCCTTAACCTGCTCCACCAGCGATCCTACCGTGCAGATATTGCCAAACAGCAAAAAAATCACCCGGCTTTCACTTTCCAGGCACCGCTGCAGCTCCCCTTCACTTTTTGCCGCCGCGACAACAGGTTTTTCCTCAAACCAGTCCAGCAGCTGCTTTTTCATGCCCCATCACGTCCCCTTTGCATTGTTGCATTTATCTTCTTTCTTTTTATTATAGAATCTTTTTCCGGAAGTGTCAACCAACAAAGCAGCAGATAAAGCCCGCACCAGACCGGGATCCCCACCAGCATTTCCGTCACCCGCGCCCGCAGAGGCAAAAGCGCCCAGACCGCCGTTGCCAGCCCGCAGGCCGCCAGCGGGCAAAGCAGCCAGTCCTTCCATCGGAAGCTAAGCCGGCAGGCGCGCAGCAGCGTCCCCATATTCAGGGAGGCGACCAGAATATTGCTGAATACCATCACGCCCAGAAACCCATAAATCCCGAAGGCGGGCACCGCTACTGCGATCAGCAGGATCCGCAGGATGGAATCAATGGTGTTGTTCCGCAGGGCCTTGCTTTGCTGATTCAGCCCTTTTAAAAGTCCGTCCGCAATGGTGTCCATATACATAAAGGGCGTAATGGGCGCCAGAACCCGCAGCATCATGCTGACCGTATCGCTGCGGAACAGCACCTGACCCAGCAGGCCGCCGTAGATGAAAAAGATCCCGCCGATCATAACCGCCAGCACGATGGTGATCCCCAGAGCCCGCGCCACGATGGCGCGGGTAGCCTTCCAGTCGGATCGGGCGGACGTATCCGTCACCTCCGGGACCAGAAGCGAAGACAGCGCGTTCAAAAACGACGCCGGGAAAAAAAGCAGGGGGATCGCCATCCCCTTCAGCGCGCCAAACTGCGCCAGGCCGAGGGAGTAATCGCCGGTATGCCGGGCGATGGCCGTTGGAATCAGCATGTTTTCCGTTGTATGAAGCGCCGTGGAAAGATAGCGGGAAGCCGCAACCGGCAGGGCGATCCGGCGGATACTGCCGCGCTCGCCCTTCTCCCTTTCGCCGGGCAGCGGCCTGCGCCGGGCAGCCAGCGCGAGAAACAGGCAGGAAACGCCCTCCGAAATCGTATTCGCCAGCACCACCACCCCCAGCAAAAGGGAAAAATCCGCCTGCCGGAATCCGCCGACGACCATGCCGACCACCGCCAGCCGCACCGCCTGCTCCAGAAGCTGCGCCAGACAATTGGGGCGCACCTCCCGCCGCCCGACAAAATAGCCCGCAAAACAGCCGGAAACCGTCATAAAGGGCAACGAAAGCGCCAGCATCCGTAAAGCAAAGGCACATTCGGTCTTTCCGATCCAGCGCCCGGCCAAAAAATCGCTCCCGCCATATAAAAGCAGGCAGGCGCCGACGCCCAGAACCGCCGACCAGAGCAGGCAGTCCCGCAGGGCGCCCCGGGCTTTCCCCGGCTGCTGCAAAGCCAGATGGCGGGCGACCAGCTGCGTGACCGCCGCCGCGATCCCGGACTGCGCCAGCGTGATAAAGAGATTATAGACCGTAAAAGTCAGGGAATAAAGACCCATCCCCTCTTCGCCCAGCAGGTTGGCCAGCAGCACCCGCAGCAGCAGACCGGCCGCCCGGAGCACCAGCCCCGTGGCAGTCAGCAAAACGGCATTTTTGAAGAAACTCCGACGATTCATTGCCTCACCCCGATTCTATTCACTTCCACTCTATGCCGGAATCGGCGAAAATATCCGGAAGCCCCGCCCCGCCTCCCGAAAAGATTTTCCAGCCTTGCCCTTGAAAAAAACCGGGAATTATGATAAGATATTTATATTTTAATAGAGAAGTGAGTGTCTGCCATGAAAATTTCTGAAATCATCCGCCGGGAAAAGCCCAGCCTTTCCTTTGAGGTTTTCCCGCCCAAAACCGGAGCCGCCTTCCAGGACGTTTCCGCAGCGGCAACCGCCATCGCCGATCTGCAGCCCAGCTATATCAGCGTGACCTACGGCGCCGGCGGCGGCACCTCCCGATATACCTTCGATCTTGCCGAAGCGCTGCTGAAAAAGGGAACGACGCCTCTGGTGCATCTCAGCTGCATCGCCGCTACGCCCCAGACCATCGCCGCCCAGCTTGCCACCCTGCGGGAGATGGGCGTGGAAAACATTCTGGCCCTGCGGGGCGACCTTCCGGAGGGAACAAAGGCCGACGCGCTTTCCTATCGCTACGCCAGCGATCTGACTGAGGAGATCCGAAAATTCGGCGGATTCTGCATCGGCGGCGCCTGCTATCCGGAAACCCACCCCGAAAGCGCCTCCGGCGCGGCGGATATCGAAAGCCTGAAGATCAAGGTGGAAAAGGGCTGCGAATTTCTGACGACTCAGATGTTTTTCGACAACAATATTCTTTATAATTTTATCTACAGAATGTATAAAGCAGGCTTGGATATCCCCGTTGTAGCGGGGATCATGCCGGTAACCAACCCGGTTCAGATCAAGCGGATCTGCGCCATTTCCGGCACGTCGCTGCCTCAGCGGTTTATCCGGATCGTCGATCGCTACGGCGACAATCCCGCCGCCATGAAGCAGGCCGGAATCGCCTATGCCACCGAGCAGATCATCGATCTTTTCGCCAACGGCATCAACGCCGTTCACGTCTACTCGATGAACAAGCCGGACGTTGCAAAAGCGATCAAGGACAATCTATCGGAGATCCTGAAATGATTTCGGTGCAGGAAATACCGGCGGCAAAGCTGCAACCGGAGCCCGGCGAGCTGGCCGCCCGGCTGCAGACCAAGCGGGACGTGACCGTCGCGGGCGTGCAGGAGGCGCAGGCAGCGCTGGAAAAAGCGATCTGCTGCCGGTTCTGCTGGATCAAGGCGCCCATTCTGAGGCCGGCGGAAAACACCCTGGACTTTGGATTCGGCGCCTTTTTCAGCAAAGACCTCACAAAGAATCTGGACGGATGCGCGGAAGCGTTTCTTTTTGCGGTCACCCTCGGGCTCGGCGTGGACCGGCTGCTGCTGCGGCTGGCGCAGGTTTCGCAGGCCCGGCATTTCATCACCGACGCGCTGGCCTCCGCGCTGGCGGAAGCGGCCTGCGATCAGGCGGAAGCCCGCATCAAAGGCGCCTTAAGCTGCAAGCCCCGATTCAGCCCGGGATACGGCGATCTTCCGCTGGAAATGCAGAAGCCGCTGCTCAATCGGCTGGAGGCCCGGCAGCGTTTGGGCATCACCCTCACCCAGAACCTCCTGATGGTGCCCACCAAATCCATAACAGCGATCATGGGGATTTATCATGAAAACAGACATTCGTAAACGCATCCAAACCGACCGTCTTTACTGCGACGGCGGAACCGGAACCCTTTTGCAGGCCATGGGACTGCCTGCCGGAACAGCTCCGGAGCTATGGAATCTGACCCATCCGGAAAAGATCACCGCGCTTCACGCCGCCTATCTGGACGCGGGCAGCAACATCATCAACACCAACACCTTCGGCGTAAACCGGGATAAATACGAAAATTATGAAGAGCTGATCCGAGCCGCATTTGCCTGCGCAAAAAAGGCCGCCGAAGGGCGGCGGGACGCTTATATCGCCTTTGACATCGGCCCCACCGGACGTTTGATGGAGCCGCTGGGCGACCTTGCCTTTGAGGAGGCGGTGGACATTTTTGCCGCCAATATGCGGCTGGCCGACGCCTGCGGCGCCGATCTGATCTTCATTGAAACGATGAACGACAGCTACGAAACCAAGGCGGCCGTGCTGGCGGCGAAGGAAAATACTGATCTGCCTGTTTTTGTCACCACCGTTTTCGACGGCAGCGGCAAGCTGATGACCGGCGCCGATCCGGCCGCCATGATCGCCCTGCTGGAAGGGATGGGGGTCGATGCCATCGGCATGAACTGCTCCCTTGGCCCCGAGCAGATGCTGGGACTGGTGGAACAATTTGCGAAAAATACCTCGCTGCCGATCATCGTGAACCCCAACGCCGGCCTGCCGGAGGTGATAAACGGCGAAACGGTCTTTACGGTGGAGCCGGAGGAATTTGCCCTCTGCATGGAGGAGATCGCAAAGCGGGGCGGCTGTATTTTAGGCGGCTGCTGCGGCACCACGCCTGCCCATATCCGCCGGATGCGGGAAAAAACAGACCCCATTCCCTATGCTCCTCCTGCAAAAAAGAATAAAACCGTCGTTTCCTCCTATACCCATGCCGTTGCAATCAGCCGCGATCCCATCCTCATCGGCGAACGAATCAACCCCACCGGAAAGCCGCGGCTGAAAGAGGCGCTGCGCAGCGCCGATATGAGCTATCTCATCCATGAAGGCGTCCGGCAGGCCGATGCCGGCGTGCAGATTCTGGACGTCAACGTGGGTCTGCCGGAGATCGACGAGCGGGAAATGCTGCAAAAAGCCGTTGTGGAATTGCAGGCCGTTACCGATCTGCCGCTGCAGCTGGATTCCTCCGACCCCGCCGCGCTGGCTGCCGCCATGCGGATCTACAACGGGAAACCGCTGATCAATTCCGTCAACGGCGAAGAGGAAAGCATGAACGCCGTCTTTCCGCTGGTGCAGAAATACGGCGGCACCCTGATCGCCCTGACCATGGATTCCGCCGGGATCCCCGCCACCGCCCCAGAGCGGCTGGAGATCGCAGAGCGGATCGCCCGCCGCGCTGCCGCGTTCGGGATCGAAAAAAAAGACCTTGTGGTGGATCCTCTGGCGCTGACCGTATCGGCGGATCAAAACAGCGCCCTGGTCACGCTGGAATCCATCCGCCTGCTGCGGGAAAACGGTTTTTACACCAGTTTGGGCGTTTCCAACATCTCCTTCGGGCTCCCGGCGCGGGATAAAATCAATTCCACCTTTTTCTCCTGCGCCATGGAAAACGGCCTCAACTGCGCCATTATGAACCCCTTTTCAGCCGGAATGATGGACGCCTGGTTCGCCTACCGCGCCCTGCACGGGCTGGATCCCGCCTGCTCTGCCTATATCAATTATGCCGATCAGAACCACGCCCCCTCAGAGAAACCGGCGGATCCTCCATCCCTTACCCTGCATTTTGCCGTAGTCAAGGGTATGAAGGAAGAAGCGGCGGCAGCGGCGGCAGCGGCGCTGAAAAGCGCCGCGCCTCTGGATGTGATCAACGGCGAGATCATCCCCGCCCTCAACGAGATCGGCGAGGCCTTTGAGCAGAAAAAAGCCTATCTGCCCCAGCTTCTGATGAGCGCTGAGGCGGCAGGCGCCGCCTTCGACGTCATCAAGGCCGCCATGCCCGCCGCCGCAGAAACCGGGCGAACGGTGGTATTGGCCACGGTGCAGGGCGATATCCACGACATCGGAAAAAACATCGTTCGGGTTCTTTTGGAGAGCTACGGCTTCAAGGTTTACGATCTGGGGCGGGACGTTGCGCCGGAGCGGGTGGTGGACTGCGCTCTGCGCCGGGGCTGCAAGCTGGTAGGGCTCAGCGCGCTGATGACCACAACCGTTCCTGCCATGGCGGAAACCATCCGCCTGCTGCACAGCGCGGATCCCGGCATCCGGGTTCTGGTAGGGGGCGCCGTTCTCACGCCCGACTATGCCGAAACCATCCATGCGGATTACTACGCCAAAGACGCCATGGATTCCGTTCGGATCGCCGAACAGTTTTACCGGGAACAGCCGGAATAACCCCCTCTTTCCGATCTGTAAAAAGTCAGCGGAGCTGCGCCTACCGGCGCAGCTCCGCTTCATATTCCTGCAATTCCTTTAAAATATTCTCCGGACGGTGGGCGTCCACGCCTTCATAGCGCCCCCGGACGCCGATCTCCAGCATCCGGCCGACATGGGTATAGCCCAGCAGGCAGGGCGGCAGGCTGGTAACAGGATCCCCCAGATTCCGCACGACGGTGAACCGCGCCCAGCGCCGCTTTACCTTCGGTGGCAGAATCCCCCATACCACCCGGGGGCAGCCGAACCCATAGCCGGCCATCCGCGGGCGGAGGTCCGGCCGGTAATACCACGCATATTCATGGCAGAGCACCGCCAGCGCCGCGCCATGGGAATAGCCCGCGATCACCAGCTTCCGCACGCAGGGATCCCGCAGCTCCGGCGCCACCTGCTCCTCTGCGGACTTCCACACCCGCAGAAAGCCGCGATGGGCATACCACAGCGCGTCGTTCTCTCTTTGATACGGCTTTGCCGGAAAATCCAGATTATTGCGCCAATCCGTTGTGCCCCGGGACTGCTCAAAATACAGATAAAGCGCCGATCCAAGCCGCTCTGCGGCAAAGCTGGCTCCGTTCTCCACCGTTATATACGGCATACTGATACACTTCTTGAAAAGCTCGCTCCATCTCATGCTTAATCCTATGCGAAATCTTTTTAAAGAAAACCAAATTCGCCAAAAAAAGGCGGCCGGGTTCCCCAAAAAAAGAAAAAGCAGGCCAAAAGCGCAAAACGCCCGCCTGCTTCCCTCCCGGCGCGGAAAGACCCCCGCCGGCGCTATTTGATCGATTCCAGAAAATTTTCGTAGGTATCGTCGAAATACGCATAGGGGGAGGGATTTCCGCCGTTGGTGCTTTTGCACTGATTATCGGAATATTCCTGCCCGGCGGAAAACAGCTCCCCCGCCGTCAGATCAACGCCCGCCTCCTGCGCCAGCGCGCAGAATGCAAGCAGCGGCTCCTTTGCCTGCCGGGTTTCCAGCAGCTTTTGCCGCAGCCCCTGATCTGCCCGGGAAAGCTCTGTCAATCGATCCAGTTTCTGAAATGTCGTCATGGTTTCCCTCCCTTTTCCGCCTTTGAAAATGCGGCACAGCCAGAGGCTGTGCCGCATAGCAGCAATGGATTATTTCAGCGCTTCGCTGACCGCGACGGCTACCGCCACCGTCATGCCAACCATCGGGTTGTTGCCCGCGCCGATCAGACCCATCATTTCCACATGGGCCGGAACGGAAGAAGATCCGGCAAACTGCGCATCGCCGTGCATACGGCCCATCGTATCGGTCATACCATAGGAAGCAGGACCGGCGGCCATATTGTCCGGATGCAGGGTACGACCCGTACCGCCGCCGGAAGCCACGGAGAAATACTTCTTGCCGTTTTCCCAGCACCACTTCTTATAGGTTCCGGCAACCGGATGCTGGAACCGGGTGGGGTTGGTGGAGTTCCCGGTGATGGAAACGTCCACATGCTCATGCTTCATGATCGCCACGCCTTCCGAAACGTCGTTGGCGCCGTAGCAGCGAACCTTGGCCTTATCCCCGTTGGAATAGGCGGTGGTATTGACAATCTTCAGCTCGTTGGTATAAAAATCGTAATCCGTTTCCACATAGGTAAAGCCGTTGATTCTTGAAATAATATAAGCGGCGTCCTTGCCCAGGCCGTTCAGAATGACCTGCAGCGGCTCCTTGCGCACCTTATTGGCAGTACGCGCAATGCCGATGGCGCCTTCCGCCGCGGCAAAGGACTCATGCCCGGCCAGGAAGCAGAAGCACTTGGTGTCCTCCTCCAGCAGCATCGCGGCCAGATTGCCGTGACCCAGACCTACGTTTCTGGTCTCCGCCACAGAGCCGGGGATACAGAAGGCCTGAAGGCCAACGCCGATATCCCGGGCGGCATCGGAAGCGTTTTTGCAATTGTTCTTCAGCGCGATCGCGCAGCCCAGCGTATACGCCCAGCTGGCATTCTCAAAAGCGATCGGCTGCACGCCCTTCACGATCGAGGCAACATCAATGCCCTTGGACAGGCAATACTCGTTCGCTTCGTCCAGCGTAGCGAATCCGTACTGATCCAGCACCGGCTGAATCTTGCCGATTCTTCTTTCGTAACTCTCAAAAGTAGCCATTGTTGTTCCCCCTTCCTTATTCTGCTCTCGGATCGATGTATTTTACAGCTTCATCGAACCGGCCGTAAGTACCGATATTTTTTTCAAAGGCGTCCTTGGGATCCGCGCCCTTGCGGATCATATCCATCATTTTGCCCAGATTGACAAACTGATAGCCGATGCACTCACTGTTGGCGTCCAGCGCGACCTTCAGGATATAGCCCTCCGCCATCTCCATATAGCGCACGCCCTTCAGCTTGGTGGCAAACATCGTGCCGACCTGGGAACGAAGCCCCTTGCCCAGATCCTCCAGAGAGGCGCCGATCGGCAGACCGTTCTCGGAAAAGGCGGTCTGGGTGCGGCCGTATGCCAGCTGCTTGAAGATCTCCCGCATCGCCACGTTGATGGCGTCGCAGACCAGATCGGTATTCAACGCTTCCAGCAGCGTTTTCCCCTGCAGAATCTCCGCTGCCATAGCGGCGGAATGGGTCATGCCGGAGCAGCCCAGCGTTTCTACCAGCGCTTCTTCGATAATGCCTTCCTTAACATTCAGAGTCAGCTTGCAGCAGCCCTGCTGGGGCGCGCACCAGCCGATCCCGTGGGAAAGACCGCTGATATCGCTGATCTGAGTAGCCTTCACCCATTTCCCTTCTTCGGGAATGGGGGCGGGGCCGTGATGGGGGCCCTTGGCTACTACGCACATACTTTCAACTTCATGTGAGTAGTTCATGCTTTTATCTCCTTCTCAAAAATTGTGTTCTTTACACATACATATTTATTATACCATATTTATTATGAATGTCAACCACAAGGCCGCCTTCTGCGGCAAAAAACCCTCTTTTTCGCCGGGTGGAAACAGAATAAAGAGAGCCGCGGCGATTGCGCCCCGGCTCCCGATAAATCAGTCTTTGGCTTTAAAAACAACGCCCAGCACGCAGGGGCCCGCATGCGTGGCGATGATCGGGCCGATCTGATAATACTCCGCCGGCGGATAGCCCAGCGCTTCTTCCGCCGCCGCACGCATCTGCTCCCGATCCTCTTCGTTTTCCCCGTATACAATGATATAAGGCGCGCCTTCGGCGATCTCCGCCTTGACCTTTTTGGCGACAAAGGGCACGATCGCCTTTTCTCCCCGCACCTTATCCTTCGTGGTGATTTTATGATCGCAGATCCGCATGATGGGCTTCATGCCGATCGCGTCCCCCACAAAGGCGGCCACGCTGGGGATCCGCCCGCTGCGGGCGGCATATTTCAGCGTATACAGCCCGGCGTATATGCGGCTGTGCTCCAGCCAGTCCTGCAAAAAGGCCAGGATCTCTTCCGGCTCCCGGCCGGCTTTGGCCATTTTGGCCGCCTCCACAACAGCATATCCATAGGCCGCCGTATAGGACCGCCCCTCCAGCGTATGGATCCGGATCTGCTCTCTGGCCTCCGGATGCTCCTGATAAAACTCCTCCAACGCCATGACCGAATTCTGATAAGTGGCCGAAGCCTCGGCGTTGATCAGAACCTGAATGACGTCGGTATATCCCTCTTCCCGGTACTCCTGATACAGGGCGGAGAACTGAAAGGGGGTGATCTGCGCGGTGGTCGGGACGCTCCCGCTTTCGGCCAGCAGCGCATAAAAGCTTTTATTGTCCAGCTCCCTGCGGCTGACATATTCCTTTTCATCCAGCATCACTTTATAGCAAAGTACCCGGATCCCCAGCTCCCGCTCCGCAGTTTCGGGAATATCGCTGGCCGAATCGGTAACGATCAGTATTTTTCTCATGATAATATACTCCTTGTTATATAATTATAAAGACAGATTGCCGCTGCTGTTCATGGAAATATAGATTTCCGCCATGCGATGAGGCGATTCCTTCTGGCCGTCCATGATCCAGTGCAGCAGCATATTATAGAAGGCGCCGGACGCGCAGCAAAGACGATAGTACGCCGATTCCGGGTACGACATCTTCATATACCGCTCGATATGCTCCAAAATCATCTCGCCCAGATTCGCCTTGACGGCGGATCGGATCAGCCGGGCGTATTGCCCCAGCTCCCTGAAAAGCAGCTCAAAGTAATCCACAGGCGAACGCAGGATATCGGCGGAAAGCAGGCTGTGGATCTGCTCTCCCACCGCCGCCATGAACCGGTTTATCACATCCTCCTTGGAGGAAAAGCTGCGGTAAAACGCCATGCGGGAAACGCCCGCCGCCTGGGTCAGGTCGGTCACAGTGATATCCGTATAATCCTTTTCCTGCATCAACGTCATCAGCGCCTGGATCAGGCGGTTCCGGGAAAGACTGCTCCGCCCCGGCAGACGCTCAAACGGGTTGCTCACAGAACCCCTCCTTTCAAACGTTACAAGTGTAACATCCTTTTGGTGGTTTGTCAACAAAAAGATGGCGGTCGAAGAAAAAAAGCGCAGGCGGCGGGAAAAGGCGACCGTGCAGAGAAAAAGCAAAAAGCGCGGCCGGCTTCCCTTGCAGGGAGGCCGGCCGCGCGCAGCGAACCTTCGATTTAATTTAATTGCGCAGAGAGTGGATCGGCGCCGGGATCCGGCCGCCGCGCCGGATGAACTTCTCGCTGCTCTCCCGGTGAACCGGCATGACCGGCGCTTCCCCCAGCAGGCCGCCGAAAGACACCCGATCCCCCACGCCCTTTCCAATCGCCGGGATCACCCGCACCGCCGTGGTCTTGTTGTTGATCACACCGATGCTGATCTCATCGGCAATAATGGCCGCGATGGTAGAGGCGGGGGTATCCCCCGGGATCGCGATCATATCCAGCCCGACGGAGCAAACAGCCGTCATGGCCTCCAGCTTATCCAGCGTCAGAACCCCTTCGCCGGCGGCGCGGATCATCCCCGCGTCCTCGGAAACCGGGATAAAGGCCCCGCTCAGCCCGCCAACATGGGCGGAAGCCATGGTTCCGCCTTTTTTCACCGCGTCGTTCAGCAGGGCAAGGCAGGCGGTGGTGCCGTGGGTCCCGCAGCGCTCCAGCCCCATCTCCTCCAGAATATGGGCGACAGAATCCCCCACCGCCGGGGTCGGCGCAAGAGAAAGATCAACGATCCCGAAGGGGACGTTCAGCCGCCGGCAGGCCTCGCTGGCCACCATCTGCCCCATGCGGGTGATCTTAAAGGCTGTTTTTTTCACAATATCGGCGATTTCCGTTATGTTGGCGTCGGGATGCTTGGCGATGGCGCTGCTCACAACGCCCGGCCCGGATACGCCCACGTTGATGACGCATTCCCCCTCGCCTACGCCGTGGAAGGCGCCCGCCATAAAGGGATTATCCTCCGGAACATTGGCAAATACCACCAGCTTGGCGCAGCCGATGGAATCCTCCTCCGCCGTGCATTCCGCGCAGGCGCGGATGATTTCCCCCATCAGGCCGACGGCGTCCAGATTGATGCCGGCCTTCGTTGTCGCCACGTTGATGGAGGAGCATACCCGGGAGGTTTCCTTCAGCGCCCGGGGCAGGGAGCGGATCAGGTTCAGATCGCTTTGGGTGGCGGCCTTATGCACCAGCGCGGAATAACCGCCGACAAAGTTGACGCCGCAGGCTACGGCCGCCCGCTCCAGCGTCTTTGCCACCTGCACCATCTCCTCCTCCGTATAACCGGGCGTCACCAGCGCGACCGGCGTTACCGCCACCCGCTTATTGATGATCGGGATCCCGTAGGAACGGGCAATGTCGTCGCAGGTTTGAACCAGCGTTCCTGCCAGACGGGTGATCTTTTCATAAACCCGCCCGCAAAAGGCATCCGGATCCCGATCCACGCAGTCGAACAGCGAGATCCCCATCGTCACGGTGCGGATGTCCAGATGCTCCTCATCGATCATTTTGATCGTTTCAATAATATCACCGGGGTTCAGCATGGCGCTTCTCCTTATATCCGATGCATGGCGTCAAAGACGTCCTCATGCATCACATGGACAATCAGACCCATCTCCCGGCCGGCGTCCTCCAGCAGCTTGGCAAGTGCGGGAAAATCCTTTTCCGTTTCCCGGATCTCCACCCACATAATCATCGTGAAGGTATCGTGCAGCACCTTCTGGGTGATGTCGTTGATATTGACGTTGTTCTCGGCGCAGATCCCGGAAAGCCTGGCGATGATGCCTACCTTGTCCCGCCCGATGACGGATATCACAGCGTTCATAATGTACCTCTCTTTTTTGCGAATAGTCATCTTTTATTTTATCACGTTCCGGCTAAAAAGCAATCTTTTCTTGTAAAATTTCCGTTTTATGTTAAAATAAAAGAAAGAAATCTTGCGGGAGGGAGCTACTTGAACACCGTATCTTTACGCGCCTATGCCAAAATCAATCTGAGCCTGGACGTCGTCGGCCGGCGGGAGGACGGCTATCATCTGCTGGAATCGGTCTTTCAGGGGATCTCTCTTTATGACGAGGTGCGGGTTCGCCGGGAAACCGGAAGCGGCGGCATCCGCATCCGCTGCACACCCGCCTTTATCCCGACGGACGAGCGCAATATCGCCTACAAAGCGGCCGCCGCCTTCTTCCGCGCCGCCGGCATCGAGCGCTATCAAATTACCATCGACCTGCGCAAGAAAATCCCTTCCGGCGCCGGGCTGGGCGGAGGCAGCGCCGACGGCGCCGCGGTTTTCTCCGCGCTCTGCCGGCTATATCATCGCCCCTTCCCCACCGAAGCGGCCGCCGCCGTTCTGCTCCCCTTAGGCGCCGATATCCCCTTTTTTCTCTACAGCGGAACCATGCTGGCGCAGGGCATCGGCGAAATCCTCACCCCCGCGCCCCCGCTCCCGGATTGCTTCATCGTTGTGGCCAAGCCCCGGGCAGGCGCCAATACCAAAAAAATCTTCAGCCGGCTGGCGGAGGCGGGGATCCCGGCGCACCCGGACACCCAGGCTGTTCTGCGCGCCCTTCAAAACCGGGATCTCGCCCTTCTCGCCGCCGCGGCGGGAAATGTTCTGGAAAACGCAACCATTCCGCTCTGCCCCAAAATCGCCCTCCTGAAGGACGTGCTGAAGCAGGAAGGCGCGGCGCTGGCGCTGATGACCGGCAGCGGAAGCGCCGTTTTCGGCATCTTTGAAAAAGAGAAAACCGCCCGCAGAGCCATGAAGGCGCTCCTGCCCCATACCCGAACCGTTTTTCTCACCCGTCCGGTGTGCCGCCCGATGCGGACGGAATGATCCACCCCGCCGCTTTGCACCGCCCGATGCGGACGGTATGATCCCCCCCACCGCTTTGCGCCGCCCGTCCCGGCGCCGTTACAGAAAAACCGACGGAAAAGAAAAAAATTCGGTTTTTTTAAAAGAAAAAAATTCAGGATTTTTTAAAAAACTCTTTACAAATTACTTCTTGTCCGCTATAATAGTAAAGTATCCTTTAAGCTATTATGCTGATGTAGCTCAGTAGGTAGAGTGCATCCTTGGTAAGGATGAGGTCGTCAGTTCAACTCTGATCATCAGCTCCACAGATCAATCGCTCCAATAGGGGCGGTTTTTCTTTTTGGGCGGTTTTCTTATTCGACGGTATATCTTTTCCGGCGGTTTTTCCGTAATCTTTTCCGGCAATTTTTCTTTTTTCCGGGGCGGTTTTTCCCGCCCTGCTCCATCTGGTATTATTAAATTATTGAAAACTGATTATTTTGATAGAGTCAAATTTGCTTTATAATGGTGGAAAAATCAAAGGAGAACCCCTATGAAACGCGCACATCTTTCAAACATCGTTTTCACAGCCCTTTTTGCGGCGCTGATTCTGGCCGTCACCCGGCTTTCCGTGCCCATCGCGCTGGGCTATATCCATCTGGGCGACGCCATGATCTATCTCGCCGCGCTGATCCTCCCCGCGCCCTATGCGGCGGCGGCCGCCGCCATCGGGACAGGGCTGGCCGATTTCACAGCCGGATATGCAGTTTACGTTCTTCCCTCCGTCGTCATCAAAACCCTGCTGGTGCTGGCGGCGAAAGGGCTTTGCAGATTATCCGGGAAGCCCGCGATACAGGACGGGCTGGTCTGCGCCGCCGGTATCATCACGGTGGTCGGCTATTACCTTGCGGACGCGGTGATCGCCCTTGCCGCCGGCAGCGATCCCGCCGCGGCGTTTACCGGCGCCCTTTCGGGGATTCCCTTCAACGCGATCCAGGCGGCCGCTTCCGGCGCCCTCTACTTTCTGCTGGCCGCGGCGGTGCGGAAAGGCTTTCAAAAATATCTTTGAGCCCAAAGGAGCTTCGCTCCAATCCCCTGGTTTTGCCGGAAAAAGCCCCGGTTTTGCTCCGCCAGGCGGCGGGCTTTCTCCCCCCAGCTCCAAAGAAGATAAAAGAAAGGGCGTTTTGTCTTTTATCGGAGAAAAAACACCGGAGAAGGCGTTTTTCTTTCAAAGGAAACTGCCGGGGAAGACGCTTTGCCTTTCAAAAAGAAGATAAAAACCCCACCGGGGAAGGCGCTTTACCTTCCCCGGTGGGGTTTTCTTTCGTTTAGTCAAATGCTCAGAGCTTCGTCACCGTATCCATGACGTAATCGGCGAACTCCTTGCAGGTGGCGCCGGTATTACGGCCGGTAATAACCACCTTTTCATTGGCGACAGCCAATGCCTTTTCCAGCTTTTCCGCCTCCTGCGTGCGGCAGATATGGCGCAGGAGCATCGCCGCCGCTTTCAGGATGCTGGCGGGATTGGCATATTCGCCGCGCCCCATTTCGATCATGCGGGGGGCGGAGCCGTGGATCGCTTCAAACATCGCATAGCGGTCGCCCACGTTGGCGCTGCCCGCCGTTCCGACGCCGCCCTGAATCTGCGCCGCCTCATCGGTGATGATGTCGCCGTAGAGATTGGGCAGGACAAACACCTGGAACTGGCTGCGCCGCGCTTCATTGACCAGATTGGCAGTCATGATGTCGATATACCAGTCCTCGGCGGTGATGCCGGGGTACTCGGCGGCGATCTCATGGCAGATGGCGGAGAAGGTGCCGTCGGTCTTTTTCATGATGTTGGCCTTTGTTACGATCGCCACGTTGGTCTTGCCGTTGTTTTTGGCATATTCAAAAGCGGCGCGGGCGATCCGGCGGGTTCCCGCGTCGGTCGTCACCTTGAAATCCATGGCAAGCTTGCCGGGAATTTCAACGCCGCGGCTGCCCAGCACATATTCCCCTTCGCTGTTTTCACGATAGAAGATCCAGTCGATCCCCAGCTCGGGAACGGCGACCGGGCGCACATTGGCATACAGATCCAGCTCCCGCCGCATGGCTACATTCGCGCTCTCCAGGCTTCCGCCGTGGGGCGTGGTGGTGGGGCCCTTCAGAATCACGTCGCAGGCCTTCAGCGCCTCCAGCGTATCGTCGGGGATCGCCTTGCCGACAGCCTGCCGCTTCTCGATGGTCAGGCCGTCGATGGTGCGGATCTCGATCTTTCCGGCTTCTATTTCCTTTTTCAGCAGAAATTCCAGAACCCGCTCCCCTTCCCGGGTAATGATCGGCCCGATGCCATCGCCGCCGCAGACGCCGATCACGATCTTTTCCATCCGGGAAAAGTCCTTGACCTCCGCGCCCGCTTCCATTCTGTTCTGACGCTCCAGCTGCTCGGTGATGAGGGTGCGGAAGCTTTCAACCGCCTGATCGATATACTGATTCATTTTCTTACTCTCCTTGCTCTTTGGTATAAGCCAGCAGGCTGCCGGCCTTCAATATTGCCTTCTGCCGATCGGTGAACCCGCAGACCAGCGGGATCTCCAACCCTTTCGTTTCATCCAGCAGCGTCATTTTTCCGGCGTCCATGCCCGCATAAATATTCCGGATCGTCAACCGGTCGCCCTGGTCGATCTTGTCGTAGTCCTCGGAATTCTCAAAGGTCAGCGGCATGATGCCCGCGTTGATCAGATTGGCGATATGGATCCGGGCAAAGCTCTTGGTGATAACGGCCCGCACCCCCAGATAAAGGGGCACCAGCGCCGCGTGCTCCCGCGAGGAGCCCTGACCGTAGTTCATGCCGCCCACAATGATGCTCTCTCCCGCTTCCCTGGCCCGCTCCGGGAAGGTTGGATCGCAAACGCCGAAGCAAAACTGGGAAAGATAGGGGATATTGGAGCGATAGGGCAGGATCTTCGCCCCCGCCGGCATGATATGATCGGTGGTGATATGATCGCCGACCTTCAGCACCAGAGGCGCGGAAAGCGTATCCTGCTGAGGACGGGCGTCGGGGAATTTTTTGATATTGGGGCCGCGCAGGATCTCCAGCGTCTTCGCCTCCTCCGGCGAAGCGGGGGGGATGACCGCGCTGTCGTCGATCTTGAAGCGATCCGGCAGCTCCACCTTCGGGCAGGCACCCAGCAGAGTGGGATCGGTGATTTCTCCGGTCAGGGCGGCGGCGACCGCCGTTTCGGGAGAAACAAGATAGACCTTGCCGTCGGCCGTTCCGCTGCGGCCTTCAAAGTTCCGGTTGAAGGTACGCAGGCTCACGCCGCCGGAATTGGGAGAAAATCCCATCCCGATGCAGGGGCCGCAGGCGCATTCCAGCACCCGGGCGCCGCTGGCCAGAATATCCGAAAGGGCGCCGCAGTCCGCCAGCATGGAAAGCACCTGCTTGGAGCCGGGAGAGATGGAAAGGCTGACCTCGGGAGAAATGGTCTTTCCCTTCAGCAGCGCCGCCACCTTCAGCATATCCAGCAGCGAGGAATTGGTGCAGGAGCCAATGCAGACCTGATCCACTTTGGTGCCCTTCAGGGAAGAAACCTTCACCACGTTATCCGGGCTGTGGGGACAGGCGATCAGCGGTTCCAGCGTCGAAAGATCGATTTCGATCACCCGGTCGTATTCCGCGTCCGGATCGCTGGCCAGCGGACGGTAATCCTCGCCGCGGCCCTCCGCCTCCAGAAACGCCTTTGTTATCTCGTCGGAAGGGAAGATCGAGGTGGTGGCGCCCAGCTCGGTCCCCATATTGGTGATGGTGGCGCGCTCGGGCACGCTCAGGGTTTTCACCCCTTCGCCGCCCCATTCGATGATATAGCCCACGCCGCCCTTGACCGACAGAAGCCTTAAAATTTCCAGGCTGACATCCTTGGCCGTGACAAAATCCCGCAGCCGCCCGGTCAGATTGACCCGGATCATTTTCGGCATGGTGATATAGTAGGCGCCGCCGCCCATGGCTACCGCCACGTCCAGCCCGCCGGCGCCGAAGGCCAGCATCCCGATACCGCCGCCGGTGGGGGTATGGCTATCGGAGCCGATCAGCGTTTTGCCCGGAATCCCGAAGCGCTCCAGATGCACCTGATGACAAATCCCGTTCCCCGGCCGGGAAAAATAGATCCCGTGCTTTTTGGCGATGGACTGGATAAACCGATGGTCGTCGGCATTCTCAAATCCCGACTGCAGCGTATTATGGTCGATATAGGCCACGCTCCGCTCGGTCCGAACCCGGTCGATCCCCATGGTTTCAAATTCCAGATAGGCCATGGTTCCGGTGGCGTCCTGCGTCAGCGTCTGATCGATGCGGAGCGCAATTTCCGTCCCGGGAACCATCTCGCCGCTGAGCAGATGATCCCTGATGATTTTCTGCGCAATTGTAAGTCCCATTTTTCTCTTCCTTTCAGTTTTCCATAATATGCTTTTTCGCGTTCTCCGCGTGATGCAGCATCGCCGCCGAAGCCGCGGCTGGATCATGCGCGGCCAGCGCGTTATAGATCTTCCGGTGCTCCTCCACCGAAGCGGTGGCCCGGCTGTTGTTCTCCACCGACCGCTTGCGGTAACGCTGCGCCTTCTTATGCAGCGGGGTGAGCATATCATAAAATACCGCGCTGCCGGAGAACTTATAAATCAGCTCGTGGAACCGGCTGTCCATCCCCTTGATATGGTCGGAATCCTGCTTGCTGAGATAAAATTCCTGCAAGTCCAGCGTTTCCTTCAGCTCCGCAAGCTCTTCCTCCGTGATCCGCTCCGCCGTTCGGGCGGCTACCAGCCCCTCGGTTCGGATCCGAAGCTCCATGATGTCCTGCAAATCCTCCCGGGTAATGCCCAGAACCTTCAGCCCTTTCCCGGTTTCCTCCAGAATATGCTCCTGCTGCAACCGGCGCAGCGCTTCCCGCACCGGCGTCCGGCTGACGCCCAGCGCCTGGCAGAGCTTCATCTCCGTGAGGATTTCGCCGCGCTGGTACTGACCACCCAGGATCTCGTTTTCCAGCCGCTCAAACACCTGATCGGCCAGCGAAAATGTTTTATGCTCGATCATCTTCTGGCTCCTTTATCAAATTTTCCGCCGGAAAGCTCCTCCAGCTTGGCCTCCAGCTCATGGTTGGAAAGCGCCGTCTGACGGCCGCCTTCATATTCCTGATCCACCCATTCCTTCATCGCCGTCACCAGAGGATCCTTTTTGCTTACCGCCTCCGGGCCGGCAAGGCCGTAGTGTTCGTTGATCCAGTATGCAACGCCCGCCAGGCCCGAGGTCTTGCTCACCAGAACGGCGGCGGGACGGTTCAGGATCTTCCGGGTATCGAAGATATTGTAGATCTCTTCATCCTTGAGCATCCCGTCCGCATGGATCCCCGCCTTGGTCACGTTGAAATTCTCGCCAATGAAGGGCGTCATCACCGGGATTTCATATCCGATCTCACGCTTGAAAAATTCCGCGATCTCCGTGATGACCGTGGGATCCATCCCGTCCATCGATCCCCGTAGAGCGCCATACTGCATCACCATCGCCTCCAGCGGCACGTTCCCCGTCCGCTCCCCGATCCCGAGGAGGGAACAGTTTACCGTCGAAGCGCCGTAAAGCCATGCAGTGCAGGCGTTAGCAACAGAAAGATAAAAATCATTATGGCCGTGCCATTCCAGCAGCTCGCTGGGCACCTCGGAATAATGCTGCAATCCGTAGATGATACCGGGCACGCTGCGGGGCAGGGAAACCTCGGGGAAGGGCACCCCATAGCCCATGGTATCGCAGGCGCGGATCCGCACCGGGATCTTCGCATCCCGCGACATCTTCATCAGCTCGTTCACAAAGGGAACCACAAATCCGAAGAAATCCGCCCGGGTGATGTCCTCCAGATGGCAGCGGGGCATGACCCCGGCCTCAAAGGCCTGCGCCACCGCGGAAAGATACTGATCCATCGCCTGCCGGCGCGTCATCTTCAGCTTTTTGAATATGTGATAATCGCTGCAGGATACCAGGATCCCGGTCTCCCGGATCCCCAGATCCTTCACCAGCTTGAAATCCTCTTTATTGGCGCGGATCCATGTTGTGATCTCCGGGAAGCGCAGCCCCAGCTCCTGGCAGCGGCGCAGCGCCGTTCTGTCCTTTTCGCTGTAAACAAAAAACTCCGTCTGCCGGATGATCCCGTAAGGCCCGCCCAGCCGGGACAAAAGCTGATAGATCTTTACAATCTGATCAACGGTATAAGGCTCTACCGACTGCATCCCGTCCCGCAGGGACGTATCGGTGATCCAGATCTCCTTCGGCATCCCCAACGGCACCCGGCGATGGTTGAAGGTGATCTTCGGAACCTCCGAATAGGTATATATGTCACGGTAAAGGTTTGGCTCCTTCACGTCCTGTAACTCATATTTATAGGTTTCGTCTTCCAACACATTGTAAACACCGGAGAGTTCTGGCATAAACATTCCTCCTTGCTGTATGATTGTATACAATTATACTCCCGTTTTAACCCGTTGTCAACGTCGATCTTTCTATAAATTATGGCGAAACCGACGATAAAATTATATAATTTGACTATTTTCTGTGGATTCAGGCAGCGTGGGATGCAATAGGGGGTATGGCCTCCGTCGCTCTGCCGCACGGGCTTTGCCGTGGGATTCCCACAGGATACAACGGACGGGGTTGGCCACGGGGCTCTGCCGCAGGCTTCTGCCACGAGGTGCGGCGAAGCGCTCTACGACATGCACTTGGCAGGGGCAGGGCGATAACATTGATTTGGTGCCGGACGCCCCGCGGGTTTGCGGCTGATAGGGGTCAATTTAGCGCCGGGGTTTCGGCCGCGAGGTGCAACTGTGAAACTCTGCCACACGGAGTGCCCATAGTGCGGCGGCGGGGGTTTGATCGGGGCGGAAAATCCGGCTTGGGCTTCTATTCGTTCAGAAACCGCGCCAGTTCCTCCACCTCCGCCAAAGCCTGGACGTCCTTTGCGGCGGGAAGGCGGTCGGTTTGGCGGCTGGCAGCCAGCGGAACCGGGCCCTCCGCGCCCATCTGGCGCAGCATGATCACCGCAGAAAAACAGGCGGTCTCCAGCCCGCCTGATCCACCGGCGGTAAGAATAACACCGCCTTTTTTACCGAAAAAAATCTGTTCGCCGCGAAACTGCCGGGCATGGAAGCAGCATTGCAGCCGGCTGGCCAACGTCAGCAACGGCCCGGGCAGCGCGCCGAACCAGACGGGCGCGGCGACCAAAAGCCGGTCGCTCCGGGCAATGGCGGCATAAACCTCCTGCATTTCATCCTGAATATGGCAGCCCTCTTCCCGGCGGCAGCGGCGGCAATCGGTGCAGGGGCTGATCTTCGCCCCAAATACGTCGATCTGCCGGATCTCCCCCTTCAGCCGCTGCTTTGCCGCCGTCAGCAGAGCGGCGGTATCGCCGTTGCTGCGGGGGGAGCCGTTGAAAATCAGCGTTTCCATCAGTTATCCAGAAAATCCTTCAGCTTGCGGCTGCGGCTGGGATGGCGCAGCTTGCGCAACGCCTTCGATTCGATCTGCCGGATCCGTTCACGGGTGACGTTAAATTCCTTGCCCACTTCCTCCAGCGTTCTCTGGCGGCCGTCGCGCAGGCCGAACCGCAGCTCCAGAACCTTCGCTTCCCGGGGGGTCAGCGTAGAGAGAACCTCCACCAGCTGTTCCCGCAGCATGATCTGGGAAGTGGCCTCCACCGGAGCGGGGATATCGTCGTCGGGAATAAAATCGCCCAAATGGCTGTCCTCTTCCTCGCCGATCGGGGTTTCCAGCGAAACCGGATCCAGCGCGATCCGCAGAATTTCCCGCACCTTTTCCTCCGGCTGATTGATCTCGCGGGCAATCTCCTCGCTGGTGGGATCCCGGCCCAGCTCCTGCACCAGCTGGCGGGAGACCCGCATGACCCGGTTGATGGTTTCGACCATATGCACGGGGATCCGGATGGTTCGCGCCTGATCCGCAATGGCGCGGGTGATCGCCTGCCGGATCCACCAGGTGGCATAGGTGGAGAATTTATATCCTTTTTCATAATCGAACTTTTCGACCGCCTTGATCAGACCCAGATTGCCCTCCTGGATCAGATCCAGAAAATGCATCCCCCGGCCGACATACCGCTTGGCGATGGATACCACCAGCCGCAGATTGGCTTCCGAAAGACGCTGCTTGGCCTTTTCGCCGGAAGCGATCTCGCTGTTGTAAAATTCCAGTTCCTCCGGGGAAAAAGCGTCCGGAAGCGCTTCAAAGGCTTCCCGATCCTCTTCCTCCGGCGTGCCGCCGTTTTTCTTCAGCTCCATCAGCCGCAGCTGGCGCGCCGCTTCGCTGCCCCGGAGCATCCGCTTGGCCAGGTCGATCTCTTCTTCGCCGTTGAGCAGCGGAACCTTGCCGATCTCCTTCAGATAGACCTTAACAGGATCGTCCACCAGCGTATGCTCGCCGGCGTCGGAAGCGCCGGATTCCTCGTCCTTCTGCTCCACGATATGCACGATGCTGGAAATATCCTCGATATCATCCACCGAATCCTCAATGATCTCGATCCCCTGTTCCTCGATCATATCGTAGAGCTTTTCGATCTGCTCCGGATCCAGCGCGACCTCGTCCAGGATATCCATGATTTCCCGGTTGGTCAGCGAGCCTTTGCTTTTCCCCAGCTCCAGCAGTTCTTTATAAAACGACTTCTTCTCAATGTTCATCCTTAATCTCCTTTATTTTATCCATCAGTTCCTCCGGCGAAAGCTCCCCGGCGTTCACCTGCTTCATTCCTTCGTTTTTCAGGATCTCCACGCACTCCTTCAGCTGCTCCGCCGGATCGCCGCGCAGCACCGGCGTATTGATAAAAAACGATATCCGGGCCATTTCCTTTTCATCGAACGCCCCGGTAAAAGCCGGCGCCGCCGCATCGGGGTTTTTTCGGTATTCCTCCAGCAAAAAGGAATAGACCCGGCGGTTGAAGCTTGTTAAAAACCGTTCCGGCGGCAGCAGCTTTTCCGCGCTCTGCCAAAGATCGGGGTGGCGCACCAGAATGGAAAGGATCATCTCCTCCGCCCGGGCGGCACGGATCATGCCGGCCCGCTCGGGGTTGACGCGGTCGTAGCTCCCCTTCAGCTCCTGTTCCCCGCTGCGGATCTCCCGGCGCTGAGCGGCGGCTTTGTTCCGCCGGATCTTTTTATTGACCTCCGTGCGCACGGCCTCCGCGCTGATCTCCAGCTCCCGGCCGAGCTTCAGCACATAAACGTCCCGCTCTGCCGCGCTCTCGATCCCGGCCAGCAGCTCTACCGCCTGCCGCAGATATTCCACCTTCATGGCGGTATCGCTCAGATCCAGCCCGGCGCGCAGCTTTTCCAGTTGAAATTCCACCGGCGTTTTGGAGCTGTTGACCAGCTTGGCGAACCGCTCCCGGCCGAAATTTCTGATAAATTCGTCCGGATCCTTGGCGCCCTGCATCTGAAGGATCCGAACAGGAATCCCCTGCTCCTCCAGAAACCGGATCGCCTTATCCGTCGCCTTCAGGCCGGCCGAATCATTATCGAAGGCCACCACAATCTTTTTGGCATATTTTGCCAGAATCCTGGCCTGCTCCTTGGTAAAGGCGGTGCCCAGCGGCGCCACCGCTCCGGTAAAGCCCGCCTGCGCAAGGGAAACGACATCCAGGTTCCCTTCGCAGAGGATCAGGGTTCCATCCGGCTCGTTTTTTGCCAGATGCAGACCAAAAACGCAGGAGCCTTTGGTAAAGATCTCTGTTTCGGGGGAGTTGAGATATTTGGGCTTCCCATCCCCCAGAATGCGCCCCGAAAAAGCCACGACATTGCCGCGCAGATCAAAAACGGGAAACATCACGCGGTTGCGGAACTTATCATAGGTTCCGCCGCTCCGCTCGCTGCGCGCCAGAAGCCCTGCCGCCAGCATTTCATCGACGGTATAGCCCCTGCTCCGCAGCTCCTCTTTCAGCGCGGAAAAGGAATCCGGCGCATACCCCAGCCCGAAGCGGACGATCGCCTCCCGGCCGATCCCGCGGCCGGTCAGATACTCCAGCCCCGCCCGGCCTTCGGCCCCGGTCAGCGTGTGGTAAAAGAACCGGGCGGCCAGCTTATGCATCTCATACATCCGCTCCCGCCGCCGGCGCTGAAAGGCGGCGTTGCGCCCTTCCGCCTCCGGCAGCTGCATCCCGCTGCGTTCCGCCAGATACCGCACCGCTTCCATGTAGTCCAGATTCTGATACTTCATGACAAAGGTGATGACGTCGCCGCCGGCGCCGCATCCAAAGCAGTAAAAGGACTCGGTTTCCTCAAAGACCGTAAAGGAGGGCGTTTTTTCGCCGTGAAAGGGGCAAAGGCCGGTATGGCGGGTTCCGTTTCTTTTCAGCTGCACATAAGGCGCGATCACGTCGACGATATGATTGCGGGCCTTCAGCTCCGCCAGAAAACGCGTATCCAGCGCCATTAAAGCTCCCATCCTTTCGGCAAGTATATTTCCTTATATAAATTCACAACATAAGTATCGGTCATTCCCGCCAGATAATCCAAAACCGCCCGCTCCGTGCCTTCATTTTCCATCACGGAGCCGTATTCCGCCGGAATTTTCTCCGGCCGCTTCATGAAATAGCGGAAAAGCCGCTGCATCAGCCGCTCGGCCTTGGCTTCCTCCGTTTTGGCGCGGGAGCCGGTATAGACCCGCTCAAACATGAACGTCCGCAGGGTGTTCATGGCATTGCCGATCTCCGGCTCGATGGAGATGCCGGGACAAAGGGAAACCTGATCATGATTCAGGCTGTGCGCCACCACGCCCTGCACCAGCGTATTGATGCGGTCGCCGTGGCTTTTCCCCAAAACGGCGATCGCCTGCTCCGGCAGCTCCTCCTCGCGGATGATGCCGCCCCGCAGCGCGTCGTCGATATCATGATTGATATAGGCGATCCGGTCGGAAAGACGCACCACCTGCCCTTCATAGGTCGCGGGCAGCTTGTCCCCCGTGTGGCAGGCCATGCCGTCGAGCACCTCATGGGTCAGGTTCAGCCGTTCCAGAATCGCCGCCACGCGAACGCTCTGCTCATTATGCCGGAAGGGGACGGAGGCCACCGCGTGCAGCGCCCGTTCACCGGCGTGGCCAAAGGGCGTATGACCCAGATCATGCCCCAGCGCGATCGCTTCCGTGAGATCCTCATTGAGCCGCAGGCTGCGGGCAATGGTCCGGGAGATCTGCGAAACCTCCAGCGTATGGGTCAGGCGGGTGCGGTAATGATCGCCGGACGGACTTAAAAATACCTGCGTTTTATGTTTCAGCCGGCGAAAGGCTTTGGAATGGATGATCCGATCCCGATCCCGGCTGAAGCAGGTGCGCAGAGGGCATTGCTCCACCGCCTCCGCCCGGCCGCGGCTGGCACGGGAAAGGCAGGCGTAAGGAGAAAGGATCTGCGCTTCCAATTCTTCCTGCTGTTCTCGAAAATTCATGATGAAAAATCCTCCTAATTATCTATACCGCGCAAAAGACAAAATACCTTTATTTTTTCATTATTTTTTTCTTGACAAATAAAAAAACAGCCTGTATAATATATTAGCGTTCAACGACCATATCCAAACGATCCATTAGCTCAGCTGGCAGAGCATTTGACTTTTAATCAAAGGGTCCGGAGTTCGAATCTCCGATGGATCACCACCAGGCAGGGCCTGGAGCCAATGCGCTCCGGGCCTTTTTCTGTATCTCCGCCTTTTGCCGGCGGCAAGGGCCGGGTCGATCCTGTTTCAATATTCCGGATCGAAGCGGCGGTTTTTGCTCCGGCGTCCCGGCCGGCGTCTTGCAATCCGGCGGAGAAGGTGCTATAATCTTTTCAGTTTCAAGAAGGAGGCATAGCCATGTCGTATCAAAGAATCCTGACGGTTCAGGACATCTCCTGCCTGGGGCAATGCTCCCTGACGGCGGCGCTGCCGATCCTCTCGGCCTGCGGTTTTGAAACGTGTATTCTGCCTTCCGCCCTGCTTTCCACCCATACCGGCGGCTTTTCCGGCTATACCTTCCGGGATCTGACCGACGATATCCCCAGGATCCGGCAGCACTGGCAGAAGGAGGGGATCCGGTTCGACGCCGTTTATACCGGGTATCTTGCCGGCGCCCGGCAGATCGATGAGGTGCTGGATCTGATCGGCGCCCTTCTCGCGCCCGGCGGGATGGTTGCGGTGGATCCCGCCATGGCGGATCACGGCCGGCTTTACGCCGGATTTGACGAAGCCTTTGCCGCCGCCATGAAAAAGCTCTGCGCCGCGGCGGATATCATCCTGCCGAACATCACCGAGGCCTGCTTCCTTACCGGCGTTCCCTACCGGGAAACCTATGATCCGGCCTATATCGACCGCATTTTGAAAAAGCTGACGGAAATCGGCGCCAAAACCGTGATTCTGACCGGCGTCAGCTATCATCCGTCCACCACCGGCGTGGCGGTATCGGAAAAGGGACGCCGCTTCTATTATGCCCACAAACGCATCGACCGAATCTGCCACGGAACCGGCGACATCTACGCCTCCGCCTTCATCGGCGCCTATCTCAACGGAAAACCGGCGCCGGAGGCGGCAAAAATCGCGGCGGAATACACCGTCCGCTGCATTGAAAACACCCTGGACGATCCCGATCACTGGTATGGCGTTAAATTTGAGCCCGCGCTGGGCGACCTGATCCGGGCCGTTCGGTAAAGCAGGCAGGCGCGCCCCGCAAAAGAGGCGCGCCTGCTTTTTTTCTCTTTTTCTTTACGCTTTATACCGAAGCATCTCCGGCGTCCAGCCCCGCAGCGTTTCCCGCATTGCGGCGGCTTCTTTTTTTGCGCCGGCCAGATCGTGCTCCAGATAGTTGCCGCACTCGATTTTGTTGGTGCCGGGGATCTCCCCCTCATAGGCGGCGATAAACGCCATGGAATCCTGCGCCAGACGAATGGCCTCCTCAAAGGACACCCGGTCGCGCAGCAAAAGATAAAAACCCGTCCGGCAGCCCATCGGCCCCACATAGAGAATCTGATCCGCCCATTCCGTGTTCCGGGCGTAGGTGGCAAAGAGATGCTCGATGGTATGCATGGCGGCGTTGGCCAGATAGTCGCCGCCGTTGGGTTTTTTCATCCGGATATCATAGGTCACGGCGTCGCCGTCGATCCGGGAAAGATACATCCCCGGCTCCAGCAGATCGTGGTTGACCGTAAAACTATCGATTTTTTTCATGGTTCCTCCTCAATCGGCGCTGTAAACACACCCGCCGCCCACAAATGTGGCGCGGATCCGGCAGGTTTCATCCAGCAGAATAAAATCCGCCAGCGTGCCGGGCAGCAGCGTGCCCATCTCCCGCTCCAGACCCAGAAGCCGCGCCGGGTTCTCCGTTGCCATCTGCAGCGCCTCGGCCAGGGAAATGCCGCCGTACTGCGCCATGTTCCGTACCCCCTCGTTCAGCTTCAGCACCGATCCCGCCAGCGTGCCGTCCAGCAGCTGCGCCCGGCGGTTCTGCACCACCACCGGCTGACCGCCCAGCGCATACCGCCCATCGGGCAGGCCGCCGGCCTCCATGCAGTCGGTGATCAGGCAGATCCGATCCTTTTTCAGCCGCGCCAGCATCGAAAAAAGATGCCGGCTCACATGGATCGTATCGGCGATAAGCTCAATATAAGCGTCCCCCTCCAGCGCTGCGCCGATCACGCCGGGATCCCGGTGATGCAGCGGCGGCATGGCGTTAAAGAAATGGGTCGTGCTCAGCGCCCCGGCCCGGTATGCGGCCGCCGCTTCCTCATAAGTGGCGTTGGTGTGCCCGATCGAGGGAACGATCCCGCGCTCCCGGAGCCCGCGGGCAAAGGCCTGGCCTTCGTCCCGCTCCGGCGCATAGGTCACGATTTTGATCACGTCCTTAAAAGGCTCCACCATCTCCATGGACGGGGCGACGATATAGGTGCCGTCCTGAGCGCCCTTTTTACCGGGATGGATAAAAGGCCCCTCCATATGACACCCCAGCACCCGGGCGCCCCGCGGGGCGCCCATGCAGCCGCGCACCCGTTCCATGGCGGCGGCGATGGTTTCCCGATCCATCGTCATGGTGGTGGGCAGAAAGGCCGTTACGCCGTTTTCCGGCAGGGCGGCGGCCATCTGCGCCGGAGAATGGGTCATGGTGTCCTCGCCCTTATATCCGTGGATATGGAGATCGATCAGTCCGGCAGAGAGAAAAAGCCCGCCGCCGTCCGTCACCTCCGCCTGCGCCGGCGCCTCCGCCGCAACCCCGATGATCCGCTCATCGAAAAGCAGAACCGATTCCGGCAGGATCCGCCCGCCCTGCACGATCTTTACATTTTTAATCGCCTTCATGCCGCGCCTCCTTTTTATTTTACGCCCCGCCTGATTATTTCAATCACCTGATTCAAAGCCGGCGAGACCAGAAGATTGACCAGAAATTCAACAACAAAATTGATCCCGGCGCAGCCGATGATCAGGAAATACACCACCGTTTGCCCGTTCGGCACGAAATTGGAGGAAAGGGTATCGCTCATCAGCAGGCCGAAAAGAATGAAGATCCCCGTATTCAGAACCGGCGCTGCGGCAGCGCCGGCAAAGGCCGCCGCCAAACGGTTTTTCCGGGCAACCAGCTTATAGATCAGCCCGGCGCCGAGGCCCGCCGCCGTGCCCTTGACAAGGCAGGTCAGCGTTGTGAGAACCGGGTGATCCTGAAAGAGGATCTGGGTAAAATAATCGGTGCCGTTGATCCCGGCGATCAGCGTGATCACGCCGAAGGCGAAGCCGAGAAAGGCTCCGGCCGCCGGGCCGAGCAGCATCCCCCCCAAAGCGATGGGGATCAGAACCAGGCTGAAGCTGGTCGGCCCGATCTTGATGCCGCTTCCGAAGGTCTGCAAAAGAAGCACCAGCGCCAGCAAAATCGCCAGCTCAACCAGATACAGCGTTTTCTCTTTTGTCGTTTTTCTTTCCATAACGAAAAATCTCCTTTCGGGGCTTTACCCGATGCTGACGCCCCGCCCCCGGACAGGTGCATCGCAGCTCTATTTTTATGTAAACAGCAAAAAGCTGTCAACATCCGTGTTTGCCGCAGGTATTTTCATAAATGACCCGCAGCCCCTTGAGGGTCAAAAACGGCTCCGATACCATCGTATGGCTGCAAAGGGGCAGGATCAGATTGCTCAGCCCGCCGGTGGCGAATACCGTTGGTTCCTCCATGCCCGGCTCCGCCGCCATCCGGTCGATAAACCCGTCGACAGAGAAGGCGTGCCCCAGCAGAACGCCGGTGGAAATACAGGCCGCCGTATTCCGCCCGATGGGGCTCTTCGGCGGCTCCAGCGCCACGATCGGCAGCTGGGCGGTGGAGGCGCGCAGCCCCTCCAGCGACGGCCGGATCCCCGGCAGAATCGCGCCGCCGATCAGCTCCCGCCTGTTGTTTACCGCAAAAATCGTCGTGGCCGTCCCTGCGTCCACGATGATGGCCGCCCCCGGCGCCTTTCCTGCCGCGGCGGCGGCATTGGCAACGATATCCGCTCCCACCTCGCCGGGCGCGTCGGTGCGGATCGCTATGCCGGTTTTTACGCCGGCGCCCACCGTCAGGATCCGGCAGGCCTGCACCATCTGCACCGCCTGCCTGATCGTATGAGTCAGCACCGGAACGACCGAAGCGATTGCGCAGCCGGTGATCTCCGCCGGTTCCGCCCCACGCAGACCCAGCGCCTGCCGGAGGGCGGCCGCATATTCATCGGCCGTCCGCTGCTCCCCTGATCCGAACCGGATGGAAAAAAACGGCTCCTCTTCCTCCCGGAAGCCGCCCACCGTTATACTTGAATTTCCGATGTCCACAGCCAGCAGCATACGATCTCTCCTTCCTCATTTTTTATTTTACTCCATTTTTCAAAATAAATCAAGACCGCCAAACGCTCCGCGCCGGAAAACAACGAATAAAGCGCGTCTTTAAGCTCTGCAAAGACGCGCTAAAGAACCTTTCGCCCAGGTTTCTATCCATCCGGCTGCTCCGCCAGAAACCATCCGAACCCGCCGGGAAGCAGGCAGCCGTTTTCCCAGCCCTCGGCCAGGATCGGATCGCTCTCCATCGGCATGGGCAGATCGCTGAAATTCAGGGCTGTTCGGATCTCGCCCCGGTCAAAAACCAGCCGCCGCCCCTCATAGACGACAAACCGGCATCCGCCGGAAAAGGAGGCGCGATGCGCCTGCCGGACGGTGCTCAGGCTCTTATAATATTCCAGCAGGGCGCGGTCGCCCCCCTCCCAGGGATAGGTGCCGCGGCAGTAGGGATCGCCGTAGCCCTCCATGCCCAGCTCGTCGCCGTAAAAAATACAGGGGATCCCCGGAAGGGAAAATTGCAGCATCGCCGCCTTCTTCACCAGCGCCGTGCCGCGCTCCCGCTGCTCCCGGGAAAGGTAATTATCCGCCTGAAACGCCCGGGGCGGAATAAAATCAGCCCCCAGACGGTTGAGGATCCGCGCCGTATCGTGGGTGGAAAGGATGTTCATCAGGCAGCGCAGCGCCGGCTGCGGATAGCTTTCCATCAGTTCCATCACCGCCCGGTAAAAGGCTTCGGTATCCCCGCTCTTCAGCAGCGCCACAATCGCCTCCAGCCAGGGATAATTCATCACCGTATCGCATTGCCTGCCCAGCAGAAACCGGCGCCGGGCGCCGTAGCTCACCTTTTCCACCGCGTTTTCCCATACCTCGCCGATGATGACGCTATTCTGAGCGGCGGCTTTTACCCGCCGCCGGAAGGCCTCCAGAAATCCATCCGGCAGCTCATCCGCCACGTCCAGCCGCCAGCCGTAGGCGCCGCGATCCATCCACCGCCGGGCAATGCCCTCTTCACCGTTGATATATTCCATAAAATCCGGCGCCAGCTCGTTGACGCAGGGCAGGGAATCAAAGCCCCACCAGCAATCGTATCGATCCGGATATTCCAGAAAATGATACCAGTGATAATACGGCGATTCCGGGCTCTGATAGGCCCCAAGATCCGGATAAAGCCCTTCCCGGTTGAAATATCTGCTGTTTGCGCCGGTATGGGAAAAGACGCCGTCCAGAACAATGCGGATCCCCAGCTCCTCCGCCGCGCGGCAAAGGGCTGTAAAATCCTCGTTGCTGCCCAGCAGAGGATCCACCTGATCGTAATCGGCGGTGCTGTACCGATGGTTTTCCCCACTCTCGAAAATCGGATTGAGGTAGATCAGATCAACGCCCAGCTCCTTTAAATACGGCAGTTTTTCCCGGATCCCCGGCAGATTTCCGCCAAAAAAATCGTTGCCCTTAAAATCCGCCCGATCCTGAACGAAGAGCGGACGCTCCTCCCAGCGATCGTGATAGATCCGCTCCCCCCGCACCGGGCGGCGCTCCTTCAGCGCGCCCCTGCAAAACCGATCCGGGAAGATCTGATACCAGATCCCCCCGGCCAGCTCCGCCGGCGTTTCAAAATCCCGCTCATACACCGTCAGCCGCCATTCCGGCAGCCAGTCCCCGATGGTGGCCCGCACGCCGTCTGGCGTGCCGATGAACAGCAGGCCTCCGTCCTCCTTTTCCGCCTCGAACCGATAAAAACACAGCCCCGCCTTCTGCAGCCGGAGCACGCCGGAAAAGATCCCGGTTTCCCCTTCTTTTTCCAGATACCCGCTCTCGGTTTCCCCCGTTTCATAGCGGAAAACCGCCCGGATCCTGCGGCAATACGGCTCATCGCGCAATACCACCTTCAAAAAAAGCGGTTCCTCCGCCCGCAGGGCGCCGAAGGGCCGTTTATATTCTGTTTCTCTGCTGTTGAAAAATACCATACGTATATAATATGCTCTCTTCTGCGTTCTTGTCAAGAGATTTTCCGTTTTGTTTTGTCAATTATACTAATTTTGGTATGGTATGATTTTATTTTTTGTATATTTTTAACAAATACCACTCCTCTTTTTTATGCAATAAATGGATTTTTAGGAAATCGGCAAATTTTACTATCACTTCAGGGTTGAATGCGGTATAATTATTAATAAGAAAAACAGGCTTAAAAATATCAGGAGGTTTATAAAGGTTATGGATAGGGATCGGTTTCCGAAGGATCTTTTTTTCACCGGCAATAACTTTCGGGCGTACCGTTATTTCGGAAGCCACCGTCTGGAGAACAGAAGCTGGGTGTTTCGCGTCTGGGCGCCTCATGCGAAGTGGGTTTCGCTGGTAGGGGATTTCTGCGGATGGGACATTTCGGCGGTGCCGCTGAAACGGATCGACGACCGGGGCATCTGGGAAGTCACCGTTGCCGGCCTGCACACCTACGACGCCTATAAATATGCCATCGGCACCTCCGAGGGGGAAACGGTTTATAAAGCGGATCCCTATGCCAACCATTTTGCGCTCCGGCCGGACACTTCTTCCAAGCTCTACAATATTGAAGGCTATAGCTGGAACGACGCAAAATGGATGAAGGCGCGGGCGGAAACCGCCTTTGCCACCCGGCCGATGAATATCTATGAAGTGCAGCTGGGATCCTGGCTGCAATACGACGACGGGAATTACTATTCCTATTCTGCCATTACCGAAAAGCTTCTGGACTACGTATGCGACATGGGGTATACCCATATTGAGCTGATGCCCGTAACGGAATATCCCTTTGATAAATCCTGGGGATATCAGGTAACGGGCTATTTCGCCCCCACCTCCCGCTACGGAACGCCGAAGGATTTCATGGCGCTGGTCGACCGCTGCCATCAGCGGGGGATCGGCGTACTGATGGACTGGGTGCCCGCGCATTTTCCCAAGGATTCCTCCGGGCTTTATGAATTTGACGGCGGCATTTGCTACGAATACGAAGATCCCCTGATGCGGGAGCATCCGGACTGGGGGACCCGCGTCTTTGATTACGGCCGCCCGGAGGTCATCAGCTTTCTGATCTCCAGCGCCTGCCACTGGCTGGAAAACTACCATATCGACGGCCTGCGGGTAGACGCAGTAGCCTCCATGCTCTACCGGGACTACGGCCGCAAAGACGGCGAATGGAGCGCCAATAAATACGGAGATCACGGCAATCTGGAAGCGGTGGAGCTTTTAAAGACGCTCAACCGGGAGATCCACAGCTCCTTTCCCGGCGCCCTGACCATTGCCGAGGAGTCCACCGCCTGGCCCCACGTTACCGGGACCGCCGACGGCGGGCTCGGCTTCGACTTCAAGTGGAACATGGGCTGGATGAACGATTCCCTGCAATATATCTCCAAGCCGCCGCTCTTCCGGCACAATATGCAGGATATGCTGACCTTCGCCATGACCTATATTTATTCGGAGCAATACGTCCTGCCCCTTTCCCACGACGAAGTGGTGCACGGCAAATGCTCCCTGCTCTCCAAAATGCCCGGCACCTATGAAGAAAAATTCCAGAACCTCAAAGCCTTCTACGGCTATATGATGGCGCACCCGGGCAAAAAGCTGCTCTTTATGGGCGGGGAATTCGGGCAGTTCATCGAATGGAACGAGTCCCAGAGCCTGGACTGGATGCTGCTGGATTACGAGCCGCACCGTCAGCTGCAGGCCTTTGTGCGGGCACTAAACCGTTTTTATCTCGCCCATCCCGCCTTCTGGAAGCAGGACAACAGCTGGGACGGCTTTGAATGGATCTCTCTGGACGATACCGGCAACTGTGTTCTGGCCTTTCTGAGAAAGTGCGAAACCGAAAAAATTCTGGTTATCATGAATTTTTCGGAATATGATCTTATAAACTATAGCTTGGGTCTGCCCGAAGCGGGAACGCTGACGCTGCGGCTTTGTTCCGATGAGGCGCAGTACGGCGGAGAGGATCGCTTCAAAAAGCGGCTGACGGTATCGAAAAAGCCCTTCCACGGCTTTGATTATTCCGCCAGACTGCATCTTCCGCCCTTTTCCGCAACTTATTACGGCTATAAAACCAACACCGAAAGGAGCAAATCATGAAAAGAAAAGAAATGCTGGCCATGCTGCTGGCAGGCGGTCAGGGAAGCCGTCTTTATGTACTTACTCAGGAGATGGCAAAGCCGGCTGTCCCCTTCGGCGGGAAATATCGCATTATTGATTTTCCTTTGTCCAACTGCACCAATTCCGGGATCGATACGGTCGGCGTTTTAACGCAATACCGCCCTCTGGAGCTTCACACCTATATCGGAAACGGCCAGCCCTGGGATCTGGATCGGATGCAGGGCGGCGTACATATCCTGCCCCCCTATGTGTCCGGCTCCACCGGCGAATGGTACGCCGGAACCGCCAACGCCATCTACCAGAACATCCAGTTTATCGAAAAATATGATCCGGAATATGTTCTGATCCTTTCCGGGGACCATGTTTACAAAATGGACTACAGCCAGATGCTGGACTTCCATAAAGCCAAAAAGGCCGACGCCACCATCGCCACCCTGCAGGTGCCCATCGAGGAGGCCAGCCGGTTCGGCATCATCAACGCCGATGCCGACGATCATATCTATGAATTTGAAGAAAAGCCCGCCCATCCGAAAAGCGACCGCGCCTCCATGGGCATTTACATCTTCACCTGGGAAAAGCTGCGCAAGTATCTGATCGAGGACGAAAACGATCCCCAAAGCTCCAAAGACTTCGGCAAGGACGTTCTGCCCCGGATGCTGGCGGCAGGGGAGCGGCTCTTCGCCTATTGCTTCGACGGCTACTGGAAGGACGTGGGCACCATCGAAAGCCTCTGGGAGGCCAACATGGATCTTCTGAATCCCCATATCCCTCTGAATCTTTCCGATCCGGACTGGCGGATCTATGCGCGCCACGACCATAACCTGATGCCGCAGTATATCGGCCGCAACGTCCGGGTGGGCGAATCGATCGTCACCGAAAACTGCACCCTCGACGGATGCAGCCTCTGGTACAGCGTCCTCTTTTCCGGCGTGACCATCGGCGCAGGGAGCGTTCTGAATTCCGCCGTTGTGATGCAGGACGTTAAAATCGGTAAAAACTGCACCATCAAATACGCCATCATTGCTTCCGACGCCGTGATTGAAGACGGCGCGGTGATCGGCGCGGAGCCGGAGCATTACCACGGCGGCGAATGGGGCATCGCGGTGGTGGGTTCCGGCGCGGTGGTCAAGGCCGGCCAGGTGGTGCGCCCCAAAGAAATGATCAAACCCAAAACGGTAAAGGAGGCTGATTAACCATGAACGCTCTCGGATTGATTTTTTGCGACCATTACAGCTCCAATCTTCCCAATAACGAGCTGACCCGTTCCCGCACTCCCGCCTCCCTCCCCTTCGGCGGCCGTTTCCGGGCCATCGACTTTTCCCTTTCCTCCATGGTCAACGCCGGCATGAGCGATATCGGCGTAATCTGCAAGGAAAACTACGGCTCTCTGATCGACCATCTGGGCAGCGGCGAGGACTGGGATCTCAACCGCCGCAACGGCGGCATCACGCTGCTGACCCCGCTGGCCCGGCCCGAAACAAAGATCTGGCCCATCCGCGGCCGGCTGGACGCGCTGCGCGCCTATAAACAATTTATTGCCGACGCCAGGCAGGAGCTGGTGGTTCTGGCCTTCGGCGGCACCATTGCCAATATCGATCTGGAGGCCATGCTGGAAGAGCATGTCAAAAACGACGCTTTCGTCACCCTGGCCTACAGCAACATCCCCGCCTATACCGGGGAAATGATCCTGCATCTGCAGGAGGACGGGCGCATCGAAAACATTTCCTATCAGCGCGAAGAGGAAGCGGGAAGGCATTACTTTGCGCTGGGTACTTATATCGTCAACCGGCTGGATCTCCTCGATTTTCTTGACAAAGCCGACAATAATGATTATACTAATCTGAACAGGGACTTCGTTCAGAGAAATCTTGCCTCCTGCCGGATCTACGGCTACCATCATCAAGGCTACGCGCGCATCATCCGCACGATCGAGGATTATTTTGCCTCCAATATGGATATGCTAAATCCGGAGCTGAAAATGGAGCTTTTTGACGCCGAGCACCCTGTTTATACCAAGGTCAAGGACTCTGTCCCCACGCTGTATGACTATCATGCCATCGTGGAAAACAGCCTGATTGCAGACGGCTGCGTCATCAAGGGATCGGTCAAAAACTCCGTGATATTCCGCGGCGTTGTTGTCGAGGAAGGCGCGGTGGTGGAGGATTCCATCCTGATGCAGAAGAGCACGGTGGGCAAAAACGCGCAGGTTTGCCGGGTGATCACCGATAAAAACGTGGTCATCAACGAGGAAACCGAGGTGCGCGGCGCATCTTCCCTGCCCTTTGTGATCGGAAAAGGAAAAAAGGTGTAATCGATGAAAATACTTTATGCAGCAAGCGAAGCCGCTCCTTTCATCAAGGTCGGCGGATTGGGTGACGTTGCGGGCGCGCTGCCGAAAGCCCTTTGCCGGGCCGGCGACGACGTCAGGGTCATCCTCCCCTTCTATAGCGCCATTCCCCAGCACCTCAAGGAGCAGTGCACTTACCGCACCAACTTTTACTTCAATAACGCCTGGCGCAGCCAGTACTGCGGGATCTTTGAAGCGGAGATCGACGGCGTCACCTATTACCTGCTGGATAACCAGTACTATTTTGACCGCCCGGAGATCTACGGCGCTTTCGACGATGGCGAACGGTTCGCCTTCTTCTCCCGCGGGGTGCTGGAATGCCTGCCGCTGATCGGTTTTTATCCCGATATCCTGCATTGCAACGACTGGCATACCGCCCTGATCCCCGTGCTGCTGGACACCCAGTTCCGCAACCGGCCGGGCTACGGCGGGATTCGCACCGTCTTCACCATCCACAATATTGAATTTCAGGGCAAATTCGATCCCTACATTCTGGGCAACGTCTTTGGGCTGAGCGAGGATATCAAGCCGATCCTTTACTATGGCGACTGCATCAACCTGATGAAAGGCGCCATCGAGTGCTCCAACCGGGTCACAACCGTTTCCCGCCGCTATGCGGAAGAAATCATGAGCCCGCCGAAATCCTGCGGGCTGGAGCATATCCTTCAGGCGCGGTACTGGAAGGTTTCCGGGATCCTGAACGGGATCGATACCGAGCTCTTTGATCCGGAAACAGACCGACGCATCGCGCAAAACTACAATGTAGACTCCCTTTCTCTGAAAATCAAAAACAAAAACGCCTTGCAGACAGAACTGGGGCTGCCGGTGACCAACAGCGTTCCCCTCTACGGCATGGTGACCCGGCTGACCCACCAGAAAGGTCTGGATCTGATCACCGCCAAGCTGGACTGGCTGGCCAGCCAGGAGGTTCAGGTGATCATCCTGGGAACCGGGGACGCCAAATATGAGCAGTTCCTGCGGGAGGCCGCCGGGCGACATCCCGGCAACCTGCGGGTCTGCCTGGCCTTCGACGGTGATCTGGCGCAGCGCATCTATGCCGGCTGCGACTTCTTTATCATGCCCAGCGAATTTGAGCCGTGCGGGCTGGCGCAGATGATCGCCATGCGCTACGGCACCCTGCCGATCGTGCATACCACCGGCGGGCTGGCGGATACCGTCATCCCCTATAATCCGGAAGACAAAACCGGGCGCGGCATCACCTTCCAGAGCTTTCACCCGGAGGATTTTTCCAACGCGCTCTGGCGCGCTTTGGAGCTCTTCCACAATAAGCCCCACTTTACCAAAGCGCGGAAAAACGCCATGGAGGGCGATTACAGCTGGGGACCCAGCGTGGCCGCCTATCAGGCCCTTTACCGCGAAATTTAACCCAAACCGAAACAAGACGGAGCTTTTCAGCTTCGCCTTCTTTCACTTTATAAACCAAAGCAAGGAGAAATAATGAATTTATGACGCAAAAAGAAATCAAAGAGAAAATCCGCAACGCCGTCACCGAAAAGTTTGCCTGCGAGGCGGAGGACGCCACCATCCGGCAGATCTACGAAAGCGTGATCAGCATGGTGGTGCAGGAGCTGAGCAAGCGTTCCAGCAGCGCGTCCAAGGAGATCGCCCATCAGGAATGTAAAAAGGTCTACTATATGTCCATGGAATTCCTGATCGGCCGTTCCCTCAAAAACAATCTCTATAATTTAGGGATCGAAGAAAAGGTGCGCGCCGTATTGCAGGATCTGAACGTGGATCTGGAGCAGCTCTATGAAATGGAGCCGGACGCCGGCCTCGGCAACGGCGGCCTCGGCCGTCTGGCGGCCTGCTACCTCGATTCTCTGACCGCCTGCAATTATCCTGCCACCGGCTTTTCCATCCGCTATGAGTTCGGCATTTTCCGGCAGGTGATCATCGACGGCTGGCAGATGGAATTTCCCGATAACTGGCTGGAGATGGGCGGCGGCTGGCTGATCCCCCGCCCCGATGAAGCCCAGGAGATCCATTTCGACGGCCAGGTCGAGGAGCTCTGGAGCAGCGAAGGACTCAAAACCATTCATAAAAACTACTATAAAGTCCTTGCCGTTCCCTACGATCTGATGATCTCGGGCTATGATTCCAAAATCGTCAATAAACTGCGTCTTTGGGGTGCAAAAAGCCTGGAAAACTTTGATATGTCGCTCTTTTCCCGGGGGGAATACCTCAAAAGCTGCGAAGGCGACGCCAAGGCCGAAGCCATCTCCCGAGTTCTCTATCCCGCCGACGATCATGAAGAGGGAAAAGTCCTCCGGCTGCGGCAGCAGTATTTCTTTGTCAGCGCCTCCTTGCAGAATATCCTGCAGGATCATCTGAAAAAATACGGCACGCTGGATAACCTGGCCGAAAAGGTCGTGGTGCATATCAACGACACCCACCCGGCCCTCTGCGTGCCGGAGCTGATGCGGCTGCTGATGGACGACCACGGCTATTCCTGGGACGCGGCATGGAAAATCACCTGCGCCACCCTGGCCTATACCAATCATACCGTTATGAGCGAAGCGCTGGAAAAATGGTCGATCGACCTCTTCTCCCGGCATCTGCCCCGAATCTATACCATCGTTCAGGAAATCAACCGCCGCTTCTGTGAGAACGTCTACAACAACCATCCGGAAAAACGCGGCGCCATTGATAAGATGGCGGTGATCGGCGAGGGCATGGTGCGGATGGCCAACCTCTGCGTGGCCTGCTGCTTCAGCGTAAACGGCGTTTCCGCTCTCCACAGCGAGATCCTCAAAGAGGATCTCTTCCGGGATTATCATGATATCTTCCCCGGCAAGCTGACCAACGTAACCAACGGCATCGTACACCGGCGCTGGCTCTGCGAATCCAATCCCCTGCTCTCCGACCTGATCACCGAGCTGATCGGGGATGGCTTTGTTACCAACGGCGCCGAGCTGGAAAAGCTGCTGAAATTCAAAAACGACGCCTCCGTTCTCAACCGGCTGGCTGAAATCAAGCATGAAAACAAGCTGCGGCTGAGCCGATATATCGAGCACTCCTGCGGCATCAAGGTCAACCCCCGCTCCATTTTCGATGTTCAGGCAAAGCGGCTGCATGAATATAAGCGCCAGCTGCTCTGCGCCCTGCATATTTACGATCTCTACCGCCGCATCAAAAATGAAGGTCTCCGCATCCATCCCCATACCTTTATTTTCGGCGCCAAAGCCTCCGCAGGCTACGTGATGGCCAAGGAGATCATCCGCTTTATCTGCGCCCTCGGCGATATGATCAACAACGATCCCGCCGTCAGCGATCAGCTGAAGATCGTTTTTCTGGCCGATTATAAGGTTTCTCTGGCTGAAATCCTGATGCCTGCCGCCGAAGTCAGCGAGCAGATCTCTCTGGCCGGTAAGGAGGCCAGCGGAACCGGGAACATGAAGTTCATGATCAACGGCGCCCTTACCGTTGGCACCCTGGACGGCGCCAACGTGGAGATCCACGAACAGGTCGGCGGTGAAAACATGTTCCTCTTCGGCCTTACCACGCCGGAGGTCAACCGCTGGAAGGCCGACGGCTATCATCCCGATCAGCTCTACCGCAACGACCCCCATCTGCGGGATCTGCTGGATTCCATTCTGAAAAACGGCATCGGCGGCAAGAACTTTGAATCCATCGTGCGTTACCTGATCGGCCCCGATCCCTATATGGTGCTGGCTGATTTCAACGCCTATAAAAACGCTCATACCAAGATCAACGACGTTTACGGCGATCCCCTCAAATGGAATGAAATGTCGCTGGTCAATATCGCCAAAGCGGGCATCTTCGCGTCCGACCGTGCTGTCCGCGAATACGCCGAGAATATCTGGCATCTGAGTACCGTTCAGTAACCCCTAAATGGCGGGCGCGTTTTTTGCAAACGTCCCGCACACAGCAGGCGCGGCGCAGCTCCAAAAACAAAGCTGCGCCGCGCCTTTCCCTTTTACCGCTGCAAAAGTCCCGGGGTCCCTCAAAGGCGGTTGCCGCAAGCAGGCTTTTTTAAACGGAATGTAAATTCCCTTCCCCACCGGTTGAAAATGCCGCGCGGTTGTGCTACAATGCAATGGTAAAATCATTCAACGGAGGCTTAACATGGAACAGACGCCATTCCCTGCCGGCCGGCAGCCCTGCCCGGATCCCGGCTACTCCCTTCCGCCGGAGCAAAACCCCTATTATAAAAAAAGAGAGCGCCGGAACCTGAGCCGGATCGGCGCCGCCCTTTCCGGCTATCTTCTTCTGGTATCTGTGGTTCAGCTCGCCATTTCCGCGGTGAGTGCACGGTTTTTCCTGCCTTTTTTTGAATCCGAGGGCTATTCCTGGATCGTCCTGCTCCTGCCCGCCTACCTGATCGGCTTTCCTCTTTTCTGGGGGTTCCTAAGCTCCATGCCCAAAAAAACGCCGGAACGGAAAAAGCTCGGCGCCGCCGGCTGGATTTCCTTTCTGGCCGTTTCCTTCTTCCTGCTGCTCGCCGGAAATTATATCTCCTCCGGCCTGATGACCGTGATCGAAACGGTGCGGGGCACGGATATCAGCAACATCATCAACAACCAGATTGTCAGCTCTTCCTGGCTGATGAATCTGATCGTGGTTTCGATCATTACGCCGATCTTTGAGGAGCTGATGTTCCGCAAGCTGATTGTGGATCGTCTTTTGCCCTACAGCGAATGGCTTGCCCTGATCACCAGCGCCCTTTTCTTCGGCCTGATGCACGGGAACTTTTACCAGTTTTTCTATGCGGCGTTTCTGGGGATGCTCTTCAGCTACGTCTATATCAAAACCGGCAACATCCTTCATACCATCGCCATGCATATGATCATCAACTTCACCGGATCGATCATCGCCCTGCGGATCAACGAGCTGACGTCCGGCACCATCGGCGTTTCCTCCTCCATCAATCCATGGGCGATCATCAGCGGGCTCTATTTCTTGGGCGCGCTCGTCCTGGCAGGCTGCGGGCTGGTGTTCCTAATCAACCGGCTGAAAAAGCCGAACCTCAAAAAAACCGGCGGCCGCCTGCTGACCCTTCCTACCCAGTTCCGGCTCACCTGGCTGAACGCAGGCACGATCGTATTTTTATGCCTCTGCGCCTTTATGTTCCTGTCCAGCCTGTTTATCTGAATCAAAATTAAGGAGAATTACAAAATATGGTAGAAATTAAAATCAAAAACGGTGGCGTCATCAAACTGGAGCTTTATCCGGAGCACGCGCCCCAAACGGTTGCAAACTTTGAAAAGCTGGCCCGGTCCGGGTTTTACGACGGCCTGACCTTCCATCGCGTGATCAGCGGCTTCATGATCCAGGGCGGGGATCCGCTGGGCAACGGCATGGGCGGCAGCGAAGAAACCATCCCCGGCGAATTTTCCGCCAACGGCTTCGATAATCCCATCCGCCACGAGCGCGGCGTCATCTCCATGGCCCGCGCCCAGGATCCCAACTCCGCCAGCAGCCAGTTCTTTATCATGCACGCCGACGGCTTCTTTCTGGACGGAAACTACGCCGCCTTCGGCAAGGTGACGGAGGGGCTGGAAGAGGTGGATAAAATTGCCGCCGTGCGCACCAACATCATGGATATGCCGGAAGAACCGCAGGTCATCGAATCGATCAAAATCCTGTAAAACGCGCCCCGGAGGAGAGGCTATGCTGAAAAGCAGCCTCTCCTTTTTGTCTTTTTCAGCCCTTTGCACGCCGCCCCAGGACATTTTGCCAAAGGATTCGCATTTTTTCTTGCATTTTTTCCAATTGCGTTTTATAATGAAAATGAGGTGAACTATGATGCCCTCCTATGAGATTGAGCGAAAATTTCTGATCCTTCGTCCTGATCTTCTAAATCTGGGCACCCTTTGCCGCATCAAAGAAATTTCTCAGACCTATCTGATTACGGCGGAGGGGTCGCTTCGTGTGCGCCGAACGGAAGAGCGCGGCAAGGTTACTTATATGGAAACCCTCAAGCGCCGGGTCAGCTCCATGCGCCGCATCGAGATCGAGCGGGAGCTTTCCGAAGCGGAATACAACCGCAGGCTGGCCGCGCGGGATCCGCGCCGCCAGACCATCCACAAAACCCGCTACTGCCTGCCCTATGCCGGGCATATCTATGAAATCGACGTTTTCCCCTTCTGGAGCCGTCAGGCTGTTATGGAGGTGGAACTGAAGGACGAGCAGGAGGAATTTACCCTTCCGTCCTTTATCCGGGTGATCCGGGAGGTCACCAATGACCCGCGCTATACCAACCACGCTCTGGCCCGGGAAATCCCCCCGGAGGACGCGCCATAAGCGCCGCAAAGGCAACCGCAAAACAGCATAGATTTAACCAGACGGCGCGGCTTTTGCCCCGTCGTTTTCTATTTTTCAAAGCAAAATATCAAGCCGACCCCGGTTTTTGCGGCCGGGGATCGTATTACTACCATAAGGAGGATCCCTGCATGAACGACGAACATCAAATCGTCCGGCAGGTCTACGCAGCGAAGGAGGACGTTCGGGCGGCAGATCAGCTGATCAACGCATACCTGCCCTTTATCCGCACCGAAACGGCAAAGTTTTTAAAACGTCCCCCCGCAGCGGAACACGACGATGAACTGAGCATCGCCATGATCGCCTTTCATGAGGCGATCAGCGGGTACCACCGCACCCGCGGCTCTTTTCTGAAATATGCCGCCCTGCTGATCCGCAGCCGGCTGATCGACTACAGCCGCTCCGAGCAGCGCCACGCCCGCGCCCTTTCCCTGGACGCGCCGGCAGGAGAAGAGGAAAAACCGCTGGGAGAAACGCTGGCGGTCAAAAAGGATCCCTATGAAGAAGCAGCCCTGCGGGACGCCACCCGGGCGGAAATCCGGGAGCTGACCAGGCAGCTGCTGGACTTTGGCGTCAGCCTCAGCGACGTGGCGGACAACTGCCCCAAGCAGCAGCGCACCCTGAACGCCTGCCGGAAGGCGCTCGCCTATGCCCAAAGCCATCCGGCGCTGATCGATGAGCTTTTGCAATCAAAACGCCTGCCCATCGGCCGGCTGACCGCCGCAAGCGGCGTAGAACGCAAAACCCTGGAACGCCGCCGCAAATATCTGGTAGCACTACTCCTGATCCATACCAACGGGTATGAGATCATCCGTGGGCATTTAAAACAAGTGATGAAAGGAGTGGCCGAGCAATGAACTATCTGGTAATGGAATGCCACCCCGGCTATGCCGTCCTGCTGGACGAAGAAGGCCGCTTTTTGAAAGCCGCCAACCTTCGGTATGAAGTGGGGCAGACGGTGCAGAACCCCGTTCTGATGAAGGAGCCGGGCGAAAAGCGGCGCCCCGCGCTCCGGTGGATCGGCGGCGGGATCGCAGCTGTTGCAGCCTGCTTTCTGCTTTTCTTCGGCGTCGGCTACTATCGGAATTACATCCAGCCCTACTCTTCGATCTATCTGACCATCAACCCGGAGGTGCAGATGGATCTGAACCGGCGGGGCGGCGTGGTGAAGCTGACCGGGACAAATGAAGACGGCAAGCTGCTGCTGGAAGGCTACGACGGCAGAAATAAAGACAAAGAAACGGTAGCCGACGAGCTGATCGACAGAGCCATTGAAATGGGCTTCCTTTCAGAGGGCGGTCAGGTTTCCTTCTCCATCGATTCCCCGGACGAAGCGCTGTTCCAGGAGTACGGAACCGCCCTGCGCACCGAAATAACAACACATCTGGACGGCCGGATCTCCATCACCATCGAGATCGTCGATCATAAAAGCCAGAGCGGCTCCGGGGCGGCGGAGAAGGATCCCTCCTCCCCGCCTGCCTCCGCGCCGGGCAACGATACGCAGGAGGAAGAACCTTCTGCGGATACAGAGCCGTCCGAGGGGAGCGGTTCCTCCGGGAGCGGCAGCTCCTCTTCCGGAAGCAGCTCCTCCGGGAGCGGAACCACCGGGCAGGATCAGGAAAATGCCGGCATCCCGCCGGAAAACAGCTCCGATGATGTGGATGATCCCGACGGCTCAGACGGTAGCGACGACGATGATGACGACGACGATGATGATGACGACGATGATGATGACGACGATGACAACGATGTTGATAATGATGACGATGACAACGATGTTGATAATGATGACGATGACGACGATGATGACGATGATGACGACGGGGAGGATCAAAAAAAGATCTGAAAATGTATTCCTTTCACCCCGTTTTTGAAACCGGGCTTCCGTAGTCTATGAATGAAAGGCAAAGCAAAAGCCAAATGAAACACCCGAAAGGAGCAACGACCATGACCATGAAAAGAAAATTTTTTGCAGCAGCCCTCTCGATCATCGCGGCGGTTTCCATCCTTCTGACAGGCTGTAAATCCGCCTCCCCGGCAGGAACGGCCCTGCGGGAGACCGGGATCCTGATCCTGAGCGTCAACCCGGAAATCCAGATCGAATACGATCAAAACAGCAAAGTGACCGCCCTGACCGGCCGCAACGACGACGGCAAGCTCATTGTGGAAAACTATCCCGACTACATCGGGAAAGACTGCAACGAGGTTCTTGAAGATCTGATCATTGCGATCAATGAAGCGGGATACTTTGTGGACGATATCGACGGCAACAAGAAGAACATCATTTTGCAGCTGGAGCCGGGCTCCGTCCTCCCCAGCGATGATTTTCTCACGCTGGTCAGCTCCAGCACCCAGAACGCCGTCAAAAACCTGAGTCTTTCCTCCTCCATCGTGACCATCGACAACGATGACTACGACCCCACCTATGCCACCGAGAGCGAGCCCTCCCCCTATATCACGCTGGAAAAGGCGCAGGAAATCGCATTGACCCAGGCAAACGTCAGCGCGAAGGACGCCGTTTTTGAAGACAAGGAATTTGACCACGACGACGGCACGCCGGTTTTTGAGCTGGAATTTTCCGCAAACGGCAACGAATATGAATACGATATCCACGCCGTCACCGGCAAGGTGATCAAGGCCGAGCATGAAAGCGCCGCCGCCCAGAGCGGGAGCCAGACCACCGGCACCGAAAACTACAACGACACCGATTACGGCCCCAATAACGACGGCGTCACCGACTACAGCGACACCGACTACGGCCCCAACAACGATGGCGTCACCGACTACAGCGACACCGACTACGGCCCCAACAACGATGGCGTCACCGACTACAACGACACCGACTACGGCCCCAACAACGATGGCGTCACCGACTACAACGACACCGACTACGGCCCCAACAACGACGGCGTTACCGACTATGACGACACCGATTATGGCCCCAATAATGACGGCGTTACCGACTATGACGACACCGACGACGGCGCTACCGACTACGACGACGGAACCACCGATTATAACGGCTGAGCCGGTTCCCCGGCATAAAGCGCCGGATCCCGCTCTGCGGATCGATCCGGCGCTTTTTTCCGGCGCGGCGCGCTTTCAGAAGGCATCTTTTACCCGGCCTTCCATGCTCTGCGCCGATTCAGGCGGGCAGCCGCATCTGGAGCGAGAAAAATGAAACGACTGAAAAAAATCCTTCTGATCTGTACCGCAGCGGTGCTGATCCCGGCGATACTCGCCGGGCTGCTGTTCTTTGAGGGCTGGCTGAGCCTTTCCGGCGCCGGCGCGGCGCTGGGGTATGCAGACCGGCTTTTCGACAGCAGCCGCGTCCATACCATTGATATCCGTCTGGACGACTGGGAAGCCTTTATCGAAACGGCGGCGGAGGAAGCATACGTTTCCGCCGAAGTGGAGATCGACGGCGAAATCTTTCGCCACGTCGCCCTGCGCACCAAGGGCAACAACTCCCTGCGCCTGACCGAAGAATACGGCCTTTCCCGCTACAGCCTCAAGCTGGAATTCGATCGGTATCTGGACGGCAGAAGCTACTATGGCCTGGACAAATTTTCCCTGGACGCCTCCTTTCAGGACAACAGCTATCTGAAAACCTTTCTGGTTTACGACATGATGGCCTTTTCCGGCGTGCCCACGCCCTTATGCAGCTATGTCTGGGTAACGGTCAACGGCGAAGCCTGGGGTCTTTTTCTGGCGATCGAAGAACCGGAAGAAGCCTTTGCCCTCCGGAATTTCGGCGGCAGCTACGGCAACCTCTATAAGCCCGATTACCGCTCCCTGCAGGAGGAAAACGCCGATGTGGCGCTGCAATACATCGACGACAATCCGGAAAGCTATCCCGGTATTTTTGAGAACGCCAAATTTGATGTTTCGGCGGACGACCGGCAGCGGCTGATCCGGGCGCTGAAAACCCTTTCCGGTGGCGAGGATCTGGAACCCGCCGTCGACGTGGACGAGGTGCTGCGGTACTTCACCGTGCAGGTTTTTGTGATGAACTGGGACAGTTACATCGGTCATACCGGCCATAATTATTTCCTCTATGAAGAAAAGGGAGTTATTCAGATTCTGCCCTGGGATTATAATCTGGCCTTTGGCACCTACGCCCTCGGCATGACCGATCCGATCCGGGATCCCTACGTTCTTATCAATTATCCCATCAACACCCCCGCGCCGGGCGAGATCATGCTGAACCGCCCCCTTTACCACAACCTGATGAAGCAGGACGAATACCTTGCCCGGTATCGTTCCTATTTCGACGCTTTTATTGCGGACCATTTTGAAAGCGGCCGTTTTGCAGAAACGCTGGAGGCGGCGGCGGAGCTGATCGCCCCCTATGTTCAGAAGGATCCTTCCGCCTTCTGCTCCTATGAGGATCATCGACTGGCGGTGGAAACCCTCAAACAGGTATGCCTGCTGCGGGCCCAAAGCGTCCGTGGGCAGCTGGACGGCGAAATCCCCGACACCCTCCGGGAAATGCAGGAGCGGCCGGACGGCGGGATCGACGTATCGGGGATCCGGCTGGAGGATCTCGGCGATTTTGCCGATCTGGAAAACGCCGGGGAGCGGCAAAGCGCCGCGCTGGCCGCGATCCCCTGAAGCCCGCAAAAAAAAGAGCCTTGGGGCAGCACCAATAAAACAGCATAAGTTTGTTTTCGAGAAACGGCGTAGCTTCAGCTATGCCGTTTCTCCGTTTTGCAGATTGCTCAGCAAAGACGCGGGGAGTATTCCTGCAAGGTCATAGGAAATGTCAATCTGCTGTTCCCGATACCCCTTTGACTTGTCCGGCGCGTGAACATATACCGCCTTTACCATGTCATTGAGTATAGCGGGCGTCAGTTCGTCCAAGTTAAGATACTTCCGTACCTTGCCGATAAATAAGTCCATATTTTCTGCCTGTTCTTCCTGTTTTGTAATTTCTTCATTGAGTAGCAACAGCTTTTCCCGCAGTTCTTCCTGCTCCTGTTCGTAATCGTTAGAGAGCATTTGAAACCTGCTGTCAGATAATTTCCCGTTGGCACTGTCCTCGTAAATACGCTTGAATAGCCGGTCAAGTTCTTCTATCCGCCGTTCCGCCTGCGTCAGTTGCCGCCACTTCGCCGCAAGTTCTTTTTTCGCTTCAGCTTTCTGCTTTGCGCCCATGTATCAGCGTCAATGATCGCTTCATGGGTATTCTCAAACACAAGCCATTTTTCTTCTGGATTGTAACAGGTCTTTTTGCCATTATTCATTCACCCTATTACATTCTACTGTTCACCTTTCTTCTTGGATATGTCTATACAATTCCTGTAATTAGCTTAAATAATAATCCGAATCTGTTTGACAAATTCAAGATACGCTAAATGTTCATATGGAGTTTTAGATTACTAAAAAGAGAAATCAAGGTGCGGTCGAAACCGCGAAGCTAAAGAGATAAAACAGAGGTGGCGCATTGGAAAAAGAAAAATGGGTGTTATGCCCGATCTGCAGCAACAAAACCCGAATTAAAGTGCGCCCCGATACAGTACTTGAAAACTTTCCCCTGTTCTGCCCCAAGTGCAAGCAGGAAACAATAATCAACGTAAAACAACTGAATACCACAGTTATCAAAGAGCCGGACGCACAGACGCAGAGCCGATAACACGCAAGATGAAATGCGGTTATCGGCTCTGTTATTTTGTTTGGAGGTATCAATATGTTGATTGCTATTTCTCATTATCTACAATCAAAAAAAGCCATTGCGCTTGCATAGGTTCGTGCGCCCATGAAGATGAACACACAAATCATATAGCTGTTTCTTTCCATTCATATCGTCAACGCTCATGCGGTTTGATACTGCGTGGGCGTTTTCTGTTTTGCCCCCTGTTTTGGCAGAAAGGGGGGTGAGAAATGATGAATAGCAAGCAATACCGGGAGCATATCGAGCGTACTTTCAACGCCTTTTGCAAGATCGTCCTTTATCATGCGGCGCTGGGCGCTTACAAGAAACTGCGGAAAAAGCAGCAATTTGAAGTGTCCCTCGACGATCTTCGGGAGTTTGATTTTGAGCCGGTTGCCACAGCAGATGAGTATTTTGTGAGATACGATGTGTCTACCGCCTTTACCGTTCGCGGGAAAACGGTCATCGTGGAAAACGAACAGTTAGCAGCCGCGCTTTTGCGCTTGCAGAGAAACGACGGGAAGTGCTGCTTTTGCGCTACTATCTCGGTTACAGCGACACAGAAATCGGAGAAATGTTTGGCGTTTGCAGAAGTACAATCTTCCGCAGACGGAAAAGGGCATTACGTTTCATGCGAAAAGAAATGGAGGCGTTAGAGAATGAAGAATAGGAAGTACAATTTGCTGCCCTATGAAACGATTGTAAAGGCAGCCGCCGGGGAGCCGGAAGCGGTAAATGCGGTCATTCAAAACTATATTGGTTACATCAAGTATCTGTCCTACTTTCAAGGGTATATCAACGACGATATTCAAGAGTATCTCAAAGCATCCTTGATGGAAGCCCTGCCCAAGTTCCGCTTTGACAGATGACAAGTAGCAAAGCCAGAAAAAGCGGGCAAGAAGTTTTTGATTTCTTACCCGCTTTCTGTCACAATCCGCATGGCAGCTACCCTGTTTCAGTTGATTGTTGATACCGTTTTATGAGTAGCTACCATTATGGCTCCTTTTTTTGCGTCCAGGCGCCTTCTTAAAAGCGCAGGCGCCTGGTCTTTTGGATCAGCAGCGCTCCGGCAAGGCCGATAAACGCCCCGGCAACGGTTCCACTGATGGTCAGAAAGATCATATAATATCCGATCTCCGCCGTTTCCATTACCAGCATCGCGATCAGGATCTGGCCCAGATTATGCGCCACGCCGCCGGCGACGCTGACGCCGACAATCGAAAAAAGCTTCGTTTTTTTCATCAGCGCCATCAGCACAAGGCTGAGAGCTGCGCCTGCAAAGCTGAAGGCCAGCGTCAGGAGGTTGCCAAAGAGCAGGGCGGAAAGCCCCAGCCGCACCAGCGAAACCGCCGCCGCCTCTTTTACGCCGCAGCGATACAGCAGAAAAATAATCACCATGTTTGGCAGACCCATTTTGATGCCGGGCACCGCCGACCAAAGGGGCGGCAGCAGGGACTCCACATAGGAGAGCACCAGCGCCGCGCCGGCCGCAAGACCCAGAAACACCAACTTTTTCGTTTGGGCTCCCATCGATTCCTTCATCCGTTCCCTCCGACCTGCGTTCCGCCATCCACCGCGCCGGCGGAGCCGGACGCCTGAATTTTCACCACCAGCTTATGCGGCAGGCAAACGATGGTTTCCCCAGCTTCCGCAATCGGGCGATGCGCCACGCAGATGCCGTCCGGACAATCCGCCTCGGCAATAGAGGCCGCTCCGTCCCGGATCACCAGCGTATTGCTGCCCTCTGCGCCGGAAACCACCGTTTCCAGATCCTCCGACAACGGATAACGCGCCGTTTCCACGCCGTCGATCAGCACCACCGCCCATTCGCCGGGCCGGCGGCTGAGCCGAAAAGCCAGCAGCCCCGCCAGCGCGATCAGGAGCAGCGCGGCGATCAGGATCAGATCGTTGCGCAGCCGCTTTTTCCGCGTCATGGCGTCACACCGCGCCGGCAAGAGAAAAATCCGCCGCTTTCAGGCACCCGGTGGGGCAGCCTTCTGCGCAGAGACCGCAGCCGCTGCACCGGGCGTAATCGATCACCGCCAGATTCCCGGCCACGGAAACGGCCCCCTCCGGACAGCTGCGCTCGCATTTCCGGCAGCCGATGCAGGCGTTTGCGCAGGCCTTACGGGCGGCAGCACCCGGATCTCTGCTGCTGCACAGAACAACGCTCTTTCCGCTCCGCGGAACCAGAGAAATGATCTCTTTCGGGCAGGTTTCGACGCATTTTTTACAGCCGATGCAGATCCGGCTGTCGATCCGGGCTACACCGTCGGCCATGCAGATCGCGCCGGTCGGACAGACCGCCGCGCAGTCGCCGCAGCCCAGGCACCCGTACCGGCAGGCGCCCGGCCCGCCAAACAGCATGGCGACCGCCCGGCAGCTCTCCATTCCGTCGTATTGCGCTCTGGCAGGCGAAGCGGTGCAGGTGCCGTTGCAATGAACGACCGCTATTTTCGCTTCAACCGCCTCTACCTGAAGCCCCAGGATCTCCCCGATCTGCCGGGCGGTTTCGTTCCCGCCGGGGATGCAGAGGTTCGGCTCCGCTTTCCCCTCTCCCAGCGCCCGGGCATATCCATCGCAGCCGGTGAAGCCGCAGGCGCCGCAGTTGGCCCCGGGCAGGCATTCCCGCAGCCGGCCGACCGTTTCATCTTCCCGCACCATCATAAAGTGGGAAGCCAGCACCAGCAGGATCCCGGCGATCAGCCCGATCAGACCCACCACAAGAAGACAAGTTAAAATCTCATTCATTCCAAACTCTCCTTCATCATGAAACGATCCCGCTCAGGCAAATAAATGATCCACGACCCCGGCAAAGCCGAAAAACGCCAGCGAAACAAAGGAAGCGGCGATCAGGGTGACCGGCAGGCCTCTGAAAGGCGTTGGGATTTCCGATTCCTGGATCTTGCTGCGGATCCCGGAAAACAGCACCATCGCCAGCATGAATCCAAGCCCGCAGCCCAAAGAGCTGGCCATCGATTCAAAAAATCCGTAGCCGTCGGTCATGTTGTTGATGGTCACGCCCAGAACCGCGCAGTTGGTCGTGATCAGCGGCAGATAGACGCCCAGGCTTTTATGCAGCGCGGGCAGAAATTTTTTCAGGGTGATCTCCGTGAACTGAACCAGCGCCGCGATCACCAGAATAAAAACGATCGTCTGCATATAGCCCAGCCCCGCCCGATCCAGAACGTAGATCTGGATCGGCCAGGTCACGGCCGTTGCCATCAGCATCACAAAGATAACGGCAACGCCCATCCCCGCCGCCTGATTGAGCTTTTTGGAAACCCCCAGAAAGGGGCAGATCCCGAGAAACCGGCTCAAAACGTAGTTATTGACCAAAACCGAGGACATAATGATCATGATGATATTCTTAAATCCGTCCATCTTATGCCTCCTCCTTTACCCCGGCGCCATCGCAGCTCCCGCTGCAATAGGCGGCGGAGGCGCAGCCCGCGCAGGAAAAGCTTTTTTTCCGGGGCGCTCTGCCATGGGTCAGCCAGCTGACCAACGCAATCATGACGCCATACACCAGCATCCCGCCGGGCGCCTTGACCAGAAAATCCACCGTATGATCCCGCAGGAAGGGGATTTCCATCCCCGCAAAGCTGCCGCTGCCAAAGACCTCCCGGATCACGGCGATGGAAAGCAGCGCCAGCGTGAAGCCCAGCCCCATGCCGATTCCGTCCAAAGCGGATTTTCCAACGGAATTTTTTCCGGCGAACATCTCCGCTCGGCCGAGGATGATGCAGTTGACCGTAATCAGCGCCAGGTATACGCCCAGCAGGTCATAAAGCTCCGGCAGAAACGCGTGCATGAACATCTGCACCAGCGTCACAAAACCGGCGATGATCACAATATAACAGGGGATCCGCACCGTTTCCGGGATCAGCTTGCGAAACAGGGAAATCACCACGTTGGAACAAATCAAAACCGCCGCGGCCGCCAGCCCCATCGCCAGCGCGCCGATCACAGTAGTGGTGGTCGCCAGCGTGGGGCAGGTGCCCAAAATCAGAACAAAAACCGGGTTTTCCAGCAGCAGACCCTTTATCAGGATCGCCATATTGCCGTTCTTTTTCATCTTCAGGCCACCCCCTTCAGCAATCCACAGATCCCCAAAGCGGCGGCCGCTCCGCTCAGCGCCGTTCCGGCGCCGCCGGAGGCTCCGGCTTCCTCGCTGCTGAGGATCAACGCCGTTTCCAGCGCGTCCTTGATGGCGTTTTTATAGGCTTCGGTGGTCATGGTGGCGCCGGAGATCACGTCCAGGCCGTCGACCGTTTCGGCCGTCGCCCCCACCGCCGCCGCACCGTAGTCCGCCTCATAGCCCAGCGTTTCGCTGCTGGAAAGGCAGATCGCGCCGGTCACAACGCCGTTTTGATCCACCCCGCACAGGATAACCATGCCCGTGGCATATCCGACCGTTTCCAGCGTAACCACATATCCGCCGCCGCCCGCGCGATAGACCTCCGTCACCGTTTCGGGAAGGGCATAGCGCCCGATCTCAACAGGCTGAAAATCCGCGCCCTCCGGCATGACCACCTTCAGCGCTTCCATGGCGGCGGCCGCCTCGTTCTCTTCGATGATCGGCGCCGTGATCGCATTGGCGCCGGAAAGCAGAACCGCCACCGCCGCGCAGATCAACGTCAGCACCGCTATGCTTTTTATGTAGCTTTTCATGCTCGTTTCCCTCCAAAGGGCCGCGGCGCGGTCCAGGCTTCGATATATGGATTCAGGATATTCATCAGCAAAATCCCAAAGGATACGCCCTCCGGATAATTGCCCCAAAACCGGATCAGAACCGTGATCAGTCCGGCGCCTACACCAAAGAGGATCTTGCCCCAGGGCGTGGCCGGGGAGGTGACATAGTCTGTGGCCATAAAAATAGCGCCGATAAACAGGCCGCCGGAAAAGATCCAGGCAAGCGCAAGGGAAAGATCAAAATCCGAAAGCACCCAGCTGAGCAGAAAAACCGTTCCGATAAAAGCGACCGGCAGGTGCCAGGTGATGACCCGGCGCGCAAGCAGATAAACGCCGCCGATCACCAGCGCCAGAACGCAGGTTTCGCCGATCGCGCCGCCGTGATTCCCGATAAAAAGATCCAGCAGCGCCGGCGCCTCCTCTCCGGCCGCCAGCTCTGCCAGCGGCGTTGCGCCGGTGGCGACGTCCGCCGAACGGGGAAAAGCAGCCTGGGTCATGGTTCCGAAGGCTACCAGCATAAAGACCCGGGCGGTGATCGCGGGATTGACCAGATTGCAGCCGATCCCGCCAAACAGACCCTTGACCACCACAATGGCGAAAACGGCGCCCAGCACCGCCTGCCAGAGGGGGATATTGGCCGGCAGATTCAAAGCAAGCAGCAGCCCGGTGACTGCCGCGCTCCAATCGCCGACCGTCTGCTTTTTCCGCAGGATCAGATTGAACCCCGCTTCCGCCAAAACGGCAGCGGCAATGCAGGTGACGATCACCGCCGCCGCCCGGGCACCGAACCAGAGGATCCCGGCCGCCGCCGCGGGCAGCAGGGAGAAGACGACGTCCCGCATAATGCTGCGCGTTGTTGTGGAACTATGGATATGCGGTGATGCGGAAAGATGCAGTTGTGCCTCCATCATTGAGCCGCCTCCTTTTCTTTTGCCCGGGCATCCCGCAGAACAGCCTTGGCCAGCTTATTGGTCTGAACCAGCGGCCGGCCGGCCGGGCAGATATATGCGCAGCAACCGCATTCCATGCAGAGCTCCGGCTGCAGCTTTTCCAGCTTTTTCACGTCCCCGTTCCGGTACGCCCTTGCGATCGCGGCGGGGCGCAGATGGAAGGGACAATGGTTCTGGCAGGCGCCGCAGCTGATGCAGGCAGTCGGCGCGGGAATCGCGGCGTCCTTTTCGCTGAAGGCCAGCAGGGCGTTGGTATTTTTAAGAACCGGCGCGGCCAGATCGGGAACGGAAACGCCCATCATCGGCCCTCCGTACAGCACCTTCCCGGGCGCGGCGGAAAACCCGCCGCAGGCTTCGAATACATCCCCGGCCGCCATGCCGATCGGAACGATCACATTGCCCGGCTCCCGGACTGCGCTGCCGTCTACCGTGATGCAGCGCTCCACCAGCGGCATCCCGGTGCGCAGATAGCGCCCGATGGCCGCAAGGGTGGAACAGTTGGAAACCACGCAGCCCACGTCGATCGGCAGCTTTCCGGCGGGAACGACCTTCCCGGTGGTATGATAGATCAGCACCTTCTCCCCGCCCTGGGGATAAAGGGTGCGCAGCGGACGGACGGTGATACGCGGATCCTGCTCCGCCAGCCTGCGCATCTGAGCGATGGCCTCTTTTTTGTTGTTTTCAATACCGATCAGGATCCGGGGGATGCCCAGATGCTCCTCCAGCGCCCGGAAGGCCAGCGCCATATCCGCCGATTCATCCAACATGGCGCGGGTATCGCTGGTGATATAGGGCTCGCATTCGGCGCCGTTGACAATCAGCTCCCGGATCCGGCCCGGATCCTCCGTAAGAAATTTCACATAGGTGGGAAACCCGGCGCCGCCAAGACCCACCACGCCGCTTTTTCGGATCGCTTCGATCAGATCCGCGCGGCTGCCGACCACCGGCGGGCAAAGGGCCGGATCCGGCGTCATGGCGCCATCGGATTCGATCAGGATCGCCGGCACGGCCGCGCCGCCGGAAAGAACGATCTCCGTGATCTTCTTCACCGTTCCGGAAACGCTGGCGTAAACCGGCGAGGAGATCAGACCGTCCTGCTCCGCGACCAGCGTGCCCACGTCCACATGATCCCCGGCCTTGACCACCGGGACCGCCGGACGCCCGATATGCATCATCGTCGGCAACAGAACGCTTTTCGGCGCCGCCACACGCACCGCCGCCATCCGGGCAGTCGCCTTCCGGTGCGGCAGATGGACGCCATGAAGTGAAAAAGCCATTTTTGAACCTACCTTTCTGGTTTGCCTCCTGCGCAGGGCAGATCCCGGCTCTCTCCGGCTCTGCCTCTGCGGGGCGGGCATATGTCCTTATTATAAGGCTCCGCCTGATTTCTGTCAATGCTTTTTGCCGGGGAAAGCCTGCCCTGAAACCAAAAGAAACGGCCGGTTGCTGCTTCTTTCCCGGCGGCGGCGCCGACCGGGCGTATCCCCTTTTATTAAAAATCAAATACCGCCCGGCCGTCCTCCAGCTTCAGCCGCGCCTCAAAGGGCTCCCCTTTTTTGGAAATGAATCCGGCAAGCTTGCGGGATCGCCCCTCCTCCAGCAGCTCCCGGGCGGCGGAGATGGGAACGGCCCGCCGGCAGATCACGCCGCTGATGCGGAATCTGCACCCCTCTTTATAAGATAGACATCCGTACCCGTAGCGCCCCTTCACCACCTGCCCGCCGCACAGGGGGCAGGTGCCTACCGCGTCGCCGTAAAATCCGGTGTCGGTATCCTGCTCCGGCGCCGTTTCCGCCGGATGAAACACCTTCTCGATCTCCCCGCGGGCGATCGCAACGCTATCCTCCACGCGCAGCTCTCCGCGATAAACCTTTTTCAGCGCCTGACCCAGCGCGCTGGTTTTATATTTATCCATTTCGATCCCCATCCGCGCCAGCTCTTCGATCAGATAGGCGCCGCCGGGCAGAAGATAATAGGTGTCTTTTTTCAGCTCGATGTATCGGCTCTTGATCGCATTGCCGATAATCCCGGTACGGGTGGCCTCGGTGCCCAGCTCCAGCCCTTCAAAGATCGCCCGGTATTCCTCCCGGTCGTCCCCCGCGTCCGCCGCGGCCTTTTCGGATCGAAAGGGATTTTTCAGATAGTTGTTCAGCGTTTCGATGGTATAATGCCGGGGCGGCGTGGTTTCCTTCTCCTTCGGCTGAAAGCAGATCTCCACGGGATCCCCCACCGCAAGGGGCGGCAGCAGCTTGTTCTTCTGGCCGCCGTCGTCGTAGCGGGTCCAGCCGGGCTGCAAAATCATCGTGCCTTTCAGCCGGAACTCCTCCAAATCCCCTACCCGGATCAGCATCTCCGCTTTTTCAGCCAGACATTCCTCTGCGCAGAAAACAGCGGCAAACCGACGGAAAATCGTCTGATAAACCAGCATCTGCCGCTCGGTCAGCTGCTCTTTTTTCGGGATTTTATAGGTGGGGGTCAACGCGGAGTGGGATTCGATCTTGCTGTCGTCAAAAATGGTTTTTCCTTCCCGGAATTGTACCCGATATCCCAGCGCCTCCACCTGCGCCAGGATCTTTTTGATCTTGCCCTTCTCCTGCTCCGCAAGATATTCCGAGTTGGTGCGGGGATAGGTGATAAATCCCCCTTCATAAAGCTCCTGCGCCAGCTTCAGGCTCTCCTCCATCGGCATCTTGTATTTTTTGCCCAACACATTTTGCAGCTTAGAAAGGGAATAGAGCTTCCCAGGCTGCAAAACGGTCTTTTTCTTTTTCTTTTCCGCCACAACCGCCTGGCAGGCGTTGAGCTGGGCGGCATATTCCTCCGCTCCGGCCCGGTTGCTTTGATCGAATTTCTTTTTGGAGATCAGCTCGATCGGCGTGCCCTTTGTTTCGGCGTTGCTGACTACGGCGTAATACAGCTCCGGAACAAAGTTTTCAATAGCTTTATCCCGGTCGTAGACCGCCTTCACAATCGGGACGATGACCCGCCCCACCCGCAGCAGGACCCCGGTTTTCAGCGTGGCGTACCGGGTCAGATTGACGCCATACAGCCAGTCCACATAGGTGCGGGCGAACCCCTCGTCGGCCAGATTCTGATACGCCTCTTCCTCCTTCATGGAGCCGAGCGCTTCCACCACCGTTTCCGGCGTCTGATCCGGGAGCCAGAGCCGGAAGAAGGGCTTTTTCACGCCGGTATGCTCCACGCAGAGCCGGATGATGATCTCGCCCTCCCGGTCGGCGTCCCCAGCGTTTACGATCCGCTCTACGTCCGGGCGGGCGCACAGGCTGCGGATCCGCTCAAACTGCTGCCGGATCCCTTCGTCGGGCTGTTTATCGGCGCCCTGCCGCAGACGAAACCGGAACTGCTCGGGAAAGCAGGGCAGGTTTTCCATCGACCAGCGGCCGGAAGCGGTGGGGCCGGTATATTCCTCGATATCGCAAAGGGAGAAAAGATGGCCAAAGGCCCAGGTAACAAGATATTCCTCTCCCTCATAATATCCGTTTCTTCGCGTGCATTTCCCGATCCCGGCCACGATATTGCGGGCCAGGCTGGGTTTTTCCGCGATGATCAGGGTGCTCATAAAGCCGCGCTCCTCTCCGCCCTTCGCCGCGCCGGGGTGGCGGGCAAAAGAATCAAAAAACATCCACTCGATTCTGCCGCGGCAACACCGGACGTGAGCCCCAAAAGCTCCCGCCGGCCGCGGCGACAGCTACATTATAGCAGATCTTTTGAGAAAATAAAAGGGTCTTTCCGGAGCGATCCGGCTTTTTCTTCCATTTCAGACGAAAGAACACTTTATTTTTTTTAAAAATCATGATAAAATGTGATTAACTGTATAATAAGGAGAAGTTCATGTTCAAGCTGCTGAAATATTTGAAACACTATACAGCCGAAAGCATTCTGGGGCCGCTTTTCAAGCTTCTGGAGGCGACGCTGGAGCTGCTGGTTCCGCTGGCGGTGGCGGCCATTGTGGATCAGGGCATCACCGGCGAGGACCAGTCCGCCATCTGGAAATACGGCGCCCTGCTGGGGATTTTCAGCCTGGTCGGGCTGATTTTCTCCGTTACCGCCCAGTTTTTTGCCGCCCGGGCGGCGGTGGGCTTTACCGCCCGGGTGCGCGCCGTGCTGTTCCGGCATATTCAGCGCTTCACCTACGAGCAGGCGGATCAGGCCGGCGCCTCCACCCTGATCACCCGCATGACCAGCGATATGAATCAGGTGCAGACCGCCGTCAACCTCACGCTGCGGCTCCTGCTGCGGTCGCCCTTCGTTGTGCTGGGCGCCATGGTCATGGCCTTTACCATCGACTGGAAGGCCGCCATGATCTTTCTGCTTGCGATCCCCACGCTCTCTGTTGTGATCTTCGGCATTATGCTGGCCTGTATCCCCCTTTATAAAAAGGTACAGGCGGCGCTGGATCTGGTTCTGGGCAAGACCCGGGAAAACCTTTCCGGCGTTCGGGTCATCCGGGCGTTCTGCAAGGAGGAGGAAGAGATCGCCGCCTTTGATCGGCGCAACGATGTGCTGACCGCCGCCCAGAAATTTGTGGGCAGGATCTCGGCGCTGATGAACCCCCTCACCTTCCTGCTCATCAATCTCTGCATCATTCTGCTGATCCACGTCGGCTCCGTTCGGGTGGAAAGCGGGATCCTCTCCCAGGGGGAAGTGGTCGCGCTCTATAACTATATGTCCCAGATCCTGGTGGAGCTGGTCAAAATGGCCGGGCTGATCATCAGCATCACCAAGGGCGTCGCCTGCGGGAACCGGGTTCAGGCGGTGCTGGAGCTGCCCGCCGGCCGTCCGGCGCAGCAAGGCATGGAGCATCCCGACGCAGAAGGCTCGGCAGTAGCGTTCCGCGGCGTTTCCTTCCGCTACGCCGGGGCGCAGGAGGACGCCCTCTCCGACATCAGCCTGACGCTGATGCCCGGCGAAACTCTGGGGGTGATCGGCGGGACCGGCGCCGGAAAAACCACGCTGGTCAACCTGATCCCCCGCTTTTACGACGTCAGCAAAGGCAGCGTTCTCTTCGGGGGAAAGGACGTCCGGTCGCTGCCGGAGGACGCCCTCAGGAGCCGGATCGGCATCGTTCCGCAAAAGGCGGTGCTGTTTCAGGGCACCATCCGTGAGAATCTCTGCTGGGGCAGGGAGGACGCGACGGAGGAGGAGCTGATGGCCGCGCTGAAGGCCGCCCAGGCGGAAGACGTCATTCGGCAAAATCCCCAGGGACTGGACGCTCCGGTGCGGCAGAACGGCCGTAACTTTTCCGGCGGACAGCGCCAGCGGCTGACCATCGCCCGCGCGCTGGTTCGCAGGCCGGAGCTGCTGATTCTGGACGACAGCGCCTCGGCTCTGGACTACGCCACCGACGCCGCCCTGCGGCAGGCGATCCGCAGCCTGCCCTGGCGGCCGGCCACCGTCCTTGTTTCCCAGCGCGCCGCTTCCATCGCCCATGCGGATCACATCCTGGTGCTGGACGACGGCGCTGCGGCAGGCTACGGCACCCATGCCTCCCTGCTGCAATCCTGCCCCGTTTACCGGGAGATCTACGAATCCCAATTTGAAAAGGAGGGTGCGGCGGAATGAACCGGAATAAAAACGGCGTTTGGCGCAGCGTTCTGCGGCGCCTGAAAAAATATACCGGCTGGATCGTCCTCTCGATCCTTTTATCCGCCGTCACCGTGGTGGGCTCCCTCTGGATCCCCATTCTGGTCGGCCGCGCCATCGACTGTATCATTGCGGCGGGAAGGGTGGATTTTGCGTCCCTCAAAACCCTCTTTCTCCAGATCGCCATCATCGCCGGCGCGACCGCCGCCCTGCAATGGGTGATGAACGCCATCAACAATAAAGTCGTTTATCAGGTGGTCGGGGATGTGCGCAGGGAAGCGATCCGAAAGCTGCAAAAGCTTCCCCTCTCCTATCTGGACGCCCATTCCTCCGGCGACACCATCAGCCGCATCATCACCGATGTCGATCAGTTTGCCGACGGCCTCCTGCTGGGTTTCACGCAGCTTTTTTCCGGAGTGGTGACGATTCTTGCCACCCTGATCCTGATGCTGACCATTCATCCCGGCATCACCCTACTGGTGGTGGTTCTGACGCCCCTTTCCCTGCTTTCGGCCCGTTTCATCGCCGGGCGAACCTACCGGATGTTCCACCGTCAGTCCAAAATCCGGGGGGAGCAGACCGCGTTTATCGACGAGATGATCGGCAATCAGAAGGTGGTGCAGGCCTTCGGCCGCGAAAAGAGCAACGCCGCCCAATTCGACGCGATCAATGAACGGCTGAAAAAAGCCTCCCTGAACGCCACCTTTTTCTCGTCGCTGACCAACCCCTGCACCCGATTCATCAACAACATCATCTACGCCGGCGTGGCTCTGACCGGCGCGCTGACGGCGCTGAGCGGCGGCCTGACCGTTGGCGGGCTAACCTGTTTTCTGAGCTATGCCAATCAATACACCAAGCCCTTCAACGAAATTTCAGGCGTCATCACCGAGCTGCAAAACGCCCTGGCCTGCGCCGCGCAGATCTTTGCGCTGACCGACGACGCCCCGGAGCTGACCGAAACCGGCGATCAGGCGCTGCCCCCGGCCACCGGGCGCGTCAGCCTGGAGCAGGTTTCCTTTTCCTACCGCCCGGATCAGAAGCTGATCGAAAACCTGAATCTTTCCGTAGCTCCCGGGCGGCGGATCGCCATCGTGGGGCCCACCGGCTGCGGAAAAACCACGCTGATCAACCTGCTGATGCGGTTCTACGACGTCCGCAGCGGCAGCATCGCCGTCGACGGCCGGGATATCCGTTCCGTTACCCGCCAGTCCCTGCGCCGCAACTTTGGCATGGTGCTTCAGGACACCTGGATCAAGGCGGGCACCGTTGCGGAAAACATTGCCATCGGCAAGCCCGACGCCTCCCGGGAAGAGATCATCGCCGCCGCCAAAGCCGCCCATGCCCATGGCTTCATCAAGCGCCTGCCCCAGGGCTACGATACCCTTTTATCCGACGAAAGCGGCAGCCTTTCCCAGGGTCAGCGCCAGCTGCTCTGCATCGCCCGCGTGATGCTCCGGCTCCCGCCCATGCTGATTCTGGACGAAGCGACCTCCTCGATCGATACCCGCACCGAGCTGAAAATCCAGGACGCTTTTGCCGCCATGATGAAGGGCCGCACCAGCTTCATTGTCGCCCACCGGCTCTCCACCATCCGGAATGCCGACGTCATCCTGGTGATGAAGGACGGCCAGATCATCGAGCAGGGCAATCATGCCCAGCTTCTGCAACAAAACGGTTTTTACTCTCAGTTATATCATAGCCAGTTTAACCCGACTGTATAAAATTCACCGCTTGCAAAATCTTTGAAACTATGTTAAGATAACAGTCGGGGGGTGTAGAAAAATGTCGCAACGGACCAGAACGGCCATTATGGAGGCCTTTACCCGCCAGATTGAGCAGAAACCGTTGGATCGCATCACCGTCAAAGATATTGTTGAGGATTGCGATATCACCCGCAACACGTTTTATTATCATTTTGAGGACATTTACGGGCTGGCCAAAGAGGTTCTTGCCGAGCGGCTGCGGCAGATCAGCATGGAATTTGCGCCGAACGAGGACTGGGAGGAGCTGCTCCTGCTGCTGGCCCGGCAGATGACGCAGCACACCCGCTCCATCCGGCATCTCTTCCGCTCCACCAAAAGCGATGAGATCCGGCGCTTCATGGCGGAGATTTTTTCCATTCTTCTAAACCACCTTTTCGACCATCTGGCGGAAGGGCGCCGGGTTTCGGCGGAGGATCGCCGCCTGATCATTGATTTTTACCGCTTTGCCATCACCGGTGTTGCGGAACGCTGGCTGAAGGAGCGCGACAGGCAAAACCCGGAAGAGCTGGCGCACCGCCTTTCTCTGCTTTTGCAGAGCGGAATGCGGCAGGCCATTCAGGATACCTGCAGTCCCTGCTGAAAAATTTGGGCAAATTTTCTTCCGTGCGCAATTTTTGTGCACGGAAGTTTTTTTATCCATTTTATTGCAAGGCGCCTTCGGTTAAAATATAATTGTCATTTTCCATAAAGGAGTGTTCCCTATGAATTTCGTCAAGCAGGCAAAAGCGCTTTATGTGATATCGGCGCTGCTGATCCTCCTGACCGGCCTGATCCTTTTTATCTTTCCCGCCGCCTCGGCGGAGCTGATCTGCTATGCCGGCGGAGGCCTGCTGATTTTCTGCGGTATCGCCCGGATCATCGGATATTTTTCCGGCGATCCCTACCGGCTGGCCTTTCAGTTCGATCTGGCGCTGGGGATCCTTTTTTGCGCGCTGGGCGTTTTTCTGATTCTCCATCCCCTCGCCGCCGTTTCCGCGCTGTCCGTCGCCGCCGGGCTTTATATGCTGCTGGAGGGCGTTTTCAAGCTACAAACGGCGGTAGACGCCAAGCGGTTCGGGCTGACCAAATGGTGGGTGATTCTGGCCGGAGCGCTGATCTGCATCCTGATGGGTGTCCTGCTGGTGCTGCATCCCTTCCGGGGCGGATCGACCATGCTCATGCTGATCGGATTATCCCTCGCCATAAACGGGATCCAGCATCTTTTCAACGCCCTCTATACGGTTCGCCCTCGCAAAAGCCCCTGAAAGGAGAGTAAAAACCATGAAAGAAACCCGATTCCACGGTCAATTCTTTACCATTCCCAATTTACTGAGCTATCTGCGGCTTGCCCTGATCCCTGCCATTGTCTGGCTCTACGTTGTGCAGGAATCCTATACGGCAGCGGCATGGATGATGGCTTTTTCCGCCGCCACCGACATTGTGGACGGCTTTATCGCCCGCCATTATCATCTGGTTACGGACTGGGGCAAGATCATTGATCCCATCGCCGATAAGCTGACCCAGATCACCATCTGCTTCTGCCTGGCGTGGCGCTTTGTTCCGGTGCGGTTCATGCTGATCCTGCTGATCTGCAAGGAGGTCTATATGGGGATCATCGGCCTGGTCTTTATTCATAAAACCGATTCGGTCGAAGGCGCCGTCTGGTACGGAAAAATGACTACAGTACTCTTTTTCCTCGTAGCGCTGCTGCTGATCCTCTTCCCCGGAATGCCCACTCCGGCGGTTTCGATTCTGGTGGCCGTGGAAAGCGCCTCCATCATCCTTTCCATGGTTCTTTACACCGCCCGCTACCTGCGGCTGTACCACGCCCACAAAGCCGAAAACGCTTAAATCTCTCCCCATAAAACGCCTCTCCGATCGGTTTTGAACCGACCGGAGAGGTATTTTTATCCCGTGATCCTTTTCATCATCACAAAATTTTTCAGCAAAATCCCCCTGCGCTCCACCCTTTGCTCCCGCAGCACCTGATACCCCCGGTTGGCAAAAAACGCCCGGGCGGTAAGGGAGGCGTGGGTGACGATGGTTTCCGTTTGCGCGGCGGCCTCCAGCCTGTCGCAAAGCGCCGAACCGATCCCGCGCCCCTGCATCGCGCAATGGACATACAGACGATCCAGATAGCCGGTTTGGGGATCAATATCGCCAAACCCGGCAAGAGCCCCCTCCTCTACCGCCACAAAAGCAACGTGCTCCAGCAGCGAGCGGTTCCATTTCTCCAGAGCGGGAACCTCCGGCGCCCAGACCTGGAGCTGCTCTGCGGTATAATCACGGGCGTTCACGGTATGAACCGTCCGGTAAAACAGCAGCGCCGTTTCCGGCCCGTCCTTTGGGTCATATCTGCGTATCAGCATAGTGCGCCTCCCTTTCTGCGTTCCCGCCGGCCGCTCCGCCGCTCCGGTCCAGCATTGCCTGCTCCAGTCTGCGGGCCGCCACGCTCATGGGGCGATCCGTTTTCCGGAAAAGACAAATCCCGCGGCGCGGAATCTCCTGCCGGATCGACAGCGGAAATACCGCCCCCTGCTCCAGATCCGCCGCCGCCAGCTCCCGGGGCAGGAACCCGATCCCCAGATCGTTGCGGATCATCGGCAGAATCTGATCCGCCGTCGCCACCTCGATCTCCGGCTCCAGCTTCAGCCCGTGCTCCATGAACCAGCCGGAATAAAGCTCATAGGTTTTGGTCTGCGGCCCCAGACAAATAAGAGGGAACCGCGCTAATTCCGCCAAATCAAGGGTTCTTCCGGCAAGCTGTGCAAGGGAAGGCCCGCATACGGCGATCTCGGAAAATTCTTTTAAAACAGTCCTGCTCATCTGCTCCGGAATGTTATGGGGCGTAGTCGATACTGCCAGATCTACCAGCCCGTGATCCAGCGCAAGGATCGCCTGGGGGGTCGAATGATTGGTCACGCGGATCCGTATGGCGGGATACTGCCGGTGAAACTGCTTCAAAACCGGCAGCAGAAAGCAATGCAGCGCCAGCTCGCTGGCGCCGATGGAAACCATCCCGCTCTGCAGCTCCCGCTCCAGAGAAAGCTCTTCCTCCCCCAGGGTGATATGTTCCACCGCAACGGCCACGTGCCGGTAGAGCTTCTCCCCTTCCGGCGTCAGGCTCACCCCCCGATTGCTGCGGATAAACAACACGCACCCCAGCTCATTCTCCAGATTCCGGATGATCCGCGTGATGTTGGGCTGGTTATTCAGCAGATATGCCGCCGCCCGGGTAAAGCTGCGGAGCTTTGCAACATAATAAAATACCCGATAATACTCATAGTTGATATACACCGACATCCATCCCATTTTCATATTTATAAGATATTATATATATATTTTACATATGATAATAAAACCATTATAATAGAATCGATCATAAAAGTCAAGAAATACGGAGAGCATTGTCATGAATAAGGATCTGACCGTTGGAAATAGCGCAAAAGTGCTGATAAGCTTCAGCCTTCCCCTGCTGGGCAGCGTTGTATTTCAGCAACTGTATAACATTGCCGATAGCCTGGTCGCCGGAAAATTCATCGGCGAAAACGCGCTGGCCGCCGTTGGCAACAGCTATGAAATCACGCTGATCTTCATCGCCTTTGCCATGGGGTGCAATATCGGCAGTTCTGTGATCGTCGCCCAGCTGTTCGGCGGGCAGAAGCTGGGGAAAATGAAAACTGCCGTTTATACCACCCTGATCGCCGGAGGCGTTTTGTGCCTGGCTTTAATGGCGGCGGGAATCCTCCTTTGCCCCAGCCTGCTCCAATGGATCAAAACGCCGGAGAATGTTCTGGCGGATTCCCGGCTTTATCTGGATATCTATATTTTGGGTCTGCCCTTTGTTTTCTATTATAATATCGCCACCGGGATCTTCTCCGCGCTGGGCGATTCCAAAACGCCGTTTATCTTTTTGGCCTGTTCCTCCGTTTCCAATATCGCCGTCGATATCCTCTTTGTTACCGCCTTTGACATGGGGGTCGACGGCGTGGCATGGGCGACCTTTCTCTGTCAGGGCGTCAGCTGCGTTCTGGCGCTGGTTTTCCTGTTTCGCCGGCTGAAAAAAATCCGCACCACGGAAAAGGCGGCCGTTTTCTCCTGGCCGATCCTGAGAAGGATCGCCTCCGTTGCCATTCCCAGCATCCTTCAGCAAAGCTTTATATCGGTAGGCAACATCCTCATTCAGGGGATCATCAACCCCTTCGGCTCCTCCGTCATGGCGGGCTACTCCGCCTCGATCAAGCTGAACAATCTGGTGATCACCGCCCTTTCCGCCATCAGCAGCGGCGTTTCCAATTTCACGGCGCAGAACCTGGGCGCGGGTCTGATGACGCGCATCCGCGAAGGGTTTCGCAGCGGGCTGCGCATGGCCTGGGCGCTCTGCCTTCCCCTGACGTTGATTTATCTCACCGCCGGAAAATATCTGGCATTGCTTTTTCTGGAGGATCCCGGCAGCTCCTCCATGGACGTGGCGGTTGAAATCCTGTGGATCCTGGCGCCCTTCTACTGCGTTGTCGCTTCCAAGCTGATTGCCGATAGCATTCTGCGGGGCATGGGGATGATGCGGGAATTTATGATCGCCACCTTTACCGATTTGATCCTGCGGGTCGCTTTGGCAAAGATCCTGTCCGGCTCCCTGGGCACAACCGGCATCTGGATCGCCTGGCCGATCGGCTGGGTCATCGCTACCGGGCTGTCGATTGTCTTTTATAAAAGAAGAATGCAAAATCTCTGTTCCACTATCCGTTGACAGATGCGACCGAAAAACTCCCTGCTCAATCCGAACCCTCCGCGCCGCTGTCATTGATCCATGGGGATGCAAATTTCTCTGAAAAGCTCCGTTCCACCGCCCGTTGAGCTATAAACAAAATAGTTCCCTGTAAAACGCGGAGGGGTGTTTTCTACAAATGTGCGGTGCGCTCATCATGACGAAGAAACTTCATCGGCGTCGGCGCCATCATTCGCCACGCAAGCGGCGGCATCATTAAAAAAGCATTCTGTGTTTTCACAGAATGCTTTTTCTGGCTTTCGTGTACGATACAGCTGCCACGCCGAAGGCGCAAATCGCAAAAAGGTGGTAATGAGCCAAAGGTGTTATGAGCGCGCTGCAAGCGCATAGCCGACGCGAATGAGCCTTTTTGCGAAAGAGAAGCGGCTGTCGTTAAAGTCCAGCCGCTTTTTTACAAAAAAACGGCGAACCAAAAGGCTCGCCGCGACGTGGTGCACCTTCAGGG
>CALXGQ010000022.1 GCA_944387895.1 uncultured Clostridia bacterium
TAGGACCTCCTTGATATATTTTTGTTGGGTTGGCGAACCTCAACTTCAAATATATCAAGGAGTTTTTATTCTGTCCATAGCTAAAGCTCTTTTCCCCACTGGCAGAGCCAGTGGTTGTCCTACGAATGCAACAAAGCAAGGCGCCCGGTGGGTGCCTTGCTTTGACTGTTATTCTTCGTCTTTTTTGCTGCCCTCATTACGGTCTGCGAAGATACTGCTGGCCGGAAATTCCTCCAAGGCCGGCTCTTCCTGCGCCGGTTCTTCGGCCTTCCGCTCAAAGATCGCGGCAAACTCAGCACCAGAAAGATGCTCCTTCTCCAGCAGAGCCTCGGCGGTCGCGCGAACCTCGGCCTCATGCTCGCGGAGAATCTTTTCCGCCTTGGCATAGGCTTCGTCGATTATGCGCTTGATCTCCTCATCGATCTGCGACGCCACGCTCTCGGAGTAATCCCGGTGCGTTGCAAAATCACGGCCTAAAAATACCTCGTCGCTGTCGCTGCCGTAAAGGATGGGGCCGATGCGGTCGCTCATTCCGTACTTTGTGACCATCTGGCGGGCGATACTGCTGGCTCGCTCAATGTCGTTGGAAGCGCCGGTGGAAATATCGCCTAAATACAGCTTTTCGCTGACCCGCCCGCCCAGCAGACTGACAATTTCCTCAAACATCACGTTCTTTGTGGCATAAGAAAGATCCTCCTGGGGCAGATGCAGGGTATAGCCGCCTGCCCGGCCCCGGGGAACGATGGAAATATCGTGAACCGGGTCGGCGGTCTCCAAAAAGCGGGATACCACCGCGTGACCGGCCTCGTGATACGCTGTCAGGCGGCGTTCCTTCTCCACCACCTTGCGGCTCTTCTTTTCAGGGCCGGCCACCACCTTCATGATGGATTCCTCAATTTCCGGCTGGCCGATCGCCTGCTTGCCCCGGCGGGCAGTCAGCAAGGCGGCCTCGTTGAGCAGGTTTTCAATATCGGCGCCGGTAAAGCCGATGGTGCCCTTGGCTACGTCGGCAAAATTCACATCCGGCGCAAAGGATTTTCCACGGGCATGCACCTTCAGGATCGCCTCCCGGCCGTTCTGATCCGGGTATCCGACGTAGACCTGCCGGTCGAACCGGCCGGGGCGCAGCAGCGCAGGATCCAGAATATCGGCCCGGTTGGTGGCGGCAATCACAATGATGCCCGCATTGGCGCCGAAGCCGTCCATCTCCACCAGGAGCTGGTTGAGGGTCTGCTCCCGCTCATCGTGCCCGCCGCCGAGTCCGGCGCCTCTCCGCCGCCCGACCGCATCGATTTCATCGATAAAGATGATGCAGGGATTATTCTTTTTGGCCTCGTCGAACAGTTCCCGCACCCGGGAAGCGCCGACGCCCACATACAGCTCCACAAAATCGGAGCCGGAAATGGAAAAGAACGGCACGCCCGCTTCTCCGGCCACCGCCTTGGCCAGAAGGGTTTTTCCGGTTCCCGGCGGCCCCACCAGCAGAACGCCCTTGGGGATCCTTGCGCCCAGATTGAGATATTTACGCGGCTCCTTCAGAAAGTCTACGATCTCGACCAGTTCTTCTTTTTCCTCATCGGCGCCGGCTACGTCTTCAAAAGTTTTCTTTTCTTTCTGATCCGCGCCGGTCTTGACCCGTACCCGGGCAAAGCCTGGCGCCTTGCCGCCGTTCATCTGGCGCGTCATGATGACAAAAAAGACGACAATCAGCCCGATCATCAGCAGAGAAGGCAGGAAGCTGACCCACCAGGGCAGCGTAAAGCCCTCGGTGAAATTATAGTCGCTGGAGATGATCCCGGCTTTCTGCTGCTCCAGAACAATCGGCATGACGTCGCTATAAAACATCCCCAGATCCAGCAGCTCATGCACCACCTTGGTGCCGTCCTTCAAAACGCAGACCAGCTTTGAACCATTCAGCTCAAAGGTTTGCACCTGCTCGTTATTGAAATATTCCACCATCTGGCCATAGGTGATTTCCTGCATTTGCGTGCCCTGGTTCAGCATGGAAAAAACAGAAAAAAGGATCACGGCGATGATGATCGCCCAAATTGCTCCGCGCAGACCGGACCTTTTGTTCAGATTCAAGTTCGTATTCACTCCTTTTAGTAAAAAATCGAAGAAATATTACCCGCCGTAAACCTCTTCCTTCAAGACGCCCACGTAGGGAAGGTTGCGGTATTTTTCGGCGTAATCCAGGCCGTAGCCAACGATAAAGGCGTCAGGGATCTCGATCCCGACATACTTGGCCTCCACGTCCACCTGACGGCGGGACGGCTTGGAGAACAGCGTACAGATCTCGATGGAAGCCGGCCCGCGCTGCCGCAGCAGATTGATCAGGCTGTGCAGCGTTACGCCGCTATCGAGGATATCTTCCACGATCAAAACGTCCAGACCCTTGATATCAACGTCCAGATCCTTCAGGATTTTTACCGCGCCCTTGGTTTCGGTTCCCGCTCCATAGCTGGATACGTTCATAAAGTCGATCTGCAGGGGCAGATCCACCGCCCGCATCAAATCGGCCATAACCATGATGCTGCCTTTCAGAATGGAAACCAGGAGCAGATTTTTCCCGGCGTAGTCTTTGGTGATCGCCGCGCCCAGCTCCTGGATTTTGGTCTTGAGAAACTGCTCTGAGCAAAGCACTTCTTTGATATCTTTATCCTGAACCGTCATTTTATAAATCCCCCTTAGTATTCCCTATTTCTACGCTGAATTTGCGCTTTGTCGTTTCGTCCGGCGCATATCCCTCAGCAGCGCCGTAACGCTCCGCCCAGACGATCCGATCCGCTCCGTCCGCCAGAACCCAGAGCAGATCCCGGGCCGTACGGGGCACACGGTCGTTTTTCAGCCGTTTTTGCAGCCGCGAAGTTCCGCCCCTCCCCGCCGGAACGAACCGATCGCCGGCCTTTTTGCGGCGGAAGGTTAAGCTGCCACTTATTTTATCACAGTCTATCTGAAAATGTGTAAACGGACTGTTAATTTCTTCCGAACGAACCAAAAACCGATAATTCCCCCAGTAGGCGGGAACATCCGGCTCAACGGCAACAAAGGCCTCTTCCGCAGGGGCGGTAAAGACGCACCGCCCGTATTCCAGCCTGAAATAGCGGCCGCCGGAGAGCTGGATCTGCCCCGCAGGCGGATGCGCCCGGATCAGCGCGGCGATTTCATAAAAGCGCGGCCGCTCCAGCGGCTTTCCCGCCATGCGGTCCAGCACTCTTTTCAGCACCGCGTTGGGCAGCGCCGCCAGCGCCTCCGCCCGGGTATCCTGCACGCTTTCCGCCCAGAGGGTAAGCGCTTCGTCCTCCTCACGCAGATTCTGCATGGACACCGCAAGACCGGCCGAAAAATGAGCTTCCGCCCTGCTTTCCAGCAGCGGCAGAACCTCATGGCGCAGAAAATTCCGCTGGTAGGCGGAATCGGCGTTGGTTTCATCCGTTACATAAGGCAGCCCTTTTTCCGCCGCAAAAGCGGCGATTTCCGCCTTTTGGATTTCCAGCATCGGCCGCAGATATCCGCCGCGGCGGGGATCGATCCCCGATAGGCCGCGGCTTCCGCTGCCCCGATACAGATTGATAAAAAAGGTTTCCAGCTGATCCTCCCGGTGATGGGCGGTGGCAACAAACCCCTGCCGCCCATCGGCCAGCGGATCCAGAAACCCATAGCGCAGCGCCCGCGCGCCCTCTTCCGGGCTGAGGCCGCGCTCCTCCGCCAGCAGGGCGGCGTTGCCTTCATAGGCGCGGAAAGGGATCCCCCAATCCCGGCAGAGCGCGGCGCAGAACGCCTGATCCCGGCGCGCCGCTTCTCCGCGCAAACCATGATTGACATGAACCGCCTCCAGCTCAAAGCGCCGCCCGGGCAGCTCTTTGAGCAGCCAGAGCAGCGTTACCGAATCCATCCCGCCGCTGAGGGCAACCGTTACCCGGCATTGCGGCGGCAGGCAAAAGCGCTCCATCGCCCGGCGAAATTTTTCCTCGATCATCTGGGGGGCGCCTCATCCGGCAAAGGAATCGCTTCCTTTTTCGCCTTATAATTGCTGAACTTCGTAAGGGTATTGTTCCAGGCCAGATACACGGTTTCGGTAGGGCCGTGGCGGTTTTTGGCGATGATCAGCTCGATTTTATTGGGATTGGCGGTTTCCTTATTATAGATCGCGTCGTTATAAAGAAACATGATCGCGTCGGCGTCCTGCTCGATGGAGCCGGATTCCCGCAAATCAGAGAGGATCGGGCGTTTATCCTCCTCCCGCTTTTCCGAAGCACGGGAAAGCTGGGAAAGGCAGAGCACCGGAACATTAAATTCCTTCGCCATCATCTTCATGGAGCGGGAAATCTCCGCCACCGCCTCCTGACGGTTGGCGGTTCTGGTGCCGGAGCTCATCAGCTGCAGATAGTCCACCACCACCAGATCCAGGGAAGGAAGCCGGCGCAGCTTTGCCTTCATCTGCGCAACGGTCATATCCGGCGTATCGTCCAAATAAATATGCGTCTTTGCCAGCACGGAGGAATACTGCCCCAGCCGGACCCATTCATTGGAAGAAAGCTCACCGGTTCTGAATTTTTTATTATCGACCCCGCTCTCGCTGGAAAGCAGGCGGTTTGCCAGCTGCTCGTTGCTCATTTCCAGCGAAAAAATCGCCACGGTTTTGCCCTGCATTCCCACGTTGCGGGCGATATTCAGCGCAAGAGAGGTTTTCCCCAGTCCCGGCCGGGCGGCCAGCAGAATCAGATCGCTTTTCCCAAACCCGGAAAGAACCCGATCCAGATCCCGGAAATTGGTTTGCAGGCCGGCGTGCGCCGCCCGATCCTGAGCGATTTTGGAAACCCGGTCGAAGCTTTCCAGAAGCGCTGTTTTCAGCTCTACCATCGCGGTATTGCTCTGATGATCGCGGATCTCGTATATTTTGGCCTCCGCCATATCCAGAATATCCTGAACGTCGTCGCTTCCGGCGTAACAGGCCTGGCTGATTTCATCGCAGATCCCGATCAGCCGGCGCAGATTGGCCTTCTCTGCCACGATTTCGGCATAAGCCAACGCATTTTTCGTGCTGGGCACCGCCGACGCCATATCGTAGAGCAGCTGCTTTGCCTCGGCTTCCCCGTAAATGCCGGCCGCCACCACCCGGTTGAGCACGGTAACAAAGTCGATCTTCTCGCTGGTCATATACATTTCCAGGATCTCGCTGTAAATCTTCCCGTAGCTCTCCACATAAAAATGCTCCGGGCGCAAAACCGCCGCCAGATCCTCCAGGCAGCGATAATCCACGATCAGCGAGCCGATGATGCTCTGCTCCGCCTCCAGGCTGTGGGGCATTCTTTTCAATCCTTCAAATTCCACGGAGTCGGCTCCTCCCTCATTCAATCCTCTTTTTCCACCGAAACATTGATTTTGGCGGAGATCCCGGCATAGAGCTTTACGGTGCAGGGATAAAGCCCGAAGGTTTTGATGGTTTCCACAACCAGCTTTTTCTTATCCACCGCCACGCCGCTTTCCTTTTCAATCAGCGCGGCGATCTCCTTGCCGGTCACGGCGCCGAAAAGCTTCCCGCTCTCGCCGCCCTTTGCCTTCAGAACAAAGGTTTTTCCATCGATCCGTTTCTTGCTTTCCTGCGCCGCCGCGGTATCCAGATCTATTTTATGCTGCGCCGCCGCCGCTTTTCCCGCAAAATCGTTTTGCACCTGGGCGTTGACCGGCGTCGCCAGCCCCCGGGCGATCAGAAAATTACGGCCGTAACCGTCGGCCACGTTGATGGTATCGCCTTTTTTGCCCTGTCCCTTTACATCTGCCAATAAAATCACTTTCATTCTGCCTGTTCTCCTTCCTTGATCAATTCAATCAGCTGATCCCGAACCTCGAAAAGCTTCGCGTTCTTGATTTGCGCCCCGGCTGCGGAGCGGTGCCCGCCGCCGCCCATTTTTTCCATGATGGGCTGCACGTTGTAGTTGGCGTCGCAGCGGCCGGAGATATGAACCACATCCGCGTCCTGATAAAGGACAAAGGCCGCCGAGATGTTCGCCACGTTCAGCAGCTCATCCGCCGCTTTTGCCGCGATGACCTTGATGCCGTCGAAGGGTTCCTCCTCCCAGCAGGCGATCGCGATATGCTCCGTCACCATTTCCACCCGGGAGATGACCTCCATTTTCTTGCGGTAGGAATCCAGATCGTTTTTGAAAAAGCCCCGGATCTCCTGGGGGTCCGCGCCCGCCTTGCGGAGAACGGCGGCCGCCTCAAAGGTTCGGGAACCGGTTCGTTCCGTAAAATTCTTGGTATCCAGAATGATCCCCGCCAGCAACACGCAGGCTTCGATTTTGGTCAGCCGGCAGTTTTTGATGTTTTCACTCAGCTCCGTCACCATCTCGCTGCTGGAGGAGGCGTTCGGCTCATGAAAGAACACCACCGTATCCGTGATGACGCCCTCCACCGCGCGGCGGTGATGATCGATCACCACCACGTTGCGGAACATCTTCAAAACCCGCTCGCTCTCGATATAGTCCAGATCATGGGTATCCACCACGACCAGCAGCGCATTTTCCGCCATCGGACGGGTTATATGCGAGATCTCCAAAAAGACGTTCTTATATTCGCTCTCCATCAGCATATCCAGCATATCCTGACAGAGATTTTCCTGCAAATTATAGAGGATATACGGTTTTTTGCCCAGCGCCGTCACGCATTTTGCCACGCCGACCGAGGCGCCGATACAATCCAGATCGGCAAATTTATGGCCCATGATATAGACCGCCTCTGCCTGCTGGATCTGCTCGGTCAGCGCGTCGGCCACCAGCCGCACCTTCACCCGTTTCCGCCGGTTCCCGCTTTCGGAATTTCCGCCGTAAAACTCGTAGCGCTCCTTATTGGGGCCGGTGACAGCCGCCTGATCCCCGCCTCTTGAAAGGGCAAGATCCAGCGCGCTGCGCGCCGCATCGTCGGTCTTAAGCAGATCGCCGTCCCCGATGCCGACGCCCACCGAAAGGGTGGCATGAAGAACCCCTTCGATCCGGATGTCCTTGATCTCGTTGAGGATCCGGAACTTCGTTTCCCGCAGCGTTTCCAGATAGCGCCGCTCAAAAAGGATCATATACTTATCCGTTTCCGGCTTCATCACCAGCGCGTTCAGCATCTTTGCCAGCTGCCGCACCCGAACGTCCACCCGGTTCACAAAATTGGTCTTTTGCAGGCTGGTGACGTTCTCCGGGATTTCATCATAGGAGTCCAGCAGGATATACGCCACGCAGAGCGCGTCGCCCTTCAGCTTATTGATCTGCTCATGCAGGGTATGGTTATCCATCCAGTAGACCGCATAAAAATGGTCCTTGCCCTCTTCACCCTGGCTGAGGATATATACCGTATATTTTTTATCGGCGAAGGTGATATCGTATTTCCCGCTCTGGGATTTTTTGACGTTTTCAAAGGAGATGTTCTTATTGATGGCGCGAACCTTCTGGCCGAAGATTTCATGGATATTGCCGTCGTGAAGCACCTGATGAAACAGCTCGTTATACCAGATGATCTCGCCCTTATCGTTTAAAAGGGTGATCGGCATGGGGAAATTTGTAAGATTTTCCCGGGTCGCTTCATCCAGATACGAAGTAATATTCTGCAAATAGCTGTAGATATGCCGATTGCGCTGATCGATGGAAAGAATATTAAAGACAACGTAAAATACCGAAAAGACCAGCTCCGCCAGCCCCAGCCAGATGGAGGCCGTCATGGTCAGCACCGAGAAAACCCCCAGCATGGCATACAATACGATTTCCAGCTTGGAGATGTTGATTTTAAAGGATTTCACTAAAAAATACCTCTCTTTTCCATAGGTTGCTTTTTATTGCTGCTCCTTTAGCTGTTGATAGCGGCCGACGCTGGTGGCGATCCACCAGCCCACATACATCAGGATCGTATAGGGGCCAAACAACGCGCTGCCCGACGTCAGATAGGCCAGGCCAAACAAAACGCCGATCAAAATGCCGCACAGCACCGGATGAAGATTCTTTTTGCGCAGCCATTGCAGCAGATAATAAAGCGCCGTGAAAACATAAAAAAATCCAAAAAGACAGAAAACGCCGTCCATCGCCAGAGCCTGCGTTCCGCTCACCGCCATGATCAGCAGATAGCCGAGCATATAAATCCAGCTGATCCCCGGGCCGGGCACCAGCGTTTTCCAGCTGCCCAGCCACCGGCTCTCCGCCGGAACGGACCGATCCGCAATCAGAAGGCTGAGGAAAAAAAGACCGAACAGCGCATAGACCGCCATCATCACCAGCATGAACCCCATGGAGGCCGCCGATTCCCGATAGAGGGAGAAAAGGGCGCTGAGCTGATCCGCCGTTTCCGCATCGTATAGTTGCAGGCTGAGCTCTTCCGCATCATCCAGCATCGCCGTAAACCGCAGGGCGATCCGGTCGGTCATCGCCGAAAGAGCCCATACCCCGAAATGCAGCCGGCAATAGACCAGCGCGCCGCCCAGCCAGATAGCCCCGGCGGCCGGAAGGGCATAAACCGTCATCTGCTTGATCTTTTTATATCGCGGCCAGAGCAGGGTAACTGCCAGCGGCGTCCCGCAGCACAGCGCCCAGATCAGAACCGATGTCGCCGCGTCGCCGCTGCTGAAAAAAAGCGCCGGAAGGGAAAGGGCGATCGCCAGCCACACGGGCAGCCCGCCCAGCCTCCGGAACCCGGCCAGCAGCAGAGCCGGAACCGCCGCGGCCGCAAACACCAGCACCGCGATAAAATGCAGGCCAAATCCCGACGGACGGTATAAAAAGCCGGTCCATAGCAAAACCAGCACCGCCATCGCCGCAAGAGCTCCGCCTGTTACCTGTTCCTTTTTCATGGCAGCTGCTCGTTTTCTTTTGCGATGATCGCACGAACCCGGCGCTCATGACGCCCGCCCGCTTCAAAGGCTGCGGAGAAATATTCCTCCGTGATTTTCAGCGCCAGCTCGATGCCCAAAACCCGGGCGCCCATGCAGAGGATGTTGCTGTCGTTATGAACAACGGTCATCTTCGCCGAATAGCAATTATCGCAGACCGACGCGCGAATCCCGCGCACCTTGTTTGCCGCAATGCTCATCCCGATCCCGGTGCCGCAGATCAAAACGCCTTTTTCCGCACGGCCCGCGGCCACCTCCTCTGCCACCATAAAGGCGGCGTCGGTATAATCGCAGCCGTCCCGGGTGCCGTCATAAAGAATTTTATTCTCAATCCCCATCTCCGTCAGTTTCTGGGAAAGGACGGGCATCCAGTCCGTGCCCGCCTTATCGCAGCCCATTACTACCATTTTTCTGCTCCTTTTTCATCTGATATTCCCGCTCCGCCTGCGAAAGCCTGAAATAAGAAGGCACCAGCCTCTCCGGCGGTACCGGCTCCAAAAAAGAGGCGGCATAGGCGATGCCCGCGCCTTTGACGCAATCCTCCGCGCCGCGGAGGATCCGATCCCCCCTGCAGCAATGCTCCAGCAGGCCGGCGCCGTCCCCCAAAAGGACGGCCGGCCGGTCCAGCGCCGCGATCAGCGCCTCCGCCTCCTCCAAAGAGCAGGCGCGGTCGGCGATGGCGACCTCCGGCCGCTCTTTTTCAAAGGAATAGCCGCCCAGATATACCTGCTTGCAGCGGGCGTCCAGCAGCGCCACCGCAACGCGCCCGCTTTCCCGTTCGTTGCAGGCCAGCGCCATCAGCGTGGGAACCGGGATACAGGGGCGCCCCAGCGCCATGCCCTTCACCAGGCTGCATCCGATCCGCAGCCCGGTAAAGGATCCCGGCCCGCTGGTTACTGCAAAGGCTTCAATGGCGCCGATGGCCACGCCCGCCTGCTTCAGCGTGCGGTCGATCAGCGGAAGAAGCGCCTGACTGTGCGTCAGGCCTGCGTCAGCAAAGCCTTCCGCCAGGATATGATCCCCTTCGCTGACCGCCGCCGCGGCGGTTTTTCCGGCGCAGTCGATACTCAGTAATTTCATTCGCCGTTCTCCAATTCGATCATCCGTTCCTCCGCGCCCTCGCCGCAAGAAAAGCGCAGCCGCCATGCGTCTTCCGGGAGCAAATCCGCGATATTTTCACTCCACTCGATCAGCAGCACCCCGGTTCCCACATAGTCGTAATACCCGGTGCTGAACAAGCTTTCCCGGCCGTCCACCCGGTACATATCAAAATGATATACCGGAAATTTTCCGGTATGATATTCATGAACCATGGCGAAGGTCGGGCTGGTAACCTCCTCCTGCACCCCCAGCGCGCCGCAAAGATACCGGCTGAAGGTCGTTTTTCCTGCGCCAAGCCCGCCAAAGTAGGCCAAAACTTCCCGCCCCCTCAGCAGAGCTGCGATCTCCTGCGCCGCTTTTTCCGTCTCTTCAAGGCTGCGGCAGACAAATGTTTTTTTCATTTTTATTCCTTTAGCTGCCTCGTTTATTGAAACTTTTCGCCGGGCGGCGCGCAAGGCAAACGCCGAAAAAACCGCACGGCGGGATATTGGCCTTCCCCGGCGCCATCGCCTCTTCCGCCTGCTGCGGCAGACGGCGGCGCTCTGGGATCCCGGGGGCGCCCTTATCGCTATGCGGCCATTATACCATAATCCCTTTCCTTTTTCAAGTTTTCACTTGAGATTTTTCACATCCGCTGTTATAATGAAAGCATCGGCAAAAAAAGAGGAAAGGAAGGCGGCAAAAATGGCGGAACAGATCAAGCTTTTTATCCGGCATATCCTCCGGCGGATCGACTGGATCCTGGGCGGCCTGGTTATTCTGGCCTGTAGCTACGGGATGGTCATCATCGCCTCCGCCACCGCTACCTACAGCTCCAATCGAATGCTGATCGTGCAGGCGGTAGGCATTGTCGCCGGCCTTTTCATGTGTCTGGTTCTGCTGACGATGGAGCATGAAAATCTGGCGCGGTTTTCCATTCTGATCTATGCCTTCTGCGTTGTCCTCCTGGTGATAACGCTGATTTTCGGCACAGAGGTCATGGGCAATAAAAACTGGATCCGCCTCGGGCCGATCAATATGCAGCCGTCGGAATTTGTTAAAGTCGGCTTTATCCTCACCTTTGCCAAGCATCTCTCAAAGGTGCGCTACTATATCAACAACATCCGGGCTCTGATCCCGCTAACCCTTCATTTTGCGGTGATTGCGTTTTTGGTGTTTCTGGAGGGAGATCTGGGAACGACGCTGGTTTTCGCCTTCATCTTCCTGGCCATGCTGATGGCCGCCGGGCTGCATTGGGGCTTTTTTCTGGGCGGCGCCGCCGCGGTGGGCATTGCGGCGCCCTTCGTCTTCCAGCATCTGAGCTATTATCAGCAAATGCGGATCCTGGCTGTCTACGATCCCTCTCTGGATCCGCTGGGCTACGGCTATCAGACCCTGCAAAGCCAGATCGCCATCGGCAGCGGAGGACTGAGCGGCGCCGGGCTGTTCAACGGAATCCAAACCCAATACAGCATCCTGCCCGAAAAGCAGACGGACTTTATCTTCTCTGTCTGCGGCGAGGAGCTGGGCTTTATCGGTTGCTTCTTTATCATTGTGCTGGAGGTCGCCATCATTCTGCGGCTGCTGTTTATCGCCCGCAAGGCCACCAACCACATGGGCTGCTTTATCTGCGTGGGTCTGGCGTCGATGATCTTTATCCAGGCGGCGGAAAACATCGGTATGTGCCTGGGGCTTTTGCCGGTCATCGGCATTACCCTGCCCTTCTTCAGCTACGGCGGCTCTTCCGTTTTGGCGCTCTGTATGTCGATGGGGCTGGCCATGTCGGTCAACGCCGACCGGCAGCGGGAACATTTTTTCAAGGAAAAAAACTGAATCAAAAACCCAAAGCCCGCCCTGCATGAAAAGATGCAGGGCGGGCTTTTTCAGGCCTTCGCAGCCAGAAGCCGCCAGGTTTGCTCCGTGGGATAGGCCACAAACCGGTTGATGGGCACTCCCATAGCGGAAAAGCGCTCCTCATATTCCGTCATGATGTTCGGAGCGCCGGTGCTGTGCAGATCATAAGTCAGCTCCTCCAGCCGAAAGCCGAGCGCCCGAAATTCCGCAACGGAAAAATCAAAAAGCGGCCGGTTATCCGTTTTAAAGCAGATTTTCCCTTCTTTTTTCAAAAGGGGGAGGTAGGCCGCCACCATCCGCCGATGCGTCAGCCTCCGCTTGGCATAGCGGCTTTTGGGCCAGGGATCGGAAAAATTCAGATAGATCACGTCTGCGCATTCCCGCGGGAAAAATTCCTGCAATCCCCCGGCGTCCAGACAGAAAAAACGAATATTTTCCAATTCCTTTCCCTTCGCCTTTTCCATCGCCATCACCAGGCAATCGAAAACCCGCTCAACTGCGATAAACTGTTTTTCCGGGTTCTGCTCCGCCAGCGTCACGATAAACCGCCCCTTGCCGGATCCGATTTCAAGCTCCAGCGGCTTTTCCGGGCTGAAATACCGGTAAAAGTTTTCCGGCAGTTCTTCTGTTTTCACCGTATAGTCCGCGCACCGCGCAAAGCGGGCGGGCGCATTTTTCTTTTTTCTCAGCCGCATAGTTGCTCCTTTTTTTGTTATTTGTCCCGCGCTTGCATTTTTGCCGCGGGGTTCCTTATACTAAACGCAGGAGGTGCTCAAAATGAAAGTAAAAGATTTGATGAGCAAGCGCCTTTTTGCGCTGCCGGAAACCGCTACTGTGGAAGCGGCGGCCCGGCTGATGGCCAAAGAACAGATCGGCCTTCTGCCGGTATTGCAGAAAGGGCGGCTGACCGGCGTTGTTACCGACCGGGATCTAACGACCCGGTGCATAGCCGCAGGCCTTTCGCCTGCTCTTACGCCTCTGAAGCAGGTCATGACCCGCAAAATATACGCCGCCCAACCGGAAGAAACGATCCTGGAGGCCTCCCGCACCATGGCGCTGCACCGGGTGCGCCGGCTTCCGGTCTGCCGGGACGGAAATCTCATCGGCATTCTTTCGGTCAGCGATCTGGCCGGCCGGCCGGACACCGGCTTTGAAGCCGCTTTTGCCATCTGCGAAGATCTGCGCTGAGCCCTGCGTTCAGCGTCTCTTTTTTTCTCCTCCGCGCAAAATGCACGCCCCGGCCGTTATCCCCGCTTCAAAGGGAAAGCGCCATCAGGTTTCGCTGAAATCCCGGTAATACGCCAGCAGCAGGTCGATCATCTCGCCGTAGCTCTTGAGCCCGGATTCCTGATTATTGGATTGCAGATATCCTTCGTAAATTTCATCGGAGATCTCGCTGACGACCGTATTCCGGAACTGGTTCCAATAATCGTCCTCCGCCTGGATGTCCCGCAGAACCGCCGCGTCGCAGGCGGCCGCGATCTCCCGGGCCAGCTCCGTATCCTCTTCATATAGAGCCTGAAAGGCATATTCAAACGCCAGCAGGCTTCCGCTATATCGGAAATCGGCCCGTTCCGATTCCATGCAGGCCAGATAGGCCAGAAAATTCGCCTCGTTTTCCCGCATGAAGCCGCGGAAATGCGTCAGCTCATGACACATGGTAACAGGAATGGAATGACAGGGAACATCCACGTTGATGCCGGATTCAAACGGAATATAGATCCCGGTGGTAAGGGTTCTGGAAAAAAGCTTGGAGGTCAGCAGCGGCTTATTGCGCACATCCGCCGCCTGAAGGATCGGGATCTCCTCTTCCAGCGCCGCATAGGCCTCCCGGGCGGAATCGGCGGTTTCATAGAATCCGCCGTCTGAAAGCAGCGCCACGCCGTTTTCGTCCTCCTGCATCTGCGCCCGGTAAAAATTACAATCGTTGATCAGCAGCTCGCAGAGGGCATAAAGCTCTTCCTTGGTGCTCTTCTGGACACTGAGATCCAGATATTCGGTGATGGAAGCCCGATAATAGTTCAGACCCATAAACAAAACGAAGCCGAAATAAATCACGCTGCCCGCGCCCAGGGCGTTCAGGCCGAACCGGTAGAGCCGGTTCTTCCAGCTGCTCCGGTGGCGGCAAATCCCCACGATCACCCAGACGATATAAACGATCACGCCGGCAAGCAGCAGCAGGATCAGAATCTCCAGAACGGAAAAGGGAACCAGCGAAAGGAGCCAGCCCAAGGAATTGGCGAAAAGAGGGTAAACGTATCTGGCATGGATCGTTTCGACCCAGCTGCTTTCGACCCGGGCGGCCAGCGTCAGCAGCAGCCCCAAAGGCGCCAGCAGAATCAGCCAGATCCTTTTATAACGAAAAATACGCTTCAGCATGGTTTTTGCTCCTTTTTCCCGCACGGTACGCCCTCAGCCCGGCGGCGGATCCAATCGCCGCAGGCATCGCCTTCTATCCGGCCATTATATCTTATAATCCCCAAAAAGTCAATAGCGGCGCGCCTTCGGAGCCGGTTCGGCCGGGCGGATCGTCCATCGGGAATAACCGGCGCCCCTTCCACCGCATAAACTAAACGGGAGGTGCTTATTCATGACCTTTACCCTGCAAACCACCGAAGGCGCCCTCCGTTGTCCGGAGGATTTTCAAAAAAACTGGACGCTGCTCTTCTATTATACCGGGGATTTTCTCCCGGTATCCGCCACAGAGCTGCTGGAGCTGGCGGAGCTGCAGCCGGAATTTTCCGCGCGCCGCTGCCAGATCATCGCCGTCAGTTGCGACAGCATCGCCGTACATCTTGCCTTTCTTGAAACGCTGAGCCGTTACCGGCTGAACCGGCGGCCGCACCGGACGGTGGCTTTCCCGCTGGGCAGCGACTGCGAACGGATTCTGCAAACAGAGCTGAAGCTGGAGCCGAAAAAGAAATACCTCTGGCTGATCGCGCCCGGTGGTGACATCCAGGCGCATTTTTCCTACCCCGGCGATACCGGCGCCAATTTCACCGAAGCGCTGCGCACCCTCTGCGCCCTGCAAACCGGAAAGCCCACCCCCTGCGGCTGGGTTCCGGGCGCCCCCGCGCTGGTGCTGCCGCCGGCCACGCGCAGCGAAAGCCGGGATTCCATGTCTGCCTGGGAGCGGGAAGGAAAAATCTGCCTGGACTGGTACCTCTGCTTCGATCCGGACTGAACCCGCCCGGGCAAAACCGCAGCGCGGAGGGAGCTTTGCAGCCCCCCTCTTTTTCCGCCCACGCCCTGCGCCGGATTTGCCGCGATGCGCCGGCCGCAAAAAAACAGCAGACCGGATATCATCCGGTCTGCTTCTTCTTTTCTCAAAGGATCGGGATCCCAGCCGCCTTGCAGGCGTCCAGCGTCTTTTGATCCCAAATGGAGGCCTGCACCTCTCCGATATGGGCGTTGCCCAGCAAAAGCATGCAAAGACGGCTCTGGCCGATCCCGCCGCCGATCGTCAGCGGCAGCTCTCCGTTCAAAAGGGCGCGGTGGAAGGGAAGCGTGCGCCGCTCCTCGCAGCCGGCCAGCTTCAGCTGCCGGGCAAGGCTTTCCGGGCTGACCCGGATCCCCATGGAGGAGATCTCAAAGGCCTGCTGAAGCGTATGGTTCCAGAAGAGGATATCGCCGTTGAGCTCCCAGTCGTCGTAGTCCGGGGCGCGGCCGTCATGGGGTTTCCCGGAGCGCAGCTTGCCGCCGATCTCCATCAGAAATACGGTGCCGCGCTCTTTGACAACGGCATTCTCCCGCTCTCTGGGCGAAAGCTCCGGATAAAGATCTTCCAGCTCCTGCGTAGTGAGATAAGTAATTTTACTGCTCAGCGCGGGGCGCGCCTGAAGCTGGGGGAACATAATGCGCAGCGTCCGGTCGGTTTCGCAGATGGCGGAAACGATTTTCCCCACCACCGCCTTCAGATATTCCTTGCTGCGATCCTCTTCCCCGATGATCTTCTCCCAGTCCCACTGATCCACATAGACCGAATGCAGGTTATCCAGCTCTTCATCCCGGCGGATGGCGTTCATATCGGCATAAAGGCCGGTATCCGGCTGAAAGCCGTAGTCCCGCAGCGCCTGCCTTTTCCATTTGGCCAGGGAATGGATGACTTCCGCTTCGGCTCCGATATCGCGGATCTCAAAGGAAACGGGGCGTTCCACGCCGTTCAGATTATCGTTCAGCCCGCTATCGGCCGTAACGAAAAGCGGGGAGGATACGCGGCGCAGATTCAGCGCGCCGCACAGCATATCCTCAAACAAACGCTTCACAAGCCCAATGGCCTTCTGGGTATCATAAAGGGAGAGCGCCGGCTTATATCCGGCCGGAATCGTGATCTTACTCATAGCTATGCCTTTCTTTCGTTTTGATTTCTCTGTTCTTCTCTGCGTTCTCTGCGCAGGATGGCGTGGGGCGGCAGCTCCATCTCCAGCCGGACCGGCATCTCCGCATGGGACGCGCTTTCAAGAGGCAGACCCCCTTCGTCCCAAAGCCGCTCCACCCGAACCGGGCGCGGCTTTTGCGCCGGCGCGACGACCCAGAGGGTCTCCCCCGCCGAAAATTTATTTTTCTGGATCACCCAGCCCGGCCGCCCGGCGTCCACGGCAACAACGTCGGTATACCGCAGATAACCGCCGTTCAGAGGGTTTTGCCCCTCCGGACCTGGATCGCCCAGCAAAAAGCCGGTGCAGTAATCCCGGTGGGAAACGGCGCGTACTTCGTCCATCAGAGCGGGATCAAAGGGCCGCCCGGCGGCCAGATCGTCCAGCGCCCGGCGGTATGCCTGGGTAACGCAGGCCACATAATAAAAGCTTTTCATCCGCCCCTCGATCTTCAGCGAGGCGACGCCCGCCTCCTGCAATTCCTTCAGATAGGGCATCAGGCAGAGATCCCTGGAATTGAAAAGATAGGTGCCCCGCCCGTCCTCCTCGATGGGAAAATACTGGCCGGGGCGGGTTTCCTCGGCAAGAGCATAATTCCAGCGGCAAGGCTGCGCACAGGCGCCCCGGTTCCCGCTGCGCCCGGTCAGCGCCGCCGAAAGAAGGCACCGCCCGGAATAGGCGACGCACATGGCGCCGTGGGAAAAAACCTCCAGCTCCACATCCGCCGGCAGCTTCCGCCTCAGCGCCGCGATATCCGCAAGGGACATCTCCCGCGCCAGCACGATTCTTTTGGCGCCGAGCTCCCGCAATACCATGGCGGCTTCATAGTTGGTGACGTTGGCCTGGGTGGAAATGTGAATCGGCAGCTCCGGCGCATACCGCCGCGCAAGCGCCAGAACCCCCAGATCGGCGATGATCAGGCCGTCCGGCTTCAGCGCCGCCATCATCTGAAAAAATTCCGGAAGCTGCTCCAGATCCCGTTGATCGGGAAATATATTGACGGTTATATATATTTTAACGCCGCTGCCATGGCAAAAGCCGATGGCTTGTTCCAGCTGCTCCCGATCAAAATTTTCGCTGGCCGCCCGCAGCCCAAAAGAGCGGTAGGCGGCATAAACGGCGTCTGCCCCATACCATACCGCGTACCGCAGCTTTTCCATATTGCCGGCCGGAGCCAGTAATTCCATGCTCAAGATACGGTCCCCGTTCCCCGGGAGTTCTTCCCGGCTTTGTTGATGTTGCTCTGGTGCGCAGTGCTGTCGGCAGCGAAAAGCGTGGTTCCGTCTTCCCCGGTAACAAAATAAAAATCCGAAGTATCCTCCGGAGTCAGCACCGCTGCGATGGCATCGGCGCCGGGGTTGGAAATCGGGCCGGTGGGAAGCCCTGCATTCCGATATGTATTATAGGGGTCGTCCGTTTTGATATCCTCCCCGTCGATCGCGCCGTGCCCGGCGGGCAGTATATATGCCACGGTGGCCTGCGATTCCAGATAGGGGAAATCTGCGCTCTCCAACCGGTTATAGTATACGCCCGCCGCCCGGGGCAGCTCTGTTCCGCCCTCTTCCTGCAAAATGGAGGCCAGCGTGATCAGCTCATCCAGCGTATAGTCGGAAGCTTTGATCTTTTTCCGGTTTTCCTCCGTGAGCACCGTTTCTTCAAACCGATCCAGAATCCTCTGCACCACAGCCAGCGCCGATTCTCTTTCATACATCTCATAGGTGCCGGGATAAAGATACCCCTCCAGCCGGTAATTGCGGTCGGGCAGATCCTTCAGAAAGGAATACCCGGAAAAATCATAGTCCTGCAAAACCGATTCCAGCTCTTCCCGCTCCAGATAGCCCAAAGAATCGCAGAGGGTGACCACCACGTCCTCCTGGGTATCGCCCGGCTCGATATTAAAGGAAACCATCGTCTTATTGGCCGTGCCCTGCTTGAGCGCCCGGATGATCTGGTTATAGTCCTTTTTACAGTTGATGGTGTACTCCCCGTACTGGAAGGTACCGTCCGCCTTCTTGAGCTTGCAGTAAAGCCGGAAGACATACGGATGATCGATGATCCCCGCCTCTTTAAGGGTTTTTGCAATCTCCATGGTGGAGCTGTTTTCCTCGATGACCACCGTGATATCCTGATCCGGGCGGATCAGCCCCAGGGCCTCGTTCCCGATATCGCAGAACCATGCCGCCAGCAGAATACTGACAACGAAAATCCCGGTATAATAAGCCATGGTCTTCCAGTATTTCCGCATCGTTTCTTTCGTAAAAAGTCCGGCGACTCGGTTTTTCTTTTTGGGCGCGTTGGGCGCGGTTTTTTTCGGTTCTTCCTGCTTTTCCGCAGCAGTCCGGTTCTCCGGTTCCGGAACCGGTTTTCTGCCGGGATAGGAGCCGGAAGGGTTCTTATTCTTTTTCGGACGGGATGCTCCGCCTGCGCCGGGATAAGAGCCGGTTACATTGCGCTTCTTATCATCCATCTTCAGAGAACTCCTTTTCAGAAGTATTATTTTAAGAACATGAAATCATTATACACGATTCCGGCGGGAATGTAAAGTCATTAAATGCAAATTGCGCCCCGGGAAATCCCGGGGCGCAACAGCCTTTGCTCAGATCCGATCCTTGACTACGATCCCTTCGACCGAAGATTTGAAAGCGGCCTCCATCACCTTCGTGGAGCGCATCACCTCTTCGGGCTGCACCGGGACCTTGGAATAATCGCCGGTTTCCATGGCGTCCACCAGCATCTCATGCAGCATATAGTTGGTGCGATGCTCAGCGATATCGATATGGAACGATTCGGTGGAATCCTTGGGCCGGGCCGCCATCGTGCGGGTGGGGCCGGCAGCGGTATAGACGATCCCGGCCTCCCAGTCCATCTCGGTATCCAGCGCCCGCACCACGTCGGCGCCGCTGCCCCAATCCCGAATGAGCAGCGTTCCGGCGTCGCCGTTGATATACCAGCGCGGCTGCGGGATCAGATGGAAGGTGCCGATCTCGATCATGGCGTTGATGCCGTTTTCAAAGCGCATCATCAGCTTGAAATTATCGTCGACCTCTTCATACTTCAGGTTCAGCACCTGCGCGTAAACCTCGGTCACAGGGCTATCGATCATGATCAGAAGCTGGTCGATGAGGTGAACGCCCCAGTCCAGCATCATGCCGCCGCCCGCCACCTTGGTGCAGCGCCAGTCGCCGGGGATTCCCCGGGCGCCGTCTACGCGGCTTTCAATGAAAAACGGCTTGCCGATGGTGCCCTTTTCATAAATATCCTTCACGATCAGATAATCCCGATCCCAGCGGCGGTTCTGGTGGACGGTAAAGATCTTGCCGGTTTCTTTCGATACCGCGATCACCTCTTCCAGCTCCGCGCTGTCCATCATCGCGGGCTTTTCGCACAAAACGTGCTTTCCGGCCTTCATGGCGCGGATCGCGTAGTCCTTATGGAAATTATTGGGGACGCTCAGCAGAACCAGATCGATCTCCGGATCCTGAAAAAGCGCGTCCGCCGATTCATAAACAACCAGACCATGGCGGCGGATACTCTCTTCCTTTTCCGGATTGATGTCGTAAGCGCCCTTTACATCCATGCGGGAAATTTTTTCTTTTACAAGCTTTTCGTGGAAGTGGCCCATACCGCCCCATCCGATGATACCCATCTTAAACATAAAAGAATCCTCCTTTGTTTGAGTACAGAGTAATTTTACATCAGAGCCTGGAAAAAAGCAATATAAAAGTGCAGAAAAAAACAATTTATTTTTCACCGAAAAATCGGTGTTTTCACCAGAAAAAAGCGGGGCGCCGGCAAAATGCCGAAGCCCCGCTGTAAATTACGCCCAGAAAACGTCTTTCTTGATATTTTCAAACATCATGGCCTCTTTCAGCACGGCCACCGCCTTCTCCAGGCCTTCCTCGGTGCTCATCAGCGCGTCCTCATGCTCGATGGAAACGGCGCCTTCATAGCCCACCATGCGCAGCGTGCTCATCATCTTCTTCCAGGTGAGCATATCATGCCCGTAGCCCAGGGAACGGAAGTACCATCTGCGCTCGCCCAGATTGCCGAAAGAACCGGGATCCAAAACGCCGTTCTTTTTGATCTCCGCCTCGTCGAGGTAAACGTCCTTGGCGTGGAAATGATAGATCGCGCCGCGCAGCTCCTTGATCGCCTCCACCGGATCGATGCCCTGCCAGAAAAGATGAGAGGGATCAAAGTTGGCGCCGATGATGTCGCCTACCGCTTCGCGCAGCTTCAGCAGCGTCTTGGGATTGTATACAACAAATCCGGGATGCATTTCAAAGGCAATCTTTTTGATGCCGTGGGCTTTGGCAAACTCGGCCATTTCCTTCCAGTAGCGGATCACGATCTCCCACTGGTATTTCAGAATCTCGCCGAAATCGTTCGGCCAGGCGCAGGTGACCCAGTTGGGATATTTGGAGCCCTCGCTATCGCCGGGGCAGCCGGAAAAGCCGATGATGGTATCGATCCCCATCGCCTCGGCGAAAAGGATCGCGCCCTTGAACTCATCATGATACATCTTCGCTTCTTCGGGATTGGGATGCACCGGATTTCCATGGCAGGAAACGGCGGCGGCCTCCAGGCCGTACTTCGCCATGATGTCTTTCATCTCCTGGATCTTCTCGGGATGATCCATAATGGTATTGGGATCGGTATGATGCTTCCCGGTCGTGCCGCCGCAGGCCAGCTCCAGCGTCTGAACGCCCAGCCCGCTCAGATATTTACAGGTTTCTTCAAAGCTGCGGTCGCGGAACAATGCGGTAAATACGCCTAATTTCATCGTCTTTTCTCCTTATCTCTGATATGTTATTTTTTATTGAAATAGAAGGGTTCGCCGGTCTTGGCGGAGGTATAGATCCCTTCCAGGATCTCGGAAACCACGCACGCCTGCTCCGGAAGCACGCAGGGGCTGGTCCCCTTCTCCAGCGCTTCATAGAACTGGCGGGCCTCCACCTCATTGGGCTTTTCAGACTTGCCGTCGTAGAATGCAACGCCCTTCGCATCCAGCTGCGGATGGATATTGATCTGCTTGCCGTGCTTGATGGTATTCAGCACCAGCCCGCCTCTCATATCCGCGCCGCCCTTATCGCCGCAGACGGCGAAGGCGGCTTCGCAGCTTTCATGGGTATTGAGCGCCCAGGAGGATTCCAGCGAGATCGTGGCGCCGTTTTCCATGACAATAAAGCCGAAGGCGCTGTCCTCAACCTTGAACTCTTCCGGGTTCCAATCGCCCCAGGCGTTGCCGGTGTTCCTCTGGTTGTTCAGCTTATGGAAGGTGGTGCCAACGCAGTATTTGGGCTTATAATTGTTCATCGTCCAGAGCGTCAGATCCAGGGCATGGGTGCCGATATCGATCAGCGGGCCTCCGCCCTGCTCATATTCGTTGAGAAATACGCCCCAGGTGGGAACCGCACGGCGGCGGACCGCATAGGCTCTCGCATAATAAATATCGCCGAAAAAGCCGTCTTCCGCCTCCGCTTTTACATACTGACTATCGGTGCGGAACCGGCTCTGATAGCCGATGGAAAGGGTGCGGCCGCTCTCCTTGGCCGCTTCCACCATCGCTCTGGCCTCCGCGGCGTTGATCGCCATGGGCTTTTCGCAAAGAACGTCCTTGCCGGCGCGCAGCGCGGCGCAGCTGATTTCGCTATGGCTGCGGTTGGGCGTGCAGACATGGACGGTATCCACGTCCTTGCAGTTCACGACGTCCCGGTAATCTTCCGTTACTTTTGCGCCTGCAGCACCGAATTTTTCCGCCGATTTCTCCGCCCGCTCCCGGATAATATCGCAAAAATATACCACCTCGACCTTGCCGGCGGCAGCCAGCTTCGCCAGCGCGGGAAGATGCTTTCCGTTTGCAATCCCGCCGCAGCCGATCACGGCTACTTTAAAAACCTTATTGCCCATTTTCAGCCTCCTGTTTTTCTTGAATTTGATCTGGTTTAAGTATAATGCAAGCCCCCGGAGAAGTCAATGTTTTTTACAAAAAAAACACCGTCTCCCCGCCGCGTTTTTTATCGGTTCACCAGATCCTTATCCACCGCGATCACCGTAAAATAATCCGGGTGCTTCTCCCTTACGGCCGCGTCGACCCGGCGGCAGAGCTCCTCATCGGAAAGCCGATAGTCGAAGGGCGTCACCAGGTCGAAAAGGACGTTGGAATGCGTGGTGCCGCGCACCAGCCGCAGATCATGGTAGGTCACGCCCTCAAAGGGGCGGAGAATCTCCCGCAGCTCTTCCCGCAGCAGATCCAGCTCCGGATCGCTGGTGACGATCGGATCCATATGGATCGTCAGGTTCAGACCCATTTTCTGCCGGATCTCCCGCTCGATATTATCGATCAGATCATGGCTGCTCAAAATGTCGCGCTCCGCCGGCACCTCCGCGTGAACAGAAGCAAACATCCGGCCCGGGCCGTAGTTATGAACCTCCAGATCATGAACCCCAACGATCCCTTCATAGCTCATGATCGCCGATTTGATGCTCTCCGAGAGCGCCGCGTCGGCGCCCTCCCCCAGCAGGCGCTGAATCGTATCCTTCATCAGCATGACGCCGGAATAGACGATGAATACCGCCACGGCGGTTCCCATGATGCCGTCGGTATTATAGCCGATCAGCGGCGTCAGCAGCACCGAGAGCAAAACGGCCGCGGTGGAAATCACGTCGTTGACGCTATCCCGGAAATTGGCGCGGAGCGTATCGCTGCCGATCGCCCTGCCCATGGCGCGGTAAAAAAGCCCCTGCCAGAGCTTAACGGCTATGGAAGCCGCCAGGGTGACCCAGATCAGCCAGGAGGAGGCCGCCTCCTCGGGATAAAAGATCCGGGGAAAAGATTCCTGGATCAGCGTAAAGCCCATCGTCACCATGATCATGGCGATCATCATGGCCGCAATATATTCCATCCGCCCATGGCCGTAAGGATGCTCCCGATCCGCCTTGCGGGAGGAGATGCGAAACCCGACCAGGGTAATGACGGACGAAAGGCTATCGGATAAATTATTGAGCCCGTCGGCCACGATGGCGATCACGCCGAAAAGCGCGCCGATCAGGATCTTGGCCGCTGCCAGCAGCAGATTGGTGACGATCCCCACCATCCCCGCCACGGCGCCGTACCGGAAGCGCACCTCCGGATCTCCGGTATTCTGATAATCACGAATAAAGAACTTGATGATCCATTTTGTCATAGCTGCCCGCTCCGTAAAAGATCAGCCGCACGGGTTGTGCGGCTGATGTGATTTTTAGTTTTTAACGAATTTATTATAGCAGCGATAAAAGACGCAGGCCGCCTCGGCTCGGGTGGCGTAATCCCCCGGATTGAAGGCGCCGTTTTCATCGCCGAGAAAGATCCCGCTGGCGCTGCATTTTTTGATCCATTCCACCGCCCAGTCGTTGATCTTCTCCTGATCGGTGAAATCCTGGGCGCCGGACGTGCTCAGGGTCTGGCCCAGAACCTTCTCGATGGCGCTGCCCAGCATCTTGCTCATTTCCTCCCGGGCGATGGGCAGATCCGGCGAAAATTCATTGGGAGAGGTCCCCTCTGTCATGCCCTCGGCCGCCGCCCACGCAACGTAGGGATAAAACCAGTCGTCCTCGCTGACGTCCACGAATTTCGTGCAGGTATAGCTGCCGACGTCCACGCCGCACAGCCGGGAAAGGGCCGTGACAAACTCCGCCCGGGTGATGTTGCCGTCGACATTGAAATAGGTGGGGCTATCCCCGGCGAAGATCCCGGCGTCGATCGCGCCCAATACTTCCTCATAATACCAGGCGTTGGGATCCAGATCGGTAAAGGTGACCATATTTTCATAAACCGGAATGATGAAATACGCCTTTGCGTCCGGATCGGTGAAGGCCCGCTTGAGGATGGACGCCTCCTTTTCAGGCGCCCGCACGTCCGTCATATAGGACTTTCCCTGAAAGCCGGCGAACCGGAAGAAATACGGGGTTGTCGCCCCCTGATCCAGATATTGATCCTTGATCCAGTTGGCGCCCTCCACGATGGAGCGGAACAGACTGTTCCAGTTGCGGCTCTTGGCGTAGGCCATGCCCTGATCCGGATTATTGTCGTAGCACCGGATCCCGTAGAAATTATAGTAGCCCTCATAGCCCGCCATCTTGCCGGAGGCGTATTTGGAGGTGCCGTAGCCCGATTCCAGCGCCGCCCGGCAGGCGATATAGTATGCGTTCATTTTCAGGGATTTGGAGGCCGCGCCGAAATACGCAACCGCCTCCTCCTTGGTGATGGCCTTTTCATTGACCCAGATGGCGGCGACCCCTTCGTCGTTCCAGCAGGTCGTATCATAAGTATCGATATTCAGAAAGGCAAAGATTTTATCTTCTGTGAGATAATTAAGGGGATTGATATACTGCTCGTTCTCCGCCCCGTATTTTTCCAGCGCCTCTTGATAATCCATCTCCACGTTCACAAAAGTAAACGTCCAGTTGGGATGCTTTTTCTGCAGCGCTTCAATGGCGCTGCGGTACTGCTCCGGCATCGCGGTCTGCTGCCAGTTCCAGCGCAGATTCCGCTTTTTCACATAGCCGACCAGGCCTTTATTGACCTGATTGAGCATCTGGATCTTGCACCAGTCACCCTCTGTTTCCAGATAATAAACCCGGCCGCCCCCGACCAGCGTTTTGAGCACCGTTGAAGAGCTGCTGGCCGCGGAATAGACCTTCACGGTTTCTCCCGCCGTAACGACCGTCGCCTTGGCATAGGCGTAATCTGCCCCCTCCGGATCGGCCAGCGCGATCAAATATTCCCGGGTGGTGCCGTCCTGCAGCGTTCCGGTCAGAACGATCTTGGCCCGGCCCTGCCCCAGCTGCAGCGTGTCGCCCAGCTCATAGGGCGTGTCTTTATACGGAAAATAGGAGCAGTACTGCTCCACCGATACCTTCAGCTTTTTAAAACCGGTATAGCCGGTAATTTTACAATTACTGAAGCTGCCGGGATAGACCAGATAATAATCGGTATCCACGTCGAAATCCAGGCTGAACCCGCTGACCTTAATGGAGTAGGCGTCCGCCGCCTCGGCGAACACGCAAAGCCCCGTCAGCAAAAGAACCGCCAGCAAGAGGGTAAAAACACGCCGTAAACTATTCCGCCCAGTTGTGCGCAACTTTTTGAACATCATCATCATCCTCCAGTGCATCCAGCAAAAGCTGCATCTTAAACCGATCCTTTTCATCGGTAAGTGAAACGTCGTTATCGGCGATACGCGTCACTTCAGCAGTCAGAAACGTATAGCCGGCCCCCTCCAGCGCCACGCGCACCTCTGAAAACCGCTCCGGAGCGGTTACGATCTCAAAGGCATCTCCTTCTGCATTAAAATCATCTGCGCCGTTTTCCAGGGCGCACATCATCAGCTCATCTTCATCCACCTCTTCTTTGTCTACCACCAGCAGCCCGCATTGCCGGAACTGCCACATCACGCTGTTGGTCGCGCCGAGGTTGCCGCCGAACTTATCAAAGTAATGCCGGAGGTTGGCGGCCGTCCGGTTCCGGTTATCTGAAAGACAGTCCACCACCACGGCCACGCCGCCCGGCCCATATCCCTCATAGACGAGGGATTCATAATCGCTGCTGTCCTCCGCGCCGGCGGCCTTTTTGATGGCGCGCTCAATATTATCGTTGGGCACGTTTGCCGCCTTGGCCTTGGCAATAGCGTCGGCCAGGCGGGAATTGGAATCCGGGTTCGGCCCGCCCTCTTTTACAATCACGATGATCTCTCTTGCCATTTTGGTAAAGATCTTCGCGCGCTGGGCGTCGGTCTTCCCTTTTTTATTTTGAATATTATGCCATTTGGAATGTCCTGACATGGTCTGCCGCTCCTTTATATCTATTACACGTTTAATTAGTATAACATACCTTCCCGTTATTTTCAACCCTTGATTTTTATCTGGAAACCCTTTCCTGATCCGGCGAATAACAGTTGCAATCGGCGATTGTTGATGCTATAATAAAATCATCTTTACTTGCAAGGAGCATGATTTCGTGAAGAGCAATAAAACCCTCCGGAAAGCCATTCTGTTTGGCGTATTGATTTTTCTGGCCGGCCTGATCGGCCAGCCCACCGCCCACGGCTACCTGCACCCCGCCGATCCCCTGGTGCTGCTGGCCGCCGTTGTTCTGCCCTTCCCTTATGCGGCGGCCGCCGCAGGGGGCGCCGGGATCCTTGCCGATCTTGTGAAGGGCTATTATTTGCTTTCGCCCTGCACCCTGATCATCCGGGTGCTGATGGTTCTGGCGGTGAAAGGTCTGCTCAAAACCCGCCCCGCCGAAAAATACCCGGAGCTGATGGCCTCTGCCGCGGCCTTTATTCCCGTTGCCGGCTATTATCTCTCCGAGCTGATCTATCAGCTCTGCATCGGCGGCGGCCTTTCCGCCTTTTCCGTTGCCGCCGTCACGCTGCGCAAGGATCTGATCCAGGCGGCCGCCAGCGTGCTCCTTTTCGTCTTTCTCTATGATATCTATAAAGGCGTCCAGGCCGGGCGGGAAACGCTGCGCCGGAAAAAAGCCGCCGAGGCGGCCGCCGGAGAGGAGAAGCAGCATGAGCAGAACTCTTAATTACGCCATCATCGGCTTTGGCGGCGTGGCCCGCCATCACGCGCTGGCCTCCTATCAGGCCGCGCTGCAATTTGAAGGGGAGGTCCTCCCCGTTCTGACCGGTCTGATGAGCCGCACGCCCAAAGCCAGCCCCCTGCCCCATGTGCGGCACTATACCGATCTGGAAACGCTGAATCGGGAATGCAAGCCGGATTTTCTGGATCTTTGCATGCCGCAGCACCTGCGCCGGGAGGCGTTTTCCTTCGCCGCGGAGCACGGCCTTCCCGTTTACTGCGAAAAACCGCTGGCCGCCACCCTTTCCGAAGCCGGAGAGCTGGCCTTTCAGATCGGCGCGCTCCCTGCCGCCATGGCCTTTGAATACCGGATGCTTCCGGCGGTCACGCTGATGAAACGGAAGCTGCCGCTGATCGGGGATCTGATCGATTTCAAAGCCCTCTTTTTGCACGACAGTTATCTCCTCCCCCGCCCCAAAACCTGGCGCATGACCGCCGAAAACGGTGGCGGCGCGCTGCTGGATCTGGGCGTTCATATGCTGGATCTGCTGGCCTATCTGCTGGGGCCGCTCCATTATCTGAGCGGCGAAAAGGGGATCCAGTTCCCGGACCGCAACGAGGTGGACGAATTTGGCCGCATGGAGCTGGCCGCCCCGCCCTGCACCGGAACGCTGGAGGTTTCGCGCATCCACGCGACGGAGGGAAGCGGAAAAACCATCACCCTTTACGGCGAGCTGGGAAGTCTTTTCATCGACCTTGAGCACCCCTATGAGCTGGTGCATTACGATCTCCCCACCCGGCGGACGACCCTCTACCGGGCGGACGCAGAGCTGCTGGCGGAGCTGATGTATCCCGCGCCCCGCAATTCTCTGGGCTTTTATCAGGACGCCCACACCTGCGCCCTGCTCCACTTTGCCCGCCTTCTCTATACCGGGCAGGAGGATCCCCTGCTGGCCTCTCTGGACGACGGACTGAACGCCCAGCGGCTGCTGGCGGAGATCCTCGCATGACCCTGCGCCGGAGCTGGAAAAACGCCGCGCTCCCGCAGCGCCCTTTGATCTTCCACCGCACCCTTTGATCTTCTGCCGGCGCCTTTTTTACTTGAAAAAACTCCGGCAAAAACAGCAACACGTCTGAAGGCAAGCCGATCCGGCTGCCAACAGACGTGTTTTTTAATGCGAACTTGATCCATCCGTCCCAGCCTCTTTTTGCCTTTATCATCCATCACGGGGATCTTGATAACCACCCACGGAGCGTAGAGTTCCATGGATCCGCCCGTCCTTTCTCCCTTGCTTTGCCCGGATCGCAACCGGCAGAGGGCGTTCCCGCCGCCTTCCGCACCGCCCGCCGGGTTCGGTTTGCCGGAGCGGCGCTTTGGAGTCAGCCCGGACGGCCCTCCTTTCGATAGGCGGAGGGCGTTCTGCCGCTCAGCTCCTTGAACCGGCGGGAAAAATAAAACGGATCGCAATACCCGAGGCTCTCGCTGATCTCGCCGATGGGGCGGAAGGTCAGCAGCAGCTGTCGCTGCGCCTCAAACAAAAGCATTTCATCGATATACTGCCCCGCCGTTTTCCCCATCTCCCGGCGGAACATCTGATTCAGCGTCCGCTCCGAAACATAAGCCCGCTCCGCCAGCTCCGCTACCGAAAGCTGGACAGAAAGATGCCTGTGGATATAGGAAACCGTCTGGCGCACCGGCATGGAATATCCCGTTTCGGCCGCGCCGCATACGTCGTAGCGCTCAAAGACCGCCAGAAGATCCTCCATAATCATATTCTTCAGCCCCAGGGCGCCGCGCAGGCTTTGGGCGGCGCAGAGGGCGTTCAGGCGCTCCAGCCGCTGAGCCGTCACCGGAAGACATCCGATCTCTCCCATCTCCATGGCCAGGTCATATCCGTCCTGCTTCAGAAGATTCAGATGAAAATAGATCTTTCGCGCCCGCTCCCGGCATCCGGCGGCGAAGGGAAGCCCGGCAGGGATCAGATAGAGATTCCCCGCCTGCATTGTGATGCGCCTGCCTCCGCTCTCGACCCACGCCTCGCCTTCAAGAAAATAATACAGCCTGGAATACGGCGCCCCCCGCAGCTTCAGCTGCCATTGGGGCGAAAGGGTCGCGGCGGCGCTCTCCAATATCAGGGGATTGACGGCGTTCAACTGCTCCTGTAAAGGAAAAAAAGAAAGCTCCATATGTTTTCTCCATATTTTTTTCTGAAAAATACATGTTCTTTTCGTTTTTATCCATTTATAATCATTATAGCAAAAAGCAAAAAGAATTGCAAGGGAGGCAAAACATATGTCGGCATACACCGTAAAAAAAACGCCGGGCGACACCGCCTGGTTCACCCACGACCGCTTTGGGATGTTCATCCATTTCGGGCTTTATTCCCTGCCTGCGCGGCATGAGTGGGTCCGAACCCGGGAAGAGATCTCCGAACAGGACTACCGCAAATATTTCGATCATTTCAATCCCGACCTTCTGGACGCCGGAGCCTGGGCGAAAAGCGCCCGGGAAGCGGGGATGAAATACGTTGTTCTGACCACCAAGCACCATGAAGGCTTTTGCCTGTTCGACAGCCAGTATACCGATTATAAAGTGACCAACACCCCCTACGGGAAAGACATCGTTCGGGAAGTGGTCGACGCCTTCCGGGCCGAAGGGCTGCGGATCGGCTTCTACTATTCCCTGATCGACTGGCATCATCCGGATTTTACCGTCGACACCATCCATCCCGACCGCAACCGGCCGGAAAAGGTGGCTGAAAACAAAAAGAAAGATCCCCGCCGTTATGCGCAGTATATGCGGGATCAGGTCACAGAGCTGCTGACCAACTACGGAGACATTGATATTCTGTGGTTTGATTTTTCCTACCCCGGCGGCAAAACCCGCTATCAGTACCTGCCGGAGCTGCACGGAATGGGCAAGGGGAAGGACGACTGGGAGGCCGAGGAGCTGATCGCCACCGTGCGTCGGCTGCGTCCCGGGATCATCATCAACGACCGCACGGAGATCGAGCAGGATCTCGTTACCCCCGAGCAGGTTCAGGTAACGCAATGGCCGACCCATCCCGTAACCGGCGAAAAGGTGATATGGGAAGCCTGCCAGACCTTCAGCGGAAGCTGGGGCTATCACCGGGAGGAAACCAGCTGGAAGAGCCCGGAGGTATTGCTCCGCCTTCTGATCCAGAGCGTCGCCCACGGCGGCAATCTGCTGATGAACGTCGGCCCCACGGCGCGGGGAATCTTCGATAGCCGGGCGGAAAAAGCTCTGGGCGTCTACCGGGATTGGATGAAGCTCAACAGCCGATCCATCTACGGCTGCACCATGGCCGATCCGGCGTTTTCCGCCCCGGAAGGAACGCTCATTACCCAAAGCGCGGACGAAAGCAGGCTGTATCTCCATCTGCTGCAATATCCCTATAAAACGCTGATCCTTCCCGGCCTGGCCGGAAAGATCGCCTATGCGCAGTTTCTGCATGACGCCAGCGAGATCCGCTACCAGGAGGAAGCCCCTTCCGCTTACCACAACCTCACCGATTCCATCGGAGAAAAGCCCGTCTTTCTTTCCATTCCGGAGCACCAGCCGGACATCCTGATCCCGGTAATTGAAATTTTTCTGAAATGACCTGCCGGCCGGCGCAAACCCCGTAAAAAGACGATAAATGCGGCAGGATCAGCCAAAAAGAAATTCACCGCCAATGGGGCGGTGAATTAAGAAAACATTGAAGCAAGGGACGGTATAGCCAAACGGCTATGCCGTTCTTTGCTGTTTTTGAGTTGTATTTTGGGCTTTTTCTTTTGCCCGTTCAAAATCAAATGCACCG
>CALXGQ010000023.1 GCA_944387895.1 uncultured Clostridia bacterium
GCCCGTATTAAGGGTGGCGCTGCGGCCAGCAGCTATACCGCCACCACTGTCAGCTTCCCGGTGACGCTGGAGGTGTCCGGCGGTTCGGCAGACCTCTTTGGCCTGCTGATCGAATACAAGGAAGCGCAGGAGCCTGCCCAGCCGGAAGCCCCGGTTATCATCAAGGGCGCGGGCGGCACATGGCAGAAAGGCAGCAATGATGGGCTCAGCTTCACGTCGGACGCTGAATATGCTGATTTCCTGAAAGTCAGGGTAGACGGCAAAGATTTGGATGCTTCCAATTACACTGTGAAGGAAGGCAGCACGATAGTCACGCTCAAAGCGGAATATCTGAATACTTTGTCCGTGGGCAGGCACACGCTTGAGATTGAGTCCAAAAACGGCATAGCCAAGACGGAGTTTACCATCACGGCGGTGCAGGGCGGAGATGACAGCCAGACCGGCGGCACCACGCCGCAGGAACCGGACAAAAATGGAGGAGACACAACCAACCCGCAGACCGGCGATAGCAGCAACTTTGCTTTTTATCTCGTTCTGCTGGCGGCGTCGGGCGCGGCGTTGATTGCCCTTTCCGTCTTTCTTGCAAAACAAAAGAAAAGTAAGAAACCGGCAAAAAGCAGGAACGGCTGTTCCCGCTTCGCATAGAAACGCCATGGCGCCCGGCCGGAAAAGGCCGGGGCGCCATGGCGTTTCTGGGATCCGGAGCCTGCGCAAATTTCCGGGGCGGCTCTTGACGCAGGCGGGCGGATAAATTATAATGAACCTGCGGCGCGGTCTGCGCCGCATAGGCAAAGCCGATCCATTCGAACTCGATTTTAAGGGTGGATTTTCGCCTTTGCCTAAGCAGAATTTCAGCGAAGAAGGGAAGAAATAGATCAAATGAAATGGATGATTGCCTCCGATCTCCACGGTTCGGCGTATTACTGCGGGGAGCTGCTGCGCGCCTATCGGAAGGAAGGGGCGGAGCGGCTGATTTTGCTGGGGGATCTATTGTATCACGGGCCGCGCAACGAGCTGCCGGAGGGATACGACCCCAAGGCGGTGATCGGGATGCTCAACGGATTGAAAAACGAAGCGACCGGCGCGCGGGGCAACTGCGACGCCGAGGTGGATCAGATGGTTCTGGAATTTCCGATGATGGCGGATTATCTGCTCTGGCCCCTCGGCCGGCATACGATTTTTGCTACCCACGGCCATCTTTTTCATCCGGAGCACCTTCCGCCGCTGCGCGGCGGCGATCTCTTCCTCTTTGGGCATACCCATATCCCTCTTTGTCAACAAAAGGCGGGGATCACGCTGCTCAATCCCGGCTCTGTTTCCCTCCCGAAAGAGGGCTCTCCGCACAGCTATCTGGTGTTCGACGGCACCGCGTTCCTCTGGAAAACGCTGGAGGGCACCGTTTATGAGCGGTACGCGCCGGATTTGGAGGAACGGCGCGGCGGTTAGGCAAAGCCGATCCGTCAGCACTCGATTTTTAAGGGTGGATTTTCGCCTTTGCAGCGTTAAAATACGCGTAAATCCGTCAGGATTTACTGCGTTTTGTGCCTTGCCAAGCCAAAAATCTCCCCCTTTAAAATTCTTTAACCTGAAACGAGCGGAATTTTGCGTGATTTTTGGTGCGGCGGAAACCGCAAGGCTGACGCCTGCGGTGGACAACAAGCCGAAAAGCGCCGAAACGATGCCGTTTCAGGCGGGGGCGGATGAATCGGCTTTGCCTGAAGGGAAAGCGCGCCACTTATTTTGGCGAAAAAGCAGGGCGCCGGGACGGGGGAAGGAAAACGCCCTCTGTTTGCAGCAGCTTGATTTTGTTGCTCAGCCCGGCGGCATAGCCGGTCGGGTTGCCGCCGGCGCCGATGAGCCGGTGGCATGGAATGATGATGGAGATGGGATTGCGCCCCGCCGCGCTGCCAACAGCCCGGGGCGAAGCGTTCTTTCCGGTTCCGGCGGCGATTTTTTCTGCAAGCGCACCGTAGGTGACGGTTTGCCCGAAGGGAATGGTGCGCAGCAGCGCCCAGACGGCTTTCTGAAAGGGCGTTCCGGCCGCGTCCAGAGGCGGGGTAAAGCCGGGATCCCGGCCGGAAAAATAAAGATCCAGCCATTGCCGGGTCTGGGCGAGGATTGGCGTGGTTCTCTCCGCCCAGCCTTCTTCCGGCGGAGCGGGGAAGTTCTTTTGCCCCTCCTGCCATAGCCCGGTGAGCGCCCGGCCGTTGCTGATCAGCAGCAGGGTTCCGATGGGGGAAACATAATAATCGATATCGTGCATCGGGAAGATCCTCCGTAAGACGGATTTTACAGGGTAAAACCATTATAAAACGGCCTTTTGAGGCTTGTCAAGCCGGGTTTTGCAAAAAAAGCTTGCATTTTCCGAAACATCGTGGTATACTACTTTACAGTATATATGAAGGAGGTTCGTCAAACGGACCTCCTTGCATTTTGCCGGAAAGGGGAACGGAATGAGGGAAAATACTGCGGCTAAAGTGGCGGCGCTGGCAGCGCCGGTGGCGGAAAGTTTGGGATACTCCCTGTTTGACGTGGAATACGTCAAGGAGGGCCCGGATTATTTTCTTCGTCTTTATATCACAGCGGAGGCGGGGATCACCATTGAGGACTGCGAGCGGATGTCCCGGGCGATCGATCCGCTGCTGGACGAGGCGGATCTGATCCGGGAGCACTATTATCTGGAGGTTTCCTCCGTCGGGCTGGATCGGCCGCTGAAGAAGGAAAAGGATTTTCTCTATTTCATGGGCGAGAAGATCGAGGTAAAGCTGTTTCGCCCTCTGGAAGGCAGTAATAATTGGGTGGGGCGGCTGACCGGATATCAGGACGGCCGGTTCACCATCGACGCGGACGGCCGCAGGCTGGAGCTGGCGGTCAAGGACGCGCGCCTGATTCGTCCCTGGGTTGATTTTTCGTAAATTTTAGGAGGATAAATGTTAAAAAAATGAAAAACGCAGAATTTTTTAAGGCGCTGGAGCTGATCGAGGCGGAAAAGGGAATCCCCGCCGACTATATGATCGAAAAGGTGGAAAACGCGCTGCTGGCCGCGGCCAAACGCGCTTATGGAACCGCCGACAATGCCGAAGTGATTGTGAATAAAGAAAAGAACGAGATCAAGCTCTTGCAGAAGAAGACCGTTGTGGAAGAGGTGACCGATCCGGTTCTGGAGATTTCGCTGGAAGAAGCGCACGATACGGTGTCCAAACGCCTGAAGCTGGGTGATGAGGCGGCGGTGGAGATCAAAACCAAAGAGTTCGGTCGGATTGCCGCGCAGAACGCCAAGCAGGTAATCATCCACGGCATCCGGGACGGCGAACGGGGGCTGCTTTATCAGGAGTTCAACAGCAAGGAAAGCGAAATCATCACCACCACCGTCAATCGGGTGGAGCCCAACGGCAACGCCATTCTGGATATCGGCAAGAGCCAGGCCATGCTGATCCGGAACGAGCAGATCCCCGGCGAGGTTTTGAATCCCGGCGATTTTGTGAAAATTTACGTGGTGGAGGTTCGCTCCGCGCAGAAGGGACCGCAGGTTCTGATTTCCCGCACCCATCCCGGGCTGGTCCGGCGGCTTTTCGAGCTGGAGGTGCCGGAGATTTTCGACGGCTCGGTGGAGGTGAAGGCGATCGCCCGGGAGGCGGGGAGCCGAACCAAGATCGCCGTATTTTCCCAGGATGAAAACGTGGATCCGGTCGGCGCCTGCATCGGCGCCCGGGGCATGAGAATCGCCAAGGTCTGCGAAGAGCTGAAGGGCGAGAAGGTGGACGTGATCCGCTATAGTGAAAACCCCGAGGAATACATCGCTTCCGCTCTTGCTCCGGCCAAGATCCTGAGCGTTGCGGCCGATGAGGCCGCCCACACCTGCGTGGTGGTCGTCAGCGATGATCAGCTCTCCCTTGCCATCGGCAAGGAGGGGCAGAACGCCCGGCTGGCCGCCAAGCTCACCGGCTATAAAATCGATATCAAGCCGCTTTCCAAAGTAGGTGATTGACCGTTGGCAAAAGAACGTAAAATACCGATGCGGATGTGCCTTTGCTGCAGGGAAATGAAGCCCAAGCGGGAGCTGGTTCGCGTGGTGATGAATAAGGAAGGCGTGATCGCAGTCGATCCCACCGGCAAGGCGCCGGGGCGCGGCGCTTATCTTTGCCGGGAACCGGAATGCGTTCAAAAGCTCGGCAGGCTCCGGGTGCTGGATCGCAGCTTCGGCAAGGCGGTGCCGGGCGAGGTTTACGATCGGCTTCAGAAGGAGCTGGCGGCGCGTGAATAAGTTTTTGACGACGCTCGGCCTGGCGCGCCGGGCGGGAAAGCTGAACTACGGATTTGATATGGTGATGTCGGGACTGGGCGCAACCCATCTGCTGCTGCTGGCGGCGGACTGCTCGCCCCGTACCCGGAAAAATGTGGAACTGGCTGCCGCGGAATTTCAGATTCCGCTGTATCCTCTGCGGCAGACCAAGGAAGAGCTGGGCGCATCCATCGGAACCAAACCGGTGGGGATCATCGGCGTGGCCGACCGGGGCTTTGCCCGCAGCCTGACGCAATCGATTGAAGGGGGTATGTAATTTTGGATCAGAAATACAGAGTGCATGAATTTGCAAAAGATATGGGTCTTAAAAGCGGAGATGTCATGAAGCTTTTGGATCAGCTTGAGGTCAAGGAACGCACCCATATGGCGGTGCTGACCCAAAAAGAGCTGGATTTCCTCTTTGACCATTATACGAAAATCAATCAGGTTCAGGATTTCAACAGCTATTTTGAGCTGGCAAACCGGCCTGACGCGCAAAAGGAAAAGGCGAAGGCGCCGGAAGAGAAGAAGCCGGAGCCGAAGCCGGAAGAGAAGAAGCCGGAGCCGCCCAAGAGCGGCCCGCGGCTGATCGCCAAGGCGGAACCGAAGCCGGAAGAGAAGAAGCCGGAGCCGCCCAAGAGCGGCCCGCGGCTGATCGCCAAAGCGGAGCCGAAGCCGGTAGAGAAGAAAGCGGAGCCGAAAAAATCGGCGGCCGCCCAGAAGCCGGCGGAAAAAACGGCGGCTCCCCAGCAGGCGGCGCCCAGGCAGGCAACCCCCAAAAAGAAGGAAAAGGGTCCGCGGCAGGTGCAGAGCTATGAGCGTACCGTCCGGGTGGTGGATACGCGCGCCCAGGACGTAAACCTCGGGAAATACGACGATAAGCTGATGGATCTGGCCAGCAGCCATGAAAACCGCAATACGGCCGGAGCGTCCAAGCAGAAGATCCAGAAGAAGAGAGATTGGCAGAAGCAGAACCAATACGGAAAGAAAAAGAAGGAAACGGAAGCAGAACGCTTGAAGCGGATCGAGCTGCAAAGAAAGCAGGCGAAGATGAAGATTCTGGTACCCGATGAAATTTCGGTGGGCGAGCTGGCGCTGCGGATGAAGGTAAACGTGGCGCAGGTGGTCAAAAAGCTGATGTCGCTGGGGACTATGGCGAGCGCCTCTCAGGTGATTGACTACGATACGGCCTATCTGGTGGCGGAAGAGTTTGATATCCGGGTGGAGAAGGAAGTGATCCTCTCCATCGAGGATCGCCTGATCGATGATCGGGAGGATCAGGCCGGCGAGCTGGTGAAGCGGTGCCCGGTCGTGGTGGTGATGGGTCACGTCGACCACGGTAAAACCTCGCTGCTGGACGCCATCCGCGATACCAACGTGGTCAGCGGCGAAGCCGGCGGCATTACGCAGCATATCGGCGCTTATAAAGTGAAATGCAACGGGGAGGAAATCACCTTTCTGGATACGCCGGGGCACGCCGCGTTTACGGCGATGCGCGCCCGCGGCGCGCTGGCGACCGATATCGCGATTCTGGTCGTGGCCGCCGACGACGGCATCATGCCCCAGACGATAGAGGCGATCAACCATGCCAAGGCGGCGGAGATTCCCATCATCGTCGCCATCAATAAGATGGATAAGCCGGCGGCCAATCCCGACCGCGTGATGCAGGAGCTGACAGAGCATGAGCTGGTGCCGGAAGCATGGGGCGGCGATACCATCTGCGTTCCCGTTTCGGCAGTTCAGCATGATAATATCGATACGCTGCTGGAGATGGTTCTGCTGGTGGCGGAGATGCGCGACCTGAAGGCGAACCCCAACCGTCTGGCAAAGGGCACGGTGATCGAGGCGAAGCTGGATAAGGGCCGCGGCTCTGTGGCTACGGTTCTGGTGCAGAACGGAACGCTGAAGATGGGCGATATCATCATCGCCGGAACGGCGGTCGGCAAGATCCGCGCCATGACCGACGATAAGGGCCGGAAAATCAAAACGGCCGGGCCTTCTACCCCGGTGGAGATCATCGGGCTGGCCGAAGTGCCGCAGGCCGGGGATAATTTCTTCGTTGTGGAAGATGAGCGGCTGGCGCGGGAGCTTGCGGATCAGCGCAAGAATGATCAGAAGCTGGCGGCGCAGAACCAGTATAAGGTTTCGCTGGACGATCTCTTCTCCCGGATCCAGGAAGGCAATATGAAGGATCTCAACATCATTGTGAAGGCAGACGTGCAGGGCTCCGCGGAGGCGGTCAAGGCCTCTTTGGAGAAGCTGACCAACGACGAGGTGCGGGTCCGCGTGATCCACAGCGGCGTAGGCGGCATCAACGAAAGCGACGTGATGCTGGCGGAAGCCTCCGGCGCGATCATCGTCGGCTTCAATATCCGCCCCGACGCCAGCGCAAAGGCCTCGGCGGAAAAGGCCAACGTCGATATCCGCCTGTATCGCATCATCTACGACTGCATCGAGGAGATCGAAGCGGCCATGAAAGGAATGCTGGCGCCCAAATTTAAGGAAGTGGTGCTGGGCACCGCCGAGGTGCGGCAGACCATCCGCGTTTCCGGCGTGGGAACCGTTGCCGGGTGCTATGTCAAGAGCGGGAAGCTGACCCGCAACGCCTCCGTTCGCCTGATCCGCGAGAACGTGGTTATTTTTGAAGGCGCGCTGGCTTCCCTCAAGCGGTTTAAGGACGACGTAAAGGAAGTTCAGGAGAACTTTGAATGCGGCCTGACCATTGAAAACTACAATGACCTGAAGGAAGGCGACGTGGTAGAGGCCTATGAGATGCAGGAGATCAAAGAATAATGGCACATCGGATTGAACGTGTAAATGAAGAGATCCGCAAGGAGCTTGCCCGGATCCTTCCAACGGTGAAGGATCCCCGGGTTCCCCCTCTGCTTTCGGTAACGGCGGTGGAAACCACCGGCGATCTGAAGGAATGCAAGGTGTTTGTTTCGGCGCTGGAGGGGGATGAAAAGGAGATGCTGCGCGGGTTGAAATCCTCCGGGAGCTATATCCGCGGCGCCCTTGCCCGCAGCTTAAAGTTGCGCAATACCCCGGAGCTGAGCTTCCATGCGGACCCTTCCATCAAATATGGGATGCACATCAATGAAAAGCTGCACGAGCTGGGTCTGGACGGAACCGGGAGTGAAAAAGGCGATGAAGAAGAATAATACCCTTGAAGAGATCGCGGCGTTTCTGAAAAAGGAGCCGGAGCTGACGCTGCTCTGCCATGCGCGGCCGGACGGTGATACGCTGGGCTGCGCCTTCGGGCTTAAAGATCTTCTGGAGCGGCAGGGCAAGCGGATAACGGTGCTCTGCCCGGATTCCGTATCGCCGCGGTACCGGTTTTTGAGCGGCGGGGAGCTGCTCGGCGGAACCCCTGCGGGGAAGGTGGTATGCCTGGATATGGCGTCGCCGGAGATGGCGGGAAGCTATCGGGCGCTGGCGGAGCAGGCAGACGTGGTGATCGATCATCACGCCACCAATTCCTGCTACGGCAGGCTGAATCATATCGATCCGGAGGCGGCCGCCGCCGGGGAGATTCTGGTGGAGCTGGCCGGTCTGCTGGGCGGGCTGACCCGCAAGGCGGCGGAGGCTTTTTATACGGCGATTTCCACCGATACCGGGTGCTTTCAATATGGGAATACAACCGCCCGCACCCACCGGATCGCCGCCGTTTTGGCGGAGGCCGGGATCGATCTTGCCGCATTGAACAAGCATTTGTTTCAGACCAAAAGAAAAGAGGAATACCGGCTGGTGGCCCGGGCGATGGAAACGCTGCGATATTTCAGCGGCGACCGGATCGTAACCATGCGGATCTCGCTGGAAATGCTGGCTGAAACCGGCGCCGGAGCGGACGAGCTGGAAACGATCTCGTCCCTGCCCGCCCAGATCGCGGGCGTAGCGGCGGCGGCCACTTTTAAGGAGACCGAGCCGGGGAAATATAAGGTTTCCCTGCGGACAGACGGTCGGATCCACGGCGGGCAGGTCTGTTCCCTTTTCGGCGGCGGCGGCCACCGGCAGGCGGCGGGCTGCTTTATGGAAGGGGAGTACGGCGCGGTGGAAGAGCAGATGGCGGCGGCTTTGGCCGCTGAATTGGAGCGACAGGCGTGACAGGACTGGTGCTGATTGATAAACCTGCCGGGATGACCTCTTTTGGCGTCGTTGCCCGGCTGCGCCGGATGACCGGCGAAAAATGCGGCCATAGCGGCACGCTGGATCCCATGGCGACCGGGCTTTTGCCGGTGATGGTCGGCCGGGCGACAAAGCTTTGCTCCCTTTTTACCGAGGGGCGCAAGCGCTATACCGGCGTGCTGCGTTTTGGGCTGACTACCGATACGGGCGATATCACCGGCGCAATCCTGGAAGAGCGGGCGGGAATGCCCTCTGAGGAGGCGCTTCGGGCGCTTTTGCCGCAGTTTATCGGGGCGATCACCCAGCGGCCGCCGGCTTATTCGGCCATCAAGGTCAACGGCGTTCCCCTCTACCGGCAGGCAAGAGCCGGCAGAGAGGTAGAGGTTCCGGAAAGAACGGTGGAAATCGACCGGCTGGAGCTGCTCTCCTATGACGCTGCAGGAAAAGAGGCGGAGCTTTTGGTGGATTGCTCCAAGGGCACCTATATCCGCAGCCTTTTTTCCGATCTGGCGGCGGCGGCCGGATGCCTGGGAACAACGGCGGCGCTGCGCCGCCTGCGGGCCGGGCGGTTTTCTTTGGAAAACGCCGTTTCGCTGGAAGAGCTGGAAGCTCATCCGGAAGGGCTGGAGCAGCATCTGATCCCGGTTGAGCAGGCGCTGGAGTTTCTGCCCTGCTACCGGCCGGAGGAATTTTTTGCCGTTCTGCTGCAAAATGGCTGCGCGGTAGCGGTGAAGAAGCTGCGGGGTCTTCCCGCCGGCCTTTGCACCGTCTGGAAAGGCGGCGTGCTGATCGGGCTGGGGGATCAAATCGAAAAGGACGGAGAGATCTTATTTAAGGTCGTTACACATTTATGACAGCAACGCGTATCATCACAATCGGAAACTTCGACGGCGTCCATCTGGGGCATCAGGCGCTTTTTGCGCAGCTGAAGGAATGGGCTTTGTCCCTTCATGCGGAGCCGATGGTGCTTTCCTTTTCCGGCAACACCAAGGGTCGGCGGGTGATCACCGATGAACGGATGAAGGAATGGTATTTCCGTCAATACGGGCTGGAGAACTGGCAGATCCTGGATTTCGACCAGTGGAAGAACGTGCCCGCAGAGGATTTTGTCGAGGATTTTTTGAAGCATGAGCTGGGCGTGGTCGGGCTGGTCTGCGGGCCGGATTTTCGCTTCGGAAAGGATCAGCTGGGCAATGAATTTACGCTGATCGGCCGGGGGATCGCGGTGAAAAAACTGGAGAATCAGATCCTGGACGACCTTCGGATCAGCTCCTCCGGGATCCGCAAGTATCTGGAGGAAGGCGCGCTGGAGCAGGCGGAGAAACGGATGGGGCATTCCTTTTGCCTGATGGGCGATGTCTGCCACGGGAAGGGGCTGGCGCACCGCTACGGACTGCCGACGGTGAATCTTACCCTTTCGGAACAGCAGCTGCTTCCGCCCTTCGGCGTATACGCTGCCTGGGTAGAGGCGGAAGGACGCCGCTATCCGGCCGCCGCCAATATCGGCGTGCGGCCCACGGTGGAGCAAAGCGAAACACCGAATCTGGAGGCGCATATTTTGGGCGCGGCGCCGGAGCTTTACGGACGGGAGATCCGGGTGGAGCTGAAATCCTATCTGCGCCATGAGATGAAATTCGAGAGTGAGGAACAATTGTTTTTGCAGATCCAAAAGGATGGGGAACAGAGTAAAGCAAGATTGGAGATGCTGAAATGAAAAAATGGATGGCATTGCTGCTGTGCGGCGTGCTTTTGTGCGCGGCCGGCGGTTGCCGGAAAACAGAAGAAGCCCGGGTTCGGGAGGATTCTGCCGGAACCGGCTATGGCGTCAGCCAGAAAAGTGCGCTGATCATGCAGGATCTTTATATTCTGAAGCCCGGCCTCTCCCGGGATACCGTGCAGGAATCCCTGGGCAGCCCGCAGACTTTTGTGGTTTCGGAGAGCAATAACGATACCTACCGCCTGACCGGCGGGGAAACGGTCGAGCTTCAATACAGCAAGGCCGAAAAGCTTGAAACCGCGGTTTATACTGATTCTTCCGGCGTGGAACAGGACTTTTTTCAATACCTCAGCGATCTGGGGATCCTGAAAAGCTATACCGGCTCCGGCAGCAGCAACGACAATCCGTCGGGCGGCTCTTCCGGCGGTGCGGAGGAGAACGGGGACGAGGACGAAGCGGGATCTGTTCCGGGCGCTGAAACCAGCTATTTTTCCACCGAACGATACAGCTATGAGCTGGCGGAGGAGATTCTTGAGCTGGGCGTCCAGCGTGAAACGGTGGTATCGGCGCTGGGCAAGCCCAATAGCTTCAGCTCCATCACCTTTGAAAAAGACAGTTATCTGATCGATGTCTATATTATGGAGGACGGCAGCAGCCTCTATCTGGACTACGGATATAACCGCAGCACGCTGCGTGCGGTGCGCAGGGTCAGCGGAACCACTTCTTCCAGCTATCTTGGCACCTGGGGGCAGGAGGAAAAGCCGGAGGGCTTTATCCGGATGACCCGGAGTCAGGCGCTGTTCAATACCCTCCAGCGCAACGCGAAGCCCTCGGAGCTTTACCGCCGGTTTGGAGAGCCGGACTGGTTGGAGGGCAGCGCCACCCATTACCGGGACGCTTACCAGCTTTTGGACGGCGCGGTCTTTTATCTGGATTTCGGCGCCGATCATGCGGGGCTGACCGCGGCGGTTTTGATAAAATCCGATGGAACGATCGTCAATTATACGCTGCGTTGAGTGGATGAGAGGTCGCATTATGAAAAAAATCATTGCCTTTGCGGCGGTTTTAGCGCTGCTTTTCGCGCTGACCGGCTGTAAAACCACCCGGGAAGATTTAAAATTTTATGTTGTGCCCGGCGCGCTGGTTACGCGGGATATGGATGACCATACTCTTTTTGATCTGGCCAAATCAGAGGGGCGCCTTGCCTTCACCGGCGCGGATATTGCCGGCTGGCTTTGGGAGGATCAGCGGGTGCAGCTTCAGAACGTATACGTTCTGGGCGGCGCGGGGGACGGCGGAAGCGCCCTCTTTCAGGCGGATGCCGAGGACTGCTTTGTTCTGGCCATCGGCAACCGGGTGATTTACGCGGGCGGCTTTGCCGCCGGGAGCGGTTCGGTCAAGGCGAGCCGGAACCCTTATATTCAGGATGGAGAGGACGATACGTTTTATCTGCTCTGTGATGAGAAATATCAGGAGGGGGAGGACCCCCGCGCCAGCACGGTGCTGTATGACTATCTGGCGGAGCAGCAGCTTCTGGTTTCAACGATTCAGAGCAAGGACGATTGACGGCGCTCCCACTAGGCATTTTGCCCGGCGGGTCTGCCGTGCTTGAAAAGGAGATGAGCATATGCCGCCACAAAATCCGCCGCCCATGCCCGGCGGGGGCAGAGGTCCGCGCCGCGAGCTGACGGAGGAGGAAAAAAAGAATGCGCCGAAGCTGACCTGGCCGTTGGCGAAGCGTATTCTGGCCTGGCTGCGCCCGTATAAGGGGCGGCTGGCGCTGGTTTTGATTTGTATCACCGTTTCCGGGATCCTGAGCGTGGTGCCTTCGCTGCTTACCGGGCAGATGATCGATAAGGGTCTTTATGAAGGGGACGTAGCTCTGCTGATCCGGCTGGCGCTGCTTTCTCTTTTTGTTCTGGTGCTCTCCAATCTGATTTCCGCCGGCGAGGTTTATCTTACCAGCTGGATCGGGCAGCACGTCACCTATGATATGCGCAATCAGATGTATGCCCATCTGCAAAAAATGAGTCATCGGTTTTTCACCGCCAATATGCAGGGCGATATCATCACCCGGATGACGGAGGATATCGGCGGCGTGCAGACGGTGATCGCCAATACCTTTCTGAATTTTTTCAGCAACTGCGCGCTGGTCATCATCACGCTGATCACGCTTTTTCAAAAAAGCTGGATCCTGGCTCTGGCCGGTGTCGCCATGGTGCCGCTTCTGGTGCTGCCCACGCGGCTGGTGGGGAAAAAACGCTGGCAGATCGCCGATGAAACCCAGCGCCAGCGGGATCAGGCCAACCAGATCCTCAACGAAACGCTGAGCGTGAGCGGCCAGCTGCTGGTCAAGCTTTTTACCAACGAGCAACGGGAATATGAGGCCTATAAGGCCATCAACAGGGAAACGACCCGCCTTGCCATCCGGGAGCGGCTTTTGGGGCTGTGGTTCTGGCGTACCCTGCGGGTGCTGCGCGGGATGATGCCGCTGCTGATCTATGTCGCGGCGGGGCTGATCATGTATCGCGTCGGCAACGGCGATCTGACCGTCGGTGATACGACGGTCATTGTTGCCCTGATCAATAAGCTGTATCAGCCGGTCGATCAGCTTCTCAACGTCCAGTCGGACGTGATCCGCTCCATGGCTCTTTTCAACCGGATCTTTGAATATTTCGACCGGAAGCCGGAGGTGGAAAGCCCGCCGGACGGCTACCGCCCTGCAAAGGTACGGGGGGATATTGCCTTTGAAAACGTATCCTTTTCCTATTCGGAGGAAAAGGAGCTTCTGCGGGATATCACCTTCCGCGCGGAGGCGGGAAAGACGATCGCGATCGTGGGCGCCAGCGGAAGCGGGAAATCCACGCTGGTCAACCTGCTGCCCCGGCTCTACGACGTGCAGGCCGGGCGGGTAACGCTGGACGGTGTGGATCTGCGGGCGTGGGATCTGACCGCTCTGCGCCGTCAGATCGCGATGGTGACGCAGGAATCCTATCTGTTCAACGATACGGTGCGGGCGAATCTGCTCTATGCAAAGCCAGACGCCACCGACGCGGAGCTGGAGCAGGCCTGCCGCGACGCGAATATCCATGATTTTATCAAGACCCTGCCTCAGGGCTATGATACGGAGGTGGGGAACCGGGGATTTAAGCTGTCCGGCGGCGAAAAGCAGCGTCTTTCCATCGCCCGGGCGATTTTGAAAAATCCGCGGGTGCTGATTCTGGATGAAGCCACCTCTTCGCTGGATTCCATATCCGAGAGCCTGATCCAGGCGGCGATCGGTCCGCTTCTGAAGGGGCGAACCTCCATTGTAATCGCCCACCGGCTCACGACGATTTTATCTTCCGATGAGATTCTGGTCATGCAAAACGGCCGGATCGTGGAACGGGGGCGCCACGAGGAGCTGGTGGAGCAGAACGGCGTATACCGCATGCTCTATGAAACCCAGTTCCGTTACGCGCTGGACGATTATGAAAAGCGGAAAAACGACGGTGTAGAATTACACCGTTCGGAGGAGGATGTCTCCCATGTTTGAGAAAAATGTCTATCTGGAAAAGAACATTCCCGGCGCAAATGTGCTGGGCGCGGAGCTGCCGGTTTACCGCCACGGCAGCCATGCCCTGACCGATCCCGACAATGAGATTGCCATCTGCTATGTGCAGCATGTGCGCGGCTGCAGCTTTGCCTGTAACGAGCTGTTTTCCCCCTGCGCGCGCTGATCTGCGAAGAACGAGCTTTTAACCATGCGTGTTTATAAAAAAGAAACCATCTTCAGCGAGCATCCCGGACTTACCGTCCGCCAGCATCAGATGACCTCCGATGAGCCGGAGCATCTGCATGAGTTTATTGAGATTGTCTATGTGATGGATGGCGCCGGGGTACACGGTATCAACGGGGTGGAATACCGGGTGCGCCGGGGCGCGCTGCTGTTTATCAATTATCGGCAGACCCATTACTTCAAAACCGACCGGGAAATGGAAATCTGCAATATTCTGCTGGATCCCGAGTGGATCAGCGAAAAGCTGATTGAGCCGGAAAATGCGTTTGAGCTGCTGACCCTGTCGGGCTTTTCTGCGTTTCAGCAGGAAATCGATACCGAAACGCCGCTGGTGCTTTTCAGCGGCGGGGAGCGCAGCCGTTTGGAACGGCTGATCCGGGAAATGGCCGGGGAGCTGGAACGGCGGGAGCCGGGCTATGAAACGGTGCTGAAAGCGCAGATCAATGTGCTGCTGACGTTGATTTTCCGTAAAATGTCGCTGGGCGCCCGCCGGGCGGAGCAGTTGGGTCTTTCACCGGATTTTTTGCAGTATATCCGGGATCATTGCGCCGAAAAGCTGACGCTGGAGGCGCTTTCCCGCAGCTGCTTTTATAATCCCTCCTATTTCAGCCGCCTTTTTAAGGAGCACTACGGAATGACGCTGACCGCCTTTATCGGGCAAAGCCGGCTGGAGCGGGCCCGACGCCTGCTGGAGGAGACCTCCGCCTCTGCGGAGGAGATTGCCGCCCAGGCGGGCTTCAGCAGCCGGAATACTTTTTACAAGCAGTTTCGGGAGCAGTTCGGTATGACGCCGCAGGCCTATCGGAAAGTAAAAAAAGAGGACAAAGAAAGGTAAATCCGTGCGATTGAACCGGGGGTCTTTCCTATGATAAAATACGTCATAGGAAAGACCTCTATTTTTACGGAAAGGACAGATCGGAAATGGTAAAGTTAAACAGAGAAATGCTGAGGGACAAAATTTACGCCTGCTGGATCGGTAAAAACATCGGCGGCACCATGGGCGGCCCCTATGAGGGCAAAAAAGAGCTGCTGGATATCAAAGGGTTTGCTTCGGAGAAGGGAGAGCCCCTGCCCAATGACGATTTGGATCTGCAGCTGATCTGGCTCTGCGCCATGGAGGAGGTGGGTCCCTATCAGCTGACCGCCCGGGAGCTGGGGGAATACTGGATCAATTATCTGCCGCCGCATTGGAACGAATACGGCATCGGCAAAGCCAACATGAAGGGCGGCCTGCTGCCCCCTCTTTGCGGAGAGTATCACAATGAAAAGTGGCGGAATTCCAACGGAGCGTGGATCCGCTCTGAAATCTGGGCCTGCCTGGCGCCCGGCTTTCCCCAGGTGGCGCGCCGCTATGCCTTCGAGGACGCCTGCGTGGATCACGGCATGGGCGAGGGAACGGTGGCGGAGCAGTTTACCGCCACGCTGGAAAGCCTGGCCTTCTTTGCTACCGATATTCGGCAAGTGATCAAGGAGGCGCTGGCGTCCATTCCTGCCGAAAGCAGAGTGGCAGCAAGCGTCCGCCTTGTATTGGAGGGCTATGACCGGGGCGACGACTGGAAGACGGTGCGCGAGGCCTTGCTGCGGGAAAGCGCGGATCTGGGCTGGTTTCAGGCGCCGGCCAATGTGGGTTTTGTCGTATTGGGTCTGCTTTACGGGGAGGGCGACTTTAAAAAGTCCATGATCCTGGCCATCAACTGCGGCGACGACACCGACTGCACCGGCGCCACCGTGGGCGCCTTCCTCGGCATCTTTTACGGCACCGCCGGCATTCCGGAAGACTGGGCGGAATACATCGGGGAGAAGATTGTTACCATATCGGTGGATCGCTCTTATCGCCGGGTGCGCAGTCTGGATAGCTGCCGGGCGCTGACGGAGCGGGTGATGCAGATGATCCCCACGGTTCTGACCGCCAATCAGATCCCCGCCGAGCTGACCGATGGGGAGACCGATCTGACCTGTGATGACCCCATTTGGATCAGCAGCACAAAGCAGCGCACCGACTACGAACTGGATCCGCTGGTTCGGGGCCGGTATTGCTTCGACGCCTGGGCTTCCTCGCTGCTGCGGGTTCGGGTGGAATATGACAGGCTGCCGGAGCTTCTGCCCGGCGAGCAGGTCACCGTTACGCTGAATGTGAATAATAAGATGCCCAGCCCGCTGAACGCCGATATCCGGCTGATTCTGCCGGAGGGGCTGACCGCCGACCGCAAATACGGAAGGATGTATATTGATCATCAGTGCCATTTGGGCGATAACTGGTCCGTTACCGTTACCGCCACCGAGGAGCTGAAGGCAATGAACCGGATCATTGCGGAGCTGGACATTCCCGGCCGGCCGCAGCCGGTTCTGATCTCGGTGCCGGTGATGGGAAAGTAAATAAAAAAGGAGATGCGCTGCATCTCCTTTTTTGCTGCAAGGCGGCAGGCGGCGGACGAGGGATCCGGTCTTAATAATCTTTTAAAAGCCGCCGGATATTGCTGACGATCAGCAGCAGGTCTTCTTCGTTGAGCTTTTTCATTTCTTCTACCGCGGTTTGGATCAGCGCCGGATGTTTCATACCTTCGTCAAAAAATTCCTGGGGCGTTACGCCAAAATAATCACAGATCGATAAAAATTCCGACAGGGGCGGCAGCGCCTTTCCCGATGAGATGTTATATACATAGCTGCGGCTGTGGCCGAGGTCGTAGCTCATGCGGTATTCCGAAACGCCTTTTTGGAGCCGGAGCTGCGTGATACGGTCACGAATGAATTGCGTATCCATGTTTTTTTCACCTCTCTTTTCTATATTTTACCAATTGTTCGACATGACTATACAAATTACATACGCTATTGTTGCGGTTTTGATCATAAAAATTCGTTATCTGTAAAAAAACGCCGATTCTTTAATATTCACCAAACGTTAACAAATCCGCTCTGTTTTTTCACAACATTCTCACATTTTTTCGGTATACTTGGTTTGTATAAAAGGAATGGAGGCATGGAACCGCGGTGACGAAGCTGATTTTTGAGCGTCAGGAAAAGAAATATCTGTTAAGCGACCGGCAGAAAGAGGGGTTGCTTGAAGGGCTGGCTTCCCATGTGCGGGAAGACGAGCACGGCGCATATACGCTCAGCAATCTTTATTTTGACAACGACGGATTTGAGAGCGTTCGCCGGTCGCTGGAGAAGCCGGTATTCAAGGAGAAGATCCGGCTCCGGGGCTATGGGACGCCCGGCCCGGACGATCCGGTATACTGGGAGCTGAAAAAGAAATATAAAAAGGTCGGCTATAAGCGCCGGCTGACGACGACGCCCCGGGAAATGGAGGCTTATCTCCGGGCGGGGATCCCCCTGCGGGCGGGAGGCCAGACTTTTACGGAGCTGGATTATGAGCTCCGCCGCCAGCAGCTGCGGCCGCGGCTTTATCTGGCTTACGACCGGGTCGCCTATTATGCCAGGGAGGATCGCAGGATCCGCATCACCTTTGATCAAAACATCCGTTACCGTTGGGACGATCTGGACCTGGCGGTCGGGGATCGGGGATGCAAAAGCTGAAAACCATGCCGTTGCTTCTGGATGAATGGCTGGAGGAGCTGGTCGGCCGGGAGCGTCCGCTTCTGGAAAAGAAGGGGCTGCGGCTGGAAAGCAGTCTTGCGCCCGGTCTGCAAACGGAAGCGGATCCGGAATATCTCAACCGGGCGGTGATGAATATCCTGGAAAACGCCCGGGCGCATACGGCCTCCGGCGGCCGGGTGGTGGTTTCGCTGCACGCAGAGCCGGGGGAAGCGGTGATTTCGGTCTATAACGACGGTCAGGCGATCCCCACGGACAAGCTGGATAAAATCTGGGAAAGCTTTTACAAAACCGACGAGGCCCGGACAAGAAACGAAACCAACAACGTAGGTCTGGGGCTGTATATCGTGCGGACGATCGTCGCGGCGCACGGCGGCCGGTGCGGCGCGGAAAACGAGCAGGCAGGCGTGCGCTTCTGGATCGCCCTCCCGCTACTATAAAAGAAACAGAGCCCCCGGGGCTCTGTTTTTATGTTGGCCGGAAGCGATGTTCCGGGGAAGATGGAGAGAATGGTCTGTGTTTAGAATTTTAACAATTTCTTTGTTGAAATACGTCCGGGAATCCACTATAATAGTTATATTGCGTATCTGTAAGATGGATTATCAGAATGAGAAACGGAGGATCCCATAGTAGATGCCCGGATCATTATATTTAGGAATTGATATCGGCAGTACCACCGTCAAGGTGGTGCTGCGGGACGACGAACAGGTGCTTTTCGACTGCTATGAGCGGCATTTTTCCCGGGTTCGGGAAAAGACGGCGGAGCTTTTGGAGCAGATCCGGCCGCTGGTAGGGGGCAGGGAGCTTGCTTTTGCCGTCAGCGGATCGGCGGGGCTGGGTCTGGCGGAAGCCATCGGCGCGCCCTTTGTTCAGGAGGTGTTCGCCACCGGCGAGGTGGTAAAACGGCTGGAGCCGGATACCTCCTGTGTGATTGAGCTTGGGGGTGAGGACGCGAAGATCATCTTCTTCGACGGCGGAATGGACGAACGGATGAACGGCAGCTGTGCCGGCGGAACCGGCGCCTTTATCGATCAGATGGCGACGCTTTTGAATGTTACGGTGGATGAGCTGGACCGGCTGAGCGAGGGCTGCACCCGTCTTTATCCCATCGCTTCCCGCTGCGGCGTTTTTGCCAAAACGGATATCCAGCCGCTTTTGAATCAGGGCGCCCGCAAGGAGGACGTTGCGGCCAGTATTTTTCAGGCGGTGGTGAATCAGACGATTGCCGGGCTGGCGCAGGGCAAGCGGATCCGGGGCAAGGTTCTGTTTCTGGGCGGCCCTCTTTATTATTGCAAGGGTCTGCGCCGCCGGTTTATCGAAACGCTGAAGCTTTCGCCGGAAAATGCGGTTTTCCCCGAATACGGCCGGTTTGCGGTGGCTTATGGCGCGTCGATGTATGCCGCAGAGCAAAAGGAGCGGTTCACGCTGGATCAGCTTTTGGATCGCGTCCGGAATTCCCAGAGCAAAACGCCGATGCAGGATCGGCTGAAGCCTTTGTTTGAGAGCGAGGCGGAATACGAAGCTTTTGCGGCCCGCCATGCCAAAACCCGGGTCCCGGAGCGCAGCCTTTCCGATTATGCCGGCAAGGCGTATCTGGGGATCGACTGCGGATCGACGACGACCAAGCTGGTTCTTCTCTCGGAGGAAAACGAGATCCTTTATTCCTATTATGCCTCCAATCAGGGCAATCCGGTGGAGATCATGCGGGAGCAGCTGCTGAAGCTGCGGCAGGAAACGGAGGGTCGGGTGGAAATCGCCGGAAGCGCCGTTACCGGCTACGGCGAAGAGCTGATTAAAAACGCCTTTTCGGTGGATTATGGGCTGGTGGAAACCATTGCGCACTATACGGCGGCAAAATATTTCCGCCCGGACGTGGATTTCATTCTGGATATCGGCGGGCAGGACATCAAATGCTTCAAGATCCGCAACGGCGCCATCGACAGCATCATGCTCAACGAAGCCTGCTCCTCCGGCTGCGGCTCCTTTCTGGAAACCTTTGCCAGGGCGATGGGCTATACGGTGGAGGATTTCGCCCGGCGCGGGCTGGCGGCCGAAGCGCCGGTCAATCTGGGCAGCCGCTGCACGGTTTTCATGAATTCGGCGGTAAAGCAGTCCCAGAAGGACGGCGCCAGCGTTGAGGATATTTCCGCCGGGCTTTCCATCAGCGTGGTTAAGAACGCGATTTATAAAGTTATACGGGCCGGCAGTCCCGATGAGCTGGGGCAGCATATCGTGGTGCAGGGCGGCACCTTTTATAACGACGCGGTGCTGCGCGCCTTTGAGCGGGAGCTGGGCCGGGAGGTGATCCGCCCCGCCATTGCCGGGCTGATGGGCGCGTATGGCGCGGCGCTTTATGCGCGGCGCTGCCGCGGCAGTAAGCTGATCGATCTGGAGGGGCTTAAGACTTTTACCCATACCGCAAAATCCACCCTCTGCAAGGGCTGCACCAATCATTGTCATCTGACGGTCAATACCTTCGGCGGCGGCCGGCGGTTCATCTCCGGGAACCAGTGCGAGCGGGGCGCCGGGCTGGGCGAGCAGGATCAGAGCCTGCCGAATCTTTACGCCTTTAAGCGGGACTTTCTGCTCTCTCTGCCGGCGGGTGAAGGAAGCAGGGGCGTTATCGGCCTGCCGCTGGCGCTGGGGATGTATGAGCTGCTTCCGCTTTGGCATGGTATTTTTACGCATCTGGGCTTTCGGGTGCAGGTGTCGGGGATGTCGTCCCGCAGTACATATGAGAAGGGGCAGTTTTCCATCCCGTCGGATACCGCCTGCTATCCCGCCAAGATCATGCACGGCCACGTCCGGATCCTGATCAAGGAAGGGGTAGACGCGGTGTTTTATCCCTGCCTGACCTTCAACGTAGACGAGCACGTTTCGGATAACCACTATAACTGCCCGGTCGTGGCCTATTATTCCGAACTTCTGCGCGGAAATATGGAAGAGCTGAGCAAAACCCGGTTTCTCTATCCGTATATGGACATCAATAACCCCCGCAACATGACGGAAGTTCTGCTCAAGACGCTGAACCACCACTTCGGCGGATTCACCCGGCGGGAGGTGGCCGCGGCGGTCAAGGCCGGTCAGGAGGCGTATGCCGCTTATATGGCCCGGGTGCGCGGCGAAGGGGAGCGGGCGCTGGCCTTTGCCCGGAAGAACGGCAAGCGCGTGATGATCCTGGCAGGACGTCCGTATCATATCGACGCGGAGATCGGGCATGGGATCGATAAGCTGGCCACGTCGCTGGGCTTCGTTGTGGTGAGTGAGGACAGCGTTTGCCATCTGGCCGAGCCGCAGCGGGTAAAGGTGCTGAATCAATGGACCTATCACGCCCGGCTTTACCGCGCCGCCCGCTATGCGGCGGAGCACGCTGATACGGAGCTGGTGCAGCTGGTTTCCTTCGGCTGCGGCGTGGACGCCATTACCACCGATGAGGTGCGCTCCATTCTGGAAGAAGCGGGGAAATATTATACGCAGATCAAAATCGACGAAATAACCAATCTGGGCGCCGTTCGGATCCGCTTGCGGAGCCTGCTGGGCGCTTTGGAGGAGAAAGAATGAAACCTTATTATATCCCTTTTACCAAAGAAATGAAAAAAGATTATACCATTCTGATCCCCACCATGCTGCCGATGCACTTTAAGATGATTATCAGTGTGCTGGAGACCTATGGTTATAAGCTGGAGCTGCTGGAAAAGAGCGGGCAGGAGGTAACGGAAACCGGGCTGAAATATGTCCATAACGATACCTGCTACCCGGCCGTTCTGGTGGTGGGGCAGTTCATCGACGCGCTCCAGAGCGGGAAATACGATCCCCATAAAACGGCGCTGATGATGTTTCAGACCGGGGGCGGCTGCCGGGCGTCCAACTATATTTCCCTGATTCGGAAAGCGCTGGTCAAGGCGGGCTATGAATATGTGCCGGTCATTTCTTTCAGCTTTGCCGGGCTGGAGAAGCATCCCGGCTTCCGCCTGAACCTGCCGATCATCCATGGGATGCTCTATGCCGTTCTTTACGGGGATCTGCTGATGACGCTGATCAATCAGACCCGTCCCTATGAAAACCATCCCGGCGACGCTGAGCGGCTGGCAGACCGGTGGTGCCGGAAGCTGGCGCTGGAGATCGGGCACGGAAAGCGGATCTCCTATCGGAAGGTGAAAAAGAATTATCGGCTGATGTTGCAGGATTTTGCCGCCATCGAAAAAACGCTGCGGCCGGCGGTGAAGGTCGGCGTGGTGGGGGAGATCTTTGTCAAATATTCGCCGCTGGGCAACAACGATCTGGAGCGCTTCCTTGTTCGGGAAGGGGCGGAAACGGTGGTGCCCGGCCTGATGGATTTTCTGCTCTACTGCGTGTATAACGAGCTGGTAGACTACCAGAACTACGGCCAGAAGTATCTGAAATATCTGGGCTCAAAGGTTGCTTACCGGTTCCTTTGCGGCAAGAAAAACGACGTGATTGCCATCATGCGGCAGGATGGGAACTTTGAAGCGCCCACGCCCTTTGAGGAAACGGTGAAGATGGCCGGCGGCTATATTCACCACGGCACCAAAATGGGGGAGGGCTGGCTGCTGACGGCCGAGATGATGGAGCTGGCGCACAGCGGCGTGAAGAACATCGTCTGTACGCAGCCCTTCGGCTGCCTGCCCAATCATATCTGCGGCAAGGGCATGATGAAGCCGATCAAGGAAAAGAATCCCGACGTCAACATCGTGGCCATCGATTATGATCCCGGCGCCACCCGGGTGAATCAGGAAAACCGCCTGAAGCTGATGCTGGCCAATGCGGTGCCGACGGAAAAAAGAATACCGGTCGCTGCAAAGTGAAAAAAGCGGCGCCGGGGAGCATGAACTCCCCGGCGCCGCTTTTGGTTCGGAGGTGTTTCCGGAAGAAATGCTCTTTTTTTATAATAATGATTGCAATGACAAAAGAAATATATTATAATTTATAGTAATTAAGTTTCAAAGAAGGACAAAAAATGCGTGTAGTTGTAAAGGTAGGGACCTCCACCCTGACTCATCAGACTGGAAATCTGAATATCCGGCATGTGGAAAATCTTTGCCGGGTGCTGAGCGATTTGAAAAATGCCGGCCATACGCTGACGCTGGTTTCCTCCGGCGCCATCGGCATGGGCGTGGGCAAGCTTTCGCTGAGCGGCCGCCCGGACGATATGGCCACCAAGCAGGCGGCCGCGGCGGTTGGGCAATGCGAGCTGATGTATACCTATGACCGTCTTTTTTCGGAATACAATCATACCGTTGCGCAGATCCTGATCACCGGCGAGGATATGAAGCATCCCGACCGTCATGAGAATTTCCGCAATACGCTCAACCGGCTGCTGGAGCTGGGCGCGCTGCCCATCGTCAACGAAAACGATACGGTGGCGACCTCGGAAATCAGCCTGGGGGATAATGATACGCTGGGCGCCATGGTCGCCACGGGGATCGATGCGGAGCTTCTGGTGCTGCTCACGGATACCGACGGTCTTTATACGGCGGATCCCCGCACCAATCCGGACGCAACGCTGATCCCGGTTGTGGAAAAGATCACGCCGGAGCTGATCCGAACCGCCGGCGGCCGGGGAACGCGCCTGGGCACCGGCGGGATGGCGACCAAGCTGCACGCCGCGGAGCTGTGCATGGAACGGGGCATTCATACCGTGGTGGCCAACGGAAGGACGCCGGAGGTGCTTTATGATATTCTGGAGGGCAAGCCGGTCGGCACGCTCTTTAAAGGAGTGAAGTAATGACAACGCAGGAAATTTTAAAAAACGCCGCCGCTGCCCGCCGGGCTTTGGCGGGGCTGCAAACGGATGATAAGAACCGCGCCCTTCTGGCCATGGCGGAGCACCTGGAAAAGGCGGCGCCGGCGATTCTGGCGGCCAACGCCGAAGATTTGAAAATATTCGGATCGTCCATGACCGTGGTGATGCAGGATCGCCTGCGGCTGACCGAACAGCGGATCCGCGAGATGGCGCAGGGCATCCGCGACGTGGCCGCTCTGCCTGATCCGGTGGGAGCGGTTCTGGAGCGGATCGAGCGTCCCAATGGGATGGTGATCGAAAAAACCGCTGTGGCGATAGGGGTGGTGGCAATCATTTACGAGAGCCGCCCCAACGTGACCAGCGACGCCGCGGCGCTGGCGTTCAAAAGCGGAAACGTCTGCATTCTCCGGAGCGGAAAGGAGGCGTGGCGTTCGGCAAAAGCCATCGCCGACGCGCTGCGGCAGGGTCTGGTCGGCGCCGGGCTTCCGGCCGATAGCGTTCAGCTGATCGAGGATACCTCCCGGCAGAGCGCCCGGGAGCTGATGGAAGCGGTGGGATTTGTGGATCTCCTGATCCCGCGGGGCGGGCCGGGCCTGATCAACGCCTGCCTGGAAGGCGCCAAAGTACCGGTGATCCAAACCGGAACCGGGATCTGCCATATCTATGTGGACGCGTATGCCGATCTGGAGATGGCGCTGAATATCGTTGAAAACGCCAAAACCAGCCGTCCTTCGGTCTGCAATGCGGCGGAGGTGTGTCTGGTTCATCGGGAGATCGCCGAGGCGTTCCTGCCCCGGCTGAAGGAACGGCTGAAGCAGGTGGAATTTCGCTGCGATCCGGAATCGCTGGCGTATTTGCAGGGAACGCCTGCCGGCGAGAGGGATTTTGATACGGAATTTTTAGACTATATCCTGGCCGTCCGGGTGGTGGCGGACGTTGAAGAGGCGCTGGAGCATATCGCCGCTCATTCCACCGGGCATAGTGAGGCCATTGTTACCGAAAACCGGGAAAACGCCGCGCTTTTTACCACGGCGGTAGACAGCGCTGCGGTATATGTGAATGTATCCACGCGCTTTACCGACGGCGGACAGTTCGGGCTGGGCTGTGAGATGGGCATTTCCACCCAGAAGCTCCACGCCCGCGGGCCGATGGGGCTCCGGGAGCTGACGACGTATAAGTATATCGTGCGCGGGAACGGGCAGATCAGGGGGTAAGGCAATGAAATACGGATTTATCGGCTGCGGCAACATGGGCGGCGCGCTGGCTGCCGCCGCTGCCGGAGCGGTTGGCGGGCAGAGCCTGCTGCTGGCCGACGCGGACGCGCAAAAGGCCAAAGCGCTGGCGGAGAAGCTGGGCGCGCAGGCGGTTTCCAATGAAGAGATCGGGCAGAGCTGCGATTATATTATTCTGGGCGTGAAGCCGCAGATGATGCGCGGAGTGCTGGAGGCTCTTCCGGTTCGGGGCAGGCCGGTCATGGTCAGCATGGCGGCCGGGCTGAGCCTGGAGAAGCTGAAGGCCATGGCGCCGGTGGAGCTGCCCTGGATCCGCATGATGCCCAATACGCCGGTGGCGGTGGGCGAAGGAAGGATCCTTTATGCTTCTCAGGCAGACGTGGAGCAGACAGAGGGTTTTCTCCGCCTGTTTGAAAAGGCGGGGGTGCTGCTCCCGCTGGAGGAGAAGCTGATGGACGCGGGCAGCGCTCTTTCCGGCTGCGGCCCGGCGTTTGTCTATCTATTTATCGAGGCGCTGGCTGATGGCGCCGTGGCCTGTGGGCTGCCCCGGGGCATGGCCGTGGAGCTTGCGGCGGGAACGGTTTTGGGCAGCGCCCGCACCGTGCTGGAAACAGGGCTTCATCCCGGCGCGCTGAAGGACGCGGTGTGCAGTCCGGGAGGAAGCACGATTATGGGCGTGAAGGCTCTGGAGGACGGCGCTTTTCGTTCCGCCGCCATCAGCGCGGTGGTTCAGGCATATGAAAAAACCCGGGAATTGGGAAAATAAACAGGGAGGAACAAAAATGAACTTAGAAACGAATATGGACTATATCAGCAGTATGGATCCGGAGGTAGGAGCGGCAATCAAGGCGGAATACCGCCGTCAGCAGGAGGGGATCGAGCTGATTGCCTCGGAGAATTTTGCGTCGCCGGCGGTCATTGCGGCGATGGGCACGGTGCTGACCAATAAATATGCCGAGGGCTATCCCGGAAAACGGTACTACGGCGGCTGCCGGTGCGTCGACGTTGTGGAGGAGCTGGCCCGCCAGCGCGCCTGCGCGATTTTCGGCGCAGAGCACGCCAACGTGCAGCCCCATAGCGGCGCCCAGGCCAATATGGCGGTATATTTCGCCTTCCTGAAGCCCGGCGATACGGTGCTGGGCATGAGCCTGGCCCACGGCGGCCATCTCACCCATGGCAGCCCGGTGAATATGTCCGGCTCCTTTTTCCGGTTCCTGCCCTACGGCGTTTCTGCCGAAACCGGGCGGATCGATTATGAGGAGCTGGAGAAGCTGGCGCAGGAAAACCATCCCAAGCTGATCGTGGCCGGGGCTTCCGCTTATCCCCGTATCATCGATTTTAAAAGAATTTCCGAGATCGCCAAAAGCGTAGGCGCTTTATTTATGGTGGATATGGCGCATATCGCCGGTCTGGTTGCGGCGGGGCTGCATCCTTCCCCGGTGCCTTATGCCGATATTGTTACCACGACGACCCATAAAACCCTGCGCGGCCCCCGCGGCGGTCTGATCCTCTGCCGGGAGGAATATGCCAAGGCCATCGATAAGGCCATTTTCCCCGGCACCCAGGGCGGCCCTCTGGAGCATATCATCGCCGCCAAGGCCGTCTGCTTCGGGGAGGCGCTGAAGCCGGAATTCCAGGAATATCAGAAGCAGGTGATCGCCAACGCAAAGGCGCTGGAAAAGAAGCTGCTGGCCGAGGGCGTGCAGCTTGTTTCCGGCGGAACGGACAACCACCTTCTGCTGCTGGATCTCCGCGAAAACGGCATTACCGGCAAGGAGCTGGAGCACCGCCTGGACGAAGTACATATCACGGCCAATAAAAATGCGATCCCCAACGATCCGGAAAAGCCGTTTGTCACCAGCGGGATCCGGGTCGGCACGCCGGCCGCCACCACCCGCGGCTTTAAGGAAGCGGAAATGGAGCTGATCGGCGGCTGGATCAAGGACTGCATCAGCGATTTTGAAGGCAATCGGGAGCGGGTGCTTCAGGAAGTGCTGGCGCTTTGTAAAAAATATCCGCTTTATTAAGGAGAAATGGAACGATGAATATCAAGCTGCTGAAGCTGCTGAATAAAAACGCCCGCTATTCCATGGCGGATCTTTCGTCCATGACGGGAAGAAGCATCGAGGAAGTGGCGGCGGATATCGACGAGCTGGAAAAATCCGGCGTCATTCGCGGCTATAAAACGGTGGTCGATTGGGAACGGCTGGATAATTCCTATGTTTCCGCGCTGATCGAGCTGAAGGTCACGCCCAAGGCGCGGCTGGGCTTTGAAGAGGTGGCCAAAAAGGTGATGAAATATCCGGAGGTGGAGAGCGTGTATCTGATGTCCGGCTCCTATGACCTCTGCGTTATGGTGAAGGGAAAGACCTTCCAGGGCGTCGCAATGTTTGTGGCGAAGGAGCTTTCCACCATTGAAAGCGTCACGTCTACCGCAACGCACTTTGTGCTCCGGCGCTACAAAGAGCTGGACGTGGAGCTCTGCGACGACGAACATGATGATCGGGGGCACTTTTCGTTTTGATTGATTACGGTAAGATCCTCAATCCGGAGGTGCTGAACATCAAGCCTTCGGGGATCCGCAAGTTTTTCGATATTGCGGAAACGATGAAGGACGTGATTTCCCTGGGCGTAGGGGAGCCGGATTTTCCCACGCCCTGGCAGATCCGGCAGGCCGGGATCAAATCTCTGGAAGAAAGCAAAACGCGGTATACCGCCAACCGCGGGCTTCAGGCCCTGCGGGAAACCATCGCGGCCTATATGAAGCGGAAATATCAGATCACCTATGACCCCGCCAAGGAAATCCTTGTAACGGTGGGGGGAAGCGAGGCGATCGACGCCGGGCTCCGGGCGACGGTCTGCTCCGGCGACGAGGTGATCATCCCGCAGCCCAGCTACGTCTGCTATGAGCCCATCACGCAGCTGGTGGGCGGGGTTCCGGTTGTGATCGAAACCCGGGCGGAGGACGAGTTCAAGCTGACGCCGGAGGCGCTACGCGCCGCGATCACGCCCAAAACAAAGGTCTTGATCCTTCCCTATCCCTGCAATCCCACCGGAGCGATCATGGAGCGGGAAGATCTGGAAAAGATCGCCGCGGTTCTGCGGGACACCAACATTCTGGTGATTTCCGATGAAATTTATGCGGAGCTGACCTTTGGCGGCAAAGCGCACGTTTCCATCGCCTCCCTGCCGGGTATGGCGGAGCGGACGATCGTTGTAAACGGGTTTTCCAAGGCGTTTTCCATGACCGGCTGGCGGCTGGGCTATGCCTGCGGCCCGAAAGAAATCATTGCGCAGATCACGAAGATCCATCAGTACGCCATTATGTGCGCGCCCACCACATCGCAGTATGCCGCCATAGCGGCAATGACCGGCTGCGACGAGGTGGTGGCGGAGATGGCGGAGGAATACGACGCTCGCCGGCGGCTGATAGTGGATTCCTTTAATAAGATCGGGCTCACCTGCCGCAATCCCCGGGGCGCTTTCTACGCCTTTCCCTCCATCCGGAAAACCGGGATGAGCAGCGAAGAATTTTGTGAAAAGCTTTTGGCCGCCAAGCATGTGGCGGTGGTGCCCGGAACGGCTTTCGGCCGGGGCGGAGAGGGCTTTATCCGTGCCTCCTACTGCTATTCCACCGAGCATATCAAAGAAGCCCTTCGCCGGATCGGAGAATTTCTGGAGGAGCTCTCCTGATCGGGCTGGGTCGAATAGCAAAATAAAGAAAAAGCAAAACGCCCCCTGTGCAGGAAGAAGAATCTGCACAGGGGGCGTTTTGCTGTAAGGCGCGGCGGAGACGGGCGCCGGTGCATGGTTCCCGGCGCTTGCAATCCCGGCGCGCGGGTTTGGGTCAAATGAAATGGGAAATAAAGATCTCCAGGCCGATGAAAATCAGGATCGCGCCGCCGAAGATCCCGGCTTTTCCGGCCAGGGTGTTTCCGGCCTTGCGGCCGATAAACAATCCGGCCGAGCAGATCAAAAAGGTAACAACCGCAATGATAAAGGCGGCCAGCAGAGCCTGGGGAAGATCGTATGCGGCAATGGTGAAGCCCACCGAGAGGGCGTCGATGGAGGTGGCGATCCCCTGCGCCAGCAGAGCGCCCAGCCGAACGCCCGACTGAGCCGCGGCAGTTTCTCCGCCCTTGATCCCTTCCCGGATCATCTTTCCGCCGATAAAGCTCAAAAGTGCCAGCGCGATCCAGGGGATCAGCTTTTCAAAGAACTGAAAATACTGCACGATGCTGTGGACGCAGACCCAGCCGATCATCGGCATCAGCGCCTGAAAACCGGCAAAGATCCCGGCGATGCCAAACATTTTCTGTTTCTTCATTTTCGGCTCGTTGAGACCGTTGGCGAGAGAAACAGAAAAAGCGTCCATGGCCAGACCGGCGCCCAGCAGAATACTGTTAAAAAAGAAGAAAAAATCCACCTTCATATTTTCCCTCCGGCAATAAAAATCGCGCATATGGAGCCATATCCGGGCAATAAATGGCGCAAAAAAAGAGCCGCGCCGCCCGTTCTTCCTTAAAGAAAGGAACTGGGAACCGGCCGTCAGGCTTCTGTTTTTGTGTTTAAGAGAAATTTTACCATGCTGAAAAGAAATAGTCAAGCCTTTTTTGCGCCTTTTTGGAAAGAGGTTGCGCCTTTTGGAAAAAGAAGGAAAAAACTGAATTTTACGCCGGTTCCGGCAGCTTTTTTCGGCTTTTACCATTCAGCAGGCCCGCGCTGTTTGAAGAAGGCTGCGCGCCGCAGGCAGGCGGCGCGCGGGGGCAGAGCAGGGGGAGGGCAATGCGTGGTTTTGGCGCTGCCCGCCTGCCTTTTGCATGGATTTTTTCCGCGAAAATCAGCCCCTGTGGGGCCCCCTGTGGGGCGTTAGGAGCAAAAAAGGGAGGGCAATGCGTGGTTTTGGCGCTGCCCGCCTGCCTTTTGCATGGATTTTTTCGAGAAAATGAGCCCCTGTGGGGCCGGGAGCGGCGCTCAGTCCAGCGCCTCCTTCATTTTCCGAACGTAGGCGCCGATTTGGGCAGGGGCGTTTTGGCCGTGTTCCTGCAAAATTTTGATGATGGCGGAGCCGACGATGGCGCCATCGGCAATGGAGGCCATTTTTTTGGCCTGCTCCGGCGTGGAGATGCCGAATCCGATCGCGCAGGGAAGCGCGGTATTCTGTCGGATGGTTTTGACGATCCCTGCAAGATCCGTTGTGATTTCGCTGCGCACCCCGGTGACGCCGAGGCTGGAAACAAGATAAATAAAGCCTTCGGCTTCCCGGGCGATCATGCCGATCCGATCCCGGGAGGTGGGCGCGATCAGGGAGATCAGATCGACGCCGTATTGGCGGCAGAGCGGAAGAAATTCCTCTTTTTCCTCAAAGGGGATGTCGGGCAGGATCAGGCCGTCGATGCCGATTTCCCGGCAGGTCGCGATAAAGTCCCGGGCGCCGTAGGAAAAGACCACGTTTGCATAGGTCATGAATACCATGGGAAGGGAAAGATCCTTGCGGAGGGATCGAACCAGGCCGAAAATCTGATCGGTGGTAACGCCCCCCTCCAGCGCCCGGAGGTTTGCCTCCTGGATCACCGGCCCTTCGGCGGTCGGATCCGAGAAGGGGATCCCCAGCTCGATCAGATCGGCGCCGTTTTCTGCTGCGGCCCGCACGGCTGCGGCCGTTGTTTCAAGATCCGGATAGCCGCAGGTGATAAACGGGATAAAGGCCTTTTTTCCGCGGAATGCGTTTTGGATATTACTCATGAAGATCCTCCCCTCTGTAGCGGGCGATGGCGCGCAGTCCTTATCGCCTCTGCCGGAAATGGTAATGACGATGATGCGGTCTTTCTCCATGGCAGGCGCTATTTTCAGGGCATGGGCAACCGCGTGGGCAGATTCGATGGCCGGGATGATCCCTTCGGTTCTTGCCAGATATTCAAAGGCGGCCACCGCCTCCTCATCAGTCACGGGAACATAGCTTGCTCTGCCGATATCGTGGAGATAGGCATGCTCCGGGCCGACGCCCGGATAGTCCAGCCCGGCGGAGATGGAGTACACCGGCGCGATCTGCCCGTATTGATCCTGGCAGAAATAGGATTTCGTTCCGTGGAAGATCCCCGGCCTGCCGGTAGAAAGGGTCGCGGCGGTTTCAAAGGTATCGACGCCGCGCCCTGCCGCTTCGCATCCGATCAGCTGCACCTGCGGATCGTCGATGAAATGATAAAAGCTGCCGATGGCGTTGGATCCGCCGCCGACGCAGGCGAGAACGGCGTCCGGAAGCCGCCCCTCTTTTTGGAGCATCTGTTCCCGGATCTCCCGGGAGATGACCGCCTGAAAGTCGCGGACGATGGTGGGGAAGGGATGGGGCCCCATAACGGAGCCGAGGCAATAATGGGTATCGGCGATGCGGGAGGTCCATTCCCGCATCGCTTCGGAAACAGCGTCCTTCAGGGTGCTGGTTCCGGTCGTTACCGCAACAACCTCTGCGCCGAGCAGGCGCATCCGGTAGACGTTCAGCGCCTGGCGCTCCATATCCTCCGCGCCCATGAAAACAACGCATTCCATCCCCATCAGCGCGGCGGCGGTGGCGGTGGCCACGCCATGCTGTCCGGCGCCCGTTTCCGCGATCAGGCGGGTTTTCCCCATCTTTTTTGCCAGCAGCGCCTGGCCGAGGACGTTGTTGATTTTGTGTGCGCCGGTATGGTTGAGATCCTCCCGCTTCAGGTAAATTTTGGCGCCGCCCAGATCGTTTGTCATCCGCTTGGCATGGTAAAGCCGCGAGGGACGGCCGGCGTACTGGTTGAACAGCTCCTCCAGCTCCCGGTTGAAGGCGGGATCCTCTTTATAATGGCAATATGCTTTTTCCAGCTCGATCACGGCGTTCATCAGCGTTTCCGGGATATACTGCCCGCCGTGATCGCCGAAGCGGCCTTTTTTATTCATAAGTACAACCTCCCATTTGTGTCCAGAGTTCTTCAATGAGGCGCGGCGATTTGATCCCCGGCCGTTCTTCGATGCCGGTCAGGATATCGATCTGTTCGGCGCCGCTTTGCTTCAGGATGTTTGTTACGTTGCGGGGAGAGATCCCGCCGGCCAGCATCACCGGGATCCTGCTCCGGGCGTGGATCTCCCGGAAGAAGGCGACCGGCGTTTCTGCGGCCGCGGCCGCGGCATGATCCGCGGTTCTGCTGTCGACCAGAAGCATGGCGACCCCCATATCGGCAAAAGCGCGGCAAAGCTCCTCCGGGCTTTCTGTTCCAAACTGGCTTCGGCGCAGCGCCGCCGGGCAGGGGATGCTCCAGAATGCCGATGTCCCGGTTGTTGATGCCGATCAGCTTTGCGCCCAGAGCGGCTGCTTTTAGCGCTTGAATAAATTCCATCGCTCAGCCCTGCTTCAGAACGGCGTTGGAACGCCGGATCAGCTGATCCAGCTTCGTCATGGCACGGCCGCTCTCGATGATTCGGCGGGCCACGGCAATGCCCTCTTCAAAGGTTTCCGCCTTTCCGCCAACGATCAGCGCGCCGGCGGAGTTGAGGACAACGGCGTCCTTTTGCGGGCCGGTAATGCTGCCGTTGAAGACGCCGCGGATGGTGGCGGCGTTTTCCTCCGGCGTTCCGGTTTTGATATCCTCCAGGCGGCAGCGCTTCATGCCGAAATCTTCGGGCGCGATCTCATAATCGGTAAAGGCGCCGTTCCGGAGCTCGATGATTTTGGTTTTGCCCAGCAGGGAGATCTCATCCAGCCCGTCCAGCCCGTGCACAAACATGGCGCGGGTATAGCCGATTTCCCGGGCGACAGAGGCCACCTGCTCCAGCAGCTCCGGCTTATAGACGCCCAGAAGGTGCCGCGGTGCAAAGGCGGGGTTGATCAGCGGCCCGATGATGGTATAGAATATCGTTTTGATCCCGAGGGCGGCTTCGGGGTGCAGAACCTTGCCCATCACAGGATGAAACAGCGGCGCATAAATAAAGGCGATGCCGATCTCCTCGATCAGAGCTTCGGCCTTTTCGGGGGAAAGGTTGATGTTCACGCCCAGCGCTTCCAGCACGTCCGCGTTTCCCGAAAGACTGGAAATGGAGCGGCTTCCGTGCTTGGCGATGGGGATCCCGGCCGCTGCCGCAACGATGGCGGCCGCGGTTGAAATGTTGTAGGTGCTGAGTCCTCCGCCGGTTCCGCAGGTGTCCATGACCTCGTCCTCCACCTTCGGGCGGAGCGGGATGCAGACGGTGCGCATCGCTTCGGCGATGGCGGCCGTTTCCTGCAACGTGGTGCCTTTCATGACCAGAGCGACCAGAAATCCGGAGATTGAATTTCTTCCGCTGTGCAATCAGCAAGTAAAGAATTTATTAATTCAATGGATATATGAGTTGATTTTATTAAGTTATTATATACTAATTCATCTAAAGTTGCTCCTAATGCATTGGCTATAGAAATAAGTGTTGGTAAACTTAATTTGGCTACACCACACTCAATATGTGAAATATATGACGGTTCTACTCCGGATTTTTCAGCAAGTTTTGCCTGCGACCATTTCTTTTTACGTCGAATTTCTCGAATTCTTGTTCCTATTATTTTATAATCTATAGACACAAACCACACCTCTTATAAAAATCTTATAATTAGTATTGTATATCCTAATTGGATGTGATAAAATAAACTACAAGACCTAATTGGCATTATGGTTTAAGTTTTTTAAAATTATTCATGTCTTTTCATAATAAATTTATAGGTCGGTAAAAACGAGAGGAACAAAATGATGAAAAAACAGTCTGTTAAAAAAACATCTCTATATGTAAATGATGAATTTTCCAATCGATTCAAACGCCGAATAAACAGAAAGTTTCGCGAATATGTTGGGTTTGACGACATTCCCCATCCTGATGTAGACAACTTTTTTGAAAGATTTATGACCAAAGTATATTTAAACCATAAGCAATTGTGGAATTCGTACACAAGAGCGCTCGTCTATTGCACTGTAAGTTTCTTCGGAGAAAATGCCTTCTGAACTTCCCATTCCATAAACTTTACCATCTGCAGTCAAATAAATCATTGTTCCATTACAAACCTCAAGATGAACTATGTTTGTTGACTCAATATTTTTTATTTTAGTCCATTCTTTATGGTAAGCAGCACTATCCTCGCTGAGAAAGCGGTTAGTATCTGTTCCTTTTGCATACAAAACACCTTTATTTATTTCAAATTCACCGCCACCCCAAGAAGCAGTCGTATTATATGTTGACTCAATCGTTTTGAATGATGAATTTTCTGTAAGCTGGTCTTTATTGGCAGTTTTTAAAAGAACGTTGCAAAATATAGCTAAGAGAACTAAAACTGCAAAAATAATTGCAAGTGTTTTGAATAACAACCTCAGATTAACCTTCATTCAAGCATCCTCCGCTAAAAATTTACCACAATGCCCTATTGTTTGGTATTGCACCATTTTTCAAGTCCAAATCAACAAAAACATAATCATAGCCGGCATACATCCTTGTCCAAGTTGAGCCATTACCACTTCGTTTCCAATAACAAACCATAAAATCGTGATAAGTTCCACCTGTGGTAGAGGATTTACACGCAACTTGCATTCCCGCCGTAAGTTGCCCTAACTGTGTTCCGTTGGGAGCTCGAAAAATAACGGCTCTTTTAACAGTAAAAATTCGATATGACTCATTGTTAATAAGCCCTGTTGAAGCCGATGTAACCAAGGAGCTACCATTGCTGTTATAAAGATGGTAATCGTATTGATACTCATGCCATGAATAATCGTCCAATGTATAGCCCATAGATCTTTCAATATATCCAATCACCTCATTCCCGCTTCCGTCTAAAAATAGAATTTTAAAATGTGTGATTGTATAATATTCATTTGGAAAAACAATATAGAATTCATTCGGATGAATTCTGCCCAAGACAGAACCACCAACTGTTTGTCCACCGACATGTATATCACTCGGAACAAGTTTAGAATAAACATTAATATATTCTGATGATTTGTTTACTACTGCATACTTTCTATTATCGATACCCATAAAGTAATATAAAGGGTGAGCTATCCCTCTTTTTTATTTTTTAAAAAACTATTGTTTTTTGTCACAAAATATTATTTTGATTTTAGTTATTAAATGAGAAACAAAACATTTTTTAAGAGAATAAATTGACAAAAAGCATAAATATAGCAGAGTTGTTTTAATTTATTGTAAAAACTTATAGAATAGTTAGACTTATGTATTTTGACATCGCGTAAGCATTTTTTATTAATATTAATACACAGAATATATATTATCTTTCAATGAGGGTATTATGAGGTCAGAATTAAGGTTTTTAAAAACAGTATTGCTTATATTGATTATCATCGTTTTACTTTGGATTGTTTTTCTTGTATCAAGAGATCAGACAGTAGATTTTGGTGGAACTGTGAGCAAAATCACAAGGAATAAAAATGATGAAATTATATATGAGATATCAAATTTTAATGGTGAATATGTCATATCAGTTATTGCTGATGAAAAAACAAAATATATTTTATACCCCAATAAACCAATTTCAGCTGATGATATCTCCATTGGAGATTATATTGATGGAAATTATCGCTTTTTCAAAAAAAACAAAGCGGATAATATTACTGTTGTGGATAGGACTACTGAATCCTAGTTATAAATTTTCAAAAGAGATAGAGACCAAGTGCCTCTATCTCTTTTGTTTATATTATTTTATGCAACGTTTTGTAATTGAACTTGATTCTGTATTTTGTTATTGCGTGCGAAAAGTTCTTGCGATTGCATCTCAAGCATTGCATAATCATTGTAAAGATCATCAAGATGTCTTTTCAAGACATCTTCGTAGGTCTTTTTCTTTTGCTGTAGGGTAGCGATTTTCTGCATCCAGCGACTGATTACTTTAGGTGAATCGCAGCCGGTATCAATAAATCGCTGAATAGCCTTTTGGTAAGCTTCAATATCACGCTTGTAATTGACATAAAATTCTTCCGTCATTTTCTGACGTTGCTTTTCATCATCAACAACAAACATACTGTTGCTTATAATGTGGCTTTCGTTAAGATTATGTTCGCTTATAGCCGCTATATAATCCTCCAGCAAATTCAGCAGAGCTAAATTAGTGTTAGGGACAAAATAGAGATTTCCGTGGATGCTGATTTTATTTGCCTGCATACGATCCAATAAATCCTCAATTACTGTTTCTACCTGCTTAGTGGAATAGCAATCACAGAATTTAAGATAGAGTTCTTCTGCAAGCTGACAGTATTTATCAACATCAACGTCTGCATCGTAAACCTGATATCGCAAAACACAATGTTAAGCTTCTTTGTGCCGATGAAGATATGACATTTGAAGATGGAAACGCTTTTTCAAAGGAATTTTTGAAAAGTTTCCAATAAGTTAATCATTAAATTCATTTTAAAGTATAACATCTGTTTGGGTATAAAAAAGCAGAGTGCTCTTAAAGGACATTGAAATCCTATAAGAGCACCCTGCATGGTGCGGGCGACAGGGATCGAACCTGCACATCGGAAGATACCAGATCCTAAATCTGGCGCGTCTGCCAATTCCGCCACGCCCGCTTTTGGAGATCCGGGGCTTAAAGCTCTGCTCTATTTTAGCGGGTGGCTATGAATTTGTCAAGGTTTTTCCGATGTTTTGATATCGGCCCGGCGTGAGGCCGGTCTCCTTCTTAAAGACAAGGGAAAAATACTGGGGCGTATCATAGCCGAGCAGCGCCGCGATCTCGGCGCAGGTAAGCTCCTGCTCACAGAGCAGGCGTTTGGCTTCGCTGATCTTCAGCCTGCGGTAATACTGCATGATGCTTTGCCCGGTTTCCTCCTTGAAAAGACGGGAAAGATGGGTCTTTCCATAGTGCATATGCGCGCAGAGGGCAGGGATGGAAAGGGAGCCGTAGACCCGGCTGTTCAGATAAAGGATTACCTCTCCGGTCAGATCCCGGGTCTGATGAGCGGCGTCGATATCGTTCATGCGGCGGTAGAGGAGGATGAGAAGCTGCTCCAGGTAAAGCCGGATCAGCTGATCCCCGCCCCGGGGTGCGTCGGGCAGCGGAGAGAGGCCGTCGGTCCCCATATCGTAAAACGCAGTAGCCTCCAGCATAATCCCGGAGATGAGGGATCGCATCTTGGGCGGAAGCAGGGTGCTGAGATCGCGGAACCGCTCCATGGCCGGCGACCGGGAAGTAAAGGATATGATAAAAATATGTCCCTGATCCCGGCCGTTTCCTTCGGCGCGGTGAAAGGAATCGGGGGCGTGAAAAATCAGCTCCCCCGCCGCGGCGTCCCAGTGCCTGCTGCCGTTTTGGGCGTGAATGACGCCGTCGTCGACATAAACGATCTCCCAAAAGGGATGCCGCTCGCCCTCAAAGCGGTATTCGGGGTCAATTTCATAGTAATGAATGGTGATTAGATCCTGCACGCGCACCAGGGGCGCGGATCTTTGGTGACGGTAACTCATCAGCAACCACTCTCCGGACAAAAGTATAATAAACGTGAACAAAATCATATTTCATTCGGACAAAAACTATTGTATCATAAAAACAGAAATTCTGCAATAGAAAAGGGGTTTTTTATGCTGAAGGTTGCAATTCTCGGGTATGGCGGCATTGCCCGCTCCCATCGCAGCGGCTATGAGAAGTTGGCTGAGCTGAACGCGCCGGTTGAGCTGGTTGCGCTTTGCGATATCGATCCTGCGCAGTTTACCAATGTCGTCACCATCAATCAGGGCGGCGCCGGTCAGGGGGAGGGGAAGGCCTACCGTACCTATACCGATCTGGAGGAGATGCTGGAAAAGGAAGAGCTGGATATCATCGATATCTGTCTGCCCACCTATCTTCATTGCACTTATACCTGCGATCTTTTGCGCCGCGGATATCATGTTCAGTGCGAAAAGCCTATGGGTCTGAACCGGGAGGAATGCGCGCAGATGCTGAAGGCAGCGGAGGAGAGCGGCAAAAAGCTGATGATCGGGATGTGCCTGCGGTTCGACGGCTATTATCTGGCGCTCAAGGAGCTGATCGACAGCGGGAAATACGGCAAAGTGGAGAGCGCCTATTTTGAGCGGCTGAGCTCCATGCCTGCCTGGGGCTACGACGGCTGGTTCCATGATTACAACCGGGCCGGAGGGGTGGCCATGGATATGCACATCCACGACGTGGATATGATCCGCTATCTTTTCGGGGAGCCGAAGGCGGTCAGCGCCCTGACCAACGACGCTCGCACCAAATGCACCACGATCCACAGCCGGTTCGTCTATGACGACAAGCTGGTTTTTGCCATCGGCGACTGGGGGCAGAGCAACAGCCGGCGGTTCAACGCCGGATGCCGGATCAACTTTGAAAAGGCGACGTTTATTATGACGGGGGGCGCGATGACGGTTTATCCCGACGAGGGCGAGCCCTATGCGCTGGAGCCGACAACGAAGAACAGCCATATGGCGGAGGAGAGCCTTTTCTTTGCCCGCACCATTCTGGGCGAGCTGGAAAATGATAAGAATACCCCCCGGGACGCGGCCGGCAGCGTCGCGCTGGTGACCAAGCTGATCGAGAGTGCTGAAAACGGCGGCGGAATGGTGGAGGTGTAAGAAAATGGAGATTGGTATCATTATAGGCGTCCGAAAGGATACTGACATTCTGGCGGAGCTGAAAAAAGCAAAAGATCTCAACCTGCAGACCTGCCAGCTGAGTATGTGGGATCCCTCCATGTTCAATGAGGAAACGGCGGAGGTTGTCCGGGCGGCGGTAAAGGAAACCGGGATCCGGGTCAGCACGCTCTGGTGCGGCTATAGCGGCACGGTGGAGTGGAATTTTACTTACGGGCCGCTGACGGCGGGGCTGGTTCCGCCGGCTTATCGCGGGCTGCGGGAGCAGGAGCTTCTGCTGGGCTCGGAATTTGCTGAAAAGATCGGGGTCTGCCAGATGGCGACGCACGTTGGCTTTTTGCCGGAAAACTATTTTGATCCGGATTTCCGCGGGACCATCGGCGTGCTGCGCCGGATCTGTAAAATCATGAAGGAGCGGGGTCAGTATTTCCTGTTTGAAACCGGGCAGGAAACACCGGTAACGGTGCTGCGCGCCATTGAGGAGATCGGGCTGGATAACGTCGGCATCAATTTCGATACGGCGAACCTGATGCTTTACGGAAAGGGCAACGCGGCAGACGCCGTTCTGGTGTTTGGGAAATATATCCGGGACGTCCATATCAAGGACGGCTTTTATCCCACCGATGGAAAGAATCTCGGCCGGGAATGCCCCGCAGGGGAAGGGCTGGCGAATTTCCCGCTGGTGCTGGAGCGGCTGAAAAAGGCCGGTTATCAGGGGCCCTTTACCATTGAGCGGGAGATCACCGGCGAAAAGCAGATCCGGGATATCATCGCGGCAAGAGATATGCTGCTGGAGATCGAAAAGACGTTATAAGGATCCGAAGGGGACCGCCGGAGCGGCCCCTTCGTTTTTTTTATTTCCGGGTCTTTAAAAACCGGCGGGTTTAGGGTATAATGAAAGCGGAAGAATGATAGTAGCCGCCGCGCCCGGCAGGCGGCCGCGGCGAAAGCGCGGATCGGCAAGAGAAAAGGAGGAATGGGCTTTGGAATTGGAAGAGCTTTTGCGCAGGGTGGATCACACCCTTTTGAAGCCGGAGGCGTCCTGGGCGCAGATCCGGGAGGTGATCGACGACGGCGCGACCTATCGAACCGCCTCCGTCTGCATCCCGGCGTCCTATGTCCGGCAGGCGGCGGAGTATGCCGGAGGGCGGGTGCCGGTCTGCACGGTGATCGGCTTCCCCTGCGGCTACTCCACAATCGCCGCCAAATGCTTCGAGGCGGCGGAGGCGGTTCGCAACGGTGCGGCGGAGGTGGATATGGTCGTCAACATCGGCTGGGTCAAGGACGCCAGATGGGAGGATCTTCTGGCGGAGATCCGGGCGGTGAAGGAGGCTTGCGGCGATCAGATCCTCAAGGTCATTATCGAAACCTGCCTGCTTTCCCGGGAGGAAAAAATCCGTATGTGCGAGCTGGTGAGCCGTTCCGGCGCGGATTATATCAAAACCTCCACCGGGTTTTCCACCGGCGGCGCGACCCGTGAGGACATCGCGCTGTTTGCCCGCCATATCACCGGCGGCGTTCGGATTAAGGCCGCGGGCGGCATCCGGACCCTTCAGGACGCGGAGGATTTTATAGCGCTGGGCGCGGACCGGCTGGGTACCAGCGCGGTGATCAGACTTGTAAAGGAAGGTGCAGAAGATGGCAAATTATCCCACTCCACATATTGACGCAAAACCGGAGGATTTTGCGCGGACGGTTTTGATGCCCGGCGATCCGCTGCGGGCAAAATTCATCGCAGAGCATTACCTGAAAAACGCGGAGCTGGTAAACAACGTGCGGGGCGTTCAGGGCTATACCGGCAGTTACCGGGGCGTTCCGGTAACGGTGATGGCCAGCGGCATGGGAATGCCCTCCATCGGGATCTACAGCTATGAGCTCTTCTCCTTCTTCGGCGTGGAGCAGATTCTGCGCGTGGGCTCCGCCGGTTCGCTGCGGGAGGAGGTAAAGGTGCGGGACATTGTTCTGGGCGCCGGCGCCTGCACCAATTCGGACTATGCCCGGCAGTTTCATCTGCGGGGAAGCTTTGCGCCCCTGGCCGATTTCGGGCTCTTGCGCAGATGCGCGGCGGAGGCGGAAAAAAGAGGGCTTCCCTATCATGTGGGGAACCTGCTTTCCTCCGATACCTTTTATGACGCCGGGGCGGGCGATACGCTGGCCTGGGGCAAAATGGGCGTACTGGCCGTGGAGATGGAGGCCGCCGCGCTCTATATGAACGCCGCCCGGTGCGGAAAGCGCGCGTTGGCTCTTTGCACCATCTCGGATTCTCTGGTGACCGGCGAAGCCACCTCTGCTGCGGAACGTCAAAATTCCTTTACCGATATGATGGAGCTGGCGCTGGCCGTAGCGGAGGCGTAAGGCCATGAAGGTTTTTTTGATCGTTCTGGACAGTCTGGGCGCCGGCGCGCTGCCGGACGCGGCGGAATTTGGGGACGCGGGCGCCAATACCCTCAAAAGCATCTCCCGAAGCGGGCGTTTTTTCATTCCCAACCTGATCAGCCTGGGGCTGGGCAATATCGAGGGTCTTTCCTTTCTGGGAGCGGCCGACCGGCCGCTGGCCTCCTATGGCCGGGCAAGAGAGCTTTCCCGGGGGAAGGACACCACGGTGGGGCACTGGGAAATTGCCGGCGTGGTTTCTCTCAGGCCCCTTCCCACCTTTCCGGATGGTTTTCCGCCGGAGCTGATCCGGCGCTTCTCCCGGGAGGTCGGGCGCGGGGTTCTTTGCAATAAGCCCTATTCGGGCACGGAGGTCATCCGGGACTACGGAGAAGAATCCGTCGGAACCGGGAAGCTGATCGTCTATACTTCGGCCGACAGCGTTTTTCAGATCGCTGCCCATGAGGAGGCGGTTCCGCTGGAAGAATTATATGAGATCTGCCGCCGCGCCAGAGGGATCCTGCAGGGCGAGTGGGGCGTCGGCAGGGTGATCGCCCGCCCCTTTACCGGAACGCCGGGCAATTATGTCCGCACGGCCAATCGCCGGGATTTTTCGCTGGAGCCGCCGGAAGAAACCCTTCTCGACGTTCTTTACGCCCGGGGGATCGATACCGTTTCGGTGGGAAAAATCGCCGATATTTTCAGCGGACGGGGGATCCGCCGCGCTGTTCCCACCCACGGAAACGCCGAGGGAATGGCCGCGGCAAAAAAGCTGGCCGAGGAGCGTTTTGATGGATTTGTTTTTGTCAATCTGGTGGATTTTGATATGCTGTATGGCCATCGCCAGGATTCGGACGGCTACGCGGCCGCCCTCTCGGCCTTTGACGCCTGGCTCCCGGAGCTTCTGGATCGCCTGAGGCCGGACGACCGCCTGATCCTCACGGCGGATCACGGCTGCGATCCGGGGGACGACAGCACCGATCACACCCGGGAATATGTCCCGATCCTGGTTTATGGCCCGGAACCGCGTCCCCTGGGAACCAGAGAAGGTTTTTGCGATATCGGGCAGACGGTGGCAAATTGGTTTGGTGTAAAATTACACCGTGGAAAGGAAATGTTTTGATGAAAGAGCAGGAGCTTTTAAGGATGGCGCTGGCGGCAAGAGAGCAGGCATACGCGCCCTATTCCGGCTATCGGGTAGGGGCGGCGCTGCTGGCGGAGGACGGCAGGGTATTCACCGGCGTCAATATGGAGAACGGTTCCTATGGCGCGGCGATCTGCGCCGAGCGCAGCGCTTTTGCGGCGGCGGTGGGCGCGGGAGCGCGGCGGTTCAAAGCCATTGCGGTGGCCGGCGGAAGAGGGGCGGAAGCGGATCCGTCGGCGCCGCCCTGCGGCATTTGCAGGCAGGTCATGGCGGAATTTTGCGCCCCGGATTTTATCGTCATTTTGGGCAACGGCGCAGCGCTGCGGCGGTATACGCTGGAGGAGCTGCTCCCGCTGCGGTTTGAATTGGAGGAGCAGGAAAATGCGGGCGGTTGATCTGATCGAAAAAAAGAAGCGGGGGAAGGCGCTGGCGGAGGAGGAGATCCGGTTTCTGATCAACGGGTTTACCGCCGGGTCGGTCCCGGATTATCAGATGGCGGCCTGGGCGATGGCGGTCTGCTTTCAGGGCATGACCGCCGCTGAAACGGCGGCGCTGACCGCGGCCATGGCTGAGAGCGGCGACCGGGCGGATTTGACCGGGCTGGGCGGCCGGACGGTGGATAAGCACAGCACCGGCGGCGTAGGGGATAAGACGACGCTGATCGTGGCGCCGATCGTAGCCTCCCTGGGCGGCATCGTGGCGAAAATGAGCGGCCGGGGGCTGGGTCATACCGGGGGGACGGTGGATAAGCTGGAGTCCATTCCGGGCTATCAGACGGAGCTTTCACCGGCCGCATTTGTGCGCCAGGCTCAGGACGTGGGTCTGGTGGTGGCGGGGCAGAGCGGAAATCTGGCGCCTGCGGATAAGAAGCTCTATGCCCTCCGGGACGTTACGGCAACGGTGGATTCCATTCCGCTGATCGCTTCCAGCGTGATGAGCAAAAAGCTGGCGGCGGGAAGCGCGTCCATTGTTCTGGACGTTAAAACAGGCAGCGGCGCCTTTATGAAAACGCCGGAAAAGGCGGCGGAGCTGGCGGAAGAGATGGTGGCGATCGGCCGTGCCGCCGGGCGCCGGGTATCGGCGCTGATCACCAATATGGATTTGCCGCTGGGCAGCGCGGTAGGCAATGGGCTGGAGGTGGAGGAAGCGATCGCGGTTTTGCAGGGCAGAGGCCCCAGGGATCTGCGGCAGCTCTGCCTGCATCTGGCGGCGGAGATGCTCTCCCTTTGCCGCGGCTGGACGCCGGAAGAAGCGCTGGCGCAGGCGGAAACCGCGCTGGATGGCGGCCGGGCTCTGGAGAAAATGAAGGAGTGGATCGCCGCTCAGGGCGGGGATCTGGAGGCCTTTGCCGCCGGCCGCCGGGCGCGGCGGATTGAGGGGCGGCCTCTGGCGGCGCCGAAGAGCGGCTATATCACCCGGATGGACGCGGAAAAAATCGGGATTTCCGCCGTTTTGCTGGGCGCCGGCCGGGCGGCCAAGGGCGACGCGGTGGATCACGACGCCGGCCTGCGGATTCTGAAAAAGACCGGCTCCTGCGTGGAGGCCGGCGAGGTGATTGCGGAGCTTTATCCCGGAGCAGGGCGGGATCCCGCCGAAGCGGAGGCCTGCTATCTTGCGGGGCTGACCATTGAAGAGGGTGCGCCGGAGCCGCAGCCGCTGATCTATCAAAAAATCGGAGGGCTGGAATGAACGGCCTCTGCTGCCCCGTCTGCGGCCGGGCGCTGGAGCAGGAGGAGCGGCGGTTTATTTGCGCCGCCGGGCATTCCTTCGACCGGGCGCGCCAGGGGTATGTCAATCTATTGCTGAGCCAGCGGCCGTCCGGCCGGATCCATGGCGACGACCGGGAAATGGTGGACGCCCGCCGGGCTTTTCTGGAGCGGGGCTATTATCTCCCGCTGCGGGAGGAGCTGGTAAAAAAGACGGCGCAGTATACCCCCGCAAAGGGGCTGATCGCCGATGCGGGCTGCGGAGAGGGCTGGTATACGGAAGGGGTGGCCGCCGGAATGCCGGAGGCTTATGTGATGGGCTTCGATATCTCCAAGGCGGCGCTGAAGAGTGCGTCCCGGCGCAGGGGGATCGGGTGCCTGGCGGTGGCAAGCTGCTATGCGCTGCCGCTGGAGAGCGGCTGTCTGGACGCGCTTTTGAATCTGTTTTCCCCTTTTGCGGCCGCGGAGTATCGGCGCGTTCTGAAACCGGGCGGCCATCTTTTCCGGGTGGTGCCGGGGGAGGAGCATCTTTGGGAGCTGAAGGAAGCTGTTTATGAAACGCCGCTCCCCAACCGGCTTGAGCCGGAGGAGCAGGAGGGGTGGAATTTGGCGGAGCGCCGCGTGATCCGGAGCAGCATCACTCTTTCGGAGCGCAGCGAGATCGCCGCGCTGTTTCAGATGACGCCGTATTACTACCGAACTGCTCCCCGGGATCGGGAAAAGCTGGCCGCTTTGCAAAGCCTTACGACCCGAACGGAATTTATCCTGCTGATATATGAAAAGGGAAAAGACCGGTCTTAGACCGGTCTTTTCCCTTTTCAGGCTCTCTGAGGCGCGGATGGCTCAGCCGGAAAGTCCGCCGGCCTGACGCTCCATGTTCTCAACGACGATATCGTGGATCTCCCCGAGGGAGGCGCAGTATTCCAGCACCTTCCAGGGGACGTTGGTATGAAAATGGATCTTGATCAGATCTTCGTTGCCTACCGCCAGAAGGCTGTCGCCTTCAATATGGGCGCGGATATAATCGTTGATATCGTCCTCCGAGAGGTTTTCTCCTGCGATCAGTAATTGAACGTCAAATTTGTATTCCAGCATGGTGCTCCTCCTTGTTGAGTTTTTCAATCACGCCGATCAGTTCCATCGGCGCGTGTATCACAAAATCGGCGGCCTGTACCTGTTCTTCGCCGCCCAGCCCCCAGACGCAGCCCACCGAACGCACGCCGGCATTGCGCGCCACGTCGACGTCGTAGTGCATATCGCCCATGTAAAGACATTCCTCCCTTTGGATCCCGTTTTCCTTCAGGATCATCTGCAGGGCGGTTGGATCCGGCTTCATGGGGATTCCCGGGCGCTGGCCGTAGATCTCGTCCAGACAATCCGGCAAAACGGCACCGCAGATCAGCAGGGTCTGATTGTGGGGACGGTTGGATAAGACCACCCTTCGGATTTTTCTGGAGCCCAGGGTCTGCAGCATTTCCCGCACGCCGCCGTAGGCTGTTACAAGCCCGGAGGGATCTTTTTGGTAGAGGGCGTCGTAAACGGCGAAAATTTCTTCGATTTCCGCAGAAAAGCCGGATTCCTGCATCACGCCCAGCAGCAGGTTCCGGCCGCCGTGGCCGACGTGCCGGAGGATCTGCCCGGCCGGTAGCGCCGGGCGGCCGTAGTGCGCCAGCGTTTTATTGATATATGTGACGATCAGCCGGCCGGAATCGGTCAGGGTGCCGTCCATATCAAATGCAATTAGCTTGATCATGACAGTCGCTTCTTTCCTTTTTTATCTATTCTATCACAACCGGGGGTAGCATTCAAGAAAAAAATGTGCTATAATAACCCCAAGACGGCCGCGGCGCCGCTCCTTCTGCATTTTGGAGGCAGGGAGCGTCGGCGGCGGAAAGGGGTACCGGAAGGAGCGCACCATGGAATTTCCTCAAAAGATAAAAGATAAATTGGCGGTGCTCACCGGCCGCCCCGGCGTCTATCTGATGAAGGACCGGGAGGGGACCATCCTCTATGTAGGGAAGGCAAAGAATCTGAAAAACCGCGTCAGTTCCTATTTTACCGGCGTGAAAAGCCATCCGGCAAAGGTCATGGCCATGGTGGAAAAGGTTGCGGATTTTGATTATATCTGCGTCAATTCCGAAATGGAGGCGCTGATCCTGGAAAATCAGCTGATCAAGGAGCACAGCCCCAAATACAACATTTTATTAAAAGACGATAAAACCTATCCGTATGTCAGCCTGGATCTGCGGGAGCCTTATCCTGCCCTGAAGGTGCTGCGGCAGGAAGACCGTGAGGGGAAACGGCTGTTTGGCCCCTTCCCTCAGATGGGCGCGGCGGCGGAAATCGTGCGAACGGCCAACGATCTTTTTGGACTGACCACCTGCGGGCGGCAGTTTCCGCGGGATTTTCGCAAAAAAAGACCCTGCCTGCGCTACCACATCGGCTGCTGCATGGGCGTTTGCACCGGCAGGATTAGCGAGGCGCAGTATCGGGAGCGGCTGGAGGAGGTCATGGCCTTTCTGAAGGGCGACTACAAAGCCCTTACCGCCCGGCTGACGGAGAAGATGCAGCGTGCCGCGGAAGAATTGCAGTATGAAAAGGCGGCGGCGCTGCGGGATCGTATCCGTAAGATCGAAAAGCTGGGTCAGACGCAGATCGTGGCCGGGGACGTTCATACGGATCAGGACGTGCTGGACGCGGTTCTGGTCGGCGATCTGCTGGCGGTGGGGGTATTGGCGATCCGCGGCGGGCGGCTGCTGATGCAGGATACGGTAGTCCTGCGGGGCGGACTGGAAGAAAACTGGGTCGGGCCGTTTATTCAGCGGTACTACACCAGAGCGGAGCAGCTGCCCCGGGAGTTGCTGCTTCCCCGGGCGCCGGAGGACGAGGAGCTTTTGCTGCGCTATCTGGCCGATCTGCGGGGGAAGCCGGTGCGGTTTCGGTATCCCCGGCGCGGAAGAGGAAGCGAGCTGCTGGCCCTTTGCCGTAAAAATGCGGCGGAGAAGCTGGCGGAGCGGGAATCGGCGGGCGATCGCAGCCGGAAAATATCCATTCTGATCGCGCAGGCGCTGGGTCTTTCCGCGCCGCCGGAGCGGATCGAGATGTATGATATTTCCAATTTCGGAAGCGAAACGATGGTGGGCGGCATGATCGTTTGGGAAGAGGGACGGTTCAGGCGGAGCGGCTACCGGAAGTTTGAGATCCGGGATCAGCTGATTCAGGACGATTATGCGGCCACCCGCCAGATGCTGGAACGCCGGATCGCCCGTCTGGAGGATCCGGATTTCGGAAGAGCGCCGGATCTGATTCTGATGGACGGCGGCTTGCAGCATGTGAACGCGGTGAAGGATCTTTGCGGGGCCATTCCTGTTTTCGGGCTGGTCAAGGACCGGCGGCACCGTACCCGCGGCCTGGTTTCCGCAGAAGGGGAGCTGGATATTAGAAGCGATCCGGCGCTCTATGCCTTTTTTGCCTCCATGCAGGAGGAGGTGCACCGCTTCGCCATCACCTATATGAAAAAGAAGCATACCGGGAAGGCCGTGCGATCCCCGCTGCTGGAGCTGCCCGGCATGGGCGCGGCGCGGCTGAAAAAGTTCCGGAAGGCATATCCGGCGGGTATCGGGGCAGACAGCGCGGAAGCGATCCGGGAGAAAGCCGGCCTCCCCGCCAGCCTGGCGGAGGAGATATGGCGTTATTATAACGGAGGGACGAAACCATGATGCGGATCATCGCCGGCACGCGCCGGGGCAAAAAACTTTCCACGCTGCCGGGGGAGGAAACCCGCCCCACGCTGGAGCGGATGAAGCAGGCGCTGTTTTCCGCCATCCAGTTTGAGATCGCCGGGCGGAACGCGCTGGATCTGTTTGCCGGGAGCGGGCAGCTGGGGCTGGAGGCGCTTTCCCGGGGGGCGGCTGCGTGCTGGTTCAACGACAGCAACCCGGCGGCTCTTGCAGTCGTGCACCGGAACATTGCCGCCTGCGGTTTTGAAAATATGGCAAAAGAAACTTGCATCGACTACAGGCAGTGTGTTAAAATAATAGAAAAGGAGAAGAATCGGCCGGATCTGGTGTTTCTGGATCCGCCCTACCGCCGGGATCTTGCCGCCGACGCGCTGGGGCTTTTGGAGCCCCTTCTGCCGGCAGGCGCTCTGGTGGCGGTGGAAACCGGCCGGGATGAGGAATTTCCCTTTTTCGGCCTCTTCCTGCGCGGCGTATACCGGCAGGGAACGGTGAAGATCACGCTTTTGGAAAAAAAGGAGGGGCAGCCATGAGGAAGGCAATTTGTCCGGGATCCTTTGACCCGGTCACGCTGGGGCATTTGGATATCATTTCAAGATCCGCCAAGCTGTTTGATAAGGTTTACGTTGCGGTATTGAAAAACAGCGAAAAGAAACCGCTTTTTACCGTTGAGGAACGGATCGATCTTCTCCGGCGGTGCCTCACCGATCATGCAAACGTGGAGGTCGTCACCTTTTCCGGGCTTTTGGTAGACTGCGCAAAAACCTACGGCGCGGCGGCCATCGTCAAGGGCCTGCGCGCGGTAACGGATTTTGAATATGAATTTCAGATGGCTCTGATCAATAAAAAGCTGAATCCGGGGATCGAAACGCTGTTTTTGAATACCAATGAGCAGTATATGTATCTGTCGTCCAGCGTCGTCAAGGAGGTGGCGCGAAACGGCGGGGATATCGCCTGCTTTGTCCATCCGGCGGTGGAAAAGGATATTCGGAACGCAATTATAAAGGAAATGAAAGAAAAGGAGATTAGGAAATGAAGATCGAAGAAATTCTGGTGGCGATGGAAGATCTGCTGGAGGACGCGTGGAACCTGCCGATGAGCGGGGGCAAGCGCGTTGTCAGCACCAGCGAGTTGCAGGATCTGATCACCGATCTTCGGGCCTCCCTGCCGGAGGAGATCCGGCAGAGCAACGAGATTCTGGCCAAGCGCGATCGGATCATTATGCAGGGCCGCGAGGAAGCGGAGCTGACGGTTCAGACCGCCCGGGCGAAGGCGGAGAAGCTGGTATCTCAGGAGGCGATATACCGGGAGGCGCAGCAGCAGGCGCAGGAGATCGTGGCGCAGGCGCAGAAGAGCGCGAAGGAAATGAAAAACGCAACGGTGGAATACTGCGATAATATTCTGGCGCGCACCGTGGAATCGTTGTCCAAGAGCAGCCAGGCCATTGAAGAAACCCGCAAATCGATCCGCAAGCAAAAGCAGGCATGAGCAGAAAACCGCGCATCTACGCTCTGGACTGGCTCCGGGGCATCGCCGTGCTGGGCATGATTTTGCACCACGCGCTGTTTGCCGTGGAGGAAGTAAGCCGGCTTTTTGGCTATGATATCACCTTTCCGATTCTGGATACGTGGGTTTTCTGGGTGCTGCAGGAGCTGTTTGTGGGGCTTTTCCTGCTGATCAGCGGGATCTGCACGGCTTTTTCCCGCAGCGTGCTGCGCCGGGGCGTGATCGTATGCGCCGTGGCGCTGCTGATCACCCTGGTCACCGGCGTGCTCCTGCCGGCCTGCGGAGTTTACGGGCTGGAGATCTGGTTCGGGATTTTGCATATGTTCGGGCTTTCCATGATCCTCTACGGCCTTTTTACCTGCAAAAACCGCCTGGTTCCCGTTCTGACCGCCGTGGCGCTGTTTGTTCTGTATCTGGCGGTGATCACCTGCCGCGGCATGGCCTGGGCCGATTATGCGCTGGCGGTGGTCGGCGTGACGCCGGAAGACTTTTATTCGGCCGATTACTACCCCCTGCTTCCGTATTTTTTCCTTTTTCTTGCCGGAAGCTTTCTGGGTCAGCCTGTTAAAAATCATCAGCTCCCGGAGCGGTTTTATACGCTGCGGCTGCGCCCTGTTGAGTGGGTCGGCCGGCATTCGCTCTGGATCTATCTTGCGCATCAGCCGATCATTTTCGGGCTGGTGGCGCTGATTTTCTGGCTGATTTAAAGGCTTTTGAAAAGAGGGTTGAAAGCATTGCTTTCAACCCTCTTTTTTGTTATTTATAAGGCTTGTAGAGCGCGCCGTATGCGGCGCAGGCCCGATAGTCGGCGCCCTCCTGATCCATTCCGAAGGCGTTCCAGGCCGCCGGACGGAAAATGCGCTCTTCCGGTACGTTGTGCATGGCAACCGGGATCCGCAGCATGGATGCAAAGGTGATCAGATCGGCGCCGATGTGTCCGTAGGAGATCGCCGCGTGGTTGGCGCCCCAGTGGTTCATGACGTCGTAGGCGGATTGAAACGCGCCCTCTTTTCCGCTGCATCGAGGCGTAAACCAGGTGCAGGGCCAGGTATAGTCTGTACGCTTCCAGAGCGTGTCGGATACCGCCTCCGGCAGAACGACCGTCCAGCCTTCTGCGATCTGAAACATCGGCCCGAGGCCTTTCACAAGGTTCAGGCGCATCATGGTGACAGGCATCTGTACTCTGGTTTCAAAGCGGCTGGAGTAGCCGCCGCCGCGGAAGTAACCGAGATCCGCCATGTTCCAGGTGGTGGCGTCCAGGATCGCCTGCTGGTCTTGCTCCGTTATCTCCCACCACCGCTTCATTACGCCGTTGCCTTTTTCATCCCGGGCCGCGCCGGTCGCGTCCAGACAGCAGGCGCCGGAATTGATCAGGTGGATGATTCCGCCGTTTTCTTTTGCGAGCCCTTCCAGCTCATATCCCGTAACGCGCCGGACGGCGTCCGGGCTCCAGTATGTGCGGACGTCGGCAAACATCTGCGCGCGGTTTGTGAGCAGCTTCATGAACAACATGCCCAGCCCGTTGAGCACGTCGTTCTCCGTGGCCAGGATATAGGGCTCGCGGGCTCCCTGCCAGTCGAAGGACGAGTTGAGAACCGCTTCTGCAAAGTCGCCGTTGGGATAAAAATCCGTCCACTGCCTCTGCCCCTGGAATCCCGCCGCGATCGCATTGTGGCCGATCGCCTCCTCCGGGAAGCGCTCTTTGAGCTTTTTGTTTCCGTTCATCAGATCCTTGATGATGACCGCCATTTTAACAACAAACGCGAACTGCTCCGCTTTTTCTTCCTCTGTTTTTTGCAGGGATTTTGGGTTTTTGTCGAAGCCGATGTGGCATTTCTCCTGCGCCCATGCAAGGGCGCGCTGGTATTCCTCCTCATCGTAGATCCCTTCCGTCATGCGGCGGATGATCTCCACCTCGTCCACCGATTCAACGCGCATCCCGAGATAGGATTCGATGAAATCGGAATCGATGATGGAACCGCCGATCCCCATGCAAATGGAGCCGATCTGCAGCCAGGATTTTCCCCGCATGGTCGCGGCGGCGACGGCCGCCCGCCCGAAGCGCAAAAGCTTTTCTCTGACGTCGTCCGGGATTCTTCTGTCGTCGGCGTCCTGCACGTCGCGCCCGTAGATGCCAAAAGCCGGAAGGCCTTTCTGGGCGTGGGTTGCAAGAACGGAGGCAAGATAGACGGCGCCGGGACGTTCCGTGGCGTTCAGCCCCCATACGCCCTTGATGGTCATCGGATCGGTGTCCATGGTTTCCGAGCCGTAGCACCAGCACGGCGTCACCGTCAGGGTAATGTCGACGCCCGCCTTTCTGAACTGATCGGCGCAGGCGGCGCTTTCCCCCACGCGCCCGATCGTGGAATCGGCGACGAGCACCTTGACCGGCTCGCCGTTGGAATATCGCAGATTTTCCTCCAGCAGTTTTGCCGCCCTTTGAGCCATATCCATCGTCTGCTCTTCCAGCGATCCTCTTACGTCCAGCGCTCCCTTTCTTCCGTCGATAACAGGCCTGATGCCAATCGCCGGATAGGAACCTGCCAGTCTGTTTTCTGCCATTGTGAAACGCCTCCTTATCTTTTTTTGGATTTCTTCTATTTATTATTATAATCCTGTTATTTTTCGTTGTATTGTGCTATAATAGATTAAAAATATAAAAATATTCACTTTTTTAAGCGGAAGGCAAGGCGGCGTTATGGGGCGGAGCGGTCGATTTTTCCCAAAGGGAGGAGGATAACGGTGCACGACAGCAAATACAGAGAAACAAAAGAACACGGAACCTTTGCGTTCCCGATGGAATTTTACCATGTGGGGCCGGCGCATCCCCGCTATGAGATGTTCTGTCACTGGCACGTTGAATATGAGATCATCCGGATCCTGCAGGGGAGATTCCGGATGACGATTGAGGGGGAGGAAATCGCCGCCCGGGCCGGGGACATCGTTTTTATCCGGGGTGGGCTGCTCCATGGGGGCGTCCCGGAGCATTGCCTGTATGAATGTATGGTATTTCGTTTTGATTCGCTCATGACGGCCATCCCCGCGGGCGCGCGGCTTCTGGAAAAGGCCGGGGACGATTTCATCGAGATCCGCCGCCATTTTCCGGCGGCGGACAGGGAGCTTACCGACATCGCCGGCCGGATGTTTGGTCAGATGCAGCGCCGCGGCGAAGGGTATGAGCTGGCGGTGATCGGGGCACTTTACGAATTTTTCGGATATGTTTTGCAGCATGGATGGTACCGGGAAAAGAAGGGCGCTTCCGCAAGGGAAGGTCGCCGGATCGGTCAATTGAAAAAGGTGATCGCCGTTATCGAGGAGCGTTACGACGAGTGCATCACGCTGGAGGAGCTGGCGCGGGCCGCCGGAATGAACCCGGGGTATTTCTGCCGCTATTTCCGGGAGATGACGCAGCGGACGCCTATCGATTATTTGAATTACTACCGGATCGAGCAGGCCTGCATCAAGCTCACCGACTCCGACGCTTCCGTTTCCGAGATCGGCGTGAGCTGCGGATTCAGCGATGAGAGCTATTTCATCAAAACCTTCAAAAAGTATAAAGGCGTGACGCCGGGGAAATATGCCGGCGCCCGCCGGGGGAAGTGATTTTGCAGAAAGCGCAAAAAAAGATGCGGCTCCCGCAGGAGCCGCATGTTATCATCGATGGAGATCAGCTTTATTTTGAAGCGCTCAGTTTTCGCTTCTCAGCAGGCCATACTGCCCGTCCTTGCGACGGTAGGCGACGCTGATCTTATCGGTATCGCTATCGAGAAACATAAAGAAGTTATGATCCAGCAGATTCATCTGCATGATCGCCTCGTCCAGATCCATGGGGCGGAGGAATACTTCTTTGGTGCGCACCAGGTTGAAATCGTCCTCTCCGTCCTCCCAGGGGGCGAAATCCGGCTCTTCGGTATAGAGGCTTTTGGAAAGGCGGGTTTTGTTTTTACGCACCTGCCGGATCAGCAGGTCGATGATTTCATCCAGCGCCATCATTTTGTCTACTGCGCTGCGTTCGCCCCGGAAGAGCACGCCGTGATCTTTCACGGTCACCTCAACGGTGACCTCTTCCCGAACAACGGTAAACGTGAGCGCTGCGGTTGCTTCGTCTGTGAAAAACTTATTGAGCTTGGAGAGCTTTTTCTCAACAAGCTGTTTTTCTTTTTCAGACAAGGACATTTTCTTGGTTACATACGTTGTTTTCATTGAGGTCACTCCTTTTTATGAATTAAGCCCCTGGGGCTTTCTGGTTACAGTATACCATGAAAATATGAAAAAACATAGTAGAATTTGTTAATTTCTACAGGAATTTTCCCCCTGCCAAACTTTTGCGATTTCTGGTGAAAATCTTGACTTCCTGTATAAAAATAAGTATAATATTACAGTAAGGTTTGAACGGAGGCTGAAGCAAAAATGGCGGTATCGGATTTCCCAAGAGTGCTGACCCATCTGCGCAAGGATGCGGGCATCTCTCAGAAAAAGGCGGCGGAGAGCCTTGGCGTTTCCCAGGCCCTTCTTTCTCATTATGAAAAAGGCATCCGGGAATGCGGGCTCCTTTTTCTGGTGCGCGCCGCGGATTTTTACGGGGTTTCCGTCGATTATCTGCTGGGTCGTTCTCTGGAAAAAAACGGATCGGCCATTTTGCTGGAAGACCTTCCCGATGAAGACGCCGCCGGGCAGGGGAACCGGGGCGCCGGCAGCCTGCTGCCGGTTCTGAATAAAAAGCTGATTTGTAATTCCGTTGCCGTGGTGGAGGATCTTCTGGGCGCTTCCGGCGATAAGGAGCTGATCCAGAAGGTTTCGCTCTATCTGCAGATCAGCGTCTATCAGATGTTTCGCAGATTGTATAACGGCAACGCCGAAAACCCCCAGACCTTTTTCGGCGCCCCGGCCGATGAAGCGGGGATGATGGCCGATAGCGCCATGAAAAAGCTGGAGGCGGAAATCCAGCGGCGGCTGAAAAAGGTGAAAAACCTGCCGCAGATGGATGAAAATGTGATCCGGGAAAAATATCCGCTGTTTGCCTCCTCGCTGTTTAATTTGCTGCAAAACGCGGAAACCGCGATCGGCGCCCGCAAAAAATGAGGGGCACCCTTAAAGGGCTTGCCGCAGACCGGGCTTTTGGAAAGGATCAAACGCGATGACACATAAAGTCATCGCGTTTTTTATCTTCTATATAAATTTTCAGAATGTTTTTTAGCAAAAATAACTAAAAATAATTGGTCATTATCTGAATGTTTTCCCATGGATTTTTGTGATATAATGAAATCAGAAAAAGAAATAAGCATGAAGGCCTGTGGAAAAGGGCAGGGCGATAGGAAAAGGCCGTTGTTCCGCGCCATGGCTGCCCGAATGATGCCGGAAAACCGCTTGCATAATAGAAAGAAAGGGGCGATTTTGATGAAAAGATTGCGCTATTTGGTACTGGGTGTGTTGCTGATCTCCTTCAGTGCCTGTCTTCTTTCCTGCAAGGAGGAGGGCGCCGATAAAAGTGGGGGAGATACGTCGACCGTTACGGGAACAGAGGCCCGCTTAACCCAAGAGCAGCTGCTGCAGGAGGCCGACCTTGTGGTAAAAGGAACGGTTACGGCAAAGAACGGCGAAACCATGAGCAATCCGGATGGTACCCTGAAGGACGCTGAAGGCTATCAAATTCTCAATCAATTGATCACCGACTACACGGTGGAGATCGAGGAGATCTATAAGGGGAGCTACAGCGGCGATACGATCTAGGTGAAAACCGCTTCTGGCGATGGGGTGAACGCCGATTTGGCTGCTTACGACGTGGAAGGAAACGCTCTGATGGAATCGGATCCGGAGCAGAGCCAGCTTGCGGTAAACGAGGATCGCATTTTGCTGTTGAGCTATACGGATACCGGCCATGAGGAAAGCACCGGCTATTTCCCGACGCTGAATTTGGGCTATCTGAAGCCTGATGGCAGCGGCAACTATACCAATGGTGAAGATCCCAACAACGTGACCGTAAACCCCGAAACCCTGGCCGACGAGATTGCCGAGGCCTGCGCGGAATAAGAATTAGAAACGGGCTTCCCTGAATGCTGACACCTGATAAGGAAGTAATTTAGAAACTACATCTAATGCATTGAATTATCCGGTATTAGCAAAGACAAGTCCCAAAAGATGAATACCGAGAAGAACTGTAAGAGGTTTTTCTCGGTATT
>CALXGQ010000024.1 GCA_944387895.1 uncultured Clostridia bacterium
CTTTAGGGGTTGCCCGAGAAAGTAATGCGGTTGGCAGAACCTTTCGGAGCCCCTTTAGGGGTGTGGCCTGTAAAATGCCCTTCTAGGGCTCACTCAAGCCTCCGGCTTAGCCGGAGGTTGTGACTGATTATTGAATGGCCGCCGCTCCAGGGTGCAGGCGGAAGCTTTTGCAATTCAGGGAGAGGGTTTTGGATCGTTCAGCCTGCTTAAAAGCGCGGCGCAGCCGTCCCGGATCTCGCGGTAGGTCGTATCGAAATCTCCGGAATACCAGGGATCGGCGATATCCCGCGGCGCGTCGGTAAAATCCATCAGCAGGCCGAGCTTCTTTTCCGGATCGCTGCCGAAAAAGCGTTTCATGTTGATCAGATTATAGCGATCCATGCCGAGAAGAAGGTCGTAGTCCTGATAATCTCTTTCGGTGATCTGGCGCGCCCTGCGCCGGGAAAAGGGAATCCCGGCCGCCTTGAGCTGCGCCTTTGTTCCGGGGTGGATATCGTTCCCGAGCTCTTCCCGGCTGGTCGCGGCCGAGGCGATCTCCCAGTCCAGCCCCCGCTCCGCCGCCAGCGCCTTCAGCACAAACTCCGCCATGGGGCTGCGGCAGATATTTCCATGGCAGACAAAAAGGATCTTTTTCATGGTCATCGCTCGGTTTTCCAGTAAAATGCGCTGTAGGGCGGCAGCTCGCTGCCCCCGCCGAAATCATGGTCGCGGCCGGTGATAAGATCAACGGCCCGTCCGCATCCGGCGTCAAAGTGGGCGGTATAGGGCTGGTTATCGATATTGACCGCCACCAGAACCCGCTCTCCCTCCGCCGCTCGCTCGAAGATGGCCTGCCGGTTTGTCAGGAGGACGTTCCGGTAGTTTCCCGCGGTCAGCGCGGCGCTGCTCTTGCGCGCCTGCGCCAGCGTGGCGATCCATTCGGTCAGCTGGTTTTTCCGGGGTGCGTCGAAGGCCGGGCGAAGGGCGGCGTCGCCGCCGGATTTTTCCCCCTCGGTGCCCCATTCACTGCCATAGTAGACCGCCGGGACCCCCGGCATTCCGAACAGCAGCGCATAGGCGATGGGGAGCAGCTCCTTCTGCCGGAGCTGGGACGTGATGCGCGTAACGTCGTGATTATCCAGAAAGGAAAGCAGGGGCAGCCCCTTATAAAGTGTCCAGGGCTCCGGACCGAACTGCCGCGCCAGACTGTGGCATATTTCAAAGAGATTGCCGGAATTCAAGGCCGACCAGATCCCTTTATAGCATTCGTAATTGGTAACGCTATGGCATTTATCCGGCCCGATCCAGCGGTTATAATCCCCATGGACGACCTCCCCAAGCAGCAGGAAATCCGGCTTCAGCTGTTCGGTGAACCGGCGGAGCAGCACCAGAAAATCCGGATCCAGGCAATAGGCAACGTCCAGCCGCAGGCCGTCGATCCCATATTGCTCGATCCAGGAACGTATCGCCGAGAAGAGATGCTCTGTTACCGCCGGATTCCGCAGATTCAGCTTGACCAGCTCGTTATGACCCTCCCAGCATTCATACCAGAAGCCGTCGTGATATCCGGTGTCGCCGCCGAAATCGATGTGGAACCAGTCCTTATAGGGACTGTCCCATTTTTTTTGCCGCACATCCTCAAAAGCCCAGAATCCGCGTCCAACGTGGTGAAAAACCCCGTCGAACAGCACCCGAAGCCCCGCTTTGCGGAAGGAGGCGCAAACCTCCGCCAGGTCTTTGTTTTCGCCCAGCCGCGGATCGACCCGGAAAAAGTCGCGGGTATCGTAGCCGTGGCGGTCGCTGTCGAAAACCGGGTTCAGCAGCACCGTATCGGCGCCGGTCTGCTTGATATGCTCCGTCCAGTTTAAAAGGTTCAGGATCCGGGGCGCTGTTTCTCCGTTGTTTTCAGCGGGCGCGCCGCACAGCCCCAGAGGGTAGATCTGATAAATTACTGCCTGATGAAACCACATAGCTTATTCTCCAAAAAAATATTCACGGTAAAAACCGTGAATATTATAACATATTTTTTGTTTTGGCACAATAATCAGCGCTGTTTTCTTCTGCGGAAAAGGATTTTTCGCAGCAAATCGGCCGGGATAACGGAAAACGCCATCAGAATGATCATCTGAAGCTGGGAGAGGGTCAGGCCGGCGGTGCGGAACACCCGGCCGCCGAAATAGATCATGACCAGCTGAACGCTGCTGACGATCATCATGATCAGGATAAAGGCGGGGTTGCGGCGCAGATGCGCCAGCAGGTTGATGCGTTCCGTTCGGGCGTTGAAGCTGTTGAAAACGCCGGAAAAGATGAAGAGCGCATAAAAAGCTGTCAGAAAGGGAAGGGGATGATCCTGGAACCGGAACAGCTCCCGGAAGAAGGGCAGCCATAAAAAAGCAACGCACAGCCCCGTCGTATAGAATCCCATCCAGAAGATCTGCCGAGCCATGGCTTTGTCGATAATCGGTTCGCTTCTGCGCTTGGGCTGTTCTTTCATGTATTCGCGCAGCGGCGGCTCTCCGGCAAAGGCGAGGCCTGCCAGCGTATCCATGATGATGTTGATCCAGAGCATCTGAATCACCGTCACCGGCGTATCGATTCCGATAAACGGTCCGATCAGCGATACGCCCACCGCCGAAAGGTTCATCGAAAACTGATAGACAATAAATTTTCGGATGCTTTTAAAGATGGTGCGTCCGTAGCGGATGGCTTTTGCGATGGAGGCAAAGTTGTTGTCCAGAATCACGATATCGCCCGCTTCTTTTGCGACCTCCGTTCCGCTTCCCATGGAAAAGCCGACGTCCGCGCGCTTGAGTGCCGGCGCGTCGTTGATGCCGTCGCCGGTCATGCCGGTAACAAGCCCCTGCTGCTGGGCGATGCGGATCAGCCTGCTTTTATCCGTGGGCAGGGCGCGCGCCACCACCCGCAGCTCCGGCAGACGTTTTGAAAGCGCGGCGTCGCTCAGCGCGGCAAGCTCGCTGCTGGTGATGATCTGCCGGGGATGATGCTCCCGGATCAGGCCGGCGTCCCGGGCGATGGCGATGGCGGTATCCTTGCTGTCGCCGGTCATCATAACGACCTGAACGCCGGCTTCCTGCACTTCCGTCACCGCTGCCGGAACCTCCCGGCGGATATCGTCGCGGATGCCGATCAGCGCGATAAAAGTCAGATCCCGCAGCCGGGAGGCCGGCGTTACGGCGGAGGGGGAAAGGGCTACGGCGATGGTTCTGATCGCTTTGGCGGAATAGATCCTGCGCTTTTCTTCAATGAGGTCTGGCGTAAAGGAACGCCGGATGCCCTTTTCATCCAGATAATAGCGGCAGCCGGCGATGATCTTTTCCGGAGCGCCTTTGACCAGGATATACTCCTGGGCTCCGGAAATCCGCACGGCCGAAAACTTCAGCGCGCTGTCGAAGGGCACCCGATCCCGCGGAGTATATCCGAATTTTTCCGGATCCAGCGGCAGCGCGTTTTCCAGCAACGCCCGGTCGGTGGCATTCCCGCCTATAGGCTTGCCGTGCGCGAGGATACATCCGGTGTTGTAGAGCGCCGAAAGCTCCAGAAATTCCCGCACCGCCGGGCTGCACTTTCTGGTTTTTTCCCGTTCCTTTCCGCTTCCCTCCAGGATCTTGACGACCTGAAGCTTTCCTTTGGTGAGGGTGCCTGTTTTGTCGGTGAAAAGAATGTTCAAGCTGCCGGAGGTTTCGATCCCCACCAGCTTTCGCACCATGACCTGATCCTTCATCATGCGAAACATATTGGAAGAAAGAACAACGGTGATCATCATCGGCAGCCCTTCCGGAACCGCCATAACAACGACTGCGGTCGCCAGCGTCAGGGCGTGCAGAAGCCGCGGAATCCAAACGACCGGGTGGGTAAAATCGGCAGCCGCCAGCGTGAGGTCGAAATGATTATCGATGATAAAGGCGTTGAAAAGATCGGCAAAAGCGATCAAAGCCGCGGCGATATATCCCAGGCGGCTGATTGTTTTTGCCAATCCGGTCAGCCGCTGCTTGAGAGGACTTTCGGGCGTTTCTTCCTGCATATCTCTGGCCATGCCGCCGTAAAAGGTGCGGTCGCCGATCCGCACCACCTCCATGATCCCTTCCCCCGCCGTGATAACGCTTCCCTGAAAGATCTGGCTGGGATGGGAAAGATCCCAGCTTCCCGGCCGCGCCGGGAGCGGGTGCTTCTCCGCTTCGGCGCTTTCGCCGTTCAGAGCAGACTGGTCTAAGCTCAGCGTACCGGAGATCAAAATGCCGTCGGCCGGAATCCGTTCGCCTGCCTGAAGCAGCACCAGATCGCCGACCACCAGCTCCGTTACCGGGATCATCATGGCGCCGCTCGCGCGCTGGACCCGGCAGGTGATATCCGCCGCGCTGCGCTGGAGCTCCAGAAAAGCCGATTCGCTTCCGTATTCGGAGAGGGTGGAAATAAAAGTTGCCAGAAAGATCGCCACGGCGATGCCCACCGCTTCAAACCAATCGGCGTTATGAAAAAGAAAAAGGATGTTGACGGCCAGCGCCGCCATCAGTATTTTGATGATCGGATCGCCGAAGTTTCCCAAAAACTGAAGCAGAAAGCTTTTTCGTTTTTTTCTCGACAGGATGTTGGAGCCGTGCTTTTTGCGGGAGGCACGCACCTGCTCCTCTGTCAGCCCCATGCGTTTTTCTGGTGTTTTCATGGAGATACTCCTTTGCACATATCTTTGTTTCACTTTATGCAAAAAGGAGAAGCGGTATAACTATTTGTCCCCGCAAGATCCTGCGGGAACGAGGGAAATCAACATCTTTCGGAAATAAGGAAAAGGCGATCCGCCTCCTGCGGGTCAGCGGGAGGCGGATCGCGGCAAAGACGGTGTTTTCATCCGATGGAAAGATCGGGCGCCGGACTTCTTTATTTTTGGAAAGCCCCGGTTTTCAAAGGAGAATTTCGATTTTGTCGTTCAGCTCCATGCGGTCCTTCGTCACGATGCAGTCGACGGCCAAAAGACGCACCCCCGCCTCCGCTGCGCGGCGCAGCGCAGCGCCGAAAGCCGGGTGGGTATCGTCGTTGGGACGTAACACGCTTGCGCCTTTCATCTGGACGACAAACAGGACGCAGGCGCCATAACCTTCATTGAGGCAGGACGTCAGTTCATGCAGATGCTTGACGCCGCGTTCGGTGGGCGCGTCCGGAAACAAGGCGGTTCCGTTTTGCTCCAGCGTGACCCCCTTGACCTCCAGAAAGATTCTGGCATCGCCGCTTTGAATGAAAAAATCAAAGCGGGAATTTTGATACCGCACTTCCCGCCGGATCAGCGCGCCGGGCGGGAAAAGAGCGCCTTTTCGGAGCCATTCCTCCGCCGCCTGGTTGGGCGCCTGAGAATCGATGTTCACCATCATGGTCGAAGAGTCGGAGCAGGTCTTTTCCACAACGATCAGATCATATTTGGTTTTGCGCGCCGGCTGGTCGGAAGCGGCCAGATATACGGTACTGCCGGGGATCAGAAGCTCCTGGCAGCGTCCGGTGTTTTTGACGTGTACCGTTTCTTTTGCGCCGTTCAGCTCCACCTCGGCAACAAAGCGGTTGACGCGCCGGATAAAAACAGCTTTTACAACATTTTTGTAGTTCATGCCGTTATTTTATCACAGTTTTTCGGTTTTGGCAAATAAAACGCCTCGCGGCATAAGGTGTTGGGAATCCTCCTGCCGCAATCAAAATCCTGCGGGGAATTTCAAAATTTTTCCAAAATATATTGAAAAACAGAGGGAGATATGGTATCATATGTTACGTATAAAAATACTTTTGAAGACAGGGCTTGACAAAAGTGGCAGTAGTTAACACAATTTTAGCAAGCAAGCAAGGGATAACTGCGCCCATTTTTGCATAGTAAGCATCCATAAATCATTTAAATTCAGGCGTATTCTGCCCGTTTGGAAACGGGCGGAATACGCCTTTTTATATTTTGTAAAAAAGGATACTTAAAAAACGACGCGCTGCTTTTGCGGCGGGATCCCAAAAGACCGGTTGACGCGGCGAGAAAGACGCGTGTTTTTTGACATTACGGTTCTTTTCAGAGCCGCAAGACCGTATACTTTAAAGATAAAAACACGATGTTTTTTCGGCGGGAAAACGGCATGATGCGTCTGAAGAAAGGTCCGGCCGAAAAAGTTCGGCTGGGGAAGAGGAAATCGATGGAACATCCGGCGGCCGTCCTCTGCCGCATGAAGAAAGAAAAGGAGGCAATAACGATATGACGGAAAAGGATCTGCGCAGCTTGAGCCGAAAAGAGCTTTTGGAACTGCTGATCGAGCAGGGCAGAGAGCTGGAGCAATTAAAATCGCAACGAGAAGAGAGTTTGGATCATTTAAGATCGGAAGATGAAAAAAAGAGGAATCTTTTGAAGGCAGAGCACGAAAAAGAGATCGACGCGCTGAAAAAAAGGCTGGAAGAGGCGGAAAAAGCGCTGCAGAACCGGGAAATCGCCATCAACGAGGCAGGATCCATCGCCGTGGCCGCCCTTCAGATCAACGGGGTATTTGAAGCGGCGCAGGCAGCCAGCCAGCAGTACATTGAAAATATCCGCAGACTGAGCGCCCGGCAGGATGTTCTTTGCACACAGCGGGACGCCGAGAGCAGGGCGGAAGCCGAGCGGCGGATCCATGAGGCGGCGGTGAAATGCCAGGTGATGGAAGCTGCCTGCCGGGAGAAATGCGCGATGATGGAAGCGGAGGCGAAGCGGCGGTCGGAAGCCTATTGGGATGAAGTTTCCAGCCGGCTGCAGTCCTTCTATGAAAATCATCAGGAACTGAAAAAGCTGTTGAAATTCAGCGTGCCGGACGCACAGATTTAAGCGGAGCATCACCATGAAGAAGAGGATAAACCCTTCGCCGCCTACCGTGCAGCAGTTGGAGGCGGAGTTGAAGCGGGAAAAACGGCGCCGACGGTTTCGGGACGCGCTGCGCGGCACCGTTTCCACGCTGGTCGTGGTGGCTGCCGCGGCCGTTCTGATCTCCAATCTTCTGTTGCCGGTTTTGAAAATCTACGGCTTCTCCATGATGCCGACGCTGGTCAATGGAAATATCGTTGTTGCTTTGCGGGAGGGAACGTATGAGCGCGGCGACGTGATCGCGTTCTACTACAACAACAAAATTCTGGTCAAGCGTGTGATCTGTCTGCCGGGCGAGTGGAGCGATATCGATGAAAACGGCAATGTAAGCATCGACGGCACGCCCCTGAACGAGCCTTATCTTGCGGAAAAGGCGCTGGGGGAGTGCGACATTAAGAAAGAAGCACGCCTTCTCTTGTATCTCGATACAGATACCCTTGAAAGCGTGTATCGCATTGATCCAGATAACATAAAACATATTCACGGTTATGTAAAAAACAAAAAGGAAGAATTGGTCATAGGTCATTGTAATCAAAAAGTTATTTCTTATGCATTAGAGAAGAAAATAGATTTGTGCGCAAAACACAAGAGTTGTACTTATAACAAAAAAGCCCCGTTAGGAATGCAGAATTTACTGCGCTCCTAACGGGGCAATTATTATGCCCGAAATCGATACATTCGACTTAGCATTTGTATTTACCTAAAATTATGGTGACAATTTATAATCATACTTTTCGGGTAAAATATTATAAAAACTATCCGGAGGTAAATACAATGAAAGGAAGAATTTTAACAGACAAACAAATAGCGGCGTTTGCCGTGCATCTAAAAAACGAGGAAAAGAGCGAAAATACCATAGAAAAATATATGCGTGATGTAAAGGCGTTTTCCGCTTATGTGGGCGATGTGGAGATAACAAAGGAAACTGTTATTACCTATAAAAACAATCTGCTTTCTGAAAACTATGCCGCACGGAGTGTCAATTCAATGTTGGCATCAATCAATAGCCTGCTTTCATTTCTTGGATGGGCAGATTTGAAAGTGAAGTCTATCA
>CALXGQ010000025.1 GCA_944387895.1 uncultured Clostridia bacterium
AGCATAACACCGTTTGTGATTTATCGCAACCTCGTTTTGTGTCCGCTCAAGCGGAACGATGTTTGTGCTTCGCACAAAATGATGTTGACCGCCAGCGGTCAAACGATGTTGTGTCCTGTGGACACAAACACAAACAAAAAAGACTTGCCGTAGCAAGTCTTTTTTGTTTGCCTGTTCCGAACCGTTTAGATGCCAACTTAAAGTTGGTCTTTTGCAAAGTCGATAAGCCGTAAAAGCTCATTTTGTTTTTCCTGCAGTTTTGATACTAACTCTAATTCTCTTTTGTTCTCCCTAAGAAAAGTATATAGAAGATAATACCTATACCAAAGTCCATATAAAAACCAAATTTCTTTCTGTAATTCTTTTGTGCTCATATAATTGCCACCTTTCTTTTTGGTAACAGCAATTATATCCGAAACACTTTAAAAGTCCAGAGAAATATTACATTAAAAAATATTCTTTGTTCTTCATTAAATAACGATAACAAAAAGAATATGTATCGGTGTTGTATGCCGCGATATCGAGTGGGGCTAAATCATCTTCAATTATTCTTAAAAGTTTTTGCCTTTCGGCTTCATCTTCAGGTATGACTGAATCGGGGAAAAGTTTAAAACACTTTCTGAGTATTCTTTCCGATTCCATAGCTCCGATGTTACGCAGGGCATTTGCTACACTGTTTGCCATTAGTCCACCATTATCAACAAGAAAAACCGAAATACCGCCATTTCCTATAAACCCATCATAAAAAACACAATACAAAAAGTTTCGAACGGTCTTATTAAATCTGTCATCTATTTCCCACTTGCTTTGCCACATAAAAAACTCGTATGCATCTACAACAACATTACGCTCATTTTCGCGAGATAAAATCTCATTGATATCCAAAGGTCGATTTTGGTGTTCGATAATACTCTTTCTCAACAAATCATCAGAAACAACAAGCTGAAGGTCACAATTCTCAATATATTGTTCAAGTTTTTCTTTTGAACCGTGTTCAAGATATCCGGTTGCATCGTCTACATAGAATTTGCAACCGATATTCTTTGCAATATAGTTAACTACTTCCAATGCGAACAAGTGGAACTCTGCATCTGCATACACTGTATGAGATTCTCCGTAAATAAAACAATGCTTTGAATTTCTTTCCTTTTTGAGTGAAAGAAAAATCATTTTCTTTTCATCATTATCAAATTGAATAAAACATACATTTCCATCAATTTGAACAGAAGTTGGACTATATTTGTTCTTAATTAAAATGATCATAGATTGAAAACCAAGCTCGTTGCAATGACGCAAAAAGCCTGTTTTCTGCCAAAAAATTATACCGCATTTTTGTATGCCGATTGCACCGTTAGGTTCTATAGAATTATCTTTTGAAAATATTAATTTTTTCATAGTCTCACCGCCTTTACCTAATTATAGCATAAAACTATAAATCAAACAGGGTATATCGTGTGTTTCGGTCGTTCGAATCCACCTTGACGGAGATTTTAGTGATATTGTGCCTATGGCGTATTTTACTTCTTCACTATTCACTATTACTTATTATCTTCCAAAAATCCTCGTAGATAAGAGAAGAGTGAAAAGGTAATAGTGAAAAAGTAAAAATCCCCGTACTTTCGTACGAGGATTTTTTGGTGGGAGAGGGTGGATTCGAACCACCGAAGCGAGACGCAACAGATTTACAGTCTGCCCCCTTTGGCCACTCGGGAACTCTCCCCTATGGAGCTGGCGAACGGAATCGAACCATCAACCTGCTGATTACAAATCAGCTGCTCTGCCAATTGAGCTACGCCAGCATTTTGACGCTGCCGGTGATGGCGGGCCACTCGCGTCGTTACCCTAAATAGTATACTCACTTCCGGATGATTTGTCAATATCCTTTTTAAAAAAATATATTTCCGCTGCCATCCGCCCAAAACAGCTCCGGCAGCTTCTGCTCCGTCTTTTCCCGTCCCAAAGCCTCGCCCGGCGGATGCAGCCCTCTTTGCGGCAGGGCATGGCGTTTTGTGGAGTGTGGCATTGCGCGGGATGCGGATTTTGTGGGTGCGGATTTTACCGGATGTAGATTTTACCTGGCGTAGGTTTTACGTGATACCGCCCCGCCTGCCGCGGGTTGTTTTTCCTGCTCCTCCGCCCCTTTCAGCCACAGTCTGTTTCTCCCGCGCGCCTGCTAAAAACCGCGCTCCTCCCCTGCCCGAGGCGATTCCGGCGCCCCGACGAAAACAGCGCCCCGGCGGTAGTCCTCCCCGCTGGGCGCAGGGCGCGCGCTCCAGCAGTTCCAGAGATCCCCGGCCCGGCGCTCTACGGCGAAAAAGTCCGGCGACGCCTGCTCGCATTCCCGCCCGGTCTGGCAAAGGGGAAGCCGGGCGGTCTTGCGCAGGGAGCGAAGCAGCTCTCTGCCGCGCGCTCCGAAGGCCAGAACCCGCAGATAAGGCGCCGCCTGCTCCGGCAGCCCGGCGGGGATTTCCAGCGCGGCGGAGGCGATGGCGCGGCGCAGCTTGGCGTGGGAATATCGCCTGGTTTTGATCCGGTCATACAGCCCCTGCAGATCCTCCGCTTCAGCCAGCGCCGCCAGGATCCGGTTTTCCAGCCCTTCGCTGATATTGGCATAGCCCCGCAGCTGCGCGGCGGTTTTCATTTTCAGCAGCGTCATCATGCCCCGCTCCGCGGCGGCGCCGTTCAGCGCCGGCTCCTGAGGGCAGGGGCAATACCGCCCGAAGCTCTCCCGGTGCGCCCGGATATAGGAGGCCGACGCGATATCCCCCCGGGGCGCTCCGTCGTGGGGGACCCTGCGGCGAATGCCGCGATAGGGGATCCCGTGCGCCATGCAGGCGCGGATGTACCCGCAGGCCAGCAGGTTATTGGGCGTGCGCAGCAGCGCTCCCTCTTCCGGCAGCAGCTTTTCCATCGCAGCCTGCCGCGCCGCGCCGTAGGAAAGGCCCCGCTCCAGCCCCGCCCGCAGCAGCGGAGCCAGCTCCTCCTCCCCAAGGGCGGCCAGCCGCGCCAGACCCGTGGTCGAATCGCTTTCCGTTCCGAAGGCCATCGTGACGGGCTGCCCCAGAGCGGCCGCCAGCTCGATCCCTTTGGCGGCAAACCGATCTCCATCGGCCAGCGCAAAGGGAACCGGAAGCTCAAAAACAACGTCGGCCCCGTTCAGGACCCCCGCCGCCGCCCGGCTCCATTTATCATAGGCCGCAGGCTCCCCGCGCTGGACAAAGCTCCCGCTCATAAAACAGACGATATAGTCCTGCTCCCCGCACGAAAGCTGCTCAAGCAGCCACCGGTGCCCGTTGTGAAAGGGATTGAATTCGCTGATCACCCCAAAGACCACTTCTTGATCTCCTTTTTTTGCAAAATATATTGAAAGTTCATTTTCTTTATTATATAATAATAAATTGCAAAATAAAAGAGATTTTTAAGGAGAAAATACAAGATGAAAATACTGGTGATCAACGCGGGAAGCTCTTCCCTGAAATATCAGCTGATCGATATGGAGCAGGAGCAGGTTCTGGCGAAAGGTCTTTGCGACCGGATCGGGCTGGACGGAAAATTCGTCCATAACGCCAACGGCGAAAAGCTGGAGCTGGATCATCCCATGCCCAACCATGCGGAAGGGATTAAGGTCGTTTTGCAGTATCTGGCCGATGAAAAATACGGCGTGATCCGGAACATTTCTGAAATCTCCGCCGTTGGGCACCGGGTGGTGAACGGCGGCGAGGTCTTTGTGGAAGCAACGCTGATGGACGAAGAAAAAATCAATACGCTGGAAAGCCTGACCGAATTTGCACCGCTGCACAATCCTGCTGCCGTGACCGGGCTGCGGGCCTGCATGGAGGTCATGGGCAGGGACGTGCCTCAGGTCACCGTTTACGATACGGCCTTCCATCACGAGATGCCGCGCTGCGCCTCCATTTATCCCATCCCCTACGAATATTATGAGAAATACGGAATCCGCCGCTTCGGCGCCCACGGCACCTCCCACGGCTACGTGGCCGGGGAATGCGCCAAGCTGCTGGGCAGGGACGTGCGGGATCTGAATATCGTCACCTGCCATCTGGGCAACGGTTCCTCCATCTCCGCGGTAAAGGGCGGGCGGTGCATCGATACCTCCATGGGCTTCACCCCGCTGGCGGGCGTTATGATGGGGACCCGCTGCGGCGATATCGATCCTGCCATCGCCATCTATCTGATGAACAAAGAGGGGCTGACCCCCGATGAAATGAACGCCATCATGAACAAGAAGAGCGGCGTTCTGGGCGTGAGCGGACGCTCCTCCGATTTCCGCGATCTGGACGCCGGCGCCGCAGAGGGCGACGACCGCTGCCGGCTGGCGCTGGATATGTTTGCCTATCAGGTCGTAAAGTATGTCGGCGCCTATTCCGCGGTTCTGGGCGGGATGGACGCGCTGGTCTTTACCGCCGGGATCGGGGAAAACAATCCCTCCATCCGCAGCAGCGTCGTCTGGCCGCTGGCGCATATGGGCATGGAGCTGGACGAATCAAAGAACCAGGAGCGGGGCGGCGCCCGCATCATCAGCACGCCGGATTCCAAAATCAAGGTCTGCGTGATCCCCACCAACGAAGAGCTTGCCATCGCCCGCCAGACGCTGGAAGTGATTTCAAAATAACAACGGAGAACAGTTTTTATGGCTAAAAATCCGAAAGCTAAAACATTCATACGGTTCTTTTCCGCCTTTCTGGTTACGCTTCTTGTCGCCGGCGGCGGTCTCTGGTTCGGATATCTTTATCTTTTTAGTGATATGGAGCAGGAGGAATCCTTTTCCCATGAAGAGGTCGGGATCGAAAAGGAGGACTACCATTCCGAGGATATTGTAAATATCGCCCTTTTCGGCATCGATACGCTGGACGATTCCATGATCGGCCGAAGCGACAGCATCATCATCGTCACGCTGGACAACAACAAAAAGGAGATCCGCCTTTCCGCCATCCAGCGCGACACCTACGTCACCGTAGAGGGTTACGGCAAAACCAAAATCAACCACGCCTATGCCTACGGCGGCGCCCAGCTGGCTGTCAAGACGCTCAACCAGAATTTCGGGCTGGATATTACCGATTATGCCGTTATCAACTTTACCAATATGGAAAAGGTCATCGACGTTCTGGGCGGCATCGAGCTGGACGTTACCGAAACCTACCGCAAGGAAGCCAATAAACACATCGGCTATCTTGCCGCCGACCGGGGGATCGAAGCCGATCTGATCGAAGAGAGCGGGGTTCAGACCCTTTCCGGGATGCAGGTTCTGGGGATCCTCCGGGCGCGGCACAACGTAGGCGGGACCGGAGCCCGGTCGGAGATGCACGAGATCGTGCTGAACGCCTGCTTTGAAAAGGTCAAGAGCAAGAACATCCTCTCCTATCCCTCCATCGCCAAATCGCTGCTCTCCCTGGTAAAAACCACCCTGAGCACCGGCGATGTCACCAGCATCGGAACGAAGGTGCTGATCTCCGGATATGAGCTGCGCTCCGCCGTATTCCCCCTGACCGCCGATCAGCCCAACGGCGACGGCGGCAAGCTCATCAACGGCGTCTGGTACCTGACCTACGATACCGAAACCGGAAACCAGCATCTGCGCGATTTCATCTACGACGGCGTTCTCTACGGCGAAGAGGAAACCGAAGAATAGCGCCCTCCGGCAGACCGCGGTTCATTTCTGAGCCGCGGTTTTTGTCGCTAAAGGCGGCGGGTTCCGGGGTTGCGGGCGCCGGGCGGCGGGTTCCGAGGCGGCGAGCGCCGGAGCGGCGCAGCCAACCGGGTAAATTTGCCGCGCCCCACAGCGCTGCCCCTGAAAATCGGCCGCCCTGTCAAAAGGGATCATCCGCGCAAAAGGATCAGGCGGCGGACGGCACGACAGAGATCGTCATCTACCACACCAACGACACCCACGGCTACCTGCAGGGCGACGGAAGCGCGGTGATCGGGATCGATACGGTCGCCGCGCTGAAGAAATCCACCCCCGGCTCCATTCTGGTGGACGCCGGCGACGCAACCCAGGGCCTGCCGCTGGCCTCCCTGACCAGGGGCGCGGACGTCATTGAGCTGATGAATCTGGCGGGCTATGATCTGATGACCCCGGGGAACCACGAATTTGATTTCGGCGCCGCGCAATTCCTCCAAAACGCCGAAGCGACGGACTTTCCCCTTCTGGCCGCCAACGTCCTGCGCGACGGCCAGCCCCTGCTGGAAGAGCCGATCGCCCAAACGGAAACCACCCTCTGGGCAGGAAACGTCGGCGGAACCGTTGCGATCACGCGGATGGTGGAAACCAACTACGGCAATCTGGTGGCGGACGCCTTCCGCAGCGCGGCGGAAACGCTGCTTCAGAGCAAAGGGGACGCCGCAGAGTTCCCCGTTGTCGCGGTGGAAAACGGCGGCGGGATCCGAACGGAAGCGGCCAACGGCGTTATCACGATGGGGGATCTGATTGCCGCCTTTCCCTTTTCCAATACCCTGTATTTAAAGCAGGTCACGCCCGCCATCCTTTATGAGGTGATGGAAAACGCGGGCAAGGAGCTGGACGGGCAGGACAAGGAAACCGGCCTGCTCCTGCAGGGAACCAACTTCGGAGGCTTTTTGCAGGTTTCGGGCTGCACGGTGGTTTATGATCCGGACGCCCCGGCCGGCAGCAGAGTGACCTCCATCACGCTGGACGGCCAGAGCGAGCCGCTGGACAGAACCGATACCGCCACGCCGATCATGCTGGTTGGCAACAATTATATCATGACCGGCGGCAACCATTATGATATGCTGGCCGCCCTGCCCAAATATGCCGAAGCGGGCGGAGAGCTTGAAACCATCCAGAACTATCTGGAAAGCTGCCTGAAGGACGGCATTTTGCAGGGCTACGCGGGCACAGAGGGCCGGATCCGGATGCAAAGCGCCGGCTATCAGCCCCGGGATTATACCGCCTCCCTTCTGATCACCGATGAGGACGGCCGTCCTCTGGCCAATCAGTCCCTTTCCTACCGGATCGACGGCGGAGCGCGCCAAAACGGCAAAACCGACGAAAACGGGATCCTTCTGCTCACCCTTGCCGACGGCGCCCACGGCGTCCGCCTTGCCGACGACCAGCAGGAGGTCTACGTGGATAATTATACCGGCTTCGGGATCATCGAAGACGCCTATCGCCCGGCCGTTGCCCTGACCTTCCTTTCCGACGGCAGCTGCGATCCCATCGACACCGGCTCCCAGCCGGAGGGCAAGCCCGAAACCGATCCGAACCCCGGCACCGATCCGAACCCCGGCACCGATCCGGAGACCGAAACCGATCCGGAAACCGGCGCGGCGCCCGATGAAAAAAGCCCCGCTACCGGCGGGCGCTTCCCCATCGCCGCCTGCATCGCCATGGCAGGCTCCGCCGTCCTGCTGGTGCTGACGGCCAGCAAAAAAAGAGGATGCAAACGTCTTTAAGGCCTAAACCGGGCGTGGATATTTCAGCCCAAAAGCGAGCGGGGGCATTCAACCAGGGCGCAGGCATTTAAGACCGAAACCGGGCTCTGACATTTAAACCGGACACGGATATTTCAGCCCAAAACCGGGCGCTGACATTTAAACCGGGCGGGGGCTTTCCCCTTTTCCCGGAAACCCAAAAGCCCCCACTCCTCACGTTACGCAAAAATCCCCCGAAACCCTTTTGCTGAGTGTGTATAAGGCAGTATTCGAAAAACACGCAGCAACCGGCATTGCAGGAAGGAAACGAGAGTACGAATCGAAGGGTTCGTACTCTTTCTGCTGACCGCCGGAAAGCAAAACGAGCAATTGACAGAGGTAGACCGGCAGGCGGAGCAGATGTTTCGGTCGCTTGTATCCGCATTTTCTAAACAGGAAAATATCACGGAAAGACTGAAAGCCAATCGCCCTATGGAGTGGGTACAA
>CALXGQ010000026.1 GCA_944387895.1 uncultured Clostridia bacterium
AACTGAATAGTATATCCCATAGGAGGAGCAAGGTCGATACACCTTGCTCCTTTTCATTGGGCATTCATAAAAAATGAATAAAAAGGTCAGTTATACATACCAATACTTATCTCGGACAGAGACAAAAATAAAGGACGGCTGCGCGGCCGCGGCGCTGAAGCAGGAACGCCTGCAAGGGAAAAAGCGGCAGCCGCTGTCCGGATTGCAGCAAAAAGCGGGCGGGAGGTCAAAGACCTCCCGCCCGCTTTTTCCATTCCTCCGATGGCTTTCCGGCGGCGGGGCTCCCCGATGGCTCGTCCTCTGCAAGGGAGCAGGAGTGGAACCCCAAAGCTTCCGAAAAGAGCCGGATTCTTTCGGCCGGCAGAGCAGGAGACAAAGGGCGGGCTCATGCGTATGTTTCCGGCCGGAGGGGTTTTCCCACAAATAGAGTGCCGGATTTGCCGCCTTTTACGATCTCGTAGAGCGCTTCCGGCGCTTTTCCGTTTGTAATGATGGTGTCGATCCCCCGGGCGGTCGCCAATGCGGCCGCCTGGAGCTTTGTTTTCATGCCGCCTGTCCCGCGCCTGGAGCCTGCGCCGCCGGCCAGGGCATATACCGTTTCGTCGATGCGCTCGATCCGGCTTATGAGCGTTGCATGGGGATGCAGCCGGGGATCTGCGTCATACAGCCCGTTGATATCCGATAAGATAATCAGCCGCTTCGCTCTGCATAAAACCGCAACGACGGCCGAAAGCATATCATTATCTCCAAACAGCCGATCCTCCGATTCGATTTCCGTATAGCTGACGGAGTCGTTTTCGTTGACGACGGGAATGATCCCCATTTCCAGCAGGGCGTTGAAGGTGTTGACCAGATTTTCTTTCTTTTCTTCCTGCTCGATATCCTCTGCGTTCAGCAGGATCTGAGCGATGGTCTTATCGTAGTCGTGGAAGAACTTGTCGTAGAGGAACATCATGCTGCATTGCCCCACCGCAGCCGCCGCCTGCTTCATCCGCATTTTGGAAGGACGTTCCTTCAGGTTCAGCTTATTGGTTCCAACGGCAATCGCGCCGGAGGATACCAGAATCACTTCATATCCCCTGTTCTGCATATCGGATAACGTGCAGGCAAGGCGGTCAAAGGCGCGCAGGTCGCTTTTTCCCAGTTCGTTTGTGAGGGTGGAGGTTCCTACCTTCACAACGATTCGATTTTGATAAAGGCTCATATCACACCTCCATGGCGGAGCAAATAAAAATCCGCCTTCTGCTGCCGGCCGCGGAGGAACAGGGCTTTTGCCCGATCCGCGCCCGGCGGCTCCATGATGAACCGGGGCTTGCCGCGTCTACGTCGCCCCGCTCCAGAGGTTTATGCAGGGTCGCCCGCAGGGGACGGGGCGTTTTACTTTCAACAAACATTTTTGGTTACTCTCCCGCTTGACTTTTTTGTGATTCCAGTTTACCATATCTTATAAGATTACAAAATCGAATGTTTGTCATGAAATAGATGATAAAATCAGATGGATAAGGCGGAGCAAAAAGATGGACATGAATCTTCAAAAATACAGAGCCTTTGTCAAGGCGGTGGAATATGGAAGCTTCACAAAAGCTGCAGAAATGCTGCATTACTCCCAGTCGGGCGTCAGCCGTATGATTCAGGATTTGGAAAAGGAATGGAATGTCGTTCTGCTGGAGCGGGGGAAATGCGGCGTGAAGCTGACAAGCGAAGGAATGAAGCTGCTTCCTTACGCAAAGAGCGTCTGCCTGGAATATGAAAAGCTGCAAATGGAAGTGGACGAGTTGAACGGGCTGCAAGCGGGGCTGATCCGGATCGGCACATTTTCCAGCGTGGCGACCCACTGGCTTCCGAACATCATTCAGGAATTTCAAAAGACATATCCGGGCATTGATTACGAACTCCTGCTTGGCGATTATACGGAGATTGAAGAATGGATATCGGAGGGGCGTGTGGATTGCGGCTTCCTGCGGCTGCCGGCCTGTTCCGACTTTGAAACCATCTTTCTGGAGCAGGACAGGCTGCTTGCGATTTTGCCGGAGAACCATCCGCTGGCGCAGCTGGAGAAAGTCCCGATGGCGGCGCTCTGCGCGGAGCCCTTCATGCTTTTGGAGAAAGGCGCAAAGGCAGACGCGGCGGAGCTCTTTGCCCGCTGCGGCCTGACGCCCCGCGTGCGGTTTACCACATGGGACGATTACGCGATCATGTCCATGGTGGAAAGCGGGCTCGGAATCAGCATTTTGCCGGAGTTGATTTTGAAGCGGGTTCCATACCGGATCGTGGCAAAGGAGCTGGAGGTGCCCGCATACCGGAAAATCGGAATCGCCCTGCGGAGTAAAAAGACGGCCTCGCTGGCGGTAAAGCGGTTTCTGGAGTATCTGCAATATCGTTGAAAACCGGGAATCATTGCAAATGTAAAAAAAGACATCTGCCCGGCAGGGGCAGATGTCTTTTGCTAAAGATCGTTTCTTATTCGCCGAAATATCTTTTCAGCAGGCCGGCGAAGGCTTTGCCGTGGCGTGCTTCGTCCTTGGCCATTTCATGAACAGTGTCGTGAATGGCGTCCAGATTGGCGGCCTTGGCCATTTTTGCCAGCTCAAACTTCCCGGCTGTGGCGCCGTTTTCCGCCGCAACCCGCGCCTCCAGATTCTTTTTGGTGGAGGGGGATACGCATTCGCCCAGCATTTCCGCAAACTTGGCGGCGTGCTCCGCCTCTTCATAGGCCGCCTTCTCCCAATAGAGGGCGATCTCGGGATATCCCTCTCTGGCGGCGGCGCGGGCCATGGCCAGATACATGCCGACTTCGGTGCATTCGCCGTTGAAATTGGCGCGCAGCCCTTCGATGATCTCCTGCGGGACGCCGGCGGTGATGCCGATCTCATGCTCGCAGGCCCAGGACGTTTCCGTATCGGTCAGCTCCGTGAACTTTTCACCGGGTGCCTTGCAGAGGGGGCACTGATCGGGCCGGACGTCGGATTCTACAATTTCACCGCATACGCTGCATTTCCATTTTTTCATTTTAGTGTTCTCCTTTTTTAAATAAATTGTGATCCATCACGAGTTCCATGATTTTCTGATAATAGAGGGACGGGTTTTCGCGGAAGCGTTCCGCCGCGTAATAAGCGTCCTTCTGGTCGGGAACCAGAATCTGATAGGAAAGCATGGTTTCGCCGCCCTCGCGGATGGTGCAGGTAACGGTGAAGCCGCTTTCGGAAGGAGCGATCTCCGCATAGGTCTGGTCCTTTTCCTGCTGGAGGCGCTGATCCTGACGCAGCGCTTCCAGAGTCTTGCTTTTCACGTTGTGGGGCAGCTGCTGCTCATATTCCTGCTCCACCTCCAGACCCTGTTTTGTGATCCGGTAGCTGCCGGGATCGTCCAGAGAGGCGATGTCGATCATTCCGGCGATCAGCAGCTGCTCCACAGCCTGCGTGTAGTCAAAATATTCCACCAGCCCGTCCGCCATCAGAATATCGGTGATCCGGCTCTCCCGCATCGGGCATCCGGCCTCTTTGAGCAAAAATAGAACCAGCGCCTTGATATCGGGGATATTGTGTAACCCGCCCAGTTCCGGCATACGATTTCTCCTTCGTAAAAATGACAGTTGGGTTCCCTCGCGGCGGGCAAAAATCCCGCGCTGCGGTATCAGAACCATGTATCATCATTATAGCATCAAAGAAAAGATAAAGCAAGCGAAAAAAGGCGAATTATTTGTAATCATATTGTGAATTTTCAAGGGTGAAGGAGGCCTGCAGCCCGGTGCTGACGACGACCTGATTTTCATCGGTGATAAGGATATATTCAAAGCCGCCGTGTTCCCGGTGAAAGGCTTCGGCCTTTTCTTCTCCCATGACGAACAGCGCCGTGGAGAGGGCGTCTGCCCGGGTCCCGCTCTCGGCCACGATGGTGACGGATTTCAGCCCGCTCTCCGCCGGAGCGAGGGTGGCGCGATCCAGGATATGGTGATAGGTTTTTCCGTCCAGCGTGAAATTGCGCTGATAGCCGCCGGAGGTCACGACTGCGCCGTCGGCAACGGAAAGGATCCCCACGTAGCCGTCGCCGTCCGGATCGGCAACGCCGATTTTCCAGAGGGAGCCGTCCGGTTTTCCGCCTCCGACCTGAACATTCCCGCCCAGCGAGAAATAATAATGCTCGATCCCCAGCTCCGCCAGCAGCGCCGCAAGCTGCTCGGCGGCGTAGCCCTTTGCGATGCCGCCCAGATCGATCGCGCCTCCCTCCGGCAGGGTAACGGCGCTGCCGCTGATTTGGATCCGGGTATCGTCGACCACGCTCCGCAGCGCCTCCAGCTCCTCCTCCGCCGGAACCCGGGGATTTTCACCGGTAAAATTCCAGAGCCGGGTAACCGGATATAGGGAAAGGCAGAAGGCCTGATCGGTTTCCGCCGAAACGCTGAGCCCGGCTTGGATCAACGCAAGGGTTTCCTCCGATAACGTCCCGGCGCCGCTCTGGTTCAACTGATAGATCTCGCTTTCCGGGAGGGTGGCACTGAAAAGCTGCTCCAGCTCCCGGATCCGGTTCTCGCAGGCGGAAAAAGCGGTTCCGTCGTCTCCTTCCAGGCGGAAGGTCATGATGGTATCCATGGCAAAAAAATACCGTTCCTCCGTTACCGGGCTGCATCCGCAGAGCAGCAGGCAAAGAACGGCCGCTGCGGCAATCAATCGTTTCATGCGATCACGCTCCCTGATGGAATGAAAGGCTCTTTCCCCTCCGCCGCCGGGAAAGAACCGTTATGGGGATATTTTATCATAGATCATTGCAAAAGCAAGTTTTTTTTATTATAATGAGGAAAAGAAGCAAGAGGCAAGGAGAGAATAGGTGTGATCCGTATACCATATCAAAAGAATCTGGAGCTGGAAGAAGAGCCTTCCGGCATCATCGGGCATTATGGCTGGATGGAAAACGGCTATACGCCGTATGCGGCGTTTTATTGGGCTTATAACGAAGAGGCCCTGCGCGTCCGGCTGGTCAGCGCGGTGAAGGAGCTGACGGTGTTCACCACCCGGGACGACGGGGAGGTCTGGGCCGATAATTGCATGGAGCTGTTTTTTCAGCCCTTTCGCGACGATCCCGACTATTTGAACGTGGAATGCAATCCTCTGGGCTGCATGGTCATCCAGAAGGGCGCCGGGCGTGAAAACCGCGCCCTGCTGACCGCCCGGCTGAAACCGCAGATGGAGGTCTGCACCGTGATCCGCCCGGGCAGCGGCTGGGAGGCGGGCTATATCATCCCCTTTTCCGCCATTGCGGAGCTCTATCAGCGCCCGTTCCGGCCGGAAAAGGGAGATCTTTTGCGGTTCAACGCCTATATTTGCGGCGAAAAAACTCCGCTGATGCATTTCGGGAGCTGTTTCCCGATCGATACGCCGCAGCCGGATTTTCACCGTCCGGAATTTTTTGGGATCGGAGCGTTTAATTGATGAAGCTTTTTGGAAGAAAAAAAGAAACAGATGAGAATCTGGCGCTGCTCCGCCGCCTGGATCGGCGCGGCGTTTCCATTTTTGCCCAGCGTGACCCGGCGACATATCAGGAACGGATCCTTGGCCGCGGCGGCGCCTTCAGCGTAACGGAGGACGAGCTGATCGTTTCCTGCGGGAATCAGATCCTGTTCCGGCGCAAGCTGAAGGAGATCCGGGCGGGAGAACTGATGAATCTCTCCGGGATCTGCCTGAACGTAGGGGAGGAGCGGTATGTCGCTTATTATACCGACGGTACGTTGGGCAGAAAAAAATAATATTGCAACCGGCGCTCCACCGCTTTTTTCTGCAAGTGGCGGGGCGCACTCTTTTTTTTTCGGCGCATAGAATGGAGCGAAGGAGGAGTTGCCATGAAGATCCATTTGATGGGCGGCGATCACCGCCAGCTGCATCTCGCCGACTACATAAGCGACCGGGGCTTTCCGGTATCCCTTTCCCATTTGGGCGGAAACGCGCCGCCCTGCTGGGATGCGGATATGCTGATCCTTCCGCTCCCGGCCAGCCGGGACGGCAGAACGCTGTTTGCGCCGCTGGCAAAGGAGCCGCCGCTCCCGCTGGAAGAGATCTACCGCCGCTTCAGCGGCCGCTATCTTTTCGGCGGATCGCTCCCCCCGGGCGCTCCGCCCGCCGCCGCAGACTATTATCAGGCGGAGGAGATTGCGGAGGGCAACGCGGCGCTGACGGCGGAAGGCGCGCTGGCGCTGGCCATTGCCAACACCTCCTTTGCGCTGCTGAACAGCCCGGTTCTGGTGCTGGGCGCCGGCCGAATCGGCCGGCATCTGGCACTGCGGCTCCGGGCGCTGGGCGCCCGCGTGACTGTTGCGGCGCACCGTCCGGAATCGCTGGCTTTCTGCCGGGGGCTGGGCATGGAAGCCCGTTTTTATGAGGATATTCCTTATCAGCGTTTCCGGCTGGTATTCAATACCGTTCCGGCAGAGGTTCTGGGTGCGGAGCGGCTTGCCGCCTTTGCGGAGGATACGCTGCTGATCGAGCTTGCCTCCGCCCCCGGCGGGATCGATCTGGGCGCGGCAAAACGCCACGGCCTTCAGATTTTGAACGGTTCAGGTCTGCCGGGAAAATTTTCACCGGAAACAGCCGCCGAAATCATCGGCGAGTATATTTTGAAGGAGATGGAACGCCGTGCATGATCCGCTTCGGATTGGGATCGCCCTTACCGGTTCCTTCTGCACGCTGGAGCGTGCGCTGGACGCGCTGGAGGCTCTTGCAGGCCGGTATGACTTGTACCCGATCATGTCCCCCATTGTCTATGAAACCGATACCCGCTTCGGAACGGCGGCACACTTTCAGGAGCGGCTCCGAAATTTGTGCGGCCGCGCCGTATTGCATACCATACCGGAGGTGGAGCCGATCGGCCCTCAGGGCCTTCTGGACGCGCTGGTGATCGCGCCCTGCACCGGAAATACGCTGACCAAGCTTGCGCTGGGCATCACCGATACAGCTGTCACGATGGCGGCCAAATCCACCCTGCGCAACGAACGCCCGGTTTTGCTGGCGCTCTCCACCAACGACGCGCTGGGCGGTTCGGCGAAAAATATCGGCGTGCTGCAAACGCTGCGCAACTATTATTTTGTCCCCTACGGCCAGGACGACGCCGATGGGAAACCCCGCTCCTGCGTTGCGCGGATGGAGCTGATCGACGAGGCGCTTGCCGCCGCTTTGCAGGGGCGTCAGCTTCAACCGGTGATCCGGCAGTAAAGGGCGCACGGCAGGGGAAACGGAGGGGGGCGGAAGCGCCCCCTTTTTCCTTTTTACAGGAATGCCCGGCCAGGGCAGCGCCTTTTTTCCCGCGCCTTCCCGGCAGGGACGGCGGCAAGGGCAGCGCCCTTTTTCCCGCGCCTACACGACGGGGGCAGCGCCCCTTTTCCCGCGCCTACACGACGGGGGCAGCGCCCCTTTTCCCGCCCGGTTGGCTGCAACGGTCGGGCGTTTGTTGCTCCCCCTGGGGTTGCCCGGGAAAGAGGCACGGCGTTCTTCGACAATTTTTTAGCACTCTCGGCTTGAGAGTGCTAAAATTTACAGATTATTCACAGGAAAGACACAAATAAACCGATTTTGTCGGCTATAATGGAGTTGTAAAAAAGAAAAAGAGGTGATACCGATGGGGCGGAAAGCAGAGAACCCGGCAACCGATCCCGCCGGCCGCATAAGAGGATGGAATCATTCAGAACTGAAAAAATAAAAAATAAAGAAATTGGAGGAATCAAAAATGTTTGAATTAAGACCTTATAACCGTAAAAATCACATGACCGACTATAATCCCTTCCGGGAGATCGACGCGTTTGAAAAGAGCTTTTTCCAGAATCCCTTTGGCTTTTTCGGCAGCGACCCGCTGGTGGAGTTCCGCACCGATATCACGGATAACGGCGATCATTATCTGCTGGAGGCCGATCTGCCGGGCTTTGAGAAAAAGGACATCAACCTTGATATCAACGGCGATCTGCTGACCATCCGGGCGGAGCGTCATTCGGAGCATGAGGAGACGGATAAGAAGAATAAATATATCCGCTGCGAGCGTTCCTATGGCGCCTACAGCCGGCAGTTTGACATTACCGGCGTTGATCGGGAAGGGATCAGGGCGAAATATGAAAACGGCGTATTGAAGCTGACGCTTCCGAAACAGAAGGAAGAGCTTCCTCCCGCAAGAAGGCTGGAGATTGAATAAAAGGGACCTGCCGCGCTGCGAAGCAGCGCGGCAGGTCTTTTTTTTATGGATGCAGCGGCAGGATCCTGCGCTGCGCTTCCAGCCAGCGCACCGTATCGCGGATCGTATCTTTGAGCGGGCGGGTTTTGTAGCCCAGCTCTCCGGCGGCCTTGGCGTTGGTGAAGTTAGCGTTGGAGGTGAGGGCGTAGAGGGAATATTTGGTATAGAGAGGAGGCTGCCTGCGCAGCGTATAGTAAAGCTCCGAGAGGGGGGCGGTCTGCCTGGCCAGCCACATGGGGAGAACTGTTTTGATTTTCCGGCTGTTCCGCACCTCGCTGATGAGGTCCAGCACCTCCCGGATCTCCGCATAGCGGTTGGAGAGGATATAGCAGGCGCCGCGCTTTCCCCGGGAGCAGGCGCTGAGGATGCCCGCCGCCACGTCGCGGACGTCCACAAAATCATAGCCGCCCCGCACGCAGGCCGTCAGCCGGCCGCTGCAAAAATCGATCACCAGCTGGGTCAGGTGGCTGCTGCCGAAATCGTTGGGGCCGATCAGGCCGGAGGGATGGACGATGCAGGCGTTCAGCGCCCGCTTTTGCACCTGCTCCAAAATATAATTTGCCGTTTCCGCCTTGGTTTGGGCATACTGACCTTTGACCCGGGCGGGATCAAATTCTGAAATTTCGCTGATCAGCTGATTTCCCGGGGGTTCCGGAATGGCGTGGACGCTGCTGACGTAAACCAGCCTGGCGTTTTTTTGGAGCACCTGCTCGGCGACGTTTTTGGTGCCGTTGACATTCACGTTGTATACGGCGGCGTTGTATTTTGATTTGATATAAACGATCGCCGCGCAATGGACGACATAGGTCTCCCTGTTTTCCGCGTCGCGGAAGAGCTCCTCCAGCGTTTCCTTTCGCGTGACGTCGCCACGGAAGATGGCGCAGCGCAGGCCGTCCAGAGAAGCGGTGGAATCCCCGGGCAGGACGAGAGCGCGGATCTCGTTTTCCGGATCCTGCTCCAGCGCCCGGACGACATTGTTGCCCAGAAATCCGTTCGCACCGGTGATAATATAGAGCTTTTTCAAAAAAACCACCCCTTTCTGTTATCCTGTTCCTTACACTTTGAATTTATCACAAAAAAAGCGGAAATGCAATGCGGGAACGAAAATTATTACAATTTGGTAACAAAAAAAGCAGAGAAAATTCATTTTCTCTGCTTTTTTGCTGCCGGCGGGGCGGGGTGCAGCGTCTTTGTGTAGTAAAGGAGCGGCGTACCGGGCGTCTCCTCCCGGCCGGGAGGGAAGAGGATTTCGGTTTTTTCATACCGGTCGAAGCCCTGCCGGATGAAGAAGGGGAGCGCAGCCCCCGGGGCGCCGACGATGATTTGATCGTATTTCTGGCCGCAGCTTCCGAAAAGATGTCTTAAAAGCTTCCGGGCATAGCCCATGCCGCGGTATTCGGCTTTTGTTATCAGGCCTGCCAGCTCCAGGGTGCGGGGCTCCGGGCAGAGCAGGGCGGCAAGGGAGACGACCTCATCGCTAATCAGCAGCCCATAGAGATCGGCGCGGTTCAGGGCGGCGCCGGGCCGGGCGTCGGCCAGCTCCGACAGCAGGGGGGAGCAGATTTTTTCGGAAATCTTTCGGATTTCAAACCGGGGCGGCTCCGGCCATTCCGGCTTGCAAAGCAGAGGCTTTTCCGGGGCGGTGGTTTGGAACCGGGCTTCCTCGGAATAGATGCAGCCGCAGTATTTTTGCAGATACATCCCCCATGCCCGGGCTTCGGCCTGCCCTTCCCGGTAGCGGGAAGAAAAATCCCAAGGCAGAAAGGTCACGCCGTATTTGGCGGCGGCTTTCTCCCCGATCTCAAAGATCAGGGGGTGGTTCTGATAGGGCGAAACGGTGAGGGTGGTGGTAAAGGCGCGCAGACCCCGGGCGGCGGCGGTGCGGGCGGCCTCCTCCAGCCGGAGGGCGTAGCAGTAGCCGCATCGGTTTTCAACATTGCCGCAGACCGCCTCGGTAAATTTTCGCAGGCCGTATTCATCCCGCAGGATCAGCTCCAGATCGATGGCCGCGGCATATTCGATAAGGGTATCCCGGCGGAGAAGATATTCTTGATAGGGGTGGATGTTGGGGTTATACCATAATCCCACCGGCTCCATGCCCGATTCGCGGATCTGCCGGATGCAGCCGACAGAGCAGGGAGCGCAGCAGATATGAAGAAGAATGCGCTCCTTCATGGCCGTTCCTCCAGATAAAGGGTTTGCAGCCGGGCGATGGTGGCGCCGGAAACGCCGATTTTTTCTTGCAGATAGGCTTCCGGCCCCCCTGCGGCGTCCATTGCGCCGAAGAAGGCCTCCAGATAGGATTCCTGCACCTGCATAACGGTGCAAAAGGTTTCCTGCAGGGCGGGCTCATCCGGCAGAGCCTGCTCCGCCGCGCTGCGGATGATGGCGGCGGTACAGTAGTTGGTAAGCAGATAGTCCGCCATGATCGCGCTGCGCTCCACCTTCAGAGCCGAGAGCACCAGAGCCGTGCCCACACCCGCCCGATCCTTGCCGGCGGAGCAGTGCCAGAGAGCCGGGCCCGGATTCTCCGCTAGAAGCTCCAGAAAAAGGCGGTATTGCTCCAGCGCCTGGGAGTCCTCGGCGATGGTGCGGTAAAGGCCGGCCATATAGTCCGCCGCCGAAAAGGACGGGTCATGGAGCAGATTCATGAAATCCGCAAAGGAATCGGCTTTTTCCCGGCGGGTGATGCCGAGGGTTTCTTCCCGCAGGATCGGGAACCAGTAGCTTTTCGCCCCGGCAACAGGCGGATCCGGCGCTTCCCGCCGCTCGGCGGCGCACCGGAAGTCGATGATCGCCTTGATGCCGCAGCAGCTTTGAAGCCGCTCCAGATCCGCGGCGGAGCTGCGCTTTAATTCCTCGCTGCGGTAAAGCAGGCCGTGGCGCACCGCTGCCTTTCCGGCGGGAAGCCCGCCCAGATCCCGCAGATTTTTTAATGTTTCCATCTGAATGACCGCCATGAAGATCCCCTTTCTTTTTTATTATTTTACCACGGCTTTTTGCTTTTTTCAATATTGACAAAAACACCGCGTCTTGATATAATGAAAAAAATTCAAAGCCGAAAGGCGGCGGCAGGGGAAGATCCTGCAAAACCCGGCGCGGCAGGGAACCCGGCGCGGCCGGAAAAAAGGCGCGGCGCCGCAAAGGGGATGCAAATGCCGCGGGAAAACGAGGAAGACGGTTCTGCCGGAGCGCCTGAGCGGTGTCCGCAGGGTTGTTTTGTCCTGAGGCAGGCGCCTTGGGGCTGTTTTTTTATCAGGAGGTAAGTATGAGCGATTATAAGATTGAAACAAAATGTGTGCAGGGCGGCTATACCCCCGGAAACGGGGAGCCCCGCCAGATCCCCATCGTCCAAAGCACGACCTTTAAGTATGCGACCGGGGAAGATATGGGCAAGCTTTTTGATCTGGAGGCGAGCGGTTACTTTTATTCCCGCTTGCAGAACCCCACCTGCGATACGGTAGCGGCAAAGATCTGCGAGATGGAGGGCGGCACCGCCGCCATGCTGACCGGATCGGGGATGGCGGCTTCCTTTTTCGCGGTCTTCAACATCGCTTCGGCGGGAGATCACGTGGTTGCAAGCTCTGCCATTTATGGCGGGACGTATAATCTTTTTGCGGTGACGATGAAGCGGATGGGCATCGATTTTACCTTTCTTTCCCCCGATTGCACCGAGGAAGAGCTGAACGCCGCCTTCCGTCCCAATACCAAGGCGGTATTCGGCGAAACCATTGCCAATCCTGCGCTGGCGGTGCTGGATATTGAGAAATTCGCCGCGGCCGCGCATCGGCACGGCGTTCCGCTGATTGTTGACAACACCTTTGCAACGCCGGTCAACTGCCGGCCCTTTGAGTGGGGGGCGGATATCGTCATCCATTCCACCACCAAGTATATGGACGGCCACGGCGCGGCGGTGGGCGGCTGTATTGTGGATTCCGGGAAATTCGACTGGACGGCCTATCCCGAAAAATTCCCCGGGCTCTGCAAGCCCGATGAGAGCTACCACGGCGTCACCTATACCGAGCGGTTCGGGCTGGAGGGCGCCTATATTACCAAAGCGACCGCGCAGCTGATGCGGGATCTGGGCGCGGTGCAGGCGCCCCAGAACGCGTTTTTGCTGAATATGGGTCTGGAGAGCCTGCATCTCCGGATGGAGCGGCATTGCGCCAATGCGCAGAAGATCGCGGAATTTTTGCAGAAGCAGGAAAAAATCGGCTGGGTGCGCTATCCGGGTCTGGAGAGCGATCCTTATCATAAGCTGGCGGAAAAATATCTGCCCAAGGGCAGCTGCGGCGTGATCAGCTTCGGGATCAAGGGCGGCCGGGAGGCGGCCGGGCGGTTCATGAGCAAGCTGCGGATCGCCGCCATCGAAACGCACGTGGCAGACGCCCGCACCTGCTGCCTGCACCCCGCCACGACAACCCATCGGCAGATGACGGATGAAGAGCTGATCAGCGCCGGCGTGCCCGGTGATCTGGTGCGGTTCTCCGTTGGTCTGGAGAATGCGGACGATCTGATCGCCGATATCGAAAATGCGCTGAAAAGCGTCTGAGAGGGGGGCATTTTAAATGCCGATTAAGATTCCGAACGGCCTTCCGGCGGCGGAAACGCTGCAAAAGGAAAATATTTTCGTCATGGCGGAGAACCGCGCCAGGATCCAGGAGATCCGGCCGCTTCAAATTCTGCTTTTGAACCTGATGCCGAAGAAAATCGAAACGGAAACGCAGCTTTCCCGGCTGCTGGGCAATACGCCGCTTCAGGTGGAGCTGGAGCTGATCCACACCATGAGCCATGAATCCAAAAATACCGATCCGGAGCATCTGTTGGCATTTTATAAGACCTTCAGCGAGGTGAAGGACCGGAATTTCGACGGTCTGATTATCACCGGCGCGCCGGTGGAGCAGCTTCCCTTTGAGGAAGTGGAGTACTGGGAAGAGCTTTGCGAGATCATGGAGTGGAGCAAGACTCACGTCCACAGCACCTTCCATATCTGCTGGGGCGCGCAGGCGGGGCTGTATTATCATTTCGGGATCGGAAAGCAGATGCTGCCGGAAAAGATGTTCGGAGTATTCCCCCATCAGCTGGATCATAAGCGCTCGATGCTGTTTCGCGGTTTCGACGATGTTTTCATGGTGCCGCATTCCCGGCATACCACCGTCCGGCGGGAGGATATCGAGGCTGTTCCGGAGCTGAAGATCCTGGCGTCGTCGGCGGAAGCGGGGGTCTACGCCATTTCGACCAAGCGCGGCCGGCAGATCTTCATAACCGGCCATTCGGAATACGACGCCATGACGCTGGACGCGGAATACAATCGGGATATCGCCCAGGGCAAGGGCACCGCCCTGCCGAAGAATTATTATCCCGGCGACGATCCGAAAAAGAAGCCCTGCGTGACCTGGCGTTCCTGCGCCAATCTGCTCTACAGCAATTGGCTGAACTATTTCGTTTATCAGACGACGCCATACGATCTGAAGAAAATCAAATAAAGCCCTGCCGTGGGGCAGGGCACGCCAAAAGGCAGCTGCTGATAAGGAAGTATGGAAAACAAACGGACTTAACGGCTGGCAGACAGGCTGCAAACAGAAAGCGGGCAAGAGGTTCAGGACTTCTTGCCTGCTTATTTTTTTACTGCCTGCCCGTGCTGGCTTTGTTTCTGATTTTGTCATGCGGCGTTTTTCTTGTCGCTTGTAATATGTAGGTTTCTCTACACTCATCTGAATCACACACAGGCAATTTGGATGTGATAGTACCTGTTTCTCCCGTACCAGATATGTAACCGGTTGACCGGAAGAACTCGTCATAGTCCTCTTTGGTGCAACCTTTAATAAAGATATGACAGTAACGCTCGTCGTTTTCATCAACGATATAGATACGCTCCACAAAGGATTGTATCAGCGTTACTAACACATCCGGCTGTGCGTCCTTTGCGTATTTCTCAAAGGATAACAGCCTTTCTTTGATTTCTTCAATATCTCTCACAGCATACATCTGACTTTGCCTGCTGTCCTCTAATTTTTGGAGCAAAGTTTCGGCTTCGGAAAGCTCATCGGTTAGTATCTTTACATCCTCCTGAATAAACCGTTTTAAGCTT
>CALXGQ010000027.1 GCA_944387895.1 uncultured Clostridia bacterium
CGTAGATTTCATCTTCATCACGGATTTCAACACCCGTCTCACCGAAGATGCGGTCACGCAAAGACTGCTCGTCGTATTCCTCCTGCTCCTGTTCATGCAGCCAAGTATCCAGCAGTTCTTCCGAAGCATTTTTACGTTCAAATTCAGCAGTTGCGGTTTGTACATATGTGCCAAAGATAGATAATTCGTTATATATTTGATAAAAAACAGCAAGGGTAATCAGTTTGTTATGCGCTATATGATTACGGCTTTTAGTAAATTGCTTTAGCTCAGTTACAAATTTATCTGGATCGGTAAAATACTGTGAAAATACATCGTTCCATAAATCAATCTCAATGTCCCGCTTTTTCCTGATAAAATCTCTTGCCGCCTTTGTGTTTTGTCCTTTTAAGTGTTCATTTACCCTTGAAATGTCTGCAGATGTAAGTACAGTATTGCTACTATACACTTTTGCGTCCTGCATCAATTCAGAAAGCATCTCCAATGTCATTGAGAGTAGAGAAGAATTGATATTGGCAAATTGAGGAACTGTTTGCTTAAATGAATTTTCCATTCCTCTAATAGATTCTTTATACTGTTCAAGCCCTGGGTAATTCAGCCAGTTCTGTCCCATGTGCTGAATCAAAACTTCGTTTACAAAAGCTCGTATGCGTTTTTCAAGTCTGAAGAAATGAGGGTACAATTCGGCACACAAATACTCCGATTGATCATCGATCAGCCAAGTACAACCTTGCCAGTCTTTGCTGACTCGATCTTTCAACGCAAGTTTCAACAATTCCAAAGTCTTGTTGTATCTTGTCTCAAAATCGAGACTTTCTATAGTAGGAGATTCAATTTCGATGTGCAGTTGGATGTTGTTTTCCTCACGCTTGTCAAACAAAAAGAAAACTTCATAGGTTATGCCGCTTATCGTAAGCTGATATGCTTCACGGGCAATACGCTCTCGACAACCAAGATACTTATATTCCGTAAATCCGGAAACACAGGCTTTCACATCGTCAAGAATAGATTCGCTGTATTCCTTTGAACGTCTTATCTCAACCTTGACTGCATCCTCACCACCAAAGGGGGATTCTCCTGTTTCTTCTGTGCAAACATACAGGAGACTTGCATCATTGGGGGAATTGAACATAAATTTAATTGTCATAGCTTGCCTCCTTCTTCCGGCATTTTGATTCGATATGCAACAATCTAAATACAATAAAAGTCTGGATACTCTCGTACCGCAGACTACACAAAACCTTTATTGCATTGTATCTATCCGATAATCCGGTTTATGTAGTCATATCATGTAACACATTTTCCTTTATAGCACGACGAACAGCCGAGCGATGTCAAGCATCCTCGGCTAATTCAACCTCCTTATCAAATTTTGTACGCTTATCAGATTGGGTCAAAATAAGCAATCAAGAAGCCATTTTGACTTTTCAAAGGCTGTTTCCCGCCTTTTCCAACCTCGCACAAAACCTCATAGCGAAATTGAATTAACCGTGACAACCCTTGAAAAATCAGCATTTTTCTTGGTTGTCTCTATTATACCTCTTTCCCCGACAAGCGTGTTAAAAAATTGTGGAAGTTCGTCCAGACTCGTTTTGCGAATGATATTGCCGACACGGGTGACGCGAGAATCCCCTTTTCCTGAGTACACACCGGAACCCGTTTGCTCCGCGCCTACACACATTGACCTAAATTTCCAAATCTCATATACCTTGCCTTTATAACCAAGACGTTTCTGTTTGAAGATTATCGGCCCGGGTGAGTCAACTTTGATGGCGATGGCAATAATAATCATTGGAATGCAACAAATTGCAATACCAAGCACAGAAAAAATAATATCAAGTAACCGTTTGACAAAATGTTTATACATATTTTACCTCACATTGTATTCTCGAAATTATAGAGTTGACATAATTTTTTATAGCGGGCAGAAATAAAAGTAGTCTGCGAAACCCAAAGGACCATCACAGACCAAACATCAGGCGCACTTCGGAAGACCGTTTGCCTGCAATTCTTTCAAGGGGACAACCTCTGGTTTTTCAGGTGTGCGGGCCGGCAGATCGATTCCCCTCCATAGAGAAGAAATGCGCTTGCCGACTTTTCTGAAGGTGAAGCTTATTCCCGCTTTACATTATATTGTTAAAGAAATACGATAACATTAAAAGTATACTCCATAAAACGGGGGATGTCAACTTTTCGGCAGAACATATTTATGGAATTTTCCCGATAATGCGAGGGGCGGGGCGGGGGAGAAACTTCCGCTCCATTAAAAAAAGCACGGTCTAAAACCGTGCTTTTGCATGGTATCCGGTGCTTCTTTCCGGAAGGGGAGGGGCGGAAATGGCGGGGCGTTTTCTTCTGCCGAACGCCGGCAATTGTTACGTCTTTATGTACCGTAGATTTGGAAATTTTAAAGACGGCGGCAGCCTGCCGTACAGTAGCCTTGTTTTGGAGGATATAGGTTCCCAGCTCTTTTGCGCGCTCGTCGCATTGATAATACAAATCAACCCCCGCCCTTTCTGCTAAAGTATATGCATAGGGACGGAGGGATATGATTATTGATTTTGGCTGTTATGACGCTCCAAAAAGGCTTCAACGGCCTTTTCGACGCCGGGCCGGTCCTGCAGAAAGGCGGTTCCATGCCCTGCGCCTTCTACCAGCAGCAGCTCCTTCTCCGCGGCGCAGGCCTCATAGTTGCGCAGGGTCATCTCCGGTGGAACATAACGATCGGCCTTTCCGTGGATGAAGAGAACGGGGATCCGGTCGTTTGCTTTTAGGGCTTCCAGGGTGGAATATTCGCCCAAAGCGTAGCCGGCGAATATTTTGGAGAAAAGGGAAAGTCCCGGCATCAAAGCGGGAACGGGCAGCCATTTTTTCTTTTTCATCACATGAGCGACGATTTCTTTGGGGGAGGTAAAGCCGCAGTCGGCGATAACGCCCCGGACATTGGCGGGCAGCTCCAGACCCAGCGCCATCAGGACGGTCGTGCATCCCATGGAGATGCCGCTTAAAAAGGTGGGCAGGGCGCCGTATTCGGCGTTGAGGTACCGGATCCAGGAAAGGCAGTCGTATCGCTCCAGAACGCCAAAGCCGATCCATGCCCCGGTGCTTTTTCCATGGGCCCGCTGATCGACGAGAATCAGCTCATAGCCCTGATTATAGTAAAAATCCATGGCGCAGCCAAAATCTGTTTCCGCGATGGAACGGTAGCCGTGAAAAAGAAGGATCCGCCCGACGGGATCCTTCCGGGCAAAGCGTTTTGCCGCCAGCTCCACGCCGTTGGCCTGGATCACCAGCAGCTCGCCGGAATGCTCCTGAAAGAATACCTGACTGTCGACGATCTCTTTTTGTATTTCAGCCAGAGGATGCCCGGCGGGGATGGAGCGGGTGCGGATATCGTCCGGGCTGCGCCGCAGAGAAATGATACAGATCAGGACCAGAAACAGAATGATCAGCGCGTCGATGATACCCAGCGCGATCCAGAAGAAAGTCATCGTTTTTTTACCTCTTTTCAGAAGAAGCGCCCCGCTTTTTGAAGCAGGGCGCTGGAAAAATCACATATATTTTTTCACAGATTCCGGAGCGGTTTCCGCATCGGCGGAGACCAGACAAACCAGCATGGCGTTATTGGCCATGGTGAGCTTTTCCATATTCTCCAGAGCGGCGCCCAGCTCATCCAGATCCTCGCCCACGATTTTCAGCAGGGAATCCACATATACATTTGTAATATCGTAATTCCCGGCGAAAAGACCGCTGATGAAGCCTTCCAGACCTTCGTTGGTATCGACGGGATAGTTGGTGATGTCGATTAACCGCGCCTTATGCGAGATGTCCAGCTTCAGCTTGTCGCCGTATTCAATACACACCACGCTTCCGGTGGCTTCGGCCGCCGCTTTGTTGACCATTTCGATGAGCGCTTTGGTTTTTCCGGTGCCTTTTTTCCCCAAGATAACCTTTACCATAACATTCTCCTTTTCTCCGACATCTGAAAATTTACAGAACCCCGGGCAATGTCGGTTAGCCCAGTCTGTTTATTTTCTTATTGATTTCCTCGGTTTCCTGCTCATAGCCGGGCTTGCCCAGGAGCGCAAACATATTTTTCTTATACGCTTCTACGCCCGGCTGGTTGAAGGGGTTGACGCCCAGCAGATAACCGGAAATGGCGCAGGCTTTTTCAAAGAAATAAACAAGGTATCCGAAATGATAGGCGTCATAGGCGTCGAACTCCAGAACGATATTGGGCACGCCGCCGTCGGTATGCGCCAGAACGGTGCCGAGAAAGGCACAGTCGTTGACATACTGAACGGTTTTTCCCGCCAGGAAGTTCAGACCGTCGATATCGCCGTCCTCTTCTTCGATGATGATTTTGCTTTTAACGTCCTTGCACTTCAGAACCGTTTCAAACATATTGCGGCTTCCGTCCTGCACGAACTGACCCAGAGAATGAAGGTCGGTGGAGAAGGTGGCGGAGGCGGGGAAGAGCCCCTTATGATCCTTGCCTTCGCTTTCGCCGTAGAGCTGCTTCCACCACTCGGCAAAATACACGCCGGAGGGCTCATAGGTGATCAGCATTTCAATCTCTTTATTTTTGCGCAGGAGCAGGGTGCGGTCGATCGCATAGGTATAGCAGTCGTTTTCCGCGACCAGCGTATCCATGCGGGCGTCTGCGGCGCCCTTCATAACGGCGTCCAGATCGATGCCTGCCACCGCGATGGGCAGAAGCCCTACCGCCGTCAGAACGGAAAAACGTCCGCCCACATCGTCGGGTACGACAAAGGTTTCATAACCCTGCTTGTCGGCCAGCCCCTTCAGGGTGCCGCGCGCTTTGTCGGTGGTGACGAAAATATGATTTTTTGCCTCTTCCGCACCGTATTTTTCTTCGATCATTTTCTTGAAGATCCGGAAGGCGATGGCCGGCTCGGTGGTGGTGCCGGATTTGGAGATGACGTTGACGGAAAAATCACGCCCTTCGATGATCGACATGATCTCGCTCAGATAGGTGGAGCTGATGTTGTTGCCGATAAAATAGATATCGGGGGTGTTTTTCTTCATGTTGTTGTAGAGCGGGGAACGGATAAATTCAATGGCCGCTCTGGCGCCCAGATAGCTGCCGCCGATGCCGATGACCAGCAGAACTTCGGAATTTTTCTGGATCTTTGCCGCCGCTTCCTTGATGCGGGCGTATTCCTCCTTATCGAAATTCATGGGCAGATCCACCCAGCCGAGGAAATCGCTGCCGGGACCCTTTTTATTGTGGAGCATATTATGCGCAACCTCCACGTAGGGCTGGAGATATTCACGCTCGTGCTCGTTGATGAACTGACTGAGATACTTTTGATTGATTTTAACGGACATTACTTTTTGTTCTCCTATTTTTTTATTTACGGACACAGCCTTCTATATTTGATATGATATCATAATCCGGCGGGTTATTCAAGTCTAAACTGCAAAAAAATATTGAACCAAATGGAAAAACAGATGGCCGAAGGTCACTTTTTCCACGGCTTTTTCAGCCAGTAAATGGATGGAACCGATGGATTCGCCGTTGAGCGTGTAGTCGATCGAGCCCAGCTTCTGGCCGGATTCGACCGGAGCCATAACCGATTCTGGAAGGGTAACGGTATAGGTCACGTCCTTTTCCGCGCCCTTTGGCACCAGAAAGGAGGGCTCGGCGGCCAGAACCGGCTGTACGGTATCCTCCAAACCCTTGAGAACCGTCACCGGCGCGATGGAGGCGGGCGGTTCCTGATAAATGCCGTATTGGGAAAAGCCGAAATTCAGCAGCGTTTTGGCGTCTTCAAAACGGTTGTCGGAGGTTTCGCCGCCCAGCACGACCGCGATCAAAGAGAGGGAATCCCGGGTGGCCGTTGCGGAGAGGCAGTAGCCCGCCGAAGCGGTGAAGCCGGTTTTGAGCCCGGTGGCGCCTTCGTAGTAACGCACCAGCTTATTGGTGTTGGAGAGGGAAAAGGCGCCGTTGCGCACGGAATCCATCCAGATGGTGGTGTATTTTTGGATTTCCGGATACTGCATCAGCGCCCGGCTCATAACGGCGATGTCCCGGGCGGTGGTGTAGTGGTCTTCCGTATCCAGGCCGGTGCAGCTGTTGAAATGCGTGTTGGTCATCCCCAGCTCGGCGGCGCGCTGGTTCATCTGCTCGATGAAAGCGCCGGCGCTGCCGGAGATCGCCTCCGCCATGGCGACGCAGCAATCATTTGCCGAAACAACCGCAATACATTTCAGCATTTCCTCCGCCGTCATGGTTTCGCCTTCCTTCAGATAGACCTGGCTGCCGCCCATGCCCGAAGCTTCCGCCGAAACGGAGATCTCGGTGTCCATGGAAATCTTTCCCGCCTCCAGCGCCTCCATGATCAGCAGCATGGTCATGATCTTGGTAACAGAGGCCGGCGCGCGCTTTTCATCGGCGTTTTTTTCAAAAAGCACGGTTCCGGTGGCCTGATCCATCAGCAGCGCGGAGGGGACGGAAACCTCCGGCGCAGCCTCCGCCAGGACGGGCATCCGGAGCGCTGCGGCAAAAAGCCCTATTATAATAATAAATGAAGCAAATCTTTTCATCCCTATTCCTCCTCATGTTGTAACAATATATGCGGCCGCACAGGAGGAAAGAAGAAAAAATCAACAAAATTTTCTGATGTTCATGATAAATATGCAAACAATTTTCAAAAAATCCACAAAGTGTTGCATTTTAACAACATGAGGTTATGCCCTTTAAACGCTTTTTTTGTTATAATGAATCTGCTTGTATATGTAAAATATATACCGTGGCAGTATTTCGTGTAAGGAGTGAAAGTTTGTTATGAAACAAAAGATGAAGTACTTGGTATCATACGCTGCTCTTTTGCTGATGATGATATCAATGCTCTCCGTTTGGGTGCTTCCCGCTACCGCCGACGAAGCGTCGGATGAGTACGAAAGCATGCTGAATAGTGCGTTGATCGTGGATCCGTCCTGGGCGGATAAAAAGGACGGCGATGCGATCACCTTTAACTTCCGCGGCAAGGAATATAAAGGCCGCTTCAACAGTAATTATTATTTTGCGTCCTATAGCGATGCGATGGCGCGCGCGGAGGCTCTTGGGCTCAGCAGCCCGGTGATTCTGCTTTGCGCCGGAACCTATACGGAAACGATCACCATCACCAGCGCGGTTACGCTGCTCGGTCCCAATGCAGGCATGGATCCCAACGTCAAGACTTCCGAGAAGGATCAGGCGTGGAGCCTCAGCACCGAGCGCGGCAGCGAGGCGATCATCAAGTCCAATGTCATTGTTAAGAAGTCGACGGGGAACAGCGATATTACCATCGATGGTCTTCGCTTTGAAAGAGGCGGCGCCCTTCTGGACTATACCCGGACGACCGGTGCTTCCACCATCGCCATCAAAAACACCGTGTTCTGGTCATCCGGCAACGAGGATGAGGCGCATCAGTTCACGCTGTATCTGCGTTCCCCCGGCCATGCAAGAACGCTGGAGCTGGAGAATCTTTACATCACCGGCCTGAACTTTACCAAAGCCAGCGGCTATGAGGTTGGCTTTATCTCTCCGTTTTTTGTGGATCTGAAGGCAGACAATATTGCTTTTGTCAACAATAAAAACGGATTCATTTCCCAGTCCTGGTTTGCGCAGGCCGCCTCTCCGGTTGTCGATATCAGCAATTCCTGCTTCTTCAACACCAACTCCGGAACGGCGGGCGGATATGTCATTTCGATGGATAATCAGTCCTATGATTATGATTTTTCTTCCTCCAAGGATCTGACGATCGCGACTTCCAACGATCGCCCGGCCTCGACGCTGACGCTGACCGGAAATATTTTCTATAATGCGACCAGCTCGACGAAAAAGGGCGTGATCCATTATGAATTCATCAACGCCAGAACGCTGATCGAAGCGCAGAACAACTATTTTTATACCGACGATCAAAACGGCAATCAGGGTAAATCCTTCCTTGATCCTGAATACATTTATTCCACAACGGTTGATTATTCCGACTGTATTGTGGTCAAAAACAATGTTCTGATCGGCGCCTATAAGGTTCCGTCGCTGGCCGGCAGCATGACGATTGATATGTCGTATAACTATTTTGCCACCACTACCGGCGTCATCGTTACCGCCCCGGTATATACGGATCTCCAGCAGTTGATCCGGGAAGATATCTGGATCGACGAAGAGCTGACAGAAGGTCAGGGTGAATGGATCCTGGAGATCAACGACTGGGAACTGTCCTGGGTGGATACGCTGAACTTTTCCGCCTCCATCATCCTTTATGATGAAGTGAACATTGCCGACGCACCGATCAGCTTCAGCTCGGGCGAGGGGCGCACGGTTCAGCTCTATACCGGTGCGAACATCACCGGCGATGGGATTATCACCTCGGTAGATGCCCGTACGGCGATTCCGGACAATAAACTTGATGAATCCATCCTCGGCGTAGAGCCCGGGACGCTGAAAACGATCTATGCTCAGATCACCGATGAGGAGAATCCGAATTTTGCTCCTGTCTATACTGTCACAATTGAAAATATGGGTACCATTTCCGATGCGCAGAGCTTTTCCGAAGCATATCCTGAGTATTATCTGTATAAGCCGGAGCTGGAGGGTCTGCGTCAGGGTACCCTGATGCCCTATCTCTGGCAGGGCGGCCTTTACCGCTTTGAAGTAGGCGTCAACGCTTTCCCCTCTGTGGAGGAGATCATCAACCACGCTGAAACGCAGGGGATCTACTGTCCGACGATCGTGATCCCGGCCGGGCTTTATGAAGAAGAACTTCTCATCACCGGTTCCTGCATCATTCTCGGCGAAAAGCACGGCATCAATCCGAATGTCAAGCCCGTTGAGATCCTCACCAAGGAGAATTTCAGCGAATCTCCCTGGAAACTGAATCCGGAGCGGAGTGAAAGCGGAACAAACGAAACCCGGTTCAACAATGCGATCCGGGTGGTGGAAGGCGCAGATAACTATACGGTCACCATCGACGGTATTCTGATGCTGGACGGATGTTCCTATGTGGATGATGAAGAGCGTACCGGCGAAACCACAACGATCTTTAAGAATATTCTGGTTGTCAACGGCGGCGGCGCTCCGGATCGCAACGGATCAAAAAGCTCCGTATTCAACTTTAATAAGGCCTACTCTTCAAGCAGTACCGACCGGTGCTATATGTATATGTATGACACCCGCATTGTCGGACTGAATGGAAAAACCTGCTTTGGCCCCTATTATGAGAAATTCGTTCTGGACGGCGTTTATTACGGCAACGCGATCAATACGTCCTATTTCATCAATAATATTGCGTCCCGTGATATCCCCGATCCCTATTATTCCATCACCAACTGCTATTTTTACAACTCCAACTCCGTAAACATGAGCGGATTCTATGCGATCAGAACCAACGATCCGGTGGGCACCCTTTCGGCAAAGACCAATATCGTCTATAATCTGGATAATAACGTATTCAATGAGTTTTTCCCGAAAAACTATGGTGCTTTTGAAATTCAGTTTACCGGAAACAACATGACCTTCTCCTTTACCAACAACACGCTGGTGAACGGGGACAGCGATACCATTTTTGCTACCACTTATGGCGCCTCCCGCTTTAAGGGAAATTGTTCCAGCCAGAATGTTTCGGATATGCTGATCGTAAAGGGCAACCGCCTGATCGGCAAAAACCGTCTGCCCATGACCAACGGTACCGGCGTTGGAACGATGCTTGATTTCTCCGGCAACTATTTTGCCGGCTCTGTCAACACCGCGGCGCTGTCGCCCGATGGGGCGTGGCGTACCGGCGCCAGCAAACCGGGCGACAACGGTTATACCTATGAAGAAGCCACCCGCGTCAAGATCGATTACACCTTTATGGACTGGGATATGACGGTACGTTCCGATGAAAGCTCTGTGGTAGAGGCGGAATTTGAAGCCACGACCGGCCAGTATGGAACCGGCGTCTATAAAGAGGAAGAACTGCCGGGCGGAGCGGTTGAATATTCTTATACCGATCATGTTCCCGCAGATTGCGAGGTATATGAAAATCCCATCGTTCCCGGCGAATATTCTACCGTCAAGCTTTATTCCAACGCTACGCTGACCGATGAAATCAGCGAGATGACGTTGACCGGAGCAAGCAACACCTTCTACTGCGTTGTTTCTTCGACGGACAATACGGTTCAAAAGATCATCCCCATCACCATCACCCGCGCGCTCAACACCGAAAATGAGCTTTATTATATGAGCGGATCCATCGTTGATGATGAAAATGCAACGATCACGACCTATGTGAATTTCGACGAGGTAAAAACCTATTATTTCCGCGACATGATCTATGCCGCTTCCAATGGCGCTGAAGTTGCATATTATGAAGATGAAGCATGTACTGAATCTACAACGAGAGTAAGACTGTATCGTGGTGAAACGACAGCCTATGTCAAGGTGAGCAGCGAAGACGGTTCTGCCTCCAAGGTTTACACGCTGAACTTTGTGGACAGCAACACGATCGATCCGGCGCAGTTTACCAACGCGGAAATCACTTATGTGGACGGCATGGAGAAGGGTGCGGGCAATACCTTTGAAACAACGATCACCCTTGCCGATCCCTCCCTGACCTTTAAGCCTTACGCCTATTATGGCGGCACCTGTGAGGTCTACAACGGCGATACCAAGCTGACTCCGGACAACAACGGCTATTATACCGTTGCCAATACCGGATCGGAAACCCAGATTCTCACGGCTGTTGTCACCTCTGGCAGCGGCGACGTGCAGCAGAGCTACACGCTGAAGATCAATAAAGAAAAGAGCAATGCCTGCGAGATCCTCGCAATCGAAGGCGCTCAGCAGACCGCCGGCGGGTTCCTCTGGAACATGGGTCTGGCCAATGCGAGCGTACTGAAGGCAACGGTTTCCCCCGGCGCCACCTATGAGGTTTATCAGGAATATACCTGTGAAAACATCTATGAGGATGGGTTTGTGATCGCCATGGACGGCTCGGAGATCAAGGATACCTTCAATGTCTATGTCAAGGTTACTGCCGATGATGGTACGACCTCCAAGGTTCATAAGGTACTTGCAATGACCCAGGCCGGGAACCGGACAATGCCGGTTGTGACCGGCGAGGTCAACGGCACCACCTATACTGCTCTGATGACCGGGAAAAATGAGTATAGCCTCTACCTTCCCGCCGAGGTCGAGAGTGTGACTGTCGCCGGTAAGTATACCATCAAACTCGCCGATGGTTCCGATATCAATATTGCGGAGTATTCCGTCTTTGCCAACAGCGGCAAAACGGTTGCAGTCGGTTCGGCCATTTCCCTTGACCAGAAGATCACAACGCTTTATCTCTCCACCGGCGGCGGACAATACAATATTACCGCGGAAGACGGTACTGTTGATTACACGGTTGTCCCTGCGTCCGACGTGGTATTGAAGATTTATTCCGACCGCAAAGCGGTTTCCTATTCCGACGCCGATAAGGTGAATAAACACTGGGTGAAGGAATGGGTAGATTATCTCAATACGAATCACTACGGCATTTTCCAGGGCGATGAAAACGGAAAGATCAATGTTGAAAGCAAGATCACCCGCTATGAAATCGCCACCATCGCCGCCCGCGTCATGGGTCTGGATGTGACAAAATACAGCGGTGTTACCGGCGATGCGGTCACCTTTGCCGATACCATCGATCCCTGGGCGCAGCCCTATGTCTATGCCGTTGCGGTCAATGGCGTCATGAACGGCCATCTGGAGGGCGTCGGCCTGATCTTCGATGGAAACGCCTATGCTACCCGTGAGGAAGTCATTAAGGTTCTTGTTTCCGCCTGCATGATCAGCGAGGGCGTAACGACAATGGACGGCGCAAGCTACTATGCTGCCAATAAAGCAACAGTCGATTATGCATACAGCGACTTCACCTTTGCGGACGAAGATAAGGTCAGCGATTGGGCTGTTCCCTTCATGCGTCTTGCAGTAGGTAAGTATAATCTGATCGGCGGCTCTGCGGAGAGCGATGGAAAGCTCTATCTGAATCCGGGCGTGGATATCACCCGTGCCGAAGTTGCCAAGATCGTTGCTGCATACTATGGTTATGAAGCATAACGCAGCCCCGGTTTTCTAAAAAAACAATCCCCGGCATCTGCAAAAGATGCCGGGGATTTTGTCTGATCAGATGGGGCGGCGGATAACAACAGAGGACTCATTTTTCTTTTCTGAGAAGAAAAATTAGAAAAGCAGCCGCCGGAAGAAAGAGCAGGAGCAGCCAGCCCTTTTCCAGCTTTTTCCCGGAAACGACCCGAACCGTAACGGTAACGCACCGATTTTTGTAGACAACGGATAAATGCGCCGTTCCGAGACTGTTGCCCCGTAGAACGCCGCTGTGCAGGCCGACTGTGGCGACGATGGTATTGTCGGAATAAAAGCAGACGCCTTTGAAAAGCGGAAGCTTTGTCAGGCCGTCCTGAACGAACAGCCATTTTTTCTCACCCTTATAAATCTCAATTTCATGAACGCCCTGATTGACGATCAGCCCCTTGCTGCCGATGGCGGCATCTGCCGTGGGGGCGATCAGAAAAATGATGCACAGGCTGAACAGCAAAAATCTTTTCATGATAAATTATATGGTTTTTTTAAGAAAAAATATGAAAGGGACTTGAAAAATCCTTTTTCTTATGGTAATATATCTAAGGATAAGGAGATGTATCGAAGCGGTCGTAACGAGAACGATTCGAAATCGTTTTGTCCTTAGTCGGGCACGTGGGTTCGAATCCCACCATCTCCGCCAGCCGAAAGGCTTGAGGAGAATCGGAAGTTATAACCCTTTGATTTCTTCTTTTATGGGGGCGTAGCTCAGCTGGGAGAGCGCTGCGTTCGCAACGCAGAGGTCAAGAGTTCGATCCTCTCCGTCTCCACCAAAAAGAAACGGCAATTCTCCGAATGAGAATTGCCGTTTCTTTTTGTGCTCTTTGCTTTTCTCCAATCGCCGTTCCGACGCAATGATAAAAAGGCGGTTTTGCGCGGGCTTTTGTCTGCGGCTAAAAAACCCCTGCCCCAAAAGACGGACGTATATTGTTTCGGGTGGATTTTCAGGAAAACTTGATTTATAATATAATTAAGATCGCTCGGCGCTGCTTTGTTGCGCAGAGCAGAGTACAGAGCGGCGAACGCCCTTTCGGTGCGGCGCAGGGGCCGAAGGAGAAATGCCGCAGCCTGCCGGGTTGAGAAAAAGCCGTTGCTGCAATTTTGCGCAGAGCAAAGGGGCGAAGGATCCTTCCGGCCATAAAGTTCAGCGCGGCATTCAGGAGATCAAAACGGCGCGGCGCAATATCATTCGTATGGAGAAAAAAGATGGATATCAAAGAAATCTTGGAAAAACAGAAAAAGTATTATCGCAGCGGAATCACGCTGGCGGTACCCTTTCGCATCGCGATGCTGAAAAGGCTGTATGCGGAGATCGCGGCGCGAACTGAAGAGATCGAAGGGGCGTTGAAGGAGGATCTGGGCAAGAGCAGCTATGAAAGCTATATGTGTGAGATCGGCATGGTGCTCAGCGAGATCAGGCATATGATACGCCATACCAAAAAATATGCCGCCTCCCGCCGCGTGCATACGCCTCTTTCCCAGTTTGCGGCAGTCAGCTATGAAAAGCCGGTTCCCTACGGAAACGTGCTTGTGATGAGCCCCTGGAATTATCCTTTTCTTCTGACGATGGATCCTCTTGCCAATGCGCTGGCGGCGGGAAATACCGTCGTCCTGAAGCCCAGCGCCTATGCGCCGTCTACAGGGCGGGTGATGCAGGAGATCATCGGCTGCTGTTTTCCGCCGGAATATGTGGCGGTCGTTACCGGAGGGAGGCGGGAAAATGCAGCCCTGCTGGAGCAACGGTTTGATTTCATCTTTTTTACCGGAAGTCAGGCGGTCGGGCGTGAGGTTCTGCGCCGCGCTGCGGAGGATTTTATCCCGGTCGTTCTGGAGCTGGGTGGAAAAAGCCCCTGCATCGTGGATCGTTCGGCCAAGCTGGAGCTTGCGGCGCGCCGGATTGTTTTCGGCAAGTATCTCAATTGCGGGCAGACCTGCGTGGCGCCTGATTATATCCTCTGCTCCGCCGATATCAAGGATCGCCTGATCCGGGAAATCTGCGCCCAGATCGAGCTGCAGTTCGGCCGTCGGCCGCTGGAAAACGTCGGTTACGGAAAAATAATCAATGAGAAGCATTTTCGGCGGATCCTGGGTCTGATCGATGGGAAAAAAGTGGTGTGGGGCGGCGGAGCGAATCCGCAAACCCTCCAGATCGAGCCGACGGTCATGGATCATGTTTCCTGGTCCGACGCCGTTATGCAGGAAGAAATATTCGGGCCGGTTCTCCCGGTTCTCACCTATGAAGAATTTGACGAGATCATCCCCCTGCTGTCCGATAAGCCCAAGCCCCTTGCCCTCTATTTATTCACAGAGGATCGTGAGCAGATCCAAAAAGCAACGGAGCGCATTGCCTTTGGCGGCGGATGCGTCAACGACACCATCATCCACCTGGCGACCAGCGAAATGGGATTCGGCGGCGTAGGGGAGAGCGGAATGGGCGCATACCACGGCAGAGTGGGCTTTGAGGCGTTTTCCCATATCAAGAGCATTGTGGACAAAAAGACGTGGATCGATCTTCCGGTGCGGTATCAGCCTTATAAAGACGGGATCCATGCCCGGATGCTGCGGCGGATGCTGCGATAAACCGGCGCGGGGAGCGGCCTGTTCAGGCCGCTCCCCGCGAAGCTTTTTCTATTTTTTCAGATCCATCAGGCGTCCATATCGATATGGATCGGGAAGTGGGAAACGCTGTCCCAGTCGTCCTTTTTATCAATCTGGTTGCGGATCTTCTGCATATTAAGATCCAGCTCTGCGATATCGGCAGCGCATTTGCGCAGTTGATCGGCGATTTTATCCGCGTCCTTCAGATCCTTTTTATACTTCATTTTATGCTCCAGGCTGGCCCAGAAATCCATGGCAATGGTGCGCAGCTGGATCTCGACGTTCATCATCCGTTTTTCGTTGGCCAGGAAAATAGGAACCTTGACGATCAGATGAAGGCTGCGGTAGCCGGAGTTTTTGGGATTTTTGATATAATCTTTTACACGGATCAGCTGAATATCATCCTGCTTGAGCAGATATTCGGCCAACAGATAAACGTCTTCAGGAAAAGCGCAGATCACGCGGACGCCGGCGACATCACGGATATATTTTTCAATCGATTCCAGCGTGATGGGCAGACCCTTGCGCAGCAGCTTTTCTATAATGCTTCTGGGATCTTTGATGCGGCATTTGATGGTTTCGATCGGGTTGCGGTCGTGGGTGACGGAGAGGCTCTCGTTGAGCACCTTGAATTTGGTTTCGATTTCCACCATGGCGCTGCGGTAATAGGCCATCAGGGTGCGGAACTGATTTTCCTGCAACAGCATTTTAACCAGATTGTCGGCCTGCTGAAAGGGCGTGACAGAAATTTTCTGTGTTGTCTGCATGGTTGATCGACCTCTTTTCTTCTGCCTATATCGTACCATATTTTATTGAAAAAAGCGAGAAAAAGAGATGAAAATTGTGTTGATAATTTGTAAATTGTGGAGCAGAAAAGATAAAAACTTGTAAAATTCTGAGAAAAACTCCGTGTATAATCACTATTTTTTATATCGAATTTTAAATGTTACTCATTAAAAACGGAGAAAATGGAAAATTTCATTGCAAAAAAAGAGAAAAGTTTGTATAATGAATAGGCAGATACAGTTAAAGGAGTGAGAAGAGTGAAAAAGACCATCTGTAAATATGAATATGACACTGAAAAAGCTGTAATCATTAAAAAGTCTACTTCCGGTTCCTTTGGTGATTCCGCCGGCTATGAAGAAACGCTCTACCAGACGGCTGACGGAAAGTATTTTGTTTATGTCAACGGCGGCGCTGATTCCATTTATCCCAACGAGGATATTAAGCGGATCGCAAAGGATAAGGTTGAAGCCTGGATTGCAGATCACAACTGAGTGCTCATAAAAAAGACCCGGTCGGCAGACCGGGTTCTTTTTTTGCTCTTATAACGACAGAAAATACTGAAATACCAGCTGGGTGAGCAGCAGCGCTGCGAAGGAGAAAACAAGAAGGATGGTTTTCCAGCGCCGCTGCAGCTTGAGGGTTTCTTCGCAGGGGCGAAAGGCGGTTTTCCTGCAAAGGAGCGCCAGCCCAAAGACCATTGCCGCCAGCAGGGTGACGCAGCCGATCTCGGCGGGAAGCGGCCGACGGAGCGCCAGCGACAGTGCGGCCAGAAGAGATCCGCCGGAACCGGTAAAAAAGCTGATCTTCAGCTTTTTGGTCATGGCCTTCCAGTATTGATGGTCGTCCGCCGGCGCGCCGGCCGCAACAGAAAGCACCCGGCTGCCGGTATGATAGGAAAAGCCCAGATAGAATAATAAAACGGCAGATAATGTAAATAACGCGATCAGCAGATAGTTGGCCATCAGTTGATTCTCCTGCATTCAAAATAAAAGCGTTTATCCTGCGCGTTGCCCATGGAGAAGGTTTTGCGCGGCAATGCGCCGTCTGCCACGATGGTGGGGAACAAATCGTGCTTGTTCATCTTCGGCAGAATGAAGCCGACGGCGTCCTCACTCCCGGCCAGATCCTCCACCACGCCGGAGCCGTGGACGTAATCGATCCCTGCGCCTGTTTCCTTAACGTAGGCATCCAGCGCATTTTGCAGGGTGCCAACGGTCATTTTGGCGGTTTCCCGGGCGAAGGACCAGAGGGAACGAACGCCCTTTTGAACGATTTCGATTTTCTGGGGATTTCTGCCGCCCTCTTCCAGGCCGGCCTTTTTCAGGGCGGCAAGGAGCCGGTCGGGGTCGGTATGGAAAACAATGCGGTGGATGGGTTCAAAGACCAGCGCCGGGCAATGGAGGTTTACCAGCTCGACCAGGCAGTAGCGGGCGGGGTGCTCCAGGGCGGCTTCGCCCAGCTCCGCCTTGCACCGCTCATAGCAGGCCTTGGCGGCGGCCAGGGAATGATTGCCGTCGCCAACGGCATAGAGCAGGGGATTTTCATCGCCGCCTGCAAGAGCTGCCAGCCCGCGCAAAGCCTGCCCGGCCTGATCCTTATTGACGGCATAGCCCTGAAGATGTCCGCCGCCTTCCATCAGCGTGAAATCATAGAGCTTCGGAAATTCGTGGCGGATCTCGTCCAGCGCCTCGATCACCGTGAATTGGGGATCGTTGATCAGCACCATGATGTGGGGCATTTCAAGGCAGGCTCCCTCCCGGATACGGATGCGGGGCGGAAGCCGATCCTCTACGGTCGCTTCCGTCGTCCGGCAGAGGGAGGAGGCGCCCTTGCGGTAATCGTAGCACTCCAGATCCAGCGCGCCGACCAGCCCATGCCGGATCATGCCGTTGGACAGGGTGCGCTTGACATAGACCAGAGATTCTTCCAGCGTGCGGAAAACCTGGTTTTCCAGATATTCCGTCATCGCCCGGTTGATGGCGCCGGGATCAGCCTGATCCAGCTCCGCTTCCGGGAGCATAAGGTTGAGGGTGGAGGGTTCGTCCCCGATAAACCGGCGCACCCGCTGCCAGTATTCCGGCTGGCTGGTATACTGATCACAGGCCACGACGCTCCATTTTTTCATATCTACCTGCCTGGGGAGCAGGATGTCGGCGGGTTTAAATCCGATGTCGGTGTAATTCATCATACCATAATCCTTTACTTCAGAAATGCACGAAATGCCCGTATGGTTTCATAGACGTCTGCTTTTGAGGCAATTTCAAAGGGCGCGTGCATGGAGAGCAGCCCGATCCCGATATCAACGGTATCGATATTGCGGTTGGCCATATATTTTGCCACCGTTCCGCCGCCGCCGGCGTCTACCGCGCCCAGCAGGCCGGTTTGCCAGCGGATGTTGTTTTGATCAAAAAGCCGGGTGAAGTAGCCCATGGTTTCGGCAGAGGCGTCGGAAGTGCCGCTTTTGCCCCGGGCGCCGGTATACTTGGTGATGCAGGGCCCGTGATTCAGGCGGCAGCAGTTCTGGCTCTCGGTGGGAGCGGGGTAAAGGGGATCCAGCGCCGCGTTGACATCGGCTGACAGGCATTTGGAACGGTAGCAAAGCTCCGGCAGACTTTCGCCGGGGGCGATCCGGCCGAAAACCAGCTCCATAAACTGGCTTTGCATTCCGCTGACGCCGTCGGAACCGATCTCCTCTTTGTCTACCAGCGCGACCAGCGCGGTTTTTTCAGGATTCTCCGTTTGCATCAGCGCTTCAAAGGCGGTATAGGCGCAGATGCGGTCGTCTTGGCCGTAGGCGCCGATCAGGCTTTTATCAAAGCCCAGCTCCGCAGGATCGAATTTGGGGACCAGCGTCAGCTCGGCGGAGATGAAATCCTTTTCGGTGACGCCGTATTTTTCGTTGAGGATTTTCAGCACCGTCGCCTTGACCTTATCCTGATCCGCCTCGGCGTCGGGAATGGAGCCGGCAATCACCCGCAGATTTTCGCCTTCGATGACCTTGGACGCGGTCTTTTCCATCTGCTCGTGGGCAAGGTGGATCAGCAGCTCGGAGATGCAGAAGGTATAGCCGTTATTGCCGATATCGACGGTTTTTCCATCCGGCAGAACAACAACGCCCTCCAAAGCCAGGGGGATCGTTGTCCATTGATACTTTTTGATCCCGCCGTAGTAGTGGGTCTTGAGCAGCGCCAGGCCTTCGGATTCATAGAGGGGGCAGGGTTTGAGGTCGATGCGGGGGGAATCGATATGCGCCGCGGCGATATGCAGACCCTCGGCGGCCGGACGCTTCCCCATGATCCCCAGAAAAATACTGCGCTCTCTGTTGACCAGATAGAATTTATCGCCGCTTTTCAGCTGCGCGCCCTGTTCCAGAGGGCGAAAACCGCGCTCCTCCGCGCGCTTTTTGAAATAGGCTACGCAGGCCCGCTCGGTCTTGCAGCGGGTCATGAAGTCCATATACCCCTCGGCCGCCTGAAAAATGGCGGGCAGCTCCGCGCTGTTTTCATAGATGTTTTTGGTTTCGTAGAATAGATTCATGCTGTTTCTCCTAACATTTCACCGTATTGCTTGCGGTATTTATTTACTTTAATGATATACTGGTTTGTTTCGCTGTAAGGAGTTTTCTGGATGGTGATGCCGTCGGCGCTGTAGCGGCTGTCCTTCAGCCAGTTGAGCACATTGCCCCGCCCGGCGTTATAGGCGGCCAGCGCGGTATCCACATCGCCAAATTCATTCAGGAGCAGCGAGAGGATCAGGCATCCGTATTTGATATTGACCTCCGGGTCATAAAGATCTTCGGCGGCATGAGCGGCGTTTTTCCCTTCCCGGAAGATGGCCCAGTTGAGGGTTTCCTCCGTGATCTGCATCAGCCCATAGGCCTTTTTGGGGGAGAGGGCGTCTGCTTCAAAATTACTTTCCACCTTTATGACGGCGAAAACCAGTTCATCCTCCAGCCCGTATTGCTCTGCATATAGGGTGACCAGATCTTCGTAGTCTATGTGGACGGCCGGGGTAATTTTGATATGGTCGCGCAGTACAACCGCGCCGATGCACAGGAGGGAAACGACCAGAAGGCAGACCGCCATGGCTTTATAGTGCCGCATCATGGATCTTTTTCAGCAGCTCCAGCGTTTTTTCTTTCAGCGCCGGAAGCTCTTCGTTGTTGACGATCACATAATCGCTCTTCTCCACATAATAGGAAGGGGGATGCTGGCTGGAAAGACGTTTTTCCGCTTCGGCGCGCGTCAGCCCGTCCCGCCGGATGATGCGCTCCATCGCCAGCTCCGGGGTGGTGATTACCGAAAGAACCCGGTCGCATTCACGATCCAGGCCGGTTTCAAAAAGAAGGGGCGCGTCCAGAACGATATCTTCTCCTGCATGCGCACGCAGCTCTGCGTGGATATGCGCTAAAATGAAGGGCATAACCGTATCGTTCAGCTTTTGCAGTGCGGCGGGATTACCCATGGTCTGGCTGCGCAGCGCTTTGCGGTTCAGCTTCCCGCCGCAGAGAATCTGCGGGCCGAAGGAGTCCGCAAGGGCGTCCAGTACGGCCGGATCCCGATAAACATGGCTGTGAACCAGCCGGTCGCAGTCGATATGATAAAAGCCCTGCTCGATCAAAAGGGCGGCAACGGTGCTTTTCCCGGCTCCGCTGAAACCGGTCAATCCTAAAATCATGGCGTTCACAACCTTTCGGCGGATATCATCTGGAAGGAGGCGGCGCGCAGCAGCCGGTTCCTTACGGCCAGCCCCACGCCGTCCCCGGCGGGATACATGGCGTAAATCTGCTTGCAGGGGAGGGTATCAAACCGGCGGAGGGCGCTGAAAAGAGCATTGGATTGCGAAAGAGGATCCTTTTCGGAACCAAAGGATACAGCCTGGGGGAAGCGATCCAGATATTCATCGAAGGCCAGAACCCATACTTCGGGTCCCAGCTTTTTTTGGATCGCAGCGCAGACGGCTTCAGGATCGCCGGTAACGATGGTCATCGGCGCCATCGGCGCATAGTGCCGGTGCAGCATGCCGGGGGAGGAAACCACCTGCCCTTTTTCCACCGGCTTCAGGATCGCCGGATCCAGCTCCGCTTCAAATCCGGCTTCTTCCAGCATGGAAGGGGTGATGCCGCCGGGGCGCAGGATCCGCACTTTTTTCCCGCCAAGGGGAGCGACGACCGTGCTCTCCAGGCCGATGGCGCAGGGGCCGCCGTCGATGATGGCGGCCACCTTTCCGGTGAGGTCGTTCAGGCAATGCTCCAGGCAGGTGGGGGAGGGACGTCCCGAGAGATTGGCGCTCGGGGCAACGACGGGAACGCCCGCCGCGCGGATCAGCGCCAGCGCCACCGGGTGTTCCGGGCAGCGCACGGCTACGGTAGACAGCCCGGCGGAAACAATGGCGGGGATCTTTTTGCCGCGGGGCAGAATGATGGTGAGGGGGCCCGGCCAGAATTTTTCGGCCAGCTTCCGCATTTCCGGAGAAATGGAATCCGCGGTCTGCTCCAGCATCTGCGGATCGCAGATATGCGCGATCAGGGGGTTATCCGCCGGCCGGTTTTTGACCCGGAAAATTTTTGCAACCGCCGCCGGATCCAGCGCGTTGGCGCCCAGACCATAGACGGTTTCAGTAGGAAAGCAGACCAGCTCTCCTGCCCGCAGCAGGGCGCCGCAGGGTTGGATCGCTTCGTCTGCCTGATAGATTCTGGTTTTCACTGGTTCTGCGCACCTTTCAGTTTTTCAGTCTGTTCATGGGTGATGAGCGCTTCGATGATTTCGTCCAGATCGCCGTTGAGCACCTGCTCCAGCTTATAAAGGGTCAGCCCGATCCGATGATCGGTCACGCGCCCCTGAGGGTAATTATAGGTACGGATCCGCTCGCTGCGGTCGCCGGTGCCGACCTGGCTTTTCCGTTCGCTGGCCAGCGCCGTTTCCTGCTTTTCCCGCTCGATGTCCGCCAGCCTGGAACGCAGGATCTTGAGGGCGCGTTCCTTATTTTTATGTTGACTGCGTTCGTCCTGACATTCCACCACCAGCCCCGAGGGGAGGTGGGTGATGCGGATGGCGCTTTCTGTTTTATTGACGTGCTGCCCGCCGGCGCCGCTGGAACGGAAGGTATCGATCTGCAGATCGGCAGGATTCAGCTCAAAATCCAGCTCCTCCATTTCGGGCAGCACCGCCACGGTGGCGGTAGAGGTATGGATCCGGCCGCCGCTTTCCGTTTCCGGAACCCGCTGGACGCGATGGACGCCGCTTTCAAATTTATAGCGCGCAAAAGCGCCTTCCCCGGAAACGGAAAAAGCGATTTCCTTGATTCCGCCCAGCTCGGTTCCGTTGAGGCTGAGAACTTCATAGCGAAAGCCTCTGGCCTCTGCATACATGGCATACATCCGAAAGAGGGTCGCGGCAAAAAGCATGGCTTCTTCGCCGCCGGCGCCGCCGCGGATCTCGATGATGACGTTGCGGTCGTCGTTTTCGTCCTTGGGGAGCAAGAGCAGCTTCAGCTCTTCGGTGCAGCGAGTCATGCCGTCCTTGCTTTCGGCGTATTCCTGGTTGGCCAGATCCCGCATTTCAGGATCCGCCGTTTCCTTCAGAAGCGCTTCCGCTTCGGCAAGACGGGCGCGAAAAAGCTGATATTCCCGGAATTTTTCAACGATGGGGGAAAGGCGCTTATATTCTTTCATCAGCTCTTTATAGATTTGCTGATCCGCCGCAACGCCCGGCTCGGAAAGCCGGCCGCTGAGCGCTTCATAACGGGCGGCGATGGCCTCCAATTGCTCAATCATGGTTTTTCTGCTCGATTCTTCTGATATTTTTTTCGATATTGCGCCGCGGCGCCATGATTTCATGGCCGCACTGGAGGCAGCGGATTTTGAAATCCATCCCGATGCGCAGAACCTCAAACTGATTGCAGCCGCAGGGGTGCTTCTTTTTCATGATCAGAATGTCTGATACCTGAACGTCCATTACCGCTCCTCCTTTCCAGCCGAAGATGTTGATATATATTATAGCAAAATGCGCCGCTCTTTTCAATCATTAGTTTACCAAAATAAGTTATACATTTTTCCGGTGTTTCATATATATTTTACCAAGAAATCGGAAAGGAATGGAGTAAAATGATCAAGGAAGAATACCGCCCGGAGGGAACAGAGAGCGCCGGAGACCGGCAGTATCTGGAATCGGAACAGAGCCTGATGCGGGCGCGGGACGACAAGGCGATTTTACAGGCGCGCTGTACCCTGTGCGACAGCGGACATAACCTTTATGTGGATCTTGGGCCGATGACCGGCTACATCCCCCGGGAGGAGGCGGCGCTGGGGATCCGGGAGGGAACGGTGAAAGACGTTGCGATCATCACCCGGGTCAATAAAATGATCAGCTTTGTAGTCAAGGATTTTATCACGGTGGGGACGCGGAGGATGGCGGTTTTATCCCGGCGGGAAGCGCAGGAGCGGTGCCGGACCCACCTTTTGAATACGCTGGAGCCCGGCATGGTGGTGGAAGCGCGGGTGACCCATTTGGAACAGTTCGGCGCCTTTGTTGATCTGGGCTGCGGCGTGATCTCGATGATCCCCATCGACCGGATCTCCGTTTCCCGGATCCGTCATCCGGATCATCGCTTTGTCTGCGGGATGCCGGTGCGGGCGGTGGTGCTTCAGGTGGATCGTGAAAACGCCCGATTTTTGCTTTCCCATAAGGAGCTTTTGGGCACCTGGGAAGAAAACGTGCGGCAGTTTGAGCCGGGGCAGACGGTGAGCGGCATCATCCGGAGCGTGGAGAGCTATGGAGTGTTCGTGGAGCTGGCGCCGAATTTGGCCGGTCTGGCCGAACCGGCGGAGCACGCCGAGCCGGATTGCTGCGTGGGCGTCTACATCAAGAGTATCCTGCCTGAAAAAATGAAGGTAAAGCTGGCGATCGTCGATCTGGGCGATCCTGTTAAAAAACCGGCGCCCTTCACCTATTTTTTTCAGGGCGACCGGATGAAGGACTGGCAATATTCGCCGCCGGAATGCGCTAAGGTGATTGCCGAAAGCTTTTGAACATAAAAACGCCACGCCGGGGTTCCGGCGTGGCGTTTAAGACATGGAATAAAAATTATTCGGCAGCCTTCCGATTGGCAAAGCAGTCGCTGCAATATACAGGGCGGTCCTCCGTCGGCTTGAAGGGAACCTTGCATTCAGCACCGCATTCTGCGCATACGGCGTCATAGAAGGTCTTGGCGCCTCTGGCGGCAGTTTTGCGGGCGTCGCGGCAGGCCTTGCATCTCTGGGGCTCGTTCTGGAACCCTTTCTCTGCATAAAACTCCTGCTCGCCGGCGGTGAATACAAATTCATTTCCGCAATCCTTGCAAATCAGTTTCTTGTCTTCGTACATGTTTTTTCCTCTCCTGTGGTAAGATATTTTCACCCTTAACGGAATTGAACCGTTCCCTCTGAATTTCAGCGCTCCGCCACAAAGCTTTTCGGGCATTCTGCTATGATAATTTGCTTCGGATCCGGCAAAGAGCGTTGGAAACCGCTTTTTCAGAGATCCGCAGCACGGCCGCGATGTTTTTATAGGTTCGGCCGTCTAAATAAAGGAAAAGAACCTGCTTTTCCAGTTTGGAGAGCCTGGTCTGCACGCCGGAGAGAACATTCTCCAGCCGCTCTCGAATGATCACGAGATCCATGGGACTATCATAGCTGAATAAGGGCGCTGATTCCAGATCGACAGATTTGTTGAGAGCTGCATGTTTCTGGGCTTGTGCTTCATTGATTGCAGATATGATATGGTTATGGATACAGATTTTTGCATAGGGGATAAAATCGCTGCCTTTGGCAGGGTCAAAGCTCTGGATCGCTTTGAGCAGGCCGATCCGCGCCTCCTGCAGGAGGTCTTCCGTATCGCCGCCGATGATAAAGTAGCGGGAAGAAAGACGCGCCAGCAGCGGGTTGAGATGAAGGATGATTTCGTTCTGCGCAGCCGGATCGCCGCTTTTGGCGGCAGCCAGACGTTCAAGAGATGGAAAAGTAGCTGCGGACATTCTGAAAGCTCCTAACATATCAGTTAAATCTATTATAAATTACAGATTTTGCGATGTCAAGGCTAAAATAAAAAAATAATAGAATTTTTTTCGACAGTTTATCTAAAATTTGTATAATATCGTCAAAAAAACAATTTATTGAAGTTTTGCCGCCACTTTTTTAAAAAAACACTTGATTTTAAACGCAAAGAATGTTAGAATATTTAAGCAATTTGGAAAAATCAAGACAAGGAGGTGTACCCCATGCCCAATATCAAGTCTGCTAAGAAGAGAGTTCTGGTGACCGAAACCAAGACCCTGCGGAACAAAATGCTGAAGTCTGAGCTCAAGACTCTGGTGAAGAAATTCAACGAAGCGGTGGAGTCTGGCGACAAAACGGCTGCGGCCGAGGCCTATAAGGTTGCCGTCAAGAAGATTGACAAGGCTGTAGGAAAGAGTATTATCGCAAAAAATACCTCCAACAGAAAGAAGAGCAAGCTGACCATCAAGCTCAATCAGATGGGTGCCTGATTTCAGCGTATCAATAAAAGATTTGTCCGCCTCCTTGCTGGCAGGCGGCTGCGACCGGAAGGGAACGACCTTCCGGTCGTTTATTTTTTGCGTGGGATTTATCGTTTTTTTGCGAGAAAAGAAAGTCCGGGGCGGAAGGGCTACAGCCGCAGAAAAGCTTGCAGAAAGCGGAGCAGGACGGCGGCGGAGAAGGCCATGGCCAGGTGGAGCAGGATCATTTGAAGGGTGCATTTCCAGCCTGCCTCCCGGCGAATAACAGACAGCGCGGCGACGCAGGGCGGATAAAGAAGGGCGAAGGCCAGGAAGGGGAGCGCCGCCTGGGGCGCCATTCCTCCGGGCAGGACCACCGCCAGAACGGAAACGATCGATTCCTTGGCAAAAAGCCCGGCCAGCAAAGCGGAGATCAGCCTCCAGTCGTCCAGCCCGGCCACGCGGAAAAGCGGCGCGGGAATCCCGGCGATCAGCGCCAGGATACTCTCTGAAGGGGAGGCGGTATATGTCAGCGCCGGCGTGAATTGCTGGAGGATCGTGGCGACAACGGATGCTGCCAGCAGGATGGTAAAGGCTTTCTCGATAAAAGATGTGGTCTGCCCCCACAGGCGGTGCCAGAGATTTCCGGCTTTCGGCAGGCGGTAAGGCGGCTTTTCCATGATCAGCGGCACCCTGCTCCGCGGCGAAAGGGCGGCGGTCGCCAGTCCGGCAAGGATCCCCGCCAGATAAGCGGCAAAAACAGCCAGATACGGATGCTCCGGGCAGAGGATGGACGCCAGCATCCCGTAGACCGGGAGCTTGGCTCCGCAGGAAAAGAAGGGGATCAGCCGGATCGTCAGCCTGCGCTGTTTTTCATTCCCGAGGGTGCGGGCGGAAAGAACCGCCGGAACGGAGCAGCCGAATCCGATCAGCAGGGGAACGATGGATTTGCCGGAAAGTCCCAGCCGCGCCATGATGTTTTCCGCCAAATAACAAATGCGCACCATATAGCCGCTGTCCTCTAAAATCGCCAGAAAAAAGAACAGCAGCATCATGGACGGCAGAAAAGAAAAAACGCTGCCGACTCCGAGGATCGCGCCCTGCACAACGGCGCGCAGCAGCGGCAGGGCGATCGCCCCGGCCATGGCTGCCATCGATTCGATCGCCTGGCGGAAGGGCGATGTCAGCAGAGGGCCCAGCCGGTGAAAGGTCAGATCGAAAATGCCGCCCATGATCAGGGCGAAAATCAGCGTTCCCCAAAGCGGGTGCAGAAGCAGCCGGTCGAGTTTCTCCGAGAGGCCCCGGCGGCGCGAGGCCAGAGGCGGAAGAGGATTATGGCGGTCGAGCCAGCGGTATTTCTCCGTGGCGGAGCCCCGCACCGGAGGGGTTGGGTGGCGGCCTTTCTGAATCTCGCCCCGGATCAGCCGGAGCATTACCGCCGGCGCCCAGGCGTTTTGGCGCCTGATCTCAAAAACCGGGATCCCCAGCCATTCCTCCAGCTTTTGGAGATCCGGGGCCGGAACGCATTCTTCCACCATGTTGGCCGCAAGAATCATGGGGATCTCCAGCTCCATCAGCGAAAGGGTCAGCGCCAGGCTGCGGCGGAGGTTGGTGACGTCCATGCAGTTGATGATGCCGTCCGGCGGGTTTTCACGGAGATACCGAACGGCCACCTGTTCCTCTTCCGATGAAGGCTGGAGGGAATAAAGCCCGGGCAGGTCGATGATTTCGTCCATGCCGCTGCGCCCAATCCGGAAGGCAACGGTGACGCCCGGAAAGTTCCCGATATGCTGGCGCTGACCGGTCAAATGGTTGAAAACGGTGGTTTTTCCGGCGTTGGGGATCCCTGCCAAAACGATGCGCATGGCTTCACCTCCGTTTGTTCGGCGGTTTTTCTATCGATCAGCAGATCGCAGCCGCCGCATGAAATTTCAACCGGACTTCCGCCGGGGCCTGCCGACCGGAGCGTAACCAGCATCCCCGGGATCAGCCCCAGCTCTTCCAGCCGCGGCAGGGGAACATAGGTCAGCTCTCCCTGCTCTCCTTTTTTTAAATCGGTTAATTTCATGGTTCCCTCCTTGACTTTGCGTGATCATCTTTGTATAATAAATTTATATGGATGAAAAGGGTGAAATCATGAAAAAATTCCTGATGATTCTGCTGGCGTTTGTGCTGCTGCTTGCGCTTTGTTCCTGCGATACTTTTGAAGATACGCCGGAAACCGATGCGGCCTTTGACGCCTATGAAGCTTCGATCCGCCAGTCGATCGCCCATAAGACCGGCGCGATCACGGTGGTGACAAACAATAAGGATACGCTGGAAGATACCGAAACGCTGGGCGTGATCGAATACAGCTACAGCACCGACGACGCAAACAAAGTTTCCTTTGAGCGGAAGGATTATACCAATGGGGAGCTGGTGGCGTCCTATTACGGGGACGGCGCCGCGGCTTATCAGATGGATCTTTCCACCGATGAGTGGGTGGACGTGACCGAAGAGAGCGCCTCCATGCTGGAGCACGAGAGCAACTATATGAATATGCTCACCCTCTTCCGCATCGACAACAACTTTCGATACAGCAAGCAGTTTTTTGAATCCCTGACCATGGAGGAAGCGGAAGGGGAGAAGGTCATTACCTTTACGCTGAAAAACGACGCGGTTACGGAGATGATGTCGTATACCGATGAAAAGGAGCTGCGGCGCGAGATGGCCAGCCAGTATCGCTCCTATTATGTGAATGCAGAGGGGAATGTTTATAAGATCGTGATCGATACGGAGCAGAACGTGGAATACAAAGGCACGGCGGGAACGCTTACCAATCTGATTACGGTACACATTGATTATTGAAAAACGCCCGGCCACACATATGGCTTGCAGCAAGGCCAAACGGTTCCAACGAAAGCATGAAGGCGGCAGACTACTACCTCTTTGACACCGAGGGTATCGTGAAAACCCCGGTTGATATGATTGACTGTTGATAAAGGAGGCGGCATAATGCTTGGATTTTGGATTTTTATGTTGATTATGGTTTTGCTCCTTCCGGTTACAATGATTGGCTTTGGAAAAGCGTTTTTGAATAAACCACCTAAAAAGATTAACGCATTATACGGATACAGAACGGCGATGTCGATGAAAAACGATGACACCTGGATATTTGCACATAAATATTGCGGCAAACTGTGGTTTAAACTTGGCATTGGATTATTACCAATCTCGCTTCTTCCTCTTCTTTTTGTTTTTGACAAATCTGCCGGAGCCATCGGACTTGTCGGTGGGATCGTTGGCATTATGCAGGTTGTTTTGATGGCGGTATCCATTATTCCAACAGAAATTGCATTAAAAAAGACCTTTGATCAAAATGGAAACTGGAAGAATAAAAACGCTGTCTGATGTTTATATCAACACCTATGTGCGACTGGCATTAAAAAGAAAAGCGGCAGAAAGCTTCTGCCGCTTTTTTTATAGGGATGCTTACAGGATCCGAACCGGGCCGCAGGGGCGGATTTGCAGAACGCAGCTGCTTTTCTCGCCGAAGATCCGATCCATCTCCGCCGTGTAGGCCGGGACCATCTCGTTGGGAACATAGGCTTGAATGGTGCCGCCGAATCCCCCGCCATGGACGCGCCAGGCTCCTTTGCCTTCCAGCATCGCCTGGGTGACGCAGAGGGCAAGGCTGATTGCCTGGGAGGTGGGGCTGCGGTCGGAATAGATGTTTTGCAGATACATATAGGAAGAGTTGCCGGAGGCAACGACGATCTGCTTGAACAGCGTAAAGTCGTTGCTTTGCAGCGCGTCGTGCAGGGCGTCTACCCGGTCGTTTTCCCTGAAGTAATGGAAGGCGCGGATCAGGGCGCGCTCGGAGAGCTTTTTCTTCAGCGCCGGAAGCTTTTCCTCAAAGTCGGCCGGGTCTACCTGGCGCAGATATTCCGCGCCGAAGGCTTGAGCCACCGCCTGCATCTCTGTTTTGATCGCCACATAGTCGGCGGTCAGATCCGCGTGGTCGCTGTGGACGTCGGTGATAACCATGCTGTGCCCTGTGGTGGCAAAATCAAATTCGATGGGCCGGACAGAAGGATCGGCGGGGTTTTCAAAATCGATGGCGATCATGCCGCCGAAGGCGCAGGAGAGCTGATCCAAAAGTCCGCTGGCCTTGCCGAAATAAACATTCTCGGCATACTGGGAGATGATGGCCATCTGCTTGGGATCCATGGCGCCGCTGTTATAGAGATGATCCAGAATGGATACCATCACCACCTCAAAGGCGGCGGAAGAGGATAAGCCGGAGCCTTTAAAGACGTTGCTGGTCGTATAGGCGTTGAATCCGCCGACGTTCAGGCCGAATTCCAGCATCTTATGGACGATCCCGCGAACCAGGCCGGCGGAATCTCCCTTCTCGCTTTCTCTGAGCGCAGGATCGGCAGCGTCCACTTCAACCGGCGGATAACCGTCCGCCAGAATACGGATCATGCTGTCCTTTCGGGGAGAAACCAGAGCCAGAATGTCCAGATCGATGGAGGCGCCAACGGCTTTTCCCATATTGTGATCCGTGTGGTTGCCGCAGATTTCGCTGCGGCCGGGCGCGGAAAAAATCATTTGATGAGGCGCCCCAAACAGCGCTTCAAAACGCTCTGCGGCGTGGGTATAGCGGCTTTCCTGCATCTCCCATTGATGTTCCGGATAGATTTTTTTGGCAAGAGCGGGTAATTTCATGGGATTTCTCCTTTTATCAGTTATTTACCTTTTTATTTTATCAAATCCGGCGATTAAAGTAAAGCATTTCTCTTCCATTTTTAAAAAGAATGTGTTAAAATATTTCAGGACATTTTATGGAATAGGAGCGATGTGAATGAGAGAACAAGTCGAAGGTCTTTTGCGATATGCCGTTGCGGCCGGTCTGCTGGATGAGCGGGACGTGGTTTATGCCCGGAACCAGCTTCTGGATCTGCTTCAGCTGGAGGGCTATGATCCGGCGGAAGTGGCTGCCGCGGAGGGCGATTTGGAGCAGCTCCTCGGGCAGCTGCTGGACGGCGCCTTTACGCAGGGGCTTTTCCCGGAAAACACCGTTACATACCGCGATCTTTTCGATACCCGCATCATGGGGGCGCTGACGCCGCGCCCGTCCTGGGTCATCGATCGTTTCTGGACTCTTTATCAGGAAGCGCCGGAGAAGGCGACGGAATTTTTTTACCGTTTTTCTCAGGATACCGATTATATCCGCAGTTACCGGGTGAAAAAGGATCTCAAATGGGTGACGGAAACGCCCTACGGTCCGCTGGATATCACCATCAATCTTTCCAAGCCGGAAAAGGATCCCAAGGCCATTGCCGCGGCCAAGAACGCTCCGCCCGCCGCATATCCGAAATGCGCGCTCTGCCGGGAGAATGAAGGCTTTGCCGGGAACCTTCGGGCGGCCGCCCGGGAAAATCACCGGATCATTCCGCTGACCCTCGGCGGGGAGCAGTGGTATCTCCAGTATTCTCCCTACGTCTACTATAATGAACACTGCATTCTTTTGAACGAGCAGCATACGCCGATGAAAATCAATCGGGCGACCTTTGAAAAGCTTCTGGATTTTGTCGCCATGTTTCCCCATTATACCGCCGGTTCCAACGCCGATCTTCCGATCGTAGGCGGGTCGATTTTGAGCCACGATCATTTTCAGGGCGGGCATTATACCTTCCCGATGGCAAAGGCGCCGGTTGAGCGGGCGGTTGCCTTCCGGGACTATCCCGACGTGGAGGCGGGGATTGTGCGCTGGCCGCTTTCGGTTCTGCGGCTGAAAAGCGCAAATCGCGCCAGCCTGACCGACCTGGCCGCCCGGATCCTGGCGGCATGGCGCGGCTATACCGACAAAGAGGCCTTTATCTTTGCCGAAACGGACGGGGAGCCGCACAATACCATTACCCCCATCGCGCGGATGCGGGACGGCGCCTTTGAGCTGGATCTTGTGCTGCGCAACAACATTACGACGCCGGAGCATCCGCTGGGCGTTTACCATCCGCATCAGGAACTGCACCACATCAAAAAAGAAAATATCGGCCTGATCGAAGTGATGGGTCTTGCCGTGCTGCCTGCGCGGCTGAAGGACGAGATGGAGCTTTTGGGGCGGCAGCTGGCCGCCGGAGCCGATCCCGCCGCCGATGAGCGGACGGCCAAGCACGCCGCATGGGCGTCCGAGATTTTGCAGAAGCATCCGGAGCTGAACGCCGGAAACGTGGAGGAGATCCTGCACCGGGAGATTGGGCTGGTCTTTTCAAAGGTTCTGGAGCACGCGGGCGTATATGCCTGCACGCCGGAGGGAAGAGCCGCGTTCCTGCGTTTTACAGACAGTCTTTGAGGCAAACAAAACCCGCTTCCGCCCTGAATTTGACATCACACAGGGAAGTAATCGGAATACCTGAGCTGCAGTATTTACGTGAATTTGGGCGTGAGTTGGGCAGCATCCTGTTGCTGCATATGAAATATCAGAAAGTGTGCGGTTACCGAAAAAGTTGAGGAATATATAATGTCAGACTGGGACTCTTCGCAATACTTGAAATTTGAAAAGCAGCGAACACAACCGGCGAGGGATTTACTCGTGCGCTTAAAAGCATATAAGCCCCATACGGTTGCGGATATAGGCTGCGGACCGGGGAACAGCACTTCTGCGATTGCAGAATGTTTTCCAAATGCAGAGTTGATTGGAATAGATTCATCCCCCAATATGATTGAAAAGGCAAAAACGAGGTATCCAAAGTTGAAATTTAAGCTTTGCGATGCTTTGGAATTGGAAGGGAAATATGATCTGCTGTTTTCCAATGCCTGTCTGCAATGGATCCCGAATCATACGATCCTGATTCCGGCTCTTATGAATAAGCTGAATGAAAAAGGCGTTTTGGCTGTTCAGATACCGATGAACGATGAAGAACCATTGTTTCAAATTATTCAAGAGGTTGCGGCAGAATCCAAATGGGGGCTGCAAAATGTGAAACTTCAACTGAGCGAAACACTTACACCGTTAGAATATTTTAACATTTTTATTGCTTGTTCTTCATCGTTTGATATGTGGGAGATCAAATATTATCATAATCTTCCGGATCATAGGGCGCTGGTGGATTGGGTAAAGGGAACCCGGATTCGTCCATATCTTGATTGTTTGGATAAAGCGCAGGGAATTGCCTTTGAGGATGAAATAATTGAGCGCGCAAAGGCTGTATATCCAATTCAGAATAGCAGAGAAGTGGTACTTGGTTTTCGCAGGTTTTTCTTTACGGCTGTAAAATAAAAGACATGAATGATTCTGATTTACCTTCCCGCATGCACATAAATCTCCCCTCCGTTTCGGATACATTGTACCAAAGCGGAGGGGAGATTTATTAAATTATAACAGTACATCACAGCGTTCGGCTTTTAAAAGTGCCGAACAGAAAAAAGACGGTAAGAATTTATGGGTACTGGAAAGAACGCGGAAATGTCATAGGCCGTAACGAGCTGGGAAAATGTATTGACCGTTTCCAAAAAAGTGTAAAATACGGTGTGATTTCATCTTTTCGCGTAACGCCGTACCCTGCATATCTAACGGCAGCTGAGGGCGGAAGCGGTTTTTTATTCCTTTGATTCCGGGAGCGGCGCGGGATCCGGCGCGCTGAAAAGCTGCGCCCATTTTTCAAAGCCGACTTCTCTGCCGCAGGCGGCGTAGCAGTCCCGCAGCTCTGCCAACAGAGCGTCGTTTCGCTTGACGGCTCTGCCGCTTTCCTGCATCGCTTCATAGAGCAGGTCATAGGCGTCGGCGGCCTCCTGATATTGGCCAAGCCCTTTATGAGCGTCTGCCTTCTGGACGCAGAAATCGCACATGACCTCCGGCGTCATGGCGTATTCGGCTTCGGTTTTATTCAGAATATCCAGAGCGGTCTGATACTGCTTGAAGTGGATGAAGTAAACGGCGTTCCAGATCCCCCCCTCTGCGCTGCGAGGGGCGCGGCGGCGCTTGACGATATGGTTGGCCAGCGCGAAGAGAATCACGGCGATTACCAATGCGCCGACGGCAATGAGGATGTAATTCATGACGGATCTCCTTGAATTTTTGCTTATTATATCAGAAAAACAGAAAAAAGTAAAGGCGATATTGACAAGGAAAAAATGTTTTTGTTATAATAAAATCAGGAAAGAGGTCTATATTATTTTCAGGAGGTGTTGTTCATGTTGAAAAAGACTTATGTTGAGCCCCACGAAGGAAACTGGGATGATGCGCAGGAAAAGTATTTTTATCATGAAGATCCTCAGTCGGGGCGCCGGAAAATAAACGAAGAGGATCTGGACTCTTTGGAAGCATGGGACGAGCAGGAGGAGCAGGAACGCTAAAAACCCCTGCCCGGCGGCGCGCCTTTCTTTCGGAGCAGTTTTTTCCGATATGACGCAGCATTGCAATGAAGATAAGAATACCGCCCGGAAGGCGATTCGCCTTCCGGGCGGTATTCTTTCTTTGCCGGCAGCCGGCAGGCGTCCTCTTTGCGCCTGCGGAGCGGGCATCTGCTTTTAAAAGTGCAGCAGTTTGATGAACAGGCCGCCCTGGACGGTGCGGTTCTGGAATCCCCGGTGGAGAGGCCGGGCGGTAAAATACCAGTCGGTGAAGGGGATGCGGTCGGGCGTTTCGTTGAGAAAATCCCACATTTTATCAACGATCATCTGGAAGTAGGCGTCGTCGGTTTCGTCCAGCATCACGCTCCACATCTGCCAGTCGCTTTTGGTGTAGTCGGCGCGGCTGTCCAGCGGGAGGCCATAGGTGTGGGCCATTTTTTTATAATACGCCAGCTCCGCCTTTTTGGTTTCTTCGCTGTAGAGATTCAGATCCAGAAGGTTATCCCAGATCATATTATACTTGATGCTCCAGCTTTCCTCCTGATCAAAGGCCAGACGGGTATGATCGCCAGAACGGGCGTTCTTTTCCCAAAGGGCGGCAAATTCGGCGGCTTTCGCATGGTAATGGGCGGCTTCGGTAGTGTTGCCGGTGTCCTTGAGCATTTTGGCAAAGGCGGCAATGCCCATGGCGGCTTTGACCGAAAGGTTGCAGTTATGCGCCAGATGCCCGGCAAAATCGTCGGTGCAAAGCTGGTTGGCAGGATCGTAGCCGGCCTTGAGCAGATAATCCGCCCACTGCCGGAGCAGCGCTTCATGCTTCTTAAAGTAGCTGAAATCCTTTTTCGCATAGCAGATCCCTGCAACGCAGAGAATCATATTGCCGCATTCCTCAACCGGCATCTGCTTTTCCAGAGGGCTGATGCCACGGAAGAAGTATCTGGTGGAATAACCGTAGACCTGACGGTTGGCCAGGGGATAGGTGCCGGCGTCATGGGGCGCAAATTCATAGTCCCAAAGATCCTTCTCGATCAGCTTGAAGATGGGATTCAGCATCCCTTCCACCAGATCCGGCTCATAAATCAGAAAGAGCGGAATGGAGGGATAGGTGACGTCGACCGTTGCAATACAGCCGTTGGAGTAATTCTCCTTGGAGAAAAATTGCAGCTCTCCATCGTGCCAGGTCAGCTTGTGGGCGGCGATGGTCTGGCGGTAGGAAAGATTCAGGATATCGGCATATTTGGGGCTGAGAGCGGCAGCTTTTTGGGTCAGATCCTTTTCAAAGGCGTCAACCCGCGCCCGAATCTCCGCGTATTCATTCAGCGCTTTTTTTATGATATCCTCAAAGGTATCGCCGTCCTTGCGCCAGTAGGCCTCAATGTTCTCTCCGAAATACTGGATGGACTTGATGTCGTCGTAGCCGAGGGCCAAAAAGTCCTCCGCCTCCCCGCTGAGGGTGAATTTCTGCTCCGCCAGCAGGACCGGATAGTGAGGATGGATGGTAGCGGAGGAATATTCCCGATAAAATTCGGGCGCCGGGGGGTTGGGGCTTCCGCCCTGATAGTCCATCGGATTGGTGGGCTGCATCTCGTTGGAATAAAGGTCGCGGATCCGCTTGTTTAACCGGGAAACCGGCAACGCGGCCGTCTGCCAGGAGGGGGCGATCAGATGCAGCGTTCCCCATTCGATGCGGTGATCGTCGCCGGAACGCTTGAGCATCTGCTCCGTGCCGCTGGAAGCGGTGATGGAATAGGCGGTTCTGTTGAAGCTGACGCTCTGGCTTCCGTTGTCTACCGCCATCTCGCAGCTGACGCCGATAAACAGATGGACCTCATGCTCCTTGCCGTCCAGCGCGGTCAGCTTATAGGAAATGTAGGAAATGGGGCGACTGAGCAGCTTCAGATCGTCCATCAGCAGGGGGCTCATGAAGGAAAGCTCAAGCCGGATCTCCTTGTTTTCAAAGGTGTAAACGGTGGTCATGGCCTTGATCGTAACGTCCACCTGCGGCAGAGCCGGATACTCGGTGACATAGCGGAGATTATCCGGCTGGATCTTGCCGATGAACTGGTAAACGGTTCCGTCGACGGCGATCGAGCCGGTGATGAACTGCCGGGCTCCGGTCCAATGGCGGGGAACATCGTCGGTAAGCTGATCGGCAAAAGACCAGACGTTGAACATCGGATCGTTGGTGATCAGCGGTACGCAGGGCGCTCTGAGCTTTTTATTCTGCATGGTTTCAATTCCTCCTTTTTTCTTTGCTTTCATTATATATTCTTTTCGCCGGGATTACAAGACTTTGGCGGGAACTATTACGGCAAAAAAGTGTAAAATTTGCGCATGATGCAAAATTCCGCCATGAAAAGAATTGCGTCATGTTACATAACTTGAAAAATAATTTATATAAAACGCTTGACAAATTATAAAAGCGGAGTTAAAATAAATACAGAGGTGATCTCATGAAAAAGAGCGTATATTCCCTGGTGTTGATGGATGAGGTAGTGGATCAGGTGGATCGGCTGGCCTATTCCATGCATACCAACCGCTCCAATATGATCAATCAGATCCTGGCGGAGTACTGTTCGATGCTGACGCCGGAGAAACGGATGCAGACAACCCTGACCCAGCTGGAGCGGCTGCTGGATCAGGAGGGATTTCAGGCCATGGCGCAGCCGTCCGGCAGTATGCTGGTGGTGCGCAGCGCGCTGAACTATAAATATAATCCTTCCGTGCGATACCGCGTGGAGCTGTTTCGCAGCCCGGAGCCGGAGTTCGGCCAATTGCAGGTTCAGCTGCGTACCCAGAATCAGGAGTTGATATATTATGTAAACAAATTCATGGTTTACTGGGCAGATCTGGAACAGGGTTATCTGGGAAAGGTTCATTCGGCTGTTGAAAACGGGCGGTTTTTCCGAAATCTGCGGTATCAGTCCGCCTTTGATCAGCAGGGATCCTTGGCAGGGAATGCGGTTGGAAGTTATGTCAACTACTTTGACCGGGCCCTGAAGGTGTATTTTCGGTATCTGGATCATCCCGCCGCTTCTGAGATGGTGGAGGATATCATGAAGGAATACGTTTCATCGGAGATTCCAAAGGTATAGAAAGGTGTGAGCGACAATGAATGCGAATCAGTTTACAGAAAAAAGTCTGGAGGCGCTGCAAAACGCCGAGCAGACGGCCGCCATGCGGAAAAACGCGGCGGTAGAACAGCTGCATCTGCTGGCAGCGCTGATCAGCCAGCAGAACGGATTTGTTTCCGGGGTTCTGGAAAAGATGGGCGTCCGCGGCCTGCAGGAGGACTGCGGAAGGGCGCTGGATCGGCTGCCTACCCTCAGCGCGACCGGTCAGCTTTATTGCAGCAGCGAGCTGAACGCCGCCATGGATTCCGCCGCCAGGCAGGCGGAGAAGATGGGCGACAGCTATATTTCGGTCGAGCATCTGATGTATGGCCTGATCGATAAGCAGGACGCGACGCTGAAACAGCTTTTCGCCGATCATAATATCAATAAGAAGCAGTTCTGGGAAACGGTAAAGGGGCTGCGCGGCAATCAGCAGGTCAACAGCCAGAATCCGGAGGATACCTACGACGTATTGTCGAAATATGGCCGGGATCTGGTCGAGGCGGCCCGCCAGCAGAAGCTGGATCCGGTGATCGGGCGGGACGAGGAGATCCGGAACGTCATTCGGATCCTTTCCCGGAAAACGAAAAACAATCCGGTTCTGATCGGCGAACCGGGCGTCGGCAAAACCGCCATCGCCGAGGGGCTGGCGCTGCGGATCGTCCGGGGGGATGTTCCGGAGAACCTGAAGAACCGCAAATTGTTTTCGCTGGATATGGGCGCCCTGATTTCCGGCGCCAAATACCGCGGTGAATTTGAAGAGCGGTTGAAGGCGGTTTTGAACGAGGTGCAGAAAAGCGAAGGAGAGATCATTCTTTTCATCGATGAGCTGCATACCATCGTCGGCGCCGGCAAGACGGAAGGCTCCATGGACGCCGGAAACCTGCTGAAGCCGATGCTGGCCCGGGGCGAGCTGCATTGTATCGGTGCGACGACCCTCAATGAATACCGGCAGTATATCGAAAAGGACGCCGCTTTGGAGCGGCGGTTCCAGCCGGTTTTGGTTGCCGAGCCGTCGGTGGAGGATACCATTTCCATTCTGCGGGGTCTGGAGGAGCGCTATGAGGTTTATCATGGCGTAAAGATTCAGGATCAGGCGCTGATCGCCGCCGCCACCTTGTCGGATCGCTATATCAGCGACCGTTTTTTGCCGGATAAGGCGATCGATCTGGTGGATGAGGCCTGCGCGCTGATCAAAACGGAGATGGAATCGATGCCCACGGAGCTGGATGAAAAGCAGCGCCGGATCATGCAGCTGGAAATTGAGGAGCAGGCTTTGAAAAAGGACGACGGCTCTCTTTCTGCCGTTCGTCTGGCAGAGCTGCAAAAGGAAATGGCGGCGCTGCGCGATGAGTTCAACTCTATGAAAGCCAAATGGGAAAATGAAAAGCAGGCGATATCGGTGGTTCAGAAGCTGCGGGAAGAGATCGAGCAGACGAACAACGCCATCCAGCAGGCGGAGAACAACTATGATCTGAACCGGGCGGCGGAGCTGAAATACGGCAAGCTGCCCGCGCTGAAAAAGCAGCTGGAGGAGGCGGAGCAGACCGAGCGCAGCGCGGCGAACCATCCGGAGGATTCCCTTCTTCGGGACAAAGTCACGGAGGAGGAGATCGCGAAAATCGTTGCCCGGTGGACGGGGATCCCGGTGGCAAAGCTGATGGAAAGCGAGCGGGAAAAGCTGCTGCATCTGGACGACATCCTGCACCGCCGCGTGATTGGCCAGGATGAAGCGGTTCAGCGGGTTTGCGATGCGATCCTGCGTTCCCGGGCGGGGATCCAGGATCCCAACCGGCCGATTGGTTCCTTCCTGTTTTTGGGTCCTACCGGCGTGGGAAAAACAGAGCTGGCCAAGGCGCTGGCGCAGGCTCTTTTTGACGATGAAAAGAGCATGATCCGGATCGATATGAGCGAATATATGGAGAAATACTCCGTTTCGCGGCTGATCGGCGCGCCGCCGGGATATGTGGGTTATGATGAAGGCGGGCAGCTGACGGAAGCGGTGCGCCGCAAGCCCTATGCGGTGGTTCTGTTCGACGAGGTGGAAAAGGCGCATCCCGACGTTTTCAATATCCTGCTTCAGGTTCTGGACGACGGCCGGATCACCGACAGTCAGGGCCGGACGGTGGACTTTAAGAACACCATCATCATTCTGACCTCCAATCTTGGCTCGGATATCATTCTGGACGGCATTGAAAACGGCGAGATTTCCGCCGCCGCCCGCGCCCAGGTGGAGCAGCTGCTGCGGCGTTCTTTCCGGCCGGAGTTTCTCAACAGACTGGACGAAACGGTGTTCTATAAGCCGCTGACGAAGGAGAATATCGGCGGGATCGTTGATCTTCTTCTGGCCGAGCTGCAAAAACGGCTTGACGATCAGCAGCTTCATGTTACCCTTACCGACGCGGCGAAGAACTACCTGATCGAAAAGGGCTATGATCCCAATTTCGGGGCACGGCCGCTGCGTCGGCTGATGCAGCAGAAGCTGGAAACGCTTTTGGCGCGCCGGATTCTTCAGGGCGATCTGCAGCCGGGCACCACGCTGACGGTGGACGTTTCCAACGGCGACCTTGTACTTTCCTGATGTCTTTCGGGCAAAGCCCCGCGCTATGCAGGCGCGGGGCTTTTTTCATACGTTGAAAAACCGGGAAGAACCTTTGTATAAATTCCGGAGGATGGAGCACCCTTAATGTAATGAAAGGGGAGCGGAGATGAAGGTAACGGACTGGATGGACAGCTCCGGCGTTTGCGTAGGCGTGACGCTGAGAGAACGGGAAGGCGTTGTGGATCTGCTGGCTGCGCTCCAGCAGAAATCCGGCAATACGGACAACTGCCGGCAGCTCCGGCGGGATATTTATTACCGGGAGGAGGAAACCTCGGCCGCCATCGGCGCCGGAACGGCGATTTTCAGCGTGGAGAGCAAGGCGGTTCGGCGTCCTCTGATCACCGCCGTTACGCTGACGGAGGGGGTGGATCTGGACGCTCCGGACGGCGAGAAAAGCAGGCTGATCTTTCTGGCGGCGGTTCCGCCGGGAACCGGAGGGGACTGCGCTGCCCGGCTGACCGTTTTGCTGATGAATGAAAATCTGCGGGATCAGTTGATGGAAGCGGCGGATGAGAGCACCTTTTTCCGGCTGCTGGAAATGGCGGAGGAGGGGTCTTATACCGCGGGGCGCGACGCCGGCGGGGAAATGCCGGTGATTTTGCTTTTGCTGACCGGGGCGGAGGAAGAGGAAGGAAAGGCGGCGGCGCAGCTTCAGCTGGCGGCGGGGCGTCTGGGCTTTCTTCTGAAGACGGAGCGGCCCGGCGGCCCGGCCTTTTCCGGGGAGGATCTTCGTTCTGCCGCTGGGATCCTGATGCTGGGCGACGGCGCGCCTTCTGCCCGGTTCGATGGCAAGCCGGTGCGCAACATTACTTCCTCCGATGGGATATATCGGCCGGAGCATCTGCTGCGCACGGCGGCGGAAGCGCCGGTATTTTATAAAAAAACAACAAACCGCCCGGCGCGGCGGGGGCTTTCCGGCTGGTTTCTGCAAACGCGGGTATTGCTGCTGCCTGCGCTTACGCTGGCGGGTGGCTGCTTTCAGTTGATCGGAGAAGGCGTCGCCCTGTTTTCCTCTTCGGCTTCGGCAGTATTTTCTGCCGTCGGCGCAGGGGCGTTTTCCCTGATTCTGCCGCTGATCAGCGGGTTGATCGCCTTCCGCTTCGCCCGCTGGCCGGGGCTGGCGGCCGGCCTGACCTGCGGCGTGATCCTGGGGCAGACCTGCGGCGGGGTATGGGCGGCGTTGGCCGGCGGAATTTTGGCGGGAGCGGTGATGCGTCGGGGAGAATGCGGCCTTCGGCATTTGCCCCGCTTCCGCCGCGCGGCGGAATGGATTCTGGCGGTTTTGGGAGTCGGTCTGATGGGGAGCCTTGCCCTGGCGGCCGGCGCTTGCGCTTCCCGCCTGCGCGGCGCGGCTGCCCAGTATTTCCAACAACTGCAAAGCCCGCTGAACCGTGGTTTTCTGGCTGCTACCGCCTCCGGGCTGGATCCGGCAGGCCCCTTGCAGCAGGGCTTTTCCGGGCAGGGAACAGACGCTGTGGCCAATGCCGCCATAACGGCGGCGGTTCTTGCCGTGGCGCTCGGCGTGATCATCCGGCTGGTTTTTTTACGGGAGCCTCAGGCTTCGGAACAGATGAGAACCGGCGGCTGGACAGCATTACCCGCCGCTTTGAGCGGCAGTATGGAAGGCTGGCTTTTCTTTTACGCCGGAGATCCGTTCAAAACAGCCGTATCTGCGGCGCTGGGCGCCGGTACCGCCGGCCTGATTTCCGCTGCCTGCGGCTTTGAAGCCGACCGGCAGGGCATATTTTCCCTCTTTTTCGGAACAAGATCCTGGGCGCTTTTGCTTGCGGTTCTGGGCGGCGGCGCGATGACCGCTCTGCTGCTGATCTTCTTTGAAAAAATGAACAGATCCGTACACATGAAGTAAAAAAGTAAAAGTTCCTTTTACCTTAATGGAAAAAAATTTATCCGAATGTGAAAAAAATATTCCGATATTTTTAATTTAATGTTGCAATTTTTACCGATATGTGGTATTATTCACATAGAGTGCATGAATCATATGCGACGAGGTGTAGAAATGCAAAAATATTTAGAGCGGGAAGAGCGGTTTACCTTTGATAAAAGCTACTTTCCTGATATCTGGCTGAGTCTTTGCTGCTGTCATCGGTATAATCCTTCCGAAACCTTTGGGCCGGTCACTCCTTCCAATTATATCATCAATATTGTCGAGGCGGGGCGGGGGACTCTGGATCACGGAAACCGCCGGTACAGCGTCGCCGCCGGACAGGCCTTTGTGCTTTTTCCCGGCAGGACCGTCAGCTGGAAGGCGGACGGGCTGGAGCCCTGGAACTATATCGGCGTTGAGCTTTCCGGGAGCGGCGTTGAAAAATTCATCGAACGTCTGGGGCTTTCCTTTCAGGTGCCGTTGATCGATTTTTCTTCTCCCCATAAGGCGATGGACGCCGCATATGATCTTTTTGTGGAATGCAACAAAAAATATCAGAACCATTTTGCGATCTCCAGCAGCTTTTTCAGCCTTCTGGAATGCGTGGAGGAAAGTCTGGTGGCGAAAAAAATCCCGGCGAAGAATTTTTATATGACCCGCGCCGTGGAGTACATAAAGGAAAACTATAACCAGAATTTGAGCGTTGAAAATATCGCCAATATGCTGGGGATTGAGCGCAGCTATCTTTCGCGCCTTTTTAAAACCTATAAAAATAAAAGTACGCAGAATTATATCATCGACTACCGCATCCATCGCGCCAAGAAGATGTTTGAGGAAGAGGATCTGAATGTTTCTCAGGTCTGCACCGCGGTCGGCTATACCAATATTTACTGCTTTTCGCGGATCTTCAAAAGCCGGGTCGGGATGAGCCCGAAGGAGTACCGCGAGATGTGCAAGCGGGAAAACAGCGGCGATTAAAAGCTCCTGCGATGAACCGGCGCTCCGCTCCTGCGGCGAATCGGCGCTCCGCTTCTGCGCTTTTGTGATGAACCAACGTCCTGTTCCCGGGCAGCTCTGCTTGATGCAGAGCCGCCCGGGAACAGGGCTTTTTTTATCAGCGCTGGTAATAATAAATGGAAAAAATTGATGCAGAGCCGCCCGGGAGCAGGGCTTTTTTTATCCATGTCGGTAATAAATATAAATTATGAATGTAAAAAACGGCAGGATCCGGGGCGCGGCAGAGGGGAACCGCTGCGGGTGTTTTGATGATCCGGAAGGGTTGTCGTTTCTTTGTCGGCCGGATGGATGATGGGGATCAAAGGCCACCCTTTGCCGCGAAACGCTTTTGCCGCAGGGGGTATCGCAGGCACCCTCCACGGAAACCCGCAGGGCGGGCGCCTGGCCTTGCCATAAGGCGGATCAGAAAAGGATTTTACTAAAATGCAATAAAAACATATTGAAACACAATAAAAATATGTTGACAAACGAAAAACACTATGCTATGATCAATACCAGAAAGGGGAGAGGATGATGTTGAAGATACCACGTAAAATGTCGGTGGGATTATCCCTGACGCTGGCGGTGGTTTTTATGGTGGCGCTGTTGTTTGGCGCGGCGGTCATGCCGGGGCTAGCGGATATGCTGATCGATACCAGAAATGCCATGGACGCCGCGCGGCAGATCGCGGAGAAGGACCGGATCTCCATTCTGATCCTGGCCTACGCCGTTCTGGCGGTAGGCGCATTGGCAGACGCCATGCTGTTTTTTCTGCTGCTCCGGGTGCGCGGCGGGCTGGTATTTTCCGCGCGCAGCGTCGCGCTGATCCGCGGCGTTTCCTGGTGCGCGATTGTGCTGGGGTGCCTTTTCGCCGTTTTGGGGCTCTACTTCCGGATGGCGCTGATCGTGGCTTTTGCCGGAATCTTTTTAGGCCTTTGCGTCCGCGTAGTCAAAAACGTGATTGAAGAGGCGGTAGCCATTAAATCCGAGCACGATCTGACGGTGTGAGGGGTGCGCCATGATACGAATCAATCTGGACGTGATGATGGCAAAACGGAAGATCTCGCTGAACGCGCTTTCGGCGCAGGTGGGGATCACGATTGCCAATCTGTCGATTTTAAAAAACAATAAAGCTAAGGCCATCCGGTTTTCCACGCTCGACGCCATCTGCAAGGCGCTGGATTGCCGCGTGGAGGATATCATCGAATATCTTCCGGATGACCGGTAAAGGAGGAAATACCATGACGCAGAATCCATTTTCAGATCAGAGCGGTGTTTATCCGCGCTATGACCCCCAAACAGGAAAGCCGCTCTATCCCGGATGGGCCGGGAGGGAGCCCGAGGCCTTTTCGCCGGGGGATACCGTCTTTGGCTGGCTGATGCTGCTTGCGGGCTATGCCTATTGGCGCGTCTTCCCGGTCACGTCCCATCCCTTTGGGGGATTTCTTCTGATCCTTGCTCTTTTTATCGCGGCGGCCGCGGCGCTCAGGCGGCGCGGAGCAGGCTTTGGCCTGATGCCCTGCCTGATGGCGGGAACGGCGCTTTTGCTCAGTCCGGCGCTGTTTCTTTCCGCCAACGCCCTGTTCCATTTTCTGGTTTATTCCTATGGGATCGCCGTTTGGTGCTATTTTGTCTATGCTTCCTGTGGGAATGCGCTGGAAGGGGGATTTTCTTCTCTTTTACCGATGGATTTTATCAAAGCGATTCTGGTGCAGCCTTTTGCTTCCTTTGAAAAGCTTGTTTCCGCTCTCTTTGGCAGCAGAGGGAGGAAGCAGTCCCGGCTGGTCTGGAAGCTTTTGATCGGGCTGCTGATTGCCGTTGTTCCGGCGGCGCTGATCCTGGCGCTGCTTTCCTATGACCGGGAGTTTGTGGCGCTTTTCCGGCGGATCTTTTCCTTTGACTGGCAGAGCCTGTTTTCTCATCTTGGCAGCCTGATTTTTGGGATTCCGGTCGGAATGTATTTTTACGGCGCGTATTTTTCCGCAACCCGCCATAAGCTTGCCGATACCTTCACGGCGCAAAGCTGCCGCGAAACCTCCTCCGCCCTTAAAAAGCTGCCCGCCCTGAGCGCGGTGGCTGCTGCTGTGCCGGTTCTCGTGATCTATGTGGTCTTTTTTGCTTCTCAGTGGCAGTATTATATTTCCGCTTTTTCCGGCGTTCTTCCTTCTTCCATCAGCGTTTCCGCCTATGCGCGCAGCGGTTTTTTCCAGCTCTGCGCGGTTTCGGTCATCAATTTTCTGCTAATCATTGCGATGCAGCTGTTCGTCAGTCGCAGGGCGGGGAAAACGGCGCCGGTGACGCGGGTTCTTTCGGTGGTGTTCTCGGTTGTTACGCTGGTGCTGATCGCCACGGCCATGGCGAAGCTTTATCTCTATATCGAGAGATTCGGCCTGACGCCGAAGCGGGTTTATGCCGGATGGTTCATGCTGATTCTGGCGGTCTTATTTCTGCTGATCATCTTGAAGCAGATGATCCGGCGGCTGCGGCTGATCCCGGTTTCCGTTGTGGTGTGCGTGGTTCTTTTTGCGGCGCTTTCCCTCTCCGGCAGCGATCGTCTGATTGCCACCTACAATATCGACCGGTATCTGGACGGAACGCTGGAATCGGTGGACGTAGAAGCGATGGAGGATTTGGGCGACGCGGCGGTTCCCGCGATGGTGCGGCTGGCTCAGACGCTGGATCGGCGCAATGGAACCGATATCAACGCTTTTCTGGCAGATCCCTATGATGACGATACGCTGTATACAGAGGTAGGATGGTATCTTCTGGGCGCGGCGGAACGGGAGCCCCATACCCTTTTCAATTTTACGGTTCCCCGGCTCCGCGCCGAAAACGCTCTGGAGCAGTTATCCTATTTTAACGGGCAATAAAAGCACCCTCTTGCGGGGGCAAACATGAAAAGGCGCGGCTCAAAGAGCCGCGCCTTTTTTGGCGGCAGATTCATCGGCGCTCCGGCGGCGCCTCCCCCCTGAGCGGGAGGCGCTTGCGGCAGAGAAGGAAAAGAGCGGCGCCTGCGATGGCCACGATCAGCTCTGTTGCCGGAAAGGCGCACCAGACCCCGGCCGTTCCCCAGATCCCGGACAAAAGATAAGCCATGGGAATGATGAGGAAAAAGCCGCGCAGCAGGGAGATGGCGTGGGCCGGCGGCGCAAAATCCGTGGAGGTGAAGTAGGCGGACAGGATCACATTGAACCCGACAAAGGGACAGGCGGTAAAATACAGCTTCAGACCCTGCACGGCAATGGTTTGCAGAAGGGGGTCCTTTTCGCTGTTGAAAAGCGCGGCGATCGGATGGGCATAGCGGAACACGAGGATGAAAATCACCGCCGAGAGGAGGGCGGCGGAGCAAAGGGCGTATCGCAGGATCTTTGCGATGGCGCCGGGTTTGTTCATGCCGTAGTTTCTGCTGATGATGGGCTGGATTCCCTGGGCGACGCCGGTATAGACGGCAACAACGACCAGCGAAAGATTGGCGACGATTCCGTAGGCCGCCACGCCGGTATTGCCCAGCAGGGAAAGAAGGATGCCGTTGAAGACGAATATCACGATACCGGAGGAAACCTCCGTAATGAGGGAGGGGGCGCCGATGGAGAAAAAGCCGGCGAGCAGCCGGCCGCTGAGGCCGCAGCCTGCAAGCCGGAACCCGTTTTTCTTCCGGATAAAATGGACAGAGAGGATGAGCATACTGATGATCGGGGCGAGCCCGGTTGCGAAAACCGCGCCGAAAATGCCCATATTGCAGGGAAAGATAAAGAGATAATCCAGCAGAATATTGGAAAGGCTTCCGCTGATCATCGCCGCCATGGAAAGCTGGGGCGCGCCGTCGTTGCGCACAAAGCAAAGCAGGAGATTGTTTGCCAGAAAGGCAGGGGAGAAGAGAAGGATCACCTTCAGGTAGGTTCGGGTCATGGAAAAGACCGTTTCATCGGCGCCCAGAAGGGCGGTGAGGGCGTCGGCGGCAAACAGCCCGGCCGCAATAAAGATCCCGGCGAAAAAGGCCGCGGCATAAACGGCGTTGGTAAAAACCCTGTTGCCTTCTTTCGGGTTTTTTCGGCCTTTTTGAATGGCGTACCGGGTCGCCGCGCCCATCCCGATCATCAGGCCGCTTCCGTGGATGAGGCTGTAAACCGGGATGGCCAGATTCAGGGCGGTCAGCCCCCCGGAGCCCAGCCCGGCGGCGATGAAAAAGGTATCTGCCAGAATATAGCAGGAAAGCCCGATCATCCCCAGCACGTTCATGCTGGTATATTTCAGGAACTCTTTCAGACAATCATTTTTCCCCATAAGCGCCTCCTGCCATCAGAAAAATTGTGCCGCAAAAGAAAAAACGCTTATTTTTTCCTCCTTCAATGGCCTAACGGAGAGAAAATAAGCGTTTACCCGGCGGTAAGAATATTTGCTTTGCAAGTATAGCATCCGCAGGGAAAAATGTCAAGCCCCTAAAACGGCTTTTCGTTGCGGAAAGCCGCTATGAAGGCTTGTCCTCTGCCCGGTACTGATCCCGCAGCCGCGCCAGGATCTTCTTTTCCAGCCGTGAAACCGAAACCTGCGAGATGCCCAGCTCCCGGGCGGCGGCGGCCTGCGTCTGCTCCATGAAAAAGCGCAGCACGATCAGCCGCCGTTCCAGCGGAGGAAGGGATCCGAGGATCTCCTGCGCCAGAACCCGATCCAACGCTTTCTCCTCCGGCGAGCCGACGCTGGGAACCGCGCCGCCTTCTTCCGGCGGCAGATCCAGAGAAACCGTCGGCTGGGTCGCCTCGGTGGCGGCGAGGATCGCTTCCGGATCCAGCCCGGTTTCCGCGGCCAGCTCGGAAAGGCGCGGCTCCCGCCCCAGGCGCTGAACCAGTACCCGGCTGGCTTTATCGATCTTCAGCTTGTCCTCTTTATATTTTCTGGAAACCTTGACGCTGCCGTTATCGCGCAGGTAGGTTTTGATCTCTCCGATGATCTTGGTGACAGCATAGGTGGAAAACTGCACCTGTTTGCTTTCGTCGAAGTCCCGGGCGGCCTTGATCAGGCCGATGGAACCGATCTGGATCAGATCATCATCTTCCACGCCAAATCCCCGATATCTTTTTACCGCCATGCGTACAAGACCCAGATTATCCTCTACCAGACGGTTTTTCAGCAGGGGCATTATTGCCTGGACTGTATGTATTTGGTGAAGGTAACGGTTGTTCCAATCCCCGGTTTGGATTTTACCTGAACCTTGTCCATAAAGGTTTCCATGATGGTGAACCCCATGCCGCTGCGCTCCGATTCATCTCCGGTGGTGAAGAGCGGCTCCATGGCGCGGCGGATATTTTCGATGCCCCGGCCGCGATCCTGCACGGAAAGAATCAGCTTGCCGTTTTCATAGAGCCGCCCCCGGATGGTGATGATGCCGAGGGTGTCGCCGTAGCCGTGGACGATACAGTTCGTTACCGCTTCGCTGACCGCTGTTTTGATCTCGCTGATTTCCTCGACCGTCGGATCCAGCTGCGATGCAAAGGCCGCCACCGCTACCCGCGCGAAGCCTTCGTTTGCGGACCGGGACAGAAATGCCAGCCGAACGCTGTTGATTGCTTTCATATTTTATCCTCCTTGATGGTGACATAGCGTGAAATCTCCGCCATCTCAAATACTTTTTTTGCAGCGCCGCATACATGACGTAATTCCACGCTGCCGTCGATGCTGTTCATGAGCTTGCGCCGCCCCATAACAACGGCCAGCCCGGAGCTGTCCATGAAGCTGACGCCGCCGAAGTCCAGAATCAGCAGAGAGGGGCAGAGCCGCCGGATCTTAAAGTCGATGCTCTCGGAAATCCCCCGGGCGCAATGATGGTCGATCTCGCCGCTGAGCAGAACCTCCAGCTCGTTGAAATTTTCCTGAAACTTGATGTTCATTGTTACCTCCTGAAAAGAATTAAGCCCTTCCGATATTATATCGGAAGGGCGTTGCGGTTGTTGCTGAATTCTGTCAGCGAAATATTTTTTTTAGTGCGGTCGTCATGGCGCCGGTGATGTAGAGGGATCCGGCTACCAGAATCGACCCGCCGCATTTTTCCTGCGCCAGCCTTGCCGCCTCTTCATAGCCGGAGCAGGCGGCGGTATCGTCGCAGTAGAGGGAAGCGATGTTATTCAGGTCATAAGCCGTCATGGCGCGGGGAACCGGCGGCTGAACGGTGAGAAACGCGCGAGCCCGCTCCGCCAGCTTCCGAACGGCATACTGATACGGCTTATCCTGCATCATCCCGAAAATGATCACCGGATCCCGCAGCTCCTTCATCGTGTCCATGGCGCGGAGCAGAATGTCGATGCCTTCGCGGTTGTGCCCGCCGTCGATGAAAATATACGGATCCTGATGGATACATTCCAGCCGGGAGGGAAGATAGGCCTTTTGAAGCCCCTGCTTCAGCTGGGAGGCGGTATAGGAAAGGACGCCGGTATTTTTCAAATATTCCAGCGTTTCAATCGCCGTAATGGCATTATGAATCTGATGCTCCCCCCGCAGGGCGATGGAATAGGATTCCCCTTTATAGACAAAGCGGCTGCCGTTGACATCGGCGGCGCAGCTCTCCGGCTGCCCGCAGAGGATCAGCGGCGCGTCCAGGGCGGCGCACCGGGCGCGGATCTCGGCAAGAGCTTCTTCCGGATTGCCGCAGCATAAAACGGCCGGTCGGCCGGGCTTGATGATGCCGGCCTTTTCCCGGGCAATTTTGCCGACGGTATCGCCCAGATATGCGGTGTGATCCAGCGAGATGGAGCAGAGGACGGCGGCCAGCGGGTTTTCAACGACGTTTGTGGCGTCGAAGCGGCCGCCGAGCCCCACCTCCAGCACGGTGACGTCGCAGCTTTTGAAAAAAAGCAACCCGATGGCGGTTACGATCTCAAATTCGGTGGGACGTTCCAGCCCTTCCGCCAGAAGGGCGTCTTCCGCGTCTTTGACCCGGGCGGCGGTTTCGGCCAGCTCCTTTTCCGAGATTATGACGCCGTTGATGGCGTAGCGCTCCCGGAAATCATAGATAAAAGGGGAGGTGAAGCACCCGGTTTTATAGCCCGCTTCCCGGAGCACGGCGGCCAGCATGGCGGCGGTGGAGCCTTTTCCATTGGTCCCCGCAACATGGAGAACCGGCATCCCCTCCTGCGGCCTGCCCAGCTTTTCCAGCAGGGGCAGAATCCGGTGCAGCCCGGGCCTTGCGCCGTGGGTTTTATGGGCGTGGATATAGCGCAGCGCCTGACTGTATGTCATCGTCTGCCTTCCATTTTCTCGATGCTCGCCGTCAGCTCCGCGATCAGAGCAAGAAATTTTTCTTTCTTGGCGTTTTCAGCCTCCACCAGCGCGGCGGGCGCCTTGGAGATGAAGCCCTGATTCTTCAGCTTGCCTTCAACGCGCGCCAGCTCGCCCCGGGCCTTTTCCAGCTCCTTATTCAGCCGGCGCAGCTCGCTTTCAAGATCGATCAGCTCGGCGAAGGGGATATAGAGGCTGGCGCCGTCGCATACCAGCTGTACCGTTCCCTCCGGGATTTTGCTGTTGATCAGAACCTGCTCGGCGCCGGCCAGCTTCTGATAAAAGAGCGCCGCGCCTTCAAACCATTCCGGATGGGCGGTTTCAATATAGAGCGAGGCCTTTCTGGAATGGGGAACATTCATTTCCGCACGCCGGTTCCGAATGGCTTTGATGGTTTCCATGACGTGCTCCATGCGCCCGGCGCTCTCGGAGAAGCGGAGGGCGGGATCATAGACCGGGAACCGGGCGGTTACGCAGGCTTCCTCCGCCGTGGGCAGAGCCTGCCAGATCTCCTCGGTGATAAAGGGCATGAAGGGATGCAGCATCTTCAGCGCGCCGGAAAAAACGAAAAGAAGCACCCGTTGCGCCATGGCGCTTTCTTCTCCGCCGGCATAAAGGCGGGGCTTGACCAGCTCGATATACCAATCGCAGAAGAGATCCCAGATAAAATCGTATACCTTTTGCAGCGCCAGACCGATTTCAAATTTATCCAGATTCTCCGTCACGTCGCGCACAACGTCGTTGTAGCGGGTGAGGATCCATTCGTCCTCCGGCCGCAGCCCGGCGGTGGAGAAGGAAAGATCTTCCTCCTTCAGATTCATCAGGATGAAGCGGGCGGCGTTCCAGACCTTATTGGCAAAATTACGGGAGGATTCCACCCGCTCGGGATAGTACCGCATATCGTTGCCGGGCGCGTTCCCCGTGGCAAGGGTGAAGCGCAGGGCGTCGGCTCCGTATTCCCGGATGACCTCCAGAGGATCGATGCCGTTGCCGAGGGATTTGCTCATCTTTCTTCCCTGGCTGTCCCGCACAAGGCCGTGGATCAGAACATGGCTGAAGGGCACCTGCCCCATCTGCTCCAGACCGGAGAAGATCATCCGGGCGACCCAGAAGAAGATGATGTCGTAGCCGGTAACAAGGACGCTGGTGGGATAATAATAGCGCAGCTCCGGCGTATCTTCGGGCCAGCCCAGGGTGGAGAAGGGCCAGAGCGCGGAGGAGAACCAGGTGTCCAGAACGTCTTCCTCCTGCCGCATGGCCGCTCCGCATTTGGGGCAGGTATGAACCTCCTCTTTTGCGATGACCATCTCTCCGCAGGCGTCGCAGTAGTAGGCGGGGATCCGGTGCCCCCACCAGAGCTGGCGGGAAATGCACCAGTCGTGGACGTTTTCCATCCAGTTGAGATAGGTTTTGCTGAAGCGGTCGGGAACAAAGCGGGTTTCACCCTCCCGGACGGCCCGGATGGCCTTTTCGGCCAGCGGCTTCATCCGGACGAACCACTGGCTGGAGGCCATGGGCTCAACGGTGCAGCCGCAGCGGTAGCAGGCGCCTACGTTATGGGTATGCTCCTCAACGCGCACCAGATACCCCCCTTCCTCCAGATCCCGAACGATCTGTCTGCGGGCCTCATAGCGATCCAGTCCTTCGTATTTTCCGCCGTTGGCGTTGATGACTGCGTTTCCGTCCATGATCAGGATCTCTTCCAGCTGATGCCGTTTTCCCACCTCGAAATCGTTGGGGTCGTGGCAGGGGGTGATTTTAACGCAGCCGGTGCCGAAATCCTGATCGACATATTCATCGGCGACCACGGGAATCTCGCGGCCGACCAGAGGGAGGATCAGCGTTTTGCCTACCAGATGGGCATACCGGGCGTCGTCGGGATGCACGGCGACCGCGGTATCGCCCAGCATCGTTTCCGGCCGGGTGGTGGCGATGGTAACAAATTCGTCGCTGTTCTTCACCGGGTAGCGGATATGCCAGAAATGGCCGGGCTGCTCTTCGTAGACGACCTCGGCGTCGGAAAGGGCGGTGGTGCATTGGGGGCACCAGTTGATGATGCGGTTTCCTTTATAGATCAGCCCCTTTTCATAGAGGTTGACAAAAACCTCCTTGACCGCCTTGGAGCAGCCTTCGTCCATTGTGAAGCGCTCCCGCTCCCAGTCGCAGGAGGAACCGAGCTTTTTCAGCTGGTTGATGATGCGGTCGCCATACGTTTTTTTCCAGTCCCAAACGCGCTCCAGAAATTTTTCACGTCCCAGATCATAGCGCGTCAGCCCCTCCTCTTTCCGAAGCACCTCCTCCACCTTGATCTGCGTGGCGATCCCGGCGTGATCGGTGCCGGGGATCCAGAGGGCGTTGAAGCCCTGCATCCGCTTGTAGCGGATCAGAATGTCCTGCAGGGTTTCATCCAGGGCATGACCCATATGGAGCTGCCCGGTGACGTTCGGCGGGGGGATCACGATGGTAAAGGGCTTGCGGCTGTCGTCCGGCTCGGAATGAAAATAGCGGCCCTTTTGCCAAAAGTCATAGATACGATCCTCAAATTCCTGGGGATTATATACCTTTTCCAGTTCTTTCATCACACTTCTCCTTAAAAATAAAATAGACCCGCCTCAAAGAAAGGTTCTTTGAGACGAGTCTTGAACGACGTTTCAATACCCGCGGTACCACTCAAATTGCGCGTAGCCGCGCCCCTCAGGCGTGGAAAGCCTTTTACCTTTACGCAGTAATCACGGGAAGCTTCTACTGAGGGCAAAACCCTGTTCTTTCTTCCAGCTCGGAAGCGACGCCTGCAGGGATCCGCAGAACGGCTTGCACCAACCGCCGCTTCTCTGGCTTTGCATCTCCTGCATCCTCTTCGTCTACGCTTTGGAATTGAGTATAGCATACGGAAGGGGGTTTGTCAAGAAAAAATCGAACCGCTCCCTTTTTAAGGAAAGTAGTGATTTCAAGGGAAATTGAAATCACTTGGTGAATATGGACAAAAGCAAGGCTCCCTCTATCGTTATAAGAGAGGGAGCCTTGTCCTTTTGATGGCTACTCAGCAT
>CALXGQ010000028.1 GCA_944387895.1 uncultured Clostridia bacterium
TTAAAGGATTATTCTCACCGTACGTATCCTTCGTTAATTCAACTAATTCAGAACAACCGGATAAGGATACACACACTAATAATAAGGTGAGCAAAAACATTCCTAATTTTTTCAAATTATGTCCCCCCTACAAATTAGGATTTATCGGTTAGTCATATTGTAGCAGAATTTAAGTCAATTGTAAAGGAATATAAAAGATACCCGTGATGTTTCGGCATCACGGGTATAATTAGTTTATAAAAACTGTCCTTAGGAGTACGACCTTTATGCTGCCGCCTTTCTTTTATGCCAAACAGTCGGCGATGCCAAAAGCATATGACGGTTCGCGACGCCGGAAGCTCATGGCAATCGGCGCGGAAGCTCATAGAGGCTATGGCAAAACAGCAGAAGTGATCCGTCGTACCGAAAGCTTATAGGCGGCCGGCTATGCCGGAAGCTCATAAGCGATCCGCGGCGTTCCGTCCTCCGCGTAAACGGTTCCGCACCGGCGGAACCCGTTCTTTTCCAGAACGTGCTGCATCACCCGGTTATCGCGATGGGTATCGATCCGCAGATGGGCGATCCGGCTCCGGCAGAAGCGCAGGCATTCATCAAAAACGCCCTTTTCCCCCGCTTTACCGGCCACCCGATGGATCACGCCGTAGGGACCCTCCTCCAGCCACGCCCCCTCTTCGATGCGGCGATAGGCGGGATCCTCCCCGATGGCGAACATAAATACCCCGCAGAGCAGCCCCTTGCGCTCCAGAACATACAAGCGGTCCTTTGCAACGTCCTCCTCCACCAGAGCGGCGGGAGGATAGGTGCTCCCCCACTGACTGGCGTTCCCCGCCTGGGCCATCCGCGCCCGGGCGCCTTCGTAAAGGGCAAAAATCTCCGCAAGATCCCCTTTGACAGCCGGCCGTATCATCTCAGGCTGTCTCCGCGCCGCAAACGCCGGCAGCCGACGTCATGCGGCCACCTCCTGGGTCTTTAAAAATACAAAGCTTCCGGACGCGGTATCAATCGTCTTGATAAAAGCCGTCTCTTTCAGCACGTCGCCGTTCTCATCAAAGGCGATCGCGCCGGTCGCGCCCTCGAAGTTGACCCCTTTCAATGCCGCGCAGATTTCCGCCCCGCCCGCAGAACCGGCAGACCGGATCCCCTCAAAGGCCGCCGTATAGGCGTCGAAGGCCAGCGCGGAAGCGGAAAAAGCCGTATCCTCGCCGCCGTTTTTGTTCAGCCGGTCAGGATCGGCATTCAGCCACGCCTGATATCCTTCGGTAAAAGCAGCGGTTGCTTCCCTTTCAACGGATTCATCAAAAAGGGAAGAAAAATACACGTTGGTGGCGTCGCTTCCGGCCGTTTCGATCACCTCTTCGCTCTCCCAGCTATCGGTTCCGAGAATCAGGCAATCGCTATTGACCGCGCGCACCTGCCGGATGATTTCCCCGGCATCCTCCGCCAATGAAGGAGCAAAAATCCCCTCGCAATCGGCAAGGCCGGGCAAAACGCTGCCAAAATCCGTTGTTCCGGAAGAATAGACGCCTTCTATTACCGCGCCGCCAAAGGCCTCAAAGGCCTCGGAAAAGGCGGCGGCAATGTTTTCGGAATAGGCATTTCCCTCTTCGATCAACACGCCTACGTTCTGGCAGCCCTGCTCCGCGGCCATGCTCGCCATGATTTTCCCCTGAAAAGAGGCGGGGGCGCAAACGCGGAAGTAATATTCATTTTCTTCCGTCAACTGCGGATTGGTGCTAAAGCAGCAAAGGGCCGGGATCTGATTTTCAGCAAAAAGGGAGCCGACTGAAGCGGCGCCGGCGGCATCCACCGGCCCAAGAACGACCGATACGCCTTCCTCGATCAGCTTCTGAGCGGCTGAAAGCGCGCCGTCCGATGCGGAGCTGTAGCTCGCTTCCACCAGTTCGATTTCATAAGTTTCGCCGCCGATTTCCACCTCGGAATTGAGGGAATGGGCGTATTGAATGCCCAGCAATTCCCGAGCTCCGGCAAGGGCATATTCCCCGTCGCCCGGCTCAAGAACGCCGATCTTTATGACCTTTTCTTCCTTTTCCACATCCGTTGTCGGATCCGCCGGTTTCGCCGGCTCGGAGCCCGGATCAACATGACATCCGGCCGCCATCATCATAATCATCAGCATCGCCGCAGCAAAAGCGGCTGCTCGTTTCAGTTTGTTCATGAGGATTCCTCCCGCCAGTTATTTCTTGGGATCATTATACTATATCCGACCGAATTTTGCAATACGGGATCTTATTTTCGCCCCGGCGGCGCAGGAGGGGAAATAATGATTGATTTTTTCTGATAATTATGCTAAAATAACTGCATGAATTTTTCTAAGAGGTAGAAGCAATGGAACTGACAGAAATCAAAAGCCTCTTCCGCAGCCGGGAAGAGTACATCGGGAAAACGGTCACGATCGGCGGCTGGGTGCGCTCGAACCGCGCTTCAAAAAATTTCGGCTTTCTGGTGCTCAACGACGGCACTTTTTTTGAGCCGCTTCAGGTTGTATACGGAGATCAGCTGGAAAATTTCCAGCAGCTGGTAAAAATCAACGTGGGCGCGGCTCTGATCGTCAAAGGGCTTCTGGTGGAAACGCCGGACTCCAAGCAGCCCTTCGAGATCCAGGCGGAGCATATCGAAGTGGAGGGCAGCTCCACCCCCGATTATCCCCTGCAAAAGAAGCGCCACAGCCTGGAATATCTGCGCACCATTCCCCATCTGCGCGCCCGTACCAATACCTTTCAGGCTGTTTTCCGGGTACGTTCTCTGGCGGCCTATGCCATTCATAAATTTTTCAATGAGCGCAACTTTCTCTATGTTCATACGCCGCTGATCACCGGGAGCGACTGCGAGGGCGCCGGCGAAATGTTCCGGGTGACGACGCTGGATCTCAACAACCTGCCGCTCAAAGAGGACGGCACGGTCGACAACAGCAAGGACTTTTTTAATAAAGTGACGAATCTGACCGTTTCCGGCCAGCTCAACGGCGAAACCTTCGCGCAGGCCTTCAAAAAAATCTATACCTTCGGCCCCACCTTCCGCGCTGAAAATTCCAATACGACCCGTCACGCGGCTGAATTTTGGATGATCGAGCCGGAAATCGCCTTCGCCGATCTGAAGGACGATATGATCCTTGCGGAAAGTATGCTGAAATTCATCATCCGCTATGTTATGGATCACGCCCCCGAAGAGATGCGGTTCTTCAATCAGTTTATTGATAACGGCCTGATCGAACGGCTCCATAATGTGCTGGAAAACGATTTCGGGCACGTCACCTATACGGAGGCCATCGATATTCTGGAGAAAAACAACGACCAATTCGACTATAAGGTCTACTGGGGCTGCGACCTGCAAACGGAGCACGAACGCTATCTGACGGAGCAGGTCTTTAAGCGCCCTGTTTTCGTCACCGATTATCCCAAAGAGATCAAGGCCTTTTATATGAAGCTCAACGACGACGGCAAAACGGTTGCCGCCATGGACTGCCTTGTTCCGGGGATCGGCGAGATCATCGGCGGGAGCCAGCGTGAAGACCGACTGGATCTGCTGCAAAAGCGGCTGCAGGAGCTTGGCCTCAACGAAGAAGATTATGATTTCTATCTGGATCTGCGCAAATACGGTTCCACCCGCCATGCCGGATTCGGCCTCGGCTTTGAACGCTGCGTCATGTATCTGACGGGCATGAGCAATATCCGAGACGTGATCCCCTTCCCCCGAACCGTCAACAACTGCACGCTGTAACCATGCTATCGCTGCGAAAAAACGTCAAAGACCTTTTCATCAAAAAACGGTGCATCCCCCCATGGGGGGATTGCACCGTTTCCTTTTGCCCAATATTCAAAATCCATCACGGCTGCGCCCGCTCCTGTGCGCAGTTCCAGTTACGCCGCCCCCGCGGGTCGCCGTTTTACTGAGCCTGCGCGGATTGTTCCTTCAGCAACGCTAAAATCGGTTCAAGATATTTTTTATCGGTCAGATCATAGGAATGGGAGATCATTTTCAGCATTTCTTCCTCTTCCCTGGTTTTTTCCTTCTTTGCGCCGATCATTTTCCGGAACATTTTCATCATCAGCTTAGAGCCCGCCGACATCTTTTCATAGCAGAACCCGCCGGGACAATAAAAGGCATGGATCCGCCCGCGCTCCTCTTCGCTGAACTGATTACGCAAAAACGCCGCAATTTCCGGGCTCTCCGCCGGGCTTCCGCCGGTGGAAAATACGATCAGCGTTTTCTCCGGCCAGCTTGCCGCCCGCTCCTTGAACCATGATATTTTGCTGATCCCACCGGCGCAGGCCCAGCTCCCAAAAACAATCGCCTCATATCCGTCGAAGCTGCGCTTTTTGGCCGCCGCCAGATCAAAGCAATCCGCGCCCGCCGCCTCGGAGAGCCATTCTGCATATTTTCTGGTAAATCCTGTTTGGGAATGATAAATTACTGCCGTTTTCATCACATTGTTTCCTCTTTGTAAAGAGCTTCGCTCAAGTAAAGATCATTCTTTTATGGGCAGCCAAGCCCGGGCGGCGGGCTCAGATCCTGCCCGCGCCATATTTATGGTAGAGATGCAGCGGAACCGCCGACCATCCGTGGCAAAGGCTTCCGGCGTTATGAAAATCCGCCGCGCCCCGCTCGGTTTCCCAAAAGGTGGTGGCGCCCTGAAAGAGCATCCCGCCCCATATCTCCGCGATGTCGTCCATCATCCAGGCGAAGTTATCCGGATCCGTCATGACCGCTTCATATTTAAAAATACTGTGGCTCAGCGTAACGGGCAGCAGCCGCCCCTCCTTGAGCAGCCTGCGCAGCCCGGGGGCTTTTTCAGCCGGACAGGCGCCGCAGCAGATCATCAGAGCCTGGGTCAGCTGCGCGTCGTGATAGAGGCGCCCTTCCCGGAGGTTGATATAAGAGCCATACCATTCCCCGTTCCAAAAGGCTGCGTCCGCCCGGCGGTTCAGCTCCTCCCAGAGAGCCCGGTACCCGGCGGCGTCTTCAGCCTCCTCCAGCGCTCCGGCAATCTTTTCCATCGCCTGAAAAGCCATGGAAACAAAGGCGCAGAGCGGCGCGTCATAGGTGAGCTTATCGGGATCCTCCACGCCGTGGCCTCCGGAAAGTCCCTCCTGCCATTCATAAAAGTTCCAGTATTTCTTCTCGGAATAAGCGGCGATCAGCCCGGTTTGCCCGTCGATCCGGCGTTCAAAGCTTTCCGCCACCTTTTTCGCAACAGGATACAGCGTTCGGAGAAAAGCCACATCTCCGCTATAGGCCAGATATTCCTCCAGCTGGATCAGATAGATGGCGGAAAAAGACGGTATGGTGATGGGAGCGCGCGCCGGGGAGCAAAGCTCGGCCAGCCCGTCCTCCCGCACCGAAAGGCCGATCAGCCGCAGGCAGGCTTTCGGAAAGGCTTTTTCGTGGAAAACGTCGTAGGCGCAAAGCATCTCGTTGCGCGAATCCATCGTATAAAGCCCCTGCTCACGCCAGGGCGTATCTTCATAGTGATCATGCATACAATGCTTCAGGGTCTGCACGCAGACCTGATAGATCTTCCGGTGGAGCCGATCCCGGATCGGAAGGGGATCTTCCCGAACCGGATAAAAAACCGCGCGGACGCCGGCATAATAGACCTTGACCGAATGGGTATAAAGATGAAGCTGCAGATACCGCAGGCCAAGGCGCCGCAGCGGCATGAAGAAATGATTTTTCCCCGCGCGGCCGTAATATTTGAAAACGAAATTCCGGCTGCCTACCGAGGTTCTGACCCTCAGGTCGTGAAGATGTTCGCCATAGCCGCATAAAATCAGCGCGTCCTCCGGCAGCTCCAGCTCCAAATCCGCATAGCCGACCTGTTCGCCGCCAAGATCAAAGACCAGGTAGATCCCATCGTCCTCCGGCGCGGAAAAAACAGTTCCCGTTTCCCCGTTCCACATTTTCTCCGGCTCCCAGTATTTTGCCGCAAGAGCGGCGCTCTGCATCTGCCCGCCCCAGCTTTCGCAGGAACGCTCGGAAAAGGTTCCGAAATTGACCGGAACCGAAGGGACCCGCTCCCCGATCACAACTTTTTCAACCGGCCGGGGATAGAGCGCCGACTGCTTCTCTACGACGCAGGCGGGGGCAAACACTTCCTCCCCCTCCCGGCGGGCGTCGTAGCCAAAGGAGGCGCCAAGCTGCCCGGTCAGGTTCGGAACATTTTCCTGCTGGAACGATTCATTACGCGCCGCCATCGTGCCGGAGCCGCTCAGGGCAAGCACCTGCTCTCCGCTGTAGACCGCAAATATAAGACCCGCTTTTTCCACCCGATAGGAAAAGGAGTCCGCCCCGGGCCACCATACGCGGATGAGCAGCTCGTTGCGCCCTTCCTTCAGATATCCGCCAAGGCTCACCCGGTCATAGACCTTATATTCCGGATAATCGGGATACTGCCCGCTCTCTACGAAAACGCCGTTTAAGTAAAGTGCATAGTTTCCGTCTACGCTGATGGCGATCTCCGCCTGGGTTCCTTTTTCAGCATGCAGTTCCTGCTTAAAATCAGCATAGGCGTTTTTGCCCTCCAAATGCGGGCACCAGACCCATTTTGCCTGATCTAAAACCATATGTGCTTTCCTCCTGTTGATTCATCCATATTCCGGAAATCTTTTGCCCCCGGAGCGGTTGCGTTCCGAACCCTTGCTGCCGCGCCGGTTCCCCTTTAGCCGGGAGCGTTCTTTTCCTGCTTTGCCTTCAAAAACATATAAAGCCGCGCCGCCGCTTCCGCATCGCACCAGGCGCGGTGCGCCTGATCATGGCGGATTCCCAAATAAGCCGTCAGATCCGCCAGACGATAGGAAGCAAGCCCGGGCAGAATCCGCCGGGCAAAGGAGAGGGTATCAAAAACATCGTGATCAAACCGATACCCCGCCGCTAAAGCGTCCCGTTCCAGAAATCTGCAATCGAAAGGCGCGTTATGCGCCACCAGCGGCAGTCCCTCGGTATAGGCATAAAAGGAGGGGATCAGCTCCTCCACCTTCGGCTTGCCCGCAACCATTTCGTCGTTGATCCCGGTGATCCGGGTTATGACCGGCTCAATGGCAATCCCGGGATCCACCAGGCTGGAATACCGGGAAACCAAATACCCGTCCCGCACCTTAACAGCGCCGATTTCGATGACCCTGCTGTTTTGGGCAAGGCCGGTCGTTTCAAAATCGAAGCAAATGAATGAATTGAAATCTGCTGTTTTTCTCTTAACCATGTTCCTCCAAAAGACAAACCGCATGGCACGCCATCCCGGCTTCTTCCCCGGTAAAGCCCAGCTTTTCTTCCGTTGTCGCCTTTATATTCAGCCGATCCTCCGGGCAGCCGAGCGCATCGGCCAGGTTCCTGCGCATCTCCGGCATATACGGCCCGATCTTCGGGCGCTGGGCGATCAGGGTGATATCCGCATTGACCAGAGAAAATCCCCGCACCTGCAAAAGAGCGCGGACGCGGCAAAGCAGCGCGATGCTGCTGATCCCCTTATAGGCGGGATCGGAATCAGGAAAATGACGCCCGATATCCCCAAGCCCGGCGGCGCCTAAAAGAGCGTCCATCAGGGCGTGAACCAGTACGTCGGCGTCGGAATGACCCAAAAGCCCTTTTTCAAAAGGGATGGGGACGCCCCCCAAAATCAAAGGCCGCCCCTCGACCAGGCGGTGAACATCGTATCCATGACCGATCCTCATGATTATTCCTCCAGCAAAGCCAGAATAAGCGCGGCGTCTTCCGGCAGGGTGATCTTGAGATTATCGCGCCGACCCTCCACAAAGGAAACCGGCCGGTCGAAATATTCGTAAATAGCCGCGTCGTCGGTAAAGGTTTCCCTGGTCTTTGCAGCCGCGGCCGCCAGCTCAAGATAGGTGCGGCGGCGGAACGCCTGAGGCGTCTGGATGCCGACCAGATATTCCCGGGGCACCGTGCGGACGATCCGCCCCTCCCGCACCTCCTTGACGGTATCCGTCAGGCGCGTTCCCAGCGCGGCGGCGCCGCTGACCCAGGCGGCCTCAAGCACCGCCCGGATTTCCTGCGGCCGGATCAGAGGACGCGCTCCATCCCCGATCGCCACAAATTCAAAATCCTCCGGCACCGCGGAGACCCCTTTGTAAACCGATTCCATCCGGGTCGCGCCTCCTGCGGTAACCAGCAGCTCTTTTTCAATGCCATATTTTTCCCGAAACGTCCGATAGAGCGGAATCAGAGGCTCCTGGGTCACAACGACAAGATAATCGATCCCCTCCGTTCGGTCGAAGGCGCGAAGCGCCCGCGCCGCCACCGGGATCCCGCTCTGATCCAGCAGCAGCTTATCCCTGCAGCTGCTTCCCATTCGGCTGCCGCTGCCGGCGCAGGCCAGAACAGCGGCGGTTTTTTTGCCCGCCATAACCTTCCCCCTTAAAATCAATCGGCCAAAACAGCAAGTTTCAGCCTATTTTTTCGTCTACCGCCTCCTGCAGGGTTTCCAATATCTCCGAAACGCTCTGCTCCAGCGCCAGAGAAAGCTCGGAGCAAAGGGCGTTGCGCGCCGTGATCATCACCTGCCGGTCGCCTGTTGAAAGCCCAACGGTACGGTCCCGCATCATCAACGTTTTAACCACCTCCGCGATCTCCTCTGGCATCCCGGTTTTCAGGCGCTCTACGTTTTCCTTGCAGCGTTTTCCCCACGGCGCGTTTCTATCGATCTCAAAAGCGTTGAAATGAAGCAAAAGACGCCTGGCCTCTTCCCGGCTGATGATTTTACGCAGCCGTTCGGAACCGACGCCGGAAACCGGGAGCTTCAGACGGATCCCTCCGCCATGGATGCGGATATCATAATATTCTTTCTGCTGCCCGGCAATCGTCTGCTGCATGATTCCTTCCACAAATCCGGCTCCATGCATCGGGTAGACGACGCGATCCCCGATCTGAAACATTTTACTCCCTTTCCTTCCTTTTCCATGCGCCAGGCCCTTCCGGCCGTCCTGTTTTTTTACACAATTTTACATGTTTATTATACATCATCGATCGAATTTTGGCAAACAAAAGTTGAACAAAATCCTTTACTTTTTTTAGAATTGTGTTATGATATTTGTATATCGCCACCCATCACTTTCGTCCAAGGAGCGCTTATTATGAAGGCAGACGCAAAAAAGTATATTGTGAAAAATAAAAAGGCCTCCTTCGACTATTTTATTTTGTCGACTTATGAAGCGGGGCTGGTTCTCTACGGGACGGAGATCAAGTCCATCCGGCAGGGCAACGTCAATCTGAAGGACAGCTACTGCGAGTTCAAGGACGGAGAGCTTTTTGTCCGCGGGATGCATATTTCTCCGTATGAGAAAGGGAATATATTCAATCGCGATCCCCTCCGTTTGAAAAAGCTGCTGCTCCATAAGCGGGAGCTGATGACCCTTTACGGCAAAACCCGGCAGGAAGGGCTGACGCTGATCCCGCTCGCCCTCTATTTCAGCGGCCCCCGGGTAAAAATGGAGCTGGGGCTCTGCCGTGGAAAAAAGAACTACGATAAACGCGAAACCATTGCCAAAAAAGAGGCCGCGCGGGAAATGGAAGTGCGGCTGAAAGCAAAAAATCAATAAGGAAACGCAAAAACGGAGGTACCTTCATGAACTATTTTGAGCAAAAGCTGGATCTGGACTACGAGAAATGGAATTTGGGCGAGGGACACAGAGCGACCTTGAGCTGTTACCTGCCCTCCAACTCTCCTGAAATCGACCCGGATCGCCGCCGGCCGGCAGTCATCGTCTGCCCGGGCGGCGCTTACCGCGGCCGTTCCGACCGGGAGGCGGAACCTGTCGCCCTGCAATATGTTGCAGCGGATATGGCCGCCTTTATCCTGAATTATTCCGTCGGCGCCGACGCCGCTTTCCCCCGCTGCGTTCTGGAGGCGCTGACCGCCATCAAAACCGTTCGTGAAAACGCCGCCGGTTGGAATATCCATCCGGATCAGATCGTCATCTGCGGATTTTCCGCCGGCGGGCATCTCGCCGCTTCCGTCGGCGCCTTCTGGAACGCCGACTTCGCCGCGCGCGTATTGGGCGATTGCGCCCTCTGCAAGCCCAACGCGGCCGTTCTCTGCTATCCGGTCATCACCAGCGGCCCCTGGGCGCATAAAGGCTCTTTTGTAAATCTGGCCGGAGACGACGCTTCAGAAGAAACGCTGCGCCTGCTCTCGATTGAAAAGCAGGTGACGGAAAGCTATCCCCCCACTTTTCTCTGGCATACCGGGAAGGACCATGCCGTTCCCGTTATGAACTCCCTGCTGATGGCGCAGGCGCTGGCGGAAAAAGGGATCCTCTTCGAGCTGCACGTCTACCCCACCGGCGTTCACGGCCTCAGCCTCTCCGACGAGAGAACCGCCTCCAGCAGTCTCACGGACAATCAGCGCCTCTACCGGCCTGAAATGCTGGAAAAAAGACCCCGCGCCTGGATGGCCGACAGCATTCTCTTTCTCAAAGAAACCGTTTTTCAGCAATAGATTTTAAAAAATACTGTTTTTTTCGGAGCTTTTATGATATAATGTTGTTGTAGAGAACAGATCCTTTCTGTTCGCCATTCCCGTTCGGCGGAACAAGACCGGCGTACCGCTTCGGCGTGCCGCCGTCTATGCCTGCCGGCGGTTCCCAAATGGGGTCGTAAAGGTTTCGACGGGGATTTTGCAGTGCAATAAGCGTGTGGTGGCGCACAACCACCTAAAAATGTGTAACTTAAAAAATAGCTAACAACAATAAATTAGCTTACGCTGCTTAATTTAAGCGGCGTCATCCCAATGCGAAGGACCACGGTCGTATGCGGGGTGTCATTTTAAGTGGTGAACGTTTTCGGCTAAGCTTTGCCCCGGAAATGTATGATGAAGCTACCAGATCCGGCAGCCTGTTTACCGGCGGCCAGACGCGGGAATTTTAAAAGATAAACTACACACGTAGAAGGTTGCATGAATAGATTTTCGGACAGGGGTTCGACTCCCCTCGACTCCACCAATCGGGTATTGGACGAACACTTATTTTTTCAGCGGCGGTTTCGCCGTGAAATGTTCGCTCTGATACCAAAGCAGAAAACGCCGCCTTGGAACAAATCCAAGACGGCGTTTTACTATATC
>CALXGQ010000029.1 GCA_944387895.1 uncultured Clostridia bacterium
AGTCGGTGTTGATTATGAGTTGGACCCACCCGTTCCCATTCCGAACACGGAAGTTAAGCAACTTCATGCGGACAATACTTGGCTGGCGACGGCCCGGGAAGATACGTAATGCCGACATCAGGAAAAAGAAACGGTTCATTTTGAACCGTTTCTTTTTTATGCAGATTTTCTCGCCGGGCGTCCGGGGCACCCCTCTTCTGATCGGCGGACTTGCGGAGAAACATGGTTTTTTGATCGATGGGGAAGTATACCGGATAACGCCCTTCCGGCTGGATACCGTTTCATTGAAAAAAGGGATCGCCTGTGCGATCCCTTTTTCTTATTGCTCTAAAAGTTTTTCAATGATCTGATCATGCAGATTTTCCAGGAAGTCTTTGTTGCGGGGATAATTTTTAAAATCGATTTTCATGCCGGCCTGGGCCTGAACCCATTCCTTTGTTTTTTCCAGTCCGATTTTTTCCGCCAGCATTTGCAGCAGCGAACGATCCTGGATTCCCTGATAAAAAACAACGGTTCGTATCGATTCGATGGCCTGATTTTTCCAGGGATACACCGAGAAGGGGTCGCCTGCCGGGAACGCCTGCATGGCGTCGGTGCTGTGATAGGGATCCAGCGGCATAATGGCCCGCTCGGAATAATAGAAATTATATCCCCATTGCAGAAATCCGGTCATATCGCTCAAAAAGAGCTGCACCCCCAAAATCCGGTTGCGGTAGGAAGGCATGGCAATGAACCGGTTGCCGACCAGATTGCCCTGGCTGCAGCAGTAGTAGCACCAGCGTTCCGGGATATCCTCTTCCATAAAGGGCTCGATATGATCGGTGGAACAAACGGGATATTGGATCAGTCCGTTCTTGTAAAATTCGATATGGGAGAGGGCGTCCATGATCTTGAAATCCTTCAGATAGGGGGCAACGAAGGTCTTGGCCGCCAGATAATTATTGTAGTCGGGTTTCTCCGGATTGGCGCTGGGTTCATCGGAAATATGGAAATAGGTCTTATCCGCAACGCCCCAGTCCTTCAGCTTGGACGTAAGAGCCGGGAGAAATTGCGCCAGGAAATTGCGGTAAGGAGCGCCCATCGCTTCGGTATGCCAGCCAAATTCCTTTACGTCCTTTCCATCGATTTCCACCACGATTTTCGGGCAATGGACGACCCCCCACTGGGTAAACAGATGGGACATCTCAAAGTATTCGATCCCATATTGATGGCAGAGATCTACCCACTTTTTCAGCAGGGTGAAATCAAAGGAATAGCGCTCTCCGTCTTTTTTGATTTTCACCAGCTGCATGGTAGGCCGCTCGCTGCCGATCGCCGTATCCAGCGGCGGGGTAAAGAGCGGGGTCAGCAGCATGGTGACGCCGGTTCTGGCGGCGGTTTGGATATAATTTTCAATCAGCTTCCAGTGCCGGGCACTCATCATTTGAACGTGGTGATAGGTGGCGATGCTGTCGCAATGGAACCATTGGGTGAAAATCAGATCGTTCTTCCTGATGGCCAGTTCTTCCACCCGGATCATGACCTTTAGTGCGTATTTTTCCCCGTTTTGCGTAGAAAAAGTGAAGTGGAGCGGATAAACGCCGCCCTGCTGATCCAGGGGGATGTCGACCGTTACCATCAGGACGACGGGCATATAGACATTCCAGAAAAAATCTTCTCCGGCTTTCAGCGGATAGAGAACGTCCGGAAAAAGACCCGGTTTTTTGGAGATATAATCGTCGTCGCTCCGTTCGGGGTAGCAGGGGAGCTCAACAGGGACATTGCCAACGTGGCTGATACGGGTATGGGCGCGCAGGGGTGAGCGTAGGGTGTAGTGACCCCGCTGACGCTTGTAAGCCCCGTCCTCATCAGGGAGGAAATCCATTCGGATCTGGAAGGAAACCCGTTCTCCGCGCAGTCCCCTGAGGGATTCAATAGCGGCGGCAGAGCCGGGACCGTCCTGCGGCATGATCTTTTCCATGGCGGAAACAGCTTTGATTTGATACATAAAGTAGCCCCCTTTTACCGTTTATATCATTAAGTATAGAGAATATGACGGCGCTGTCAAGAAAAAAATCGGCGGAATCTTTACATTTTCAGCCATTTTTTCGATATTGCAGCGGCGTCATGCCATAGTAACGCTGGAAAAGACGGTGGTAAAAGGAGAGGTTCCGATATCCCACAGCGAAGGCGATCTCTTCAACGGAAAGATCGGTAGAGAGCAAAAGCTGACAGCTTTTAGCCAGCCGCAGCCGCTGGAGATATTCGGTATACGAGGCCTTGAGATTTTGCTTGAAGAGTCGGCTGATGTGGGCGGTGGAATAACCGAGCTGCCGGCTGATGTCGGCAAGAGTCAGATTTTCGGCATATTTTGCGTTGAGCAGATCCAGGATCTTCTGAATGATCGGCTGATTCTGCGTGGTTTCCTCAAATTTCGCGTTATCGATACGCATCAGCAGGATAATCAGCTGCAAGATGAGCAGGTGGATCATCTGATGATGACCGGGCCGCTTTTCCTGGATCTCAAGCTGGATTTTTTCCAAATGGTTCAGCAGACTTCCGTTTTCATCATGGAAGCCCGGCCGGTTCAGGAGCGGGATTTGATCGGTGGTGAAACGGAAGGTGGGGCTGTTGACGATCTTGGAAAGGCTTTTCAGCTGCTTGTATGACGGGTCGATCGCCTCCGGATAAAACATGAAATTGAGAAGCAGGATATCGGAGGACGCCCGGTAGCTATGGGATTTGCCAATGTCGACAAAATAATAATCTCCCTGCTTCAAATGGTAGCGCGTTCCCATGAAATCATGCTGCATCTCCCCGCGCAGCACGTAGCTCAGCTCAAAATAAGGGTGCCTGTGCGGATAGGAGATGGGATTGTCGCAAAGCAGAAATCCATAACGCCTGTTTTCCAGGTCATAGCGCCAGGTCTGCCCCAGCCGCTGATAATCATAGCGCATCAGGGTTTCCTCCGTAATATCATGATCGTAGGATAAAAAGGTAAAAATATGGTCTGGTGATATTTTATCATACGCGCTATACTGGTGTCAAGATGAGAAAGGAGGACCCCGACGTGATGTCAAAGAAAAAAAGACTTGTGCAAAGGATATGGATTTTATTTATGATACTAACAATGGGATTATCAACTTTTTCCGCTTTCGCTCAGGGAGCGGATAGCTGGTCTGTTACCGATCTGAAGTGTAACGGGCTGGCTTCGCCAATGGCCATCGACCAGCAGGAGCTCCGGTTCAGCTGGAGGATGGAAGCTGCCTGGCGCGGAGCGGCGCAAAGCGCGTGGCGTATTCTTGTTTATGAATCGGAAGGCGAAGAACGGCAGGTTTGGGACAGCGGCAAGGTGGAAAACGACGCTTCCGGCGCCGATTATGCCGGAGAGGCGCTGACTTCTGCGACGCGTTATCGCTGGGAAATCGAGGTCTGGAACGAAAAGGGAGAATCCTGCAAGGAAGACGCTTATTTTGAAACAGGGTTTATGGACAGCGCGGAGTTTGACGCTACGTTGATCAGCGCCGTGAAAAAAACGGATTATTCCGGCGATTACACGGTGGAATATGACACGCTGGTGACCAAGGATTCCGCCGGCTTCATTTTTGCCGGTACCGATGCCAAAAACAACATGGCGCTGCAGGTCAACATTAAATCCGGCTTGATCAAGATTATTAAAACCGAAAATGGGACGGGCAGCGTCCCTGCGAGCTGGAGTGTTGCCCGTGAAGTCGTGGCGGATACGGTACATATAAAGCTTTCGGTGTCCGGGACAACGGTTACCGTCTATGCCAACGGAACAAAGCTGGGAACCTACACCCATAATCTGATTTCCTTCGGGGTGTTTGGCTTCCGGCACTTCAACAGCATCAACGATCAGGAAACCGCTTATTATGATAACCTGACCGTTGCTGACGCCGCAGGCCATTCCCTGATGAGTTGTGATTTTACCTCCCGCAATCCCTTTAAAGTGGGCGTGCTGGAAAGCGGCAGACTGTATGTTGCCCCTATTAACGGCAATTACTCCGTCAGCACCATGGCGGAGATGACCGCCGAGCCTGCTGCCGGCTTTACCCTTGAGACCGATTTTAAGATCGACTCGACCGCAATCGCCGTGGCCTTTGGCGGAACGGATGCAAGAAACCTGCTGTTTTGGCAGATCAATATCAAAAGATACGAGAGCAGCCAAAAGGTGTATCTGCGCCCGCATCAGGTGGTAAACGGCACTGCGGCAACGCTTGCCGAAATCGATGTTACCGCGTATCTTCCCTGGGCGAAGCGCAATGAATGGCATCATTTAAAAATAGCTGTCGGCACCGGCGGCGAAATCAAAACCTATCTGGATGATGCCTTGGTTGATACCCGTACCAACAGCCTGGCCGCTCCGAGCCAGGTGGGCTTTCGCCAGACAAAGGCAGACGCCGAGACTGCCTGGGTGGATAATTATGTTTTGAAAGACGCGGAAGGGAATACGTTGATTTCCGCGGATTTTGAGGATCACATCGATCCTTTCAGCACCGGAAGAACGCAGAACGGCGCTTTGTATCTGGATAAAACCGGCTTGTTCATGCGGGATGTGGAGCAAAAAGGCGCGCCGCTGTTCCGCACCGAATTTGCGCTGGAAAGCGGGAAAACGGTGGCCAAAGCCCGGCTGTATGCCTCCTCTTTGGGCACCTACCTGGCCTATATCAATGGGCAGCAGGTTGGCGACGACCGGTTGGCTCCCGGCTGGACGGAATATTTTGACCGCATCGACTATCAGGCCTATGATGTGACGGCTCTGCTGCAGGACGGCGATAATGCCATCGGCGCGGTGGTCGGCAACGGCTGGTATGCCGGGCATGTGGGCGAGGGGAATTGCAACTATCAGCACTATGGGGTCGACGTGGCCTTCAAGGGTCAGCTGATCATCACCTATACCGACGGCAGCCGGCAGGTTGTGAGAACCGATGAAAGCTGGTATTGCACGGAGGATTCTCCCTATCTGGTAACCGATCATTTCAACGGCGAGACCTACGACGCTTCCCGGGAGCAGCCCGGCTGGAATACCGCCGGCTTTGACGACAGCGGCTGGAAGGCGGCAAACCAGGCCACCGGCAGCACGATCCGTACCAACATCAATCTTGATACGGTGGAATGGAAGGCGCAGCCCCATGAGTCGGTTAAAGTGTTTACAACAATTACGCCCAAGAGCGTAACGAAAGTGGGCGAGGATACCTATATCATTGACATGGGGCAGAATTTTGCCGGTGTGGTAACGCTGAAGGCCACCGGCGTGAAGGGACAAACCGTCCGTCTGCGCTACGGCGAGATGCTCTATGATGAAAACGACGGCGAATTGGAGGGCCAGCTGTATACCGCCAATCTCCGTACCGCCCACGCCACCGATTACTATATCTTCGGCGCCGACGGGACGGTGGAATATACCCCCTATTTTACCTATCACGGCTTCCGCTATGTGGAAGTGACCGGGCTGGGCTACGAACCCAAGGCAGCAGATGTTCTGGGCGTGGTGTGGAGCAGCGTTTCCGAAATCACCTCCTCGCTGAACACCTCCAGCAGCCTGGTCAATCAGCTTTACAGCAACACCAAGTGGAGTCAGCTCTCCAATTATGTCAGCGTGCCGACCGATTGTCCCCAGCGGGATGAGCGGCTGGGCTGGTCCGGCGATGCGCAGGTCTTTGCGGGGGCTGCTTCCTTCAATGCAGATGTTTACAGTTTTCTGAATCAATATCTCTCATTACTGTTTTCCAAGCAGGGCGCCAACGGCGGTCTGCCGGATTTTGCGCCCACCTTTAGCGCCGGCAAATTAACCGGCGGCGCGGCGGGATGGAGCGACGCCGCCATCGTCATTCCCTATACGCTTTATAAAAACTACGGCGATACGGAAGTGATTGAGAAATACTATGACAATATGAAGGCCTGGATCAGCTGCCGTCTGGCCAAGGCCGGCGGCGATCTGATTATCGATTCCGACAGCTACGGAGATTGGCTGTCGTCCGGCGAGAGCACGCCGATCGCCATCACCTCGACGGCTTATTTCGGATATGTGGTCAAACTGCTGGGAAAGATGGCCGCCATCATCGGTGAAACCGAAGACGCCGCTTACTATGAACAGCTCTTTTCCGAGATCTCCGCCCAGTACAAGGAGGCCTTTCTGCTGAGCGACGGAGTGATCCTGGGCGATTCTCAAACCGCTTATGCCCTGAGCCTGGGCACCGGGATTCTTCAGGATCCTGAGCTGGAGCGGGCGGCGGCCGCCCGTCTTGCCGAAAAGGTGCGGGAGAACGGCATGAAGCTGACGACCGGATTTTTGGGCACCAACTTTTTGTGCCCGGTCCTGACGCAATACGGCTATGAGGATATCGCCTATGAGCTGGTGTTGCAGACGGAATATCCCTCCTGGGGCTATTCGGTCGTCAACGGCGCCACCACCATCTGGGAACGCTGGAACAGCTATACGGCCGGCGGCGGTCTGGGCGCCAATTCGGCGCTGGGCTCCACCATGAATTCCTATAATCATTATTGCTATGGTTCCATTGTGCAATGGATGTATGAGGAGATGGCCGGCATCAAAGCCGATCCCGCCGATCCCGGCTATCACCACATTCTGATGAAGCCCTCCATCAGCGATAAGCTGGAAACTGTGGACGCGTCCTACGATAGCGCCTACGGCCTGATTTCCAGCAAATGGAGCGTTTCCGGCGGGCAGTATACCTGGGAGGTAACAGTCCCTGCCAACGCCTATGCGACGGTCTGGGCGCCCGGCTTCGGCGAAACCGCCGATATGGATCATGTTCAGGCGCTGGGGCGCGAGGGAACGTGCAATGTTTACCGGATAGCAAGCGGAACCTATGTCTTTACCGGGAAGCTGACTGTTGATGCGTCCAGCCTCCGCGACGTTCTGGATGAGATCGACCTTGCTTTTTACGAGGAGCATTACCCCGATAGCGGGCTGGAGGAAGTCTATAACGAAGCGGCCGCCTGCCTGGAAAAGGGTATCTATAGTGCCGCCGAGCTGGAAGAGCAGATCAGCGCGATCGACGCCTGCCTGGCCGCCCTTCCCTGCATCAGCTATCCGCAGATCGAGGGAATGGTCTGTATAGCGGATTACGCGCAGTTCCCGAATGAGGAGGCTTATCAGATCACCAGCGTATCGGAGTGGATCTATTTTGCGGATCTGGTCAGATCCGGCGTGACCTTTCAAGGGAAGACCGTCTATCTGAAAAACGATCTTGATTTTGCCGGTGTTGAAATGGAGGGGGTCGGCGCATATGCCGATGATTATATGACCGCCTTCCGGGGCACCCTGGAAGGTGGAAACCATATGCTGCGCAACGTAAATATCAGAAGCGCCGTCAAAGGCGCGGGCGTATTCAACGCCACCTATGGCGCCGTGATCCGCGCGCTGGGGGTGAGCGGGGAGATCGTCGCTCCGTCGGTCGCCGGCGGAATTGTCGGCTACGGCGACGGCGGAACCCGGATCGAGGAATGCTGGAACGAGGCAAAGATCGTTGCGTATCTGAGCAATGATGGCGCCGCCGGGATCGCCGGGAATCTGCGTCAAGGCGGAACGATCCGGCGCTGCTATAATCTTGGAACCGTCACCGCGCCCACCAGCGTGGCCGGGATCTGCTCCTGGGGTCAAAACGGCAGTTTGGCGGCGGTGATAACCGATTGCTATTCCATGGGCGAACTGATCCCCCTCAATACGGACGGCACCTCCAATGCGATCGTTCGGTATAATGGGACGGTGACCGGGAAAACGAGCAACTGTTATTATCTGAGCAGCCAGCCCGGCACCGAACCGGAGCAGAGCGGAACCGGCGCCCGGTCTGCGGAAGCTTTTGCGGACGGTACCGTGGCGCAGGCGCTGTCCATGCGTCAGGACGGTGAAATTCCCGTCTTGACGGTGCAATACGATGTGAACGGCAGCGGCGTCTTTGATACCGCCGATCCGGTTTCCCTGCTGCGCCACCTCTGCGGGTGGCATACGGAAATCTGCCTGGATCTTGCCGATGCCAACGAGGATCAGAAACTGAGCGTCGCAGACGCCGTTCGGCTCCTTCAGGAGCTTGCGTCCTGATTTTGAGAAGATGGCCGGTCCGCTTTTCGCAATCTTCGTAAGATAAAAAGAACCGTGAGCTTTCTGCTCACGGTTCTTTTTTCTATGCCGCCGGGAAATGCTTCCCGCTCGGGGGAAAGGCCGCACTTTCCGTATTTTCGGGCGTGGTTCCTGCTGCGGGAAAGTTCCGAAACACAGCCATGCGCCCTTTCCGCTTTTGGAAAACGGTGTTCCGGGAGCGTTTCTCCCTTTTTTTGTTACGCGCCAGCCTGCCCACCGTTTATCATGAAAGCAGACCGCGCCCTTTATCGGAACCTGCGCTTTTCTGTATACGCATAAAAGCCCGGGTTCCGTCCGGCAAAGCGTGTGCTTTGCGCCTTCGTTGTCCGCGGGGGACGATAGTATTATGTGCGCCGAAAATAAAAATATGTATCCGCTTTCGGATACATATTTTTTCATTTATGGGATTTTTTTCAATCCTCCAGCGGCGGAAGATCCAGCGCCTGAAAATCCGGCGCGGCAGGCTTCGGCGGAACCCGGCGCAGCGGCGTATAGAGAAACTTTTTGCACCGGAAGTTTGCCCGAACCAGGCCTTTTTTTGCGCAGATCACATCGTCTGTCCCGTAGATCGGGCAGCCATGCTCGCAATAGGCGCATATTTTTTCAACTTCTTTGGAAAAGATCATGAATTATCCCCTTTCTCCTGCCGCAGGTTTTTCCACTATTATTATAATACTTCTTTCTTAATTTGTCAAAAGAAAACAAAAAAAGCAGGAAAAGGGCGCAAAACAGAACCCGACCGCCGCATCCCAGGCGGGAAAGGAGCAGCGTAAGCGGGGGAAGAAGCAGCGCGTAGAGCACTTTTCCGGCAACCAAATAGCACACCGGGAGCTGTTCGTTCATCAGGAAAACCGCATTTTGCAGCAAAACCGAAAGGCCGGAAAAACCGATGATCGCCGCCGTCAGAGCGAGGGAGGCACTCTTTTCCGGCAGGGCCGCAAGGCCGCCGGTCAGCTCCAGAAAGCCGTAGAGATAGGAGAAGCCCGGCAGGGCGTTGCAGAGCGCGGCAACTGCCGAGAAAAAAACGATGTATCCCGTAAGCGTCAGGGAGCCGAGAGCGGCTCCGGCAATGGAATCGGCCGCCGCCCGCAGCAGGGGGCGCTCCTCCGCCGGAAGAGTGGGCGTATCTTCCAACGCTCCTGAGCAAACGGCGACGCCCAGCGAGATCATTACCTGCCCGAGCAAGAGCAGGATCCCCTCCTGCCGACTCCCCAAAACGCTCTGCCCGGCATAGAGAACCAGAAAGGCCGGAGAGGCGTTGGCGCAGCAGGCGGAGAGCCGGATCGTCTGCCGGCGGGTCAGAAGGCCACGGTGATAGGCGCGGGCGAGGGTTTTGATCCCCAGGGGAAAGCCGCAAAGGTGCCCGTTGATCCAGATCGCCAGCGCGGGGGGAAGGGGCAGATATTCCGCCGTTTCTCCAATCATTCCGCATACGACCATGGCGGGAAAGAGCGCCGGCAGCACCGACCGGTAGGCAAGCTCCAGCCCGCTGCGCACTCCTGCGCCGGCAGCGCCGCCATGCAGCAAAAGCACCGGCATCGTCATAAAAAGAAGCGCGGCAAAAAACATCAATACATATTTTTTCATGGTATTATTTATGTTTCGTTCATAGAAATAATAACGAAATGAGGGATTGCGATGAAAGGAAACAAAAGAAAAAAGCGAAAAAACCGGGGCGCAAACCCGGTTGTCCGGCTGATGCGGTGCATGGATCTGCCGGAATTTGCATCTGGGCTGGATGAATGTATTGAGATCTGGGGCGGAAATACCGTTCAGGTAGAGGGCGCCCGCGGGATTCATACCTATGAAAAGGAACTGGTAAAAATCAGCATGAAGAATTATCTTCTGGCTATTACCGGCTCTGATTTTGATCTGGCTCATTTTGGCGACGGCGGGCTCCGCGTTACCGGAAAGCTGCAGCGCATCGAATGGGAGGAGGGATGATTTGAAGGATTATCTTGCATTTTTTACCGGCCGGGTGGAGGCGGAAGCAAGGGGCGGACAGTTGGAATCGTTCATCAATCAACTGCACCGCCGCCGGATCCCGATCCGCAAGCCCCGCCGCACCGAGGACGGCACTCTGATTTTTCTGATCCCGCGCCGGGAATTTGGTCGGCTGCGCCAGCCGGCGTTTAAAACCGGAACCCGTATCCGGATCCGCAAGAAGCAAGGACTTTTCATGGTGCTTCGCCCCTTTCGGAAACGCTGGGGTCTGGCGGTGGGCTTTCTTCTTTTTTTGGGGATGATCTATTACTGCTCCTGCTTTATCTGGCAGATCGAGGTTGTCGGCTGCGAGGAAACATCGGCCGTCCAGATCAAAACCGATCTGGCGGAAATGGGGCTGAAGATCGGAGCCGGGCGGAAAATCGACGTGGAACCGATCGAAAACCGATATCTGACCGGGAATGAAAAGCTTTCCTGGATGTCCATCAATATCCGGGGCACAACCGCCTACGTTGAAGTGAGGGAAAAGGGCGTGACGCCGGAGGTGCCGGATGAAACGACGCCGACCAGTATTTACGCCTCCCGCGACGGCGTGATTTTGTCGATTCAGGATTATGGCGGCTTTCGTCAGGTAGAGGTGGGGGAAGCGGTTTCGGCGGGCGATCTGCTGGTCAGCGGCGCGTGGACGGATCGCTACGGCGTCCGCCATCTGACCCACAGCATCGCCACCATTACGGCGCAAACCTACCGGGAGACCGAGGTTGTTGTCCCATTACAGGAAACGGTGCGCCAAAAAACGGGAAAAAGCAGAAAAAAATATGCAATTTCTTTCGGGAAGTTGAAGATTCCTCTTTATTTTAACGGAAAAATATCATATAATGAGTATGATACCATTTTAATGGATGAGCCGCTGCGCATCGGTTCTTTTGCCTTGCCCGTCCGTTTTTATGTGGAGCGGGTGGAAGAGGTGGAAACGGTGGAGCTGAACCGCACGCCGGAAGAGGCGGCGGCGGAAGCCAAAGCAAGGCTGGCTTTTTATCAAAAAGATGTTCTGGCCGATGTTGTGATCCGCGATTGCACCCTCTACCAAAGCGAAACGGAGGACGCGGTGCGGATCCGGGCTGTTTTTGAATGTGAAGAGGAGATCGGCGTTGAACTGCCGATCGAGGAGTAAAAAAATATGCAAAAAACCTTTGATAATCCGGAAATCGCGTTGATTCCGGCGGTATTCGGGCCTTTTGACGAAAATGCGGCCGTTTTGGAAAACGAGCTGAATCTCCGCCTGGTCAACCGGGGAGAGCATCTGCTGCTCACCGGGGAGGAAGCCAATGTGGATATGGGCTGCGTTGTGCTGGATAATCTGTTTGCCCTGGCTGCCCGGGGCGAACAGATCGACGCGCAGAAGGTGCGCTATCTGATCAATCTGGCGCGGGAGGATACCAGCTGCAACGTCGTGCAGGCGCTGGATGAATGTATCTGCATCACAACGCGGGGCAAGCCCATCAAAGCCAAAACGATCGCGCAGAAAAACTATGTGGACTGCATTACTAAAAACGTCGTCACCTTCGGCGTAGGCCCTGCGGGGACCGGAAAAACCTATTTGGCGGTGGCGCTGGCCGTTGCGGCGCTGAAATCCAAGCAGGTATCCAAAATCGTGCTGACCCGTCCGGCGGTGGAGGCCGGGGAAAAGCTGGGCTTTCTGCCCGGCGATCTGCAAAATAAGGTGGACCCTTATCTCCGCCCGCTCTACGACGCTCTTTTTGAAATGCTCGGTCCCGAAACGGTGGCGGGGTATATGGAAAAAAATATCATTGAGATCGCGCCGCTGGCGTATATGCGCGGCCGCACGCTGGACAACAGCTTCATTATTCTGGACGAAGCCCAGAATACCACCATCGAGCAGATGAAGATGTTTCTTACCCGGTTTGGCTTTAATTCCAAGATCGTGGTAACCGGCGATCCCACCCAGATCGATCTCAACGGCAGAGCCTCGGGTCTGATGCACGCTCTGAAGATTTTGAAGGATATCGATCAGATCGGGATCCACCGCTTTGAGAAGAAGGATATCGTGCGCCATGCGCTGGTGCAGAAAATCGTGGAAGCTTATGAAAGGAAAAACAGGGAGAAGCCATGAAAGTCATGATTTCCATGGAAGAAGAAACGCCCTACCGGGCGCTGATCCAGGCGGCGGCGGAGGCGGCGCTGCGCTATGAGCAGTTCCTGCAGGACGCCGAGATCGAAGTGCTTTTGGCCGCGCCGGAGGAGATCCGGGCGGTCAATGCGGAGCAGAGGGGAATCGACCGCGTGACCGATGTGCTTTCTTTTCCGATGGAGGAGGAGCCCTTTTCTGCGGAAGCGGATCCGGATACCGGAGCGGTTTTTCTGGGGAGTATGATGCTCTGCCCGGAGAGAGCGCTGGAGCAGGCCGCGCAATACGGCCATTCACCGGAGCGGGAGATCGCCTTTCTGACGGTACATAGCGTGCTTCATCTGCTGGGCTATGACCATGAGTTGGGGGAAAGGGAAGAGCAGGAGATGTTTTGCAAACAGGAAGAAGTGCTGAAAGAAATGGGGCTGACGCGGTGAGAAGTTTTTTAAAGAGTTTTCATTATGCCATACGGGGGATCGGCTTCAATCTGGCCTGCGAGCGAAATTTCCGCATCCATTGCGCCGCGGCGCTGACGGTGGTTCTGGCAGCGGTGCTGTTCTATGATTTCAGCCCGGCGGAATGGGGGCTGCTGATCCTGCAGATCGCCGTGGTGATGGCGGCGGAAAGCCTGAATACCGCCGTGGAGCAGACCGATAATAAAATTACCCGGGAGCGATCCCGGCACATCCGCAACGCCAAGGATTCTGCCGCCGCAGCAGTACTGATCGCCGCCATCGGCGCCTTTCTGGTTGGGTTGATCCTCTTTTGGGATATAGCTGTTTTCGCTGCGATTTTTACCTATTTCAGCGTCTGGTACCGGGCGGCGGGTCTGGTGTTTTATGCCGCGGCGCTGCTGTTCTTCATCTTTTGTAAAAAGACCTATAAGAAGGAAAAATAATCATGTCAACAAAAACTGTTTTTGCAACGCTGATGGGGCGTCCCAACGTGGGGAAATCCACCCTTTTAAATCAGATCATCGGCGAGAAGGTTTCCATCGTATCGCCCAAACCGCAAACCACCCGCACCCGGATCACCGGGATCCTCACCCGGGGCGAGGTGCAGTATGTCTTTATGGATATGCCGGGGTTTATCACCGGCCGGACCGGACTGGGCAAGCGCATGGAGCAGACGGTCAGCGATACGGTGGAGGAGGCGGAGATCGCCGTTTTCGTAGCGGAGGCAAAGGCGCCGGGCGAGGCGGAAAAAAGGATGCTCAAACGTCTGGCGCAGATGGGGACGCCCGCCATTCTGGTGATCAATAAGATCGACGCAATTCCCAAGGAGCGGATCCTGGCGGCTATTTCCGCCTTTACCGCCGTATTTGAATTTGAGGCGGTGATTCCCCTTTCCGCCCGCACCGGGGACGGCGTGGAGCTGCTGCTCAGGGAGCTGGAAGAACGGGCGGAGGAATCCCCCTTCTTTTTTGATCCCGAGCAGTTGAGCGATCAGCCGGAAGCGGTTTACGCCTGCGAGGTCGTGCGGGAGAAGATGCTTTATCTTTTGGGGCAGGAGGTGCCCCACGGCGTGGCCCTTGCGGTGGAGTCCTTTGAGGAATCGGAGGGGCTTATCTCCATCCACGCGGTGATTTATTGTTCCCGGGAATCCCATAAGGGGATCATCATCGGAAAGGGCGGCGCGATGCTCAAGGAAATCAGCCGCCGCGCCCGGGAGGAGCTGGAAGGACATTTCGGCTGTAAAGTGTTTTTGAAATGCTATGTGAAGGTCAAGCGCGATTGGGAAAACAATCGCGGCCTGCTGGATTCTCTCGGTTTTACCCGGGAGTAAAACCAGAAATTGCTATCACTTTTTTTGCACCGTCGAAGCCAAAATAACTATGATGGAAGTAAAGGAGTGATGGCATTGGATCAGAAAGAGGCATGGAAATGCTTTGAGAATACCGGCAGCGTGGAGGCTTATCTGCTGTATCAGGCGCTGGCGGGCAGGGAAAAGGAGCCGGGCTATGACGTGCAAAGTCAAAGGGATTCTACTTCGAACGGGTCAAACCGTTCATGAAGAGTGCGCCCTTACCATATTGACAGAACGCCGGGGTTGTATCACCGTTTTTGCGCGAAACAACCGGAAAAAGAGCAGCTCCTGGGATCAGTTTTACTATGGAGAATGGGTGCTTTATGAAACCGGCGGCGGAAATTTTCTGCTGAACTCTTTTTCCGTTGAAGAGCCCTTTCACGCATTAAAGGAGAATCTGGAAAATACTTTTCTTGCCGGATATTTTGCGCAGATCGCGCTGTATTTCGGAAAGGGTGAGCCGCAGGAGGCGGGCGTTTTGCTCCCCCTGCTGCTCAACGCGCTTTATCTGCTGGGCAGGGGAAAGCCGCCCCGGCTGGTCAAAAGCGTATTTGAGCTGAAAACCATGCAACTGATGGGATATTGCCCCACGCTGAAATCCTGCGGGCATCCGGGCGGCTTTTTCTCTCTGGAAGACGGCGGCATTCTTTGCGACGACTGCGCGGTTTGCGCTAAAACCGTTCCGGTCACGGCAAGCGTTACCACCGCTCTGGCCTACATACTGAACCATCCTCCCGCCAGGGCCTTCAGCTTTTCGGTGCCGCAGCTGGAGCTGGTTCGGCTCTCCCGGCTCACGGAGGAATATCTGCTTTATCATCTGGAGATCAAGGCTCCTGCTTTGGAAATGTGGAAAACGATATGTGAATAAGGATGAAAAATGAGTAACCGAAATCTGTTTTACTATAAAAAATCGATAGGCGCTCTGGAATATTTCAAGGTTCTGGATCGGGCGGCGGAACGCTGCGTAACGGAGGAGGCGGCGGAACGGATGCGCGCCCTTCTTCCGCTTTTCGACGCGCCCTGCGCCCGCAGGCAGATCCGTCAAACGGCGGAGGCGATGCAGCTTTTGGAGCGCAGCCCCCGCTTTCCCCTCAGCCGGATTTCCAGGAACCTTCCGCTCTACATAAGCAAGGCCGGAAAAGGGATCACGCTGGGCGGCAGAGAGCTGATGGAGGTCGGCGCCCTTTTGAAAACGGGGCGGAACCTTGCGCGCTATTATCAGGACAAAAATTTTGATACGCCGGGTCTGGATCTGTTCTTCAGCCAGCTTTATGAGGATCGCGCCCTTGACGAGCGGATCGACCGCACCTTTGTAACGGAGGAGCTGATTGCCGACGACGCTTCCGCAGAGCTGGCTTCCATCCGGAGAAAGATCGCTTCCACGGCCAGCGGGATCAAAAGCCAGTTGGAAAAATATATCCGCACGCCGGAGGTGGCAAAATCGCTGCAGGAACCGATCGTCACCCTGCGCTACGACCGGTACGTCGTCCCGGTTCGGGCCGATAACCGCGGCGAGGTCAAAGGCCTGCTCCACGACACCTCCAACAGCGGCGGCACGCTTTTTATCGAGCCGTTTTTTGTTGTGGAGGGCAACAATCAGATCCGCAGACTGGAGGCGGAGGAAAAGGCGGAGATCGCCCGGATCCTGGAAGAGCTGACGAAAAAGGTAACGGAAGCGGCGGCGCCGCTGCGCACCTCCTATCAGGCGGTGGTGGCGCTGGATCTGGTGTTTGCCAAGGCGAAATATGCGGCGGATACCGGCTGCTGCCCGCCGGTTCTGACCGATGATAAAACCATCGAGATCCGCGGGGCGCGGCATCCCATGATCCCGCGGGAAACGATGGTTCCGCTGAATATCAGCATGGGCAACGGGGTCGATACGATTGTGATTACCGGCCCGAATACCGGCGGAAAAACGGTTTTCCTGAAAACCCTGGGGATCCTGACGCTGATGGCAAAGGCCGGGTTCCCCGTTCCTGCCGATGAAGCCAGGCTTTATATCTTTGATCGGGTCTATGCGGATATCGGCGATGAGCAGTCGATTGAGCAGTCCCTTTCCACCTTTTCCTCTCATTTGAAAAATATCCGGAATATCATGCAGTTCAGCAACGCGGAAAGCCTGGTGCTTTTCGACGAGCTGGGCAACGGCACCGATCCTGTGGAGGGTGCGGCGCTTGCCGTTTCGATCATCCGGCGCCTGCGGGCGGGAGGAACTTTTGTGGCCGCAACGACCCATTATACCGAGCTGAAGACCTACGCCCTTTCGCAGCCCGGCGTGCAGAACGCCTCCTTTTCCTTTGATCTGGATACGCTGAGCCCGACCTACCGGCTGCAAATGGGGATCCCGGGCAAATCCTATGCCTTTGAGATCTCCCGTCATCTGGGCTTGCCGGAGGACGTGATCGCCGACGCCAAGAGCCAGATTGGACAGAACGACCGTCTGCTGGAGCAGATGATCGACCGGCTGCAGCAGGAAAAGAACCGTTATGAAGAAAAGGCGGCAAAGCTTTCCGAAGAACGGCTGCTGCTGAAAAAGGAGCGCGACGGGCTGGCGGAGGAACGGAAAAAACTGTTGGCCGGCGCCGACCGGGAGATGGCCGACGCGCAGCGAAAGGCACGGATGCTGGTGGAAAACGCCCGCCGTCAGGCCGACGCCTTTATCCGGGAGCTGAAGGAAAAGCAGGATCGGCTGGATAAAGCCACTCTTCAGGCGCTGCGCAGCGGCGTGAAAAGCGGCGCGGCAAGGCTGCTGGATCATACCGGCGCAGAAATGGAAGCTCCGGCCCGTGGCGAGGCGCTGGCCGGCCCCCTGAAGCCCGGAATGCGGGTGTATGTGGGAAAGATGAACCGCCATGGAACGGTTCTTGCGGTATTGGGCGAGCAGGCGCAGGTGGATTGCGATGGGATCCGGCTGAAGATCAGCCGGAAGGAGCTTTTTGCGCCGAAAGAGGAAGAAAAAAAGAAGCCGGCGTCCACGATCCGGGTTCAGCGCGCCCAGGAGCGCTCATCCGCCAAAAGCGAGCTGGATCTGCGGGGAGATACCATCGCGGAAGCGGAGGATAAAATCGATCTGTTTCTGGACGCCGCCCTGCTGGATCACCTTCACGCCGTCACCCTGATCCACGGAAAGGGAACCGGCGCGTTGCGCTCCGGCGTTCATCAGTATCTGCGGAGCCATCCGCTGGTCAAGTCCTTCCGTCTGGGCGCTTATGGCGAGGGAGATTCCGGCATAACGGTCGTGGAGCTGAAAGACTGAGCGATAAAAAGCAAGCACGGTTCGCTTGAAAGCGAACCGTGCTTGCTGTATAAAGAGTCGTCAGTCCTTTTTTTCCTGCTCTTTGCGGATGATTTCCCGGTCTTCGGGCGCTGCGTAATCAATGGTATCAACCGGTTTTCCCTGACGATGCAGGCCGTTGTTGATTGCGGCGTTGACGAAATAGTAGATCACCGCAAAAACCGGAACGCCGACCACCATGCCAAAAATGCCGAAGATCCCGCCAAAAAGGAAAATGGCAAAAATGACCCAGAGGGCGGAAAGTCCCAGCTGCTTGCCCTGGATCTTCGGGCCGATGATGTTGCCGTCCAGCTGCTCCAGCAGAACGATGAAGATCAGATACGGCAGGAACATGGAGGGCTTGACGATCAGAACAATGATCGCCGGCGGAATGGCGCCCAGCCAGGAACCAAAGTAGGGGATGGTATTGAAAATACCAACGCAGAGCGCCGATATCAGCCCATAGGGAACGCTGAAAACAGTCATAAAGAGATAGGTGATCACCGCAACGATCAGAGAATCGATCAGCCGCGCGGTGATATAGTGGAGGGTCTTTTCGTGGGTGATCCGGCCAACGTCCAGCACCTTTTGGTACCGATCCTCCTTTTTAAAGACAAAATTCAGCGCTTTTTTGCATTGAGCGGTGATCCTTTCCTTCCCGCTGAGGAAATAGATCGAAATGATGATGCCGACGAAGATTTCAAGCAGGGCGGAGCCGAGCTTCAGCGTGAAGTCGGCCAGCTTGGGCAGGAGCCCGCTGAGATAATCGGAGAGGAAATCCACGGCGCGGTCGATCATGGAATCGATTTGAACGGAATGACGGGTATAAAATTCATTGATATCCGGGTGGTTTTCAATAAAAGCGTTTGCGTTTTTCATAAAAAGCGCATAGTAGCCGGGAATTTCGTTGATCAGGCGGGTGAAGCTGGAGATCAGCCGGGGCAGAAGATAGGCCAGTATGCCGCTGAGCACAAGGAGAAAAAGAACATAAGTGATCAGCATCGAAAGGGTGCGCCGTAGCTTGGGCTTATTGACCTTGCTCAGCGCTTTGCTTTCCCAGAACTTCATGATCGGATTCAGCAGATAGGCGATGGCGAACCCAATATAAAAGGGCGTAAAAAGGGAGAGCACAGATTTGACCGCATCAAAAACCTGCGTCAGGTTCATCAGCAGGGCAACAAAGACGGCAACGGCGGCCAGCACCAGAAATGCAACGATGCCCCAGTTTTTCTGTTCTTTGGAAGCCTTGATTTTCATAATAGATCTCCCGGTTGTTTTTATAAAGATATTATAAACGATAAATCTTGAATTTACAATATTTCTTTGTTATACTTATAAAATAAAGTTTACAGTTAGGAGAAATAGGATGCTGCTGATGCCGCGCTTTCTGCTTCCGGACGTTTTTCATCTGACGGATGATTTTCTGCAAAGTCATCAAATCCGGGGCATCATTTTTGATATCGATAATACCCTTGTGGGCTTTCGGACTCCGGAGCCAACGCCGGAGGTGCGGGCGTTACTGGAACGTCTGCGATCCGGAGGCATTCAGATCGCCTTTGTGTCCAACAATAATAAGATCCGGGTTTCCCGCTTTGCAAAGGGGCTGGATATCCCCGCCTATCATCGCGCCTGCAAGCCGCTGGGCGTTGTTCTGAAACGGGTGCAGCGCCGGTTTGATCTGCCGGCCGGGCAGATCGCGCTGGTCGGGGATCAGATCTATACCGATGTTCTGGGCGGGAACCGCGCTGGGATGATCACGATTCTGGTGGATCCCATCGACTGCAAGGAAACGGCGCTTTTCAAGTTTAAGCGCAGGATGGAAATGCCGGTAATTCAAAGAAAGAAAAGAGAGGACGCGCAAAAATGATTCGATTCGGACCGGGCGGAAACTGTGAATGGTTCAAAGCGGAAGGGAATAAGACCTCCGATCAGATGCCGGCTTTTTTGCAAAAGATCGGGCTGGACGCCTATGAGGTGGAATGCGGCCGCGGCGTGCGGATGAACGACGATGTGGCCCGCCGCCTGCGGGCGGAGGCGGAGCGCTGCGGCATTGCCCTTTCCGTTCACGCGCCCTATTATATTTCCATGTCGTCGCTGGAGGAAGAAAAACGGGACAACAGCGTCCGGTATCTGCTGGAAAGCGCGGCGCTGGCCCGCAGGATCGGCGCGGATCGCATTATTTTTCATTCCGGCTCCTGCGCGAAGCTGGATCGCGCCGAGGCGGTTCGCCTGGCGCTGGAAACGCTGCGGAAGGCGGTGGAGGCCTTCGACGCCGAAGGATACGGCGATATGATCCTCTGCCCGGAAACGATGGGAAAAATCAATCAACTGGGTTCGCTGGAAGAGGTGCTGGTGCTCTGCGGCGTGGACGAACGGATCCTGCCGACGCTGGATTTCGGGCACCTCAACGCCCGGGAGCAGGGTCTTTTTTATGAGGAAGCGGATTATGAGCGGGTTCTTGCGGCGGTGGAGGAGGCGCTCGGCAGCCATCGCGCTGCGCATTTTCACGCCCATTTTTCCAAGATCGAATATACGGCCGGCGGCGAAAAACGGCATCTGACCTTTGCCGACGAGCATTTCGGCCCTGAATTTGCGCCCCTTGCCGCCGTTTTGGCGCGTAGAGGCGCGGAGCCGACGGTCATCTGCGAATCGGCGGGCACCCAGAGCAAAGACGCTTTGATGATGAAGGCGCTTTTTACCGCCGCTGCGGAAAATTTATAGGCACTTTTTCCAAAAACGGGCGGTTTGAAAATATTTTACTTGAAAAATGCCGGTATATCATGTAGAATATAATATTGAAGAGTAAATCTGTAGATTTTTGCGTATGTAAGAAAGGAAAAAAGAAATTATGTTGACAGCTGGCGATTTTAGAAACGGCGTGACCTTTGATATGGACGGTCAGGTTTATCAGGTGATCGAATTTCAGCATGTGAAACCGGGCAAGGGCGCCGCTTTTGTGCGCACCAAATTCAAAAATGTAGTCACCGGCGCCGTCGTTGAAAAATCCTTCAACCCGACGGATAAATTCGAGAATGCCACCATCGACCGCAAGGATTATCAGTATCTGTATCAGGATGGGGATTTATATTACTTTATGGATATGGAAACCTACGACCAGCTTCCGCTGGGCAGCGATAAGCTGGGCGAGGCTTTCAAATTTGTCAAGGAAAACGACGTGGTGAAGATCATGTCCTATAACGGCAATGTGTTTGGCGTTGAGTGCCCCTTCTTTGTAAAGCTTCTCGTCACCGAAACCGAGCCGGGCGTCCGCGGCGATACCGCCACCAACGTAACCAAGCCCGCCACGCTGGAAACCGGAGCGGTGGTCAAGGTGCCGATCTTCATCAATGAAGGCGAGCTGATCGAAATCGATACCCGCACCGGCGAGTATATGGGCCGTGCAAAAGAATAAAGAAAAAGGAGAATCATGATGCTGGAGAAGGTTGCTTATATCAAAGGTTTGCTTCAGGGAATGAAGCTGGACGACGCAGATCCCTATAAAGAGCTTTTTGTGAACATTGTGGACGTTCTGGAGGATATGGCCGCCGCCATTGCCGACGCGGAGGACAATATCATCGAGCTGGACGAGTATATCCAGGAGGTCGATGAGGATCTGGACGCCGTTGAGTGTTTTTTGGATGAAGAGCTGGACGAGGAATACGACGAGGACGATTATTACAGCATTGTCTGTCCCACCTGCGGCGAGGAATTTTCCGTGGACGACGAGGTGGCGGAGCTGGGAAAAATCAACTGTCCCAACTGCGGCGAAAGCCTGGAATTTGATCTTTCCGATCTGGAAGAATGCAGCGGCGATTGTTCCGGCTGCGGAGAGGACGCCGAGTAATTGCATATCTGAAAAGCCGGCCGGTGGCCGGCTTTTTATTGACCGGGAAGTATGATGAAAAAAGAAGCGTGAAGAAAGGGTTAAGATGGATCAAAGGCTGCTGGAAGAAAAACTGAATGAGATGAACGACCGCCAGCGCGAGGCGGTGGAGCAGACCGAAGGGGCTCTGCTGATTCTTGCGGGAGCCGGCAGCGGAAAGACGACGGTGCTGATCAACCGGATCGCTTATCTGCTTTCCAGAGGGCTTTGCGCGCCCTATCATATTTTAGCCATTACCTTCACCAATAAGGCGGCAAAGGAGATGCGCGACCGGATCGAAAAAATGATGGGCGCGGACGCCTTTGGCGTGACCGCCGCTACCTTCCACAGTTTTTGCGGCCGGATCCTGCGGGCGGAGATCGCCGTCGACGGCGTCTACGACGGGAGCTTCACCATCTACGACAGCGACGACAGTCAGCGGGTCATCAAAGGCGCGATGAAGGCGCTGGAGCTGGAAGAGGGGGTTTTGTCTGTTCGTTCGGTGCAGAGCGCCATATCCCGGGCAAAGGATCAGCGGATCGCTCCGGATCAGTTTTGCAAGCGGTTCGGGCGGGAGCTTCGGGAGGAGCAAATCGCCAGAATATACGCCGCCTACGAGGCTTTACTCCGGGAAGCAAACGCCCTGGATTTCGACGATATGATCCTGAAAACGGTGGAGCTTTTTGAAAATCATCCGGAGATTCTGGCTAAATATGCCGGGCGGTACCGCTATATCATGGTGGATGAATATCAGGATACCAACCCGCTGCAATATCGTCTGGTCGCGCTGCTCTCTTCCGGGTTCCATAACATCTGCGTTGTTGGCGACGACGATCAGAGCATTTATAAATTCCGGGGAGCCACCATCGAAAATATTCTGCTTTTTGAAGAGCATTTCCCCAACGCCAAAGTGATCCGGCTGGAGCAGAATTATCGTTCCGCCGGAAACATTCTGGACGCCGCCAATCAGATCATCGCCCATAATGCCCGGCGCAAGGGCAAGGAGCTTTGGACGGCGGCGGGAAAGGGCGAGCCGGTTTACGTCATGCGGGTTTCCGATGATTTTGAGGAGAGCCGATTCGTTGTGGAAACCCTGCAGGATCGGATCCTGCGGGACGGCGCGGATTTTGGCAGTTTTGCCGTTCTTTACCGGACCAATGCGCAGTCCAACGCGATGGAGCGGTTTTTTGTAAAAAGCGGGATCCCCTATCAGGTCGTGGGCGGGAACCGATTCTACGACCGCAAGGAGATCAAGGACATTCTGGCCTATCTGCATATCGTCAATAACCCCCGGGATCACCTGCGCCTGAAGCGGATCATCAATGAACCGCGGCGCAAGATCGGCGCGGTCACCATCGCGGCGGTGGAAGAAGCCGCGCGGCGGGAAGCCCTGCCGATGCTGGACGTGATGATGCGGGCGGAGGACGATCCGGCTCTGCGCCGGACAGCGCCGCAGCTGGCGGCCTTTGCGCAGACGATCGCGCAGCTGCGGGAGGAGATGAATCGGTATCCGCTGGATGAATGGGTCGCCCGCGTTGCGCGGGAGACCGGTTATATCGCCATGCTGGAGCAGGAGGATACCGACGAAGCCCGGGACCGGATCAACAACATCATGGAGCTTTGTTCATCGGTAAGGCGGTATCAGCAGGAAAATCAGGGCGGTACGCTTTCCGGATTTCTGGAGGAAGTATCGCTGATGACGGATCTGGATCTGATGACCGATGAGACGGAGCGGGTATCGCTGATGACGCTCCACAGCGCAAAAGGACTGGAATTTGACTATGTGTTTATGGTCGGGCTGGAAGAAGGGCTGTTTCCCAGCCAGCGCAGCATGGAGAGCGAGGAGGATCTGGAGGAGGAGCGCCGTCTGATGTATGTGGGCGTAACGCGGGCGCGTAAGGGTCTTTATTTGCTGCACGCCCGCCAGCGGATGCTTTACGGCCGCACGCAGTTCTGCATGCCCAGCCGATTTTTGCGGGAATTGCCGCCGCGAGCGGTTTCGGAGTTCTCGCCGAAGAGCGACTCTGTTTTTGCCGCGCAGCCGGCGGGATACAAAACGCCCACCGCCGCGCCGGTGATGACGGGTACTGCGCCGCCGGCCGCCCGGCCGCCGATCATCCGCCGGCCGGCACCGACCGCCGCGCCTTTTGTCTTTGAGGTGGGGGATCGGGTGTATCATAAGACCTTTGGCGCCGGAACGCTCCGCAGCAAAACGCCGATGAGCAATGATTTTCTGCTTGAGGTGGATTTTGACCGGGCAGGGAAAAAGAAGATCATGGCGAATTTCGCCAAATTGACCAAATCGGAGGAATGAACATGACGAAGATCGATATATTCAGCGGCTTTTTGGGCGCCGGGAAAACGACGTTGATCAAAAAGCTGATGGAAGAGGCATATCAGGGAGAAAAGCTGGTGCTGATCGAAAATGAATTTGGAGAAATTGGGATCGACAGCGGCTTTCTGGAGGACGCTGGCATCACGATAACCGAGATGAATTCCGGGTGCATCTGCTGCAGCCTGGTGGGCGATTTCGGCCGGGCGCTGGAGCAGGTGGTGGACACCTATCATCCGGATCGGATCCTGATCGAACCAAGCGGCGTGGGGAAGCTGAGCGACGTGATAACCGCCGTTACCAGGCTCAGCCTGCCGGACGTTGTTCTCAATAGCTTTACGACCGTTGCCGACGCGGGCAAATGCCGGATCTATGCGAAAAACTTCGGTGAGTTTTATAACGATCAGGTGGAGCACGCCGCCTGCATCATCCTCAGCCGTACCGGGAATATGCCGGAGGAGAAGCTGAATGCGGCGGTAAAGCTGATGCAGAAGAAGAATCCCAACGCCACCATCATTGCCACGCCCTGGGATCAGCTCAGCGGCCGCCAGATCCTCGATGCGATGGAGCACCGGGACTGCCTGGCCGATATTCTGCTGGAGCTTTCCGACCGGGATGAGGCTGGGGAACACGCCCATCATCACCACGATCACGAGCATGAACATCATCATGATCACGAGCATGAGCATCATCATGAACATGAACATCATCACCATGACCACGAGGAAGGATGCAGCTGCGGCTGTCATGAGCATGGGCATCATCATGCCGACGAGGTTTTTTCCAGCTGGGGCAGAGAAACGGCCGGCACTTACACGGCGGAGCAGCTGCGCGCGGCGCTGGAGGAGCTGGACACCGGAAAATATGGCTCTGTTCTGCGGGCGAAGGGGATGGTATCGGCCGGGGACGGCTGGCTGTTCTTTGATTATGTACCCGGTGAGCAGAATATCCGGCCGGGCACGGCGCAGGTGATCGGCCGGCTCTGCGTGATCGGATCCGGGCTGCAGGAAGAAAAGCTGGAAGCGCTGTTTGGGCTGGAGGGATGAGCATGGTGCAGATCCCTGTCTATCTTTTTACCGGTTTTCTGGACGCGGGAAAAACGCGGTTTATCCAGGAAACGCTGGAAGATCCCGCATATAACGACGGCACGCCCACGCTTCTGCTGGTCTGTGAAGAAGGGGAGGAGGAATACGATCTTTCCCGGATGCCCCATCGGATCGCCATTCAGAGCATTGAGGAGGCAAAGGATCTGACGCCCAAGCTTCTGGAGCGGATGGTAAAAAGCTGCCGTGCGCAGCGCGTATTTATCGAATACAACGGGATGTGGGATACCGCCGCCCTTTTCGACGCCCTGCCGGAGGGCTGGGTTCTGGTGCAGGAATTTTGTTTTATGGACAGTTCCACCATCATGACCTATAATGCCAATATGCGAAATCTGGTAGTTAATAAGCTGCAAACCGCAGAGATGGTGATTTTCAACCGGCTCCCTGCCGGGGCGGACGTGATGCCTTTTCATAAGCTGGTGCGCGGCGTTTCCCGGCGCGCGGACATCGTTTATGAGGAAGTAGGCGGCCGGGTGATCCCGGATGAAATCGAAGATCCGCTGCCTTTTGATCTGGAGGCGCCTGTTGTGGAGATCGCGGATCGGGACTATGCCATCTGGTACCGCGATCTTACGGAGGAGCTGCAAAATTATGAGGGCAAGGTCATCCGGCTGAAGGGACGGGTGATTCTGGACGAGCGCAGCGACGGCAGCTTTTTCGTTTTCGGACGGCAGGTCATGACCTGCTGCGTGGAGGACATTCAGTTTGCCGGGGTCGTATGCCTCTATCCCGATTCCTTCGCGCTGAAAAACGGCCAATGGGCCACCGTTGTTGCCGAGATTCATCTGGGCACCCATGAGGCCTATGGCCGAACCGGGCCGATCCTGCGCGTTCGGGAGCTGGAACCGGCGCTGCCTCCCGAAGAGGAAGTGGCGACCTTTTATTAAACGCCGCCCGTTCAGGCTTCGGCTTATAAAAAAGGCGGCGCCTTCTTTTGCAAAAAGCGCCGCAATCAGAATCCGGCTCCGCCCGATCGGGCGGAGCCGGATTGTTTCTGATGAGGTTATGCACGGTTTATTTTTACCATTTGTTATAGACCCTTTCGGCAAATCCGAAGAAGTCCCTGAGGATAAGGGTCTTTCCGTTGTCCAGCGTTGCTTTCCCGCTGAAGCGGCCGAAAACCTGATGCTGATCGCTGCATAAAAATTTCAGATCCGTTCGGGAGGAGCGGTCAAGAACGGGGATAAAATCCAGCGCCAGCCGGTCGTTGTTGTCGGCGATCCGCCAGGGCTCCATGTATTGATATTTTCCGTTTTTCTTCGGGATCTCAAAGGTCACCTGATCCAGTTTATGCGCCGCCCTGTTATAGAACAGCATATTTTCGGTGGCGGCCGAGAGATCGCCGAATCCGTAGCCGAAATTGAACCCGAAGGGAACGCCGTCCAGCTTCCCGGAAGCGCTGCTCCAATACCAGGTGTTTTTATAGGTCCATAAGCCGCGCCCCCAGTCCAGCACCGCCATGGCGGCGCCGGGGGCAAAGGAATAACGTTTATCTCCCAGCGTTATGGTGCCTTCCGCCGGCATACAGTTGATTTTCTGATTATAGTAAAAAGCTTTGGGCGCCTTTTGAAAGGGGATTGCGATGACCATACTGTCGCCGGGCGGGCAGGTCAGCGTCAGGCGGCCGGAGATGGGCGCCTGATCGGTAAATCGCTCCATCCGGAAGGTGAGGATCCGTTTGTTGCCGTGGTTTTCAAAAAACAGTTCGTAATTTTTCTTGCTGATCCGCAGATCACCATATTCGGAAGAGGAAGGAAGATTGGTTTTCCCCATGGGGAATAGCGTGGTCGCGCTTTTGGTGATTTCCAGCTTTTTTTCAAAATTCAGAAAGGAAATGCTGCTGAATCCCATGTAGGAATTATCGGCAACCGTCAAGGCGATGCCGATGCAGCCGTCGGTTATGAAATAATAGTCCCACTCCTTGATGCGCAGAGCGTTGGCTTTGATGCTGCGCCGGTCATAGTCCAGCACCAGCGAGGTGGAATATCCGGCTTCGGAAAGACGCCCGCTTTGATCCAGAAGCGGATGCTTGGTGCGGAGAAAATGCGCCATTTTTTCCCTTCTTTCCAATTTTTTCTATTCTAATAATACCATATCTATTTCAAAAAACAAGATATTTTTAGTAAAATTAACATGTTGTTTTGGTTGCAATCACCTTAGAAATGTAGTATGATAGAAAAAACATAAAAACGGAGGGCTCGGAATGCGGGAAAAATACGATGTGGTGATTGTGGGCGGAGGCTTCGCCGGATTTGCGGCGGCCTGCGCTGCCGCCCGGGAGGGCGCGGACACCCTGCTGGTGGAAAAGAACGGTTGTCTCGGCGGTGCCGCCGCCGATTCCCTGGTAACGCCGTTTATGCGCTATTATACCCGGGGCGATAACGTGATCGTGAACGCCGGGCTTTTTACGGAATTTCGCCGGCGCATGGGGATCGAAGGCGTTGCTTTTAACGATGAACAGATGAAGGTGATCATGGAGCGGATGTGCTTAGACTATGGCGTGAAGCTGCTGTATCACACCACGGTTACCGGCGTTGAGCAGGAGGAAAACCGGATTGTGGGGCTGCATGCCTATGCGGCGGGCAGACGTTTTGCGTTGCGTGCGAATGTATTTATCGATGCCACCGGCGACGGCAATCTGGCCGCCATGGCCGGCTGCGGGTATGAGCTGGGGGAGGCGGGCAGCTGCCAGCCGATGACCCTTTGCTTTCGGATGTGCAACGTGGACACCGCGCTCTTTAAGCAGGAAAACGGAAAATTGAACGAATACTATGTGGCAGACAAGGAAAACGGGCTGATCCGCAATCCCCGGGAGGATGTCTTGTGGTTTTATACGACGATTCCCGGCGTGATTCATTTCAATACCACCCGAGTCATCAATGTGGATCCCACCGACCCGGAGGAGCTGACCCGCGCTGAAATCGAGGCGCGGAATCAAGTAACGGAGATGGCGGCGTTTTTGAAGCGCCATTTCAAGAGCTTTGAAAACGCCGAGGTGGTGATGACCGCCGCCCGAACCGGCGTGCGGGAAAGCCGCCTGATCCACGGGGAATATACCATTACGGAGCAAGATATTTTGGAAGGTCGGCAATTCGAGAGCGCCATCGCCCGGGGTGCCTATGGGGTGGATATTCATAATCCCGGCGGCTCCGGCACAGTGATTGCGAAGCTGCCCGATGGCGTTTATTACACCATTCCCTATGAAAGCTGCGTTGCCAAGGATAAAGCCAATCTGCTGGTGGCCGGGCGGTGCATTTCTTCTACCCACGCGGCGCAGTCCGCTTATCGGGTCATGCCCATCTGCTGCAGCATCGGCGAGGGCGTCGGCACCGCGGCGGGCATCTGCGCCGGAAAAGCGCTTTCCGATGTGCGGCAGGTCGATGTGGCCGCTTTGCGGGAAAAGCTGATTCAAAACGGTGCGTTAGTATAAAAAAGAGGAGTACATTTGTGTCGTACTCTAAAGGACAGTAAAAAAAGAAGCGCGAAAATTCGTGCTTCTTTTTCATTTTGTCTTATACCGTAGCAAGCAGGGAAAATGTATATCACATTTTCCACTTGTTAGGAGAACCTAAAACCCTTAACCTTGCTCACAACTAATTGCATTTTGTGGTGCTATCAATAAAAGAAGGGAATTATTTGTAAAAGTCAAAGATATCTTCATACAATTTTCTTGTTTGTGCTTCATCGTTCCACGATAACGGGTCATCAGCATAACTCAAGGTATGAAATGGTTCTTTCGTATGTATTTCACTCGGCAATTGTTGCCACAAGGAATAACACCTTTTGCCAAACTCTGTAATAGTAAAAGTATTTGAAAAATATATCGTTTTCAAATCTTCAAGCAAACATTTCCCAAAATCGTCAACCGAAAAGTTTTCACATTCATATTTCCAATATCTTTGCAATATATCAAAGGTGACATCGCAGTCGGAAGAACAACTCTCCAATTCTAAAAGCAAACCGTTATTAGAATTTTCAAGGAACATTTTATCTAGTGTTGTATTATAATCTTTACCGTTTGACAACTTCATTTTCCACAGCAAAGATTTACAAATCAATTCTTCCATACTACGCATCCTTATTTTGATTTAATTGTTTTAAGCGACGAGATTAACATTCTGCGAATGGCACCACAATCATTTTGAATATCTTTATAAGTTTCTTCAGTTATACAACCTGTCTCAAAAAGAAGTTCTAACCAATATTCCGTTTCATAACATTCTTTTTGAGCGATTTCGAGTTTTGAAATGAAATCTTTAGTTCCTTGAGCATATTGAACTTCGTGCAGATTTGCTCCGATAGAGGTTGCTGAGCGGAGCAATTGATTTATTAAAATGGATTCCTTATGATTTGCTTTCATATCACGGCAAAGAAAGACGATTTTCTTTGCAAATTCCTTTGCTTTATCTCTTAAAATGCTATCAGCCAAAGCTATCACCTCTAAATCTATTATACATAAAAACTGATAGTCTTTCAAGTTATATTCCGACTTTGTCGGAGTGATATTATTGCCTTGCGGTAATAGTGTTATTGAAACCTTGCGGTTTCAGTGGTATTTTATTCGCCCACAACTGCCGAAGGTAATATCACTTGGACTTTAGTCCAAATATAACTGCGTAGCAATATAACTCGCCTTTGGCGAATAAAACTGGCGTTGTATCCTTACGGGTACAACGCCTTTGTACTCCTCTTTTTTTTACAGAGCCGGTTGGCTCTGAAAATGAGCGAATCAGGGCTTTGCCTGGCATTGTATGATCTCAATGCACGCTGAAAAGCAGGTCGTAGTAGGTGGGGAAGGGCCAGTTTTCGGCGGGGATGATGGTTTCCATTTCATCGATGATGCCGCGCAGCTCCTGCAGGCCGGTAAAAATATGATCTCGATAGTAAAGGCCCTGCTCATAAAAATCTTTGATATTCTGCGCCTTTTGAAGGTTTTTTTCGAAATGGAAGCAGCCGCTGTGCAGCCGGTCGGCCAGATCGGCCAGTTGGCGCAAAAGGCTTTCTTCCGCCTTGCTGGGAAGGCCGGAAAGCGCCTCTCTTTTTTTGAGCAGGGTGTTGGCAACCTGCTGCTCCTCCCGGAAAGCAGAGGGGAGGATGTCGCTTTTGATCATATCGATCAGAGTGCGCGCCTCGATTTGCAGCGTTTTGCAGTAGTTTTCGACCATGATCTCATAGCGGGAACGCATTTCCTCTGCGGTGAAGACTTTATGGCGCGTAAACAGCTCAATGTTCTCGGGGCTGACAAAATAGGGCAGCACATCCATGGTGGTGGGAAGATTCAAAAGCCCTCTCCGCTCCGCCTCTTCCACCCATTCGCTGGAATAATTGTTGCCGTTGAAAATGATGCGCTTGTGTTTTTTGATGGTGTTCTGGATCAGCTGCTGCAGCGCTTCGTTGAGATCCTCGGCATTTTCCAGGAAATCGGCGAACTGCGCGAGCGTATCGGCGATGATGGTATTGAGAATAATGTTGGGATCCGCGATGGAGGCGGAGGCGCCGGGCATCCGGAATTCAAACTTATTATTGGTAAAGGCAAAGGGGGAGGTGCGGTTGCGGTCGGTGGCGTCCCGGGAGAAGCGGGGCAGCGTATGAACGCCGCCTTTCATGACCATGGCGTTCTCCGGCGCATAAACCGTTCCCTCTTCGATGGCAAGGAGAATGGCGTTGAGATCGTCCCCTAAAAACATCGAAACAATGGCCGGGGGCGCTTCATTCCCGCCCAGACGGTGATCGTTTCCGGCTGAAGCGATGGAAAACCGCATCAGATCCTGGTGCTCATCCACCGCCTTGATCACCGCTGCCAGAAAGAGCAGAAATTGAGTGTTTTCCTGGGGTGAATCGCCCGGCTCCAGAAGATTGACGCCGGTATTGGTCGAAATGGACCAGTTATTATGCTTGCCGCTGCCGTTGACGCCGTAGAAGGGCTTTTCATGGAGCAGGCACGCCATTCCGTGGCGCGCCGCCACCTTTTTCATCAGTTCCATGGTCAGCTGATTATGATCGGTGGCGGTATTGGTTCTGGAATAAATGGGCGCCAGCTCATGCTGCGCCGGGGCGGCTTCGTTGTGCTCGGTGCGGGCGTAGATCCCCAGCTTCCAAAGCTCTTCGTCCAGATCCTTCATAAAGGCGTTGACCCGGGGTTTGAGCGTTCCAAAGTAGTGATCGTCCATTTCCTGCCCCTTGGGCGGCATGGCGCCGAAAAGGGTGCGGCCGCAGAGCACCAGATCCTTCCGGGCCCGGTATACGCTTTCATCGATCAGGAAGTATTCCTGCTCCGGGCCGACCGTCGTCTGGGTTTTGGTGACGTCTTCGTTTCCGAAAAGCCGGATGATGCGCATGGCCTGACGGTTGAGCGCCTCTTCCGAACGGAGAAGCGGCGTTTTTTTGTCCAGCGCCTCACCGCCGTAGGAATAGAATACCGTAGGGATGCAGAGGGTTTCATCCTTGATGAAGGCATAGGCGGTAGGATCCCAGGCGGTATAGCCCCGGGCTTCAAAGGTGGCCCGCAGACCGCCGTGGGGAAAGGAGGAGGCGTCCGGCTCGCCCTTGATCAGCTCTTTGCCGGAAAATTCCATCAGGATCCCATCGGCATTGTCGGGCGTTATAAAGCTATCGTGCTTTTCCGCCGTAATACCGGTCATGGGCTGGAACCAATGGGTAAAGTGCGTCGCGCCCCGTTCCAGCGCCCAGTCCCGCATGGCTGCCGCCACCGTTCCGGCAATGGTCTTATCCAGACTTTTGCCGTTCTTTATGGTTCTTTTCAGCGCAAGATAGGTTTCCTCCGGCAGATATGCTCTCATCGCCTTATCGTTGAAAACCATACTGCCGAAAAGTTCCGGTATCCTTCGTGTATTCATGCACATTTCTCCTTGTTTGTCATTGAAAAACGGCACCGTGAAGGGTTCCACAGTGCCCGGACGTATTACTTAAAATTATAATAGGGAATAAAAAAAAGTCAACTGTTATTTTGATTATTGCAACAAAATGGGGAAAGTGATATAATAAAAGCCGAATGCAATTACGCCGGCTGAATCGATGAATCGGAGCCGGAATTCCCGGGGAGGTGCCTGAGCGTGGAAAAACTGGAGAATATTCTGAACGAGATCAAAATGGCGGCGGAAACAGGGCGGTACGCACCGCTGCGCGGTGTTTTGGAAACGCTGGAAGCGCCGGACATCGCCTGGGTTCTGGGACGGCTGGGAGAGGAAATGGCTCCGGTCTTTCGGGTTCTGCCCAAGGAAACGGCGGCTGAGGTGTTTGTTGAAATGGAGCCGGACGAGCAGGAGTTTCTCATCGGCAACTTCACCGATCCCGAGCTGAAAAATATTGTAGATAAGCTTTATAACGACGACGCTGCCGATCTGGTGGAGGAAATGCCCGCCAATGTTGTCAAGCGGATTTTGAGCCAGGCGGATCCGCAGAAACGCAGTATTCTCAATCAGCTGCTGCAGTATCCGAAGGGCAGCGCAGGCAGCGTGATGACGACGGAGTATATGACCCTCAAGGCGGAGATGACGGTGGAGGAGGCTTTTGACCGGATCCGTACAAAGGGGCTGGATCGTGAAACGGTTTATACCTGCTATGTGACCGATCGGAACCGCAAGCTGGAAGGAGTTGTGACCGTTCGGGAAATGCTGCTGGCCCGGCGGGAGGAGCGGATCGGCGATCTGATGGATCGGAACGTGGTTTCCTTCCATACCCTTGACGATCGGGAGCAGGTGGCGCAGGCCTTCGATCAATACGATTTTCTGGCCTTTCCGGTCGTGGACGGCGAGAACCGCCTGGTGGGGATCGTTACGGTGGACGACGCCATGGATATCCTGCGTGAGGAAAACAGCGAAGATATCGAAATCATGGCGGCGATCGTTCCATACGAAAAACCGTATCTGAAGACCGGCACTTTTGAAACCTTCCGCAAGCGGATTCCCTGGCTTTTGGTGCTGATGGTTTCGGCTACCTTTACCGGCCAGATCATCTCCTATTTCGAAAACGCTCTTGCAGCGCAGGCGGTGCTGATCTCCTTTATTCCGATGCTGATGGATACCGGCGGAAACTCCGGCAGCCAGGCTGCGGTCACCGTTGTCCGCAGTCTTTCCCTGCAGGAGATCCGCTTCAAGGATATTTTCCGGGTGATTTGGAAGGAAGCGCGCGTGGCCCTTTTGTGCGGCGTGGTTCTGGCCGCCGCCAACTTTCTGAAGATCCTGCTGGTGGATAATCTGATCTTCCGCTCCGGGGTTTCGGTAGCGGTGGCGGCGGTGGTCTGCGTCACCCTGTGCTGCACGGTGCTGCTGGCCAAACTGGTGGGCTGCTCCCTGCCGATGCTGGCGAAAAAATGCGGATTTGATCCCGCTGTGATGGCCAGCCCGTTCATCACGACGGTAGTAGACGCCCTTTCGCTGATATTGTATTTTGTTTTTGCCAACGCCGTTTTGACCTGAAGCGGCAAACGGCCTTATTTTGATGCCGGGGAGATTTGAGATGAACAGACGCATGAAAGCGCCGGTTATGGCGGTGCTGCTGATTTTGTGCCTTGCCCTTTTATTTGGATGTGTGTATCTGGCGGTTCAGCTTTTTCTGAATCATCAGGCCGACAGAATCAATGGAGAAATCTCTTTTACCAATTCCATAGAAATCGGGGACGTTTACGAGCAATTCCTTTCCGCCGAGGAGCTGGCCGGTTATGAAAGCGCCTATGCCGCCGCTTCCGGTCAGTATTATAAGGAGGCCTTCACGGAGCGGCACGGCGCCGCCGGAGCCGCGGTATACAATGCGGTCTTTTATGCCCTGGATCATAGCTATGCGTATATCGCCGTGCCGCTGGCGCTCAGCGCGGATATGGATCTGATGGACGCTGTTTATTATGCGGTTTACGATCATCCGCTGCTGGAAGAGAACAGCACGGCGCAGCTATTTGCTTCTGAGCAGGCGTATTTCGGCCGCGACGTTTCCCGCAGGATCATCTATCTGCCGAGCATCAGCGCGGAGCGGCTGCAGGGCAAGGAAAAGGCGGTGGAAATCGCCGGGGAGATCGTGGCGGATATGCCGGCGGGGACCGATGCGGAATGCGCGCGGTATCTCTATCATTGGATCGTGGAGAACGTGCGGTATACCGAAAGCGCGGATTATAACAGCACGAACCCCAACTATCTCTACGATGCTTTTGTGGAGAAGGAAACCAACTGCGACGGATTCAGCAACGCCTATACGCTGCTGATGAATCTGGCGGGGGTGGAATGCTTCAATGTCAGCGACGCTCCGGCGGAGGGCGAGGTGGGGCACACCTGGAACATTCTGAAGCTGGACGGCAAATATTATCATGCCGATCCCACAGCGGAAGCGGTGCTTTATCAGTATTATCAGGAGGATTTTTATCTGTATTTTGCCCGTTCGGCGGAGGCGGTTGGAAACGGCGTTTATGAAGAACGGATCCGGGCGGTCGCGCCGCCCTGCATCGATCAGGATCGCGATCTGGACGGAATAGAGCTCTACATAAAAAACTGTCCGCCGGACGAGGCGGGAAAAACGGCGATCGATGCTGCCCGGCAGGCGCTGGAAAACGGACGCCGGCGGATTGTGCTGCGCTGCGACGCCTTTCCGGACTATACCTGGGCGGAGCAGGTGCAGCTGGTGGAAGAGTGGATGACGCCCTGCGCGGTAGATCTCACCGTCTGCTCCCTTGCACCGAAATATTGCGTGATCTATCGCGGCATGCAGGATTTTTCGTAAAAAATGATAGAATCGATTGAAATAATATTAAAATAGTTGTAGAATATAATTGATTATTCCATGAAAGTGAGCGATAGAATGAAAAAGCAAAACCGGTTTATTTCAGCGCTGACCATTATCATTTTGATCTTTTCCTTTTGCTCCGGGATCACGGTGGCCGATGGGTCGCTGGAAATTCCGGAGGACGTAGCGGATTTTGATACCTACGATACGATGCAGGGCGTCGCGTGGGATTCCGCGGTGGAAGGGCTTCCGATCGGAAGCGCCTATCATGCGTATTGGGATGGCCAGGCCTATACCTTTATGGTAGGGGTCGATGTTTTTGCAACCTTTGAAGCCGCCTATGCGGCGTCCAAGGCGGCGGTGCCGACCATCTTTGCCCTGCCCGGAAAGCACGAAAGCATAACGCTGACCGGTCCGGTCCATCTTTACGGCTATTATTATCAGGTGGATCCCAATGTCCGCCATGAGGATGAAACGATCTGCCCGTCCCTGAACCAGAGCCGGGAAGAGGATATGGAAAGCAGCATCGGCAACATTTCCGTTGCGGCCGGTGTGACGGGAGAGATCGAAATATGCGGCATAGAGCTGCGGGGCGTTTTTGAAGATTACGAGCGGAAAATCAGCGGCGTTCCCACCGAGATTACGCTGGAGAATATCATTGTCCGCCAGGAAAGCGGAATCGCCTCGGGAAGCTGGGCGTTTAACCTGCTGAATCAAAATGCGGTGGATACCACCACCGCGTCCGCGGTGAATCAGGATTCCTTTACGCTGCTCAACTGCCGGATCGAGCATCTTGTTACCAACCGGATCTTCTCCAATATGATCCCCACGCGGTTTACGGTGGACGGCCTGGTTACGGCGGCCGGCTGCACGGCCTTTTTCGGCTATGCCCAGTGGCGCCGCTACCGGGAAAATGCCGTCTTTACCATGCAGAACTGCTATTTTGATCAGTTTGCATCCAGAGAGGGGCATATCAATTACTTCTTTTATATGGAGGGGCTGAATAAATTCAACGGCGACTGCACCATCACCATCGCCGATAACGTGTTCACGGGCGACGCCGATTATATGGTGGGCTTGTATGTCAAAAAAGGCTACGACATCACCCTCTCCGGCAACACCTTTATCGCCGAAACCTCCGCCGGCCGGGAGCCCTTTTACTGGAATATCGGCTACGATAACAATTTGTATTCGGATTATGAAGCAAATGCAAATGTTTCGTCGGTGGATCTTTCCGATCGAGTCACGATCACCAAAAACCGCTTCGTCGGGTATAATTCCTTCCAAAACGTGGTCAACAGCAAGACGGTTTTTGATCTTTCCGATAACTTCTTTACCACCGATCTGGAGCACTACAGAACCGTCATCGGCACCGCGCCTATTAAGGGCGATGGCGTCACGTCGCGCACCTTCTGGGCGGATTTTGATTGCCAGGTGCCCGGCTCCACCGTTCCGGAGCTGACCTTCGGCGGCGCCTTTTCCGGCAGCGGAACGACCTATACGCTTTATACCGCAACGAAGAAGGTAGATCTTTGCGCCAGCGGACTGACCTATCCGGCCGGGACCAAGATGGCGCTTTCCAACGGTTCCCCGCTGACGGCGGTTTCCTGCTCCGAAGGCAGCAACAGCATCAGGCTGACGGTTTATTCCTACGACAATACTGCAACCAGGCAGTATACGCTGCAAATTTACTGCAAAACCGGGCAGAGCGAAGCGATGGACCGGCTGCATATCGCGCGGATCCGGCTGCTGAGCGGCTGCTATACCGATCAATCTCTGGTGGGATACAGCGATTGCATCGATGCGCTGTGGGCGGCTGTGCAGAGCGGAACCGGAACCACGCAGGCGCTGGCCGCTCTGGACGAAGCGGAAGCGGCTCTGGTGTATAAAAGCGGAGCGCAGGCCGATTTCAAATATTATTCTTATTTCTCCGATCTGAAAAGGTTTTATATCGCGGATACCGCAGGCTGGAAAACCCTGATCGAGCAGGTTCATGCCAACAACGATCTTTATGGCGTAATCATCTCGCTGACTGCCGATCTGGATTTCGGCGGGGCGACGATCCGGCCGGTGGGCGGATGCTATGAAACCGATACGCCGACAGATAACGCGATCTTTTGTGGCACGCTCAACGGCAATAATCATACCATCGAAAATTTTGTCATCAATGAACCGGAGAGCTATGGCGTCGGTCTTTTCGGCCGCACCCTCGGCGCGACGATTCGTGATCTGCAGGTCGGCAGCGGAACCGTCACCGGCTACGATAAGGTGGGCGGCATCGCCGGCTTTGCCGATAGTTCGGCGCTGATCAACTGCTCCAATAAGGCCGATGTCGTCGGTGTGAGCGGGGTAAACGGAATCGGAGGCATCACCTCTCAGGCTCGGATGAGCTGGAACCCCAATACCGGCAGAAGCCTGGCGGCGGAGATCCGGAGCTGCATCAATTACGGCAGCGTAACCAGCACCAAAGGCCGTGCCTGCGGCATTATTGCATGGGGGCAGTCCAGCGCCGTTCAAAAATACTGCGTCAACTATGGGGCGTTGAACGGGACGTCGAACGATCCTTTCGGGATGTATAGCGTAACGGATCTGAGCAGGCTGGTGGTGAACTGCTATTACAGCGGCGCGGCCGGAACCAGCGGCACCGATCTTGCCGGCCAGAACCTGAAAGAGGTGGCGCACATCTGTTCGCTGAACCTTCTGGATGATAAACTGGTGATTTCCGGCAGCGGCGAAAAGGTTTACCGTGCGCTGCTGCAATGGTCGGAAGGCTACGCCCGGTTCTATGGCTTTTACGGCGAACAGATCGCCTTTGATATTCCGGGCTATGCTGTCACGACCGTTGTATATAGAGGAAGCGAGCGTCCCCTCTCGGGTCTTTACATCACCAACGACTGCACCATGACCGGCACCCCTCTTGCGTATCACTATAAGATCCGGTATGTTATCAACGGCGGCTCATTCCGGGAAACGCCGATCTACAGCTATTGCGTGGATGAAACGGTAACGCTGCCCGGCGGAAGCATGATCGAGAAGGACGGCTATGTTTTTGCAGGCTGGTATACTTCATCGAATTTCTCCGGTGAGCGGGTGCTTTCCATTCCTGAAGGAGCCATGAAGGATTATGTGTTCTACGCCAAATATGCGGCCATCGACCGGTATATTTCAACCGCCGATCAGCTGGTTACGCTGGCGCGGGATGTCAACAACGGCAACAGCCTGGCCAATAAGGCGGTGGTGATCACCGCGGATATCGATCTTTCCGGGATCAGCTTCCCCGGCATCGGCAATTCCACGTCCAGGCCCTTTGCCGGCGTTCTTGCCGGCGGCGGGCACAGCATAACCGGCCTTTCCGTATCCGCTACCTCGGCGGGGCTGATCGGCGTTCTGGCGGAAACGGGGATCGTTTCCGAGTTGGAGGTGCAGGGCAATGTGAGCGGCAAAATAGCCGGCGGGATCGTGGGCAATAATCAGGGCGGCCTGATCGAGAATTGCAGCTTCAACGGCAATGTTTCCTCTTCTGCCACCGAGATCCGGGTCGTCAGCCAGAATCTCCGGATAAATTCCAGTAAAAATGTCATCAGCATCGAAGAGCGGCACGAAGGGCTGCGGAATATCATCAAGAGCCAGAACCCGGATATCATCGGGTTCCAGGAGGCGGATAAAACCTGGGAATCTTATCTGAAGAGCGACTACAGCGAATATAATTATGTCTGGTACTGGCGCGGAATCGGCAATCAGAGCAAGGAAAACGAAGCAACGCCGATTTTCTACAAAAAGGATAAATTCAATCTGCTGGATCAGGGGCGTTTCTGGCTGTCGGATACGCCGGATCAGCCGTCCTACTGCTTTAATGAAGATATGAACCGGATTGTGATCTGGGTCAAGCTTCAGGTCAAGGAAACCGGGGAAATATTTTATTATTTCAACACCCACTTCTCGTTGGACAATACTTCCCGGTTCCAAAGTGAGCAGGTGCTCCGGGAGCGGGTCCTTTCCAAGGTCGGTGATCAGACGCCCTTCTACATCACGGCTGATTTCAATATGCAGTCCTCTGAAAATACATATCAGAATATGACGACGTGGTGTACCGATATGGCTCTTGCGGCGGAGGTAGATGAAACCAATAATTCCGGAACCTTCGCTCCCAGTTTTCAGCCGACGCCCGCTAATATGCGGATCGATATGGGGTTCTATAATGAAGATGCAGGCACCGTTCCGTATTATAAAGTTATTTTGGACACCATCACGGTGAACGGAAAGGAATATGCGCCTTCCGACCATTTCGGCGTATTTTTCCGCACCCGGCTGCAAAGCGCGTCCGGCGGAATCTGCGGCAACAACATGGGCGAGATCTGGGCCTGCGCGGCGTCGAACGGCGGAACCGCCGGGGTCTACGGCGGAGTGATTGCCGGTGAGAACCGGGGCATGATCCATTCCTATAACGTCAGCGGCGGCGCTGGTGTTGGCAAGGAATACGGATCGGAAACTTCCAATATTTATACGGCATCCAGCGTGGAAGAAGGCGTGGTGCTGCTCAATCGGCAGGCCGGCAGAATGCTCTGGGGTGTCAAGGACGGTGCGATCACCTTCTTGCCGGAGGGAGAAACGATCTATTATGCGCAGTTTTTGAACCTGAACGGCTCGGTTTTCCGCAGAGGGTATTATACGGAAGCGGAAATCAACGCCTTTGATCCGGGCTTTACTACCGACACAACGACCTTCGATAGCTGGAAGTGGTCCATCAGCGGCGATACCGTCACCCTGACGCCCTCCATGCGCGTGGTGGCTTATCGCGTAAAATTCCTTAATCGGCAGGGCGCAGTCGTGGAAGAGCAGATCGTGCAGCGGGGTGGTTCTGCAACCCTCCCGGAGCTGAGCGATGAGGACGGCTGGGTGTTCCTCGGCTGGAGCAGCGATCTATCGGTCGTTTTGAAGGATCAGACCGTCCAGTCCCTCTGGGCGGAGCAGGGGAGCTTTACGCTCACCCTTCAGATCCAAGGCAAGGGCACGCTGCTGATGAACGGCAGCCCGGTGACGAACGGATCCGAGGTCACAGCCTCGGCGGGAACCTCCTTCCGCTTTACCGCCGATTCCGGCGAGATCCTCTGCTGGCAGGATGAATCCGGGACCATTCTGAGCGAAAGCGACGTTTATTCCTTTGCCCTTACCAAAAATACCGTTTTGACCGCGGTCTTTAAGACCATCGGCACCGTGGAAACGGTGCCGGAGCTGCCGGAGGATCCGGCATATCAGCAGCCGGAGGATGATGCGATGATCGCGTTGTCGGATGAGCTGGTTCTCACCCGGAATGTGCAGGGCGATTACGCGGTTTTGGGAAGCGGCATTATCTATACCGATAGCGCCGCCAGAATGCTGGTTCTGGAAGCAGCCGATGGGGAAATCGTCTTCACCGCCGCCGCCACCTCCCTGAGCCGCAGAGGAAGCACCGCCTTTGACGTGGACGCCGGATACGTGCGCGGCTATCTGGTGCTGCTCAACGAAAGAACGGGCGAAACGGTGATTCAATACACCGATGTTTTGGTAAGATAACATGAAAAAATACATTGTTGCGCTGGATCAGGGAACCACCAGCTCCCGGTGCATCATCTTTGACCGGGAACTGAACATTGTTTCTGTTGCCCAGAAGGAGCTTCAGGTTTTTTATCCTCAACCCGGCTGGGTCGAGCAGCGGCCGCTGGATATCTGGGTGACCCAATACGGCGTTTTGACGGAAGCGCTCCTCTCCGGTGGGATTTCGCCGGAGGAGATCGCCGGGATCGGCATTACCAACCAGCGGGAAACCACCGTTGTCTGGGATCGGGAGAGCGGAGAACCGGTCTGCAACGCGATCGTCTGGCAATGCCGCCGCACGGCTGATTTTTGCAGAGAGCTGGAGGAACGGGAAGGGGACTATATTCGGGCACATACCGGACTTCTGGCGGATCCTTATTTTTCCGCCACAAAGCTGCATTGGATCCTTCATCATGTGGAAGGCGCTTTGGAAAAAGCGCAGGCGGGGCGGCTGCTTTTCGGCACCGTGGATACCTATCTGGTATGGAAGCTGACAGGCAGCCGGGTTCACGCCACGGATTATACCAACGCCTCCCGGACGATGCTTTATGATATTCACCGCCGTTGCTGGGATCGGCATCTGCTGGAGCTGCTGGAGATCCCGGCCTGTATGCTGCCGGAGGTGCGGCCTTCGGCCGGCGACTTCGGCATGGCGGACGTGATGGGAACGCCCGTTCCCATCACCGGGATCGCCGGCGATCAGCAGGCGGCGTTGTTCGGGCATTGCGGATTTCAGTCCGGGGATTTGAAAGCCACTTACGGCACCGGCTGTTTTGTTCTGATGAATATGGGGCAGCAGCCGCCACGGCTGGAGAACACCGGCGGCCTGCTGACGACCCTCGGCGCCATGCCGGACGGTTCGCCCTGCTATTGCCTGGAGGGCAGCGTCTTTATCGGCGGAGCGGTTGTGCAGTGGCTGCGGGATGAAATGAAGCTGATCAACGATTCGGCCGACAGCGCTTATTTTGCTTCCAAAGTAAAGGATAGCGGCGGCGTGATGGTGGTGCCGGCCTTTACCGGGCTCGGTGCGCCTTATTGGGATAGCGATGTCCGCGGCGCGGTGCTTGGCATGACCCGCGGAACCAACCGCAACCATTTGATCCGCGCCTGCCTGGAATCGATCGCCTATCAGACGGCCGACGTGTTAAAGACGATGGAGCAGGCTCTGGGCACACCCGTCCGGCTCCTTCGGGTGGACGGCGGCGCAACGGCCAATCCCGTTTTGATGCAGTTTCAGGCGGATATTCTGCAGGCGGAGGTCTGCCGTCCGCTGATCAGCGAAACAACCGCGCTGGGCGCGGCTTTTCTCGCCGGGCTTTCCGCCGGCTTTTTCCGGGACGCCGGGGAATTGGCGGCAAAATTGCAGATCCTTCAGCGCTGGACGCCCGCCATCGGCGCAGATGAGGCGGCGGCTCTGATGGCTCGCTGGAAAAAAGCGGTGGAAGCCGCCCGGGTCTTTAAATAGGATTTTATCAGGGAAACTGCCTGTTGAGCGCCCTGCGGCGCGGCAGGCAGTTTTTATGCGGATTTTCAAAAAACAAAAGGGATTTCCTTTCGGCAGGCGTCCGAAATAGGGAAATCCATGCAATCAGGAGGAAAATTATGGAGCAGATCAAATGTTGCGTGCCCTGTCTTTTTGGGCTGGAGGCGCTGGTGGCGCAGGAACTGAAAAAAATCGGCGCCGCCGACGTCCGGGCTGAGAACGGCAGAGTGTATTTCACCGGCACGCGGGAAACGGTGGTCGACGCCAATCTCTGGCTCCGCACCGGTCAGCGCGTTGAGCTGGTGCTGGGGGAATTTACGGCGCGGAGCTTTGAAGAGCTGTTTGATCAGACCTGCGCGCTGCCCTGGGAGCAATGGATCCCGGAAAACGGCCGGTTCCCCGTCAAGGGTCATGCCCTCAATTCCCGCCTCCATAGCGTTCCGGATTGTCAATCGATCATCAAGAAAGCCGTTGTCCGCCGCTTGGGCAAGGTCTACGGGCGGGAAATCTTTGGGGAGGAGGGCGCCCTCTTTGGGATCCGATTCTCTATTTTCAAAGACCGGGCGACCTTGATGCTGGATACCTCGGGTCAGGCGCTCCATAAGCGGGGATACCGCCCGGCGGCGCAGCCGGCGCCGATCCGGGAAACGCTGGGCGCCGCCCTCTGCATGATCGCCCGGCCGTATCCCGATACGGTTTTGTACGACCCCTTTTGCGGCAGCGGAACGCTGCTGATTGAAGGGGCGATGCTGACCCGGAACATGGCGCCCGGCCTGAATCGCGGCTTTGCCGCCGAAAACTGGCCCGCTTTTCCGCGAGCGTTATGGCAGGAGCGCCGCAGCGCCGCCCGCAGGGCGGCGACGCCCGGAATCCCCTTTCGGGGCGTCGGCTCGGATATCGATCCGAAGATGGCTGGGATCTCCGCCGATAATGCCAAGCGCGCCGGCGTTTCCGACTGCCTGCAGTTCTTCACGGCGGACATCCGGTCTTTTGCGCCGGAAACGCCCCGGGGCATGGTGATCACCAACCCGCCTTATGGCGAGCGGCTGCTGGATCAGGAGCAGGCGAGAGCCCTTTATCAGGAGATGGGGCGGGTCTTTTTGAAAAAGCCCGGCTGGCGCTATTATATCATCGCCCCGGATCAGGAATTTGAACGTATCTTTGGGCGCCCGGCGGATAAGCGCCGCAAGCTCTATAACGGGATGCTGGAATGTAATTATTATCAATATTTCAAATATTGATGGGTTTCTGTTAAAATCATAACGGCCGCAGGCGAAAAAGCCTGCGGCCGTTTGCTATAGATCAGATCATATTGGTATAGCCCATCAGGAAGCGATCCACTTCCTTGGCGGCGGCGCGCCCTTCGGCGATCGCCCAAACGACCATCGACTGCCCGCGCCGGCAGTCCCCGGCCGCAAAGATTTTCTTTCCGGCGCAGTAGGCGGGATCGGCGGCGATATTGGAGCGTGGGTCGGTTTTCAGGCAAAATGCGGAAGGGATTTTCTCCTCCGGTCCGAGAAATCCGGCCGCAATCAGAAGCAGGTCGCATCCGATCTGCTTTTCGCTGCCGGGCAGGGGAACCATTTTCATTCTGCCGTCTTTCTGGGGCTCCCCTTGCAGCCGAACGGTTTTTATGCCCTTCAGCCGCCCTTTTTCGTCTTTGATCAATTCCGTTACGGTGGTTTCAAAGATGCGGGGATCCTTGCCAAATACCGCGGCCGCCTCCTGCTGGCCGTAATCGGTTTTCAGCACCCGCGGCCATTGGGGCCAGGGATTATCTGCCCGGCGCTCAAGGGGCGGGCGGGGCATCATCTCCAGCTGGATCAAGGATTTGCAGCCCTGGCGCAGGGCGGTGCCAACGCAGTCGTTGCCCGTGTCGCCCCCGCCGACCACGACGACCCGCTTGCCTTTGGCGTTGATGGCGGCGGGAATATGATCCAGAAGCGCCTTTGTGGCGCATTTGAGATAGTCCACCGCGAAATAGACCCCCTCGGCATCCCGGCCGGGAAGCGCCAGATCCCGCGGCTTGCCCGCGCCAACGCAAAGGACGATGGCGTCGTAGCTTTTTTGCAGCTCCTCGGCGGAAACGTCGACGCCGGCTTCGGTGTTGGTGATGAAACGAACGCCTTCCGCCTCCATCAGGCGGATCCGCCGCTCCACGATCGTTTTATCCAGCTTCATATTCGGAATGCCATACATCAGCAGACCGCCGGGCCGATCTTCTTTTTCATAGACCGTCACCTGATGGCCGCGGCGGTTCAGTTGATCGGCAACAGCCAGCCCGGCGGGGCCGGAGCCGATCACCGCCACCCGTTTATCGGTCCGCACAGCCGGCGGACGCGGCCGGATAACGGCGCGTTCATAGCCCGATTCGATGATGGCAAGCTCGTTTTCCCGCACCGTTATCGGGTCGCCGTTCATGCCGCAGGTGCAGGCGGCTTCGCAGAGGGCGGGGCAGACCCGGCCGGTAAATTCAGGAAAATTATTGGTTTTCAGCAGACGTGCCAGCGCATGATCCCAGTTCCCGTTGAAGATCTCGTCGTTCCATTCGGGGATCAGATTGTGGAGCGGGCAGCCGCTGACGCTTCCCCCCAGCTTCATGGCCGACTGGCAGAAGGGCACGCCGCAGTTCATGCACCGCGCGCCTTGCTGACGGCGCTGCTGCGGATCCAGAGCCGGGTGAAATTCATTGAAGCTGCGGATGCGCTCCTTCGGATCGGAAGCCGGGTTGTTTACACGCTGATATTCTAAAAATCCGGTTGGTTTTCCCATGGTGTTCACTCCTTACTGTAAATCTAAAAAGGCTTCCAGCTCCGCCTGCTCCCGGGAGAGCCCCTGCTCCTCCATTTTGCTGATGGCCGAGAGCATACGGTTATAATCGTTGGGGATGATCTTCTTGAAGCAGGGCAGATAGCGGTCGAAATCCCCGAGGATTTTCTCTGCGATCTTCGATCCGGTCGCCTTGCGGTGGGCTTCGATCATTTGCCGCAGCTCTTCGGCGTCGTGCTTGCTTTCAATGCCGGTCATGGAAACCAGCTCCTTATTCAGGTGGAGATAAAGGGTATGCCCCTCGTCCAGCACATAGGCGATGCCGCCGCTCATTCCTGCGGCAAAATTCTTCCCGACCGGCCCGAGAACGACAACGCGGCCGCCGGTCATGTATTCACAGCCATGGTCGCCGACTCCTTCAACGACCGCGTGAGCGCCGGAATTGCGGACGGCGAACCGTTCCCCGGCGATGCCGCTGATATAGGCCTCGCCGGAGGTGGCGCCGTAAAGGGCGACGTTGCCGATGATGATGTTTTCATGGGGATCGAAAACGCTGCCCTCCGGCGGGGCGACGATCAGCTTGCCGCCGGAAAGACCCTTTCCGAAGTAATCGTTGCTGTCCCCGAGAAGGCGCAGGGTCAGGCCGCGGGGGATAAAGGCGCCGAAGGACTGCCCGCCGCCGCCTTTGCATTCCACCGTCAGCGTATCGGCGGGCAGGCCGCCGCGGTATTTTTCGGTAATGGCCGCGCCCAGAATGGTGCCGAAGGTGCGGTTGGTGCTGGAAAGGGAGAGGGATAGGCTGGCGGGCTGCTGCTGATCCAGAGCCGCCTTGAAGCGCGGCAGCAGGATTCTTTCGTCCGCCGTTTCCTCCAGCTTGAAATCATAGACCTTTTCCGGATTGAAATGCCGCTCCTCCGCGGGAACCGCATCATCGTAGAAAAGGATCCGGGAAAGATCGACCGATTCGGCCCGGTGGGTCGTTCGGTTTTCCCGCGGCTCAAGCAGATCGGCGCGGCCGACCATGTCGTCCAGCTTGCGGAACCCCAGCTTTGCCATCAGCTCCCGCAGCTCTTCCGCGATATACAGCATGAAGTTTTCCACATATTCGGGCTTCCCCCGGAACCGCTTGCGCAGCTCCGGATTTTGGGTGGCGATGCCCACCGGGCAGGTGTCCAGATTGCATACCCGCATCATAACGCAGCCCATTGTAACCAGAGGGGCGGTGGCAAAGCCAAATTCATCGGCGCCCAGCAGCGCCGCAATGGCAACGTCGCGCCCGGTCATCAGCTTGCCGTCGGTTTCCAGACGCACCCGGCTGCGCAGGCCGTTTTGGATCAGCGTCTGGTGCGCCTCCGAAAGACCCAGCTCCCAGGGCAGCCCCGCTCCGAAGATTGAGCTCATGGGCGCGGCGCCGGTTCCGCCGTCGTAGCCGGAAATCAGAACGACCTGCGCCCCCGCCTTGGCCACGCCTGCCGCGACGGTACCAACCCCGGCCTCCGAAACCAGCTTCACCGAGATCCGCGCCCGGGGATTGGCGTTTTTCAGATCGTATATCAACTGCGCCAGATCCTCGATGGAATAAATATCATGGTGGGGCGGGGGAGAGATTAGGGAAACGCCGGGCGTGGAATAGCGGGTCTTGGCGATCCAGGGGTATACCTTTTTGCCGGGAAGATGCCCGCCTTCGCCGGGCTTGGCGCCCTGCGCCATTTTGATCTGGATTTCCTCGGCGCTGACAAGATATTCGCTGGTAACGCCGAAGCGTCCGCTCGCCACCTGCTTTATGGCGCTTCCCCGCTCGGTTCCGAGCCGGTCAGGGCGCTCTCCGCCTTCGCCGGAATTGGATTTTCCGCCCAGCCGGTTCATGGCCACCGCCATGCACTCGTGAGCCTCTTCCGAAATGGAGCCATAGGACATGGCGCCGGTTTTGAACCGCTTGACGATCTCTGAAGCCGGCTCCACCTCCTCCAGCGGCACCCCGCCGTCCTTGGCAAAGCGGAACTGCATCAGGCCGCGCAGGGTGTGGGGCTTATCCTCGGCGTCTACCAGAGCGGAATATTCCTTGAAGCGGCGGTAATCGCCGTTTCTTGTGGCCTCCTGCAGGGCGATGATGGTTTCGGGGTTATACATATGATCCTCAGCTTCCCTGCCGGTGCGCAGCTTATGGGCACCAAAGCTGTCCAGCGTGGTGTCTACCCCCAGACCCAGCGGATCAAAGGCGTGATTATGGCGCCATTCAACGCCCTCGTTGATTTCCTCCAGACCGATCCCGCCGATTCTGCTGACGGTGTTGGTAAAATAGCGGTCGATCACGTCCTTTTTGATGCCGACCGCCTCGAAAATCTGAGAGGACTGGTAGGATTGCAGGGTGGAGATCCCCATTTTGGAGGCGATCTTCACAATCCCGTGAAGAATGGCTTCGTTATAGTCGTTTATCGCCGCCTGCACGTCCTTGTCCAGCATTCCGCGCTCGATCAGCTCTTCGATACATTCCTGCGCAAGATAGGGGTTGATGGCCCGCGCGCCATAGCCCAGCAGCGTTGCGAAGTGATGAACGTCGCGGGGTTCGCCGCTTTCCAGAATGATGGAAACGGCGGTGCGGCGCTTGGTTTGAACCAGATGCTGCTCCATGGCGGAAACAGCCAGCAGAGAGGGGATGGCCACATGGTTCTCATCCACCCCGCGGTCGGAGAGGATGAGGATATTGGCGCCGTTTCCCCATGCCCGGTCGCAGCGGACAAAAAGCTGCTCCACCGCGCGATCCAGCGGTGTGTTTTTATAATAGAGGAGGGAAACGGTTTCAACCCGGAATCCGGGGCGCTGCACGGCGCGGATCTTCATCAGATCCTGGGTTGTCAGAATGGGATTGCGGATCTCCAGAACATTGCAGTTTTCCGCCTTTTCTTCCAGCAGATTGCCATCGGATCCAACGTAAACGTGGGTATCGGTCACAACCTCCTCCCGGATTGCGTCGATAGGGGGATTGGTGACCTGAGCAAAAAGCTGCTTGAAATAATTGAAAAGGGGCTGATGCTTTTCCGAAAGGACGGCAAGCGGGATATCCACCCCCATGGCGGCGGTGGGCTCGCCCCCCAGCCGCGCCAGCGGGATCAGGACGTTTTTGATGTCCTCATAGGTATAGCCAAAGGCTTTATAGAGCCGATCGCGGGTCTGCTGATCATATTTTTCAGGCCGCTGATTGGGCATGGAAAGATCGTGGAGCTGCACCAGATTCTGATCCAGCCATTCGCCGTAGGGCTTTTGGGCGGCGTAAAATTCCTTGCATTCCTCATCGGAGATCAGGCGCTTCTGCACCGTATCCACCAGCAGCATTTTGCCTGGTTCCAGCCTGCTCTTTTGGAGGATATGCTCCGGCGCGATGTCCAAAACCCCCACCTCGGAGGCCAGGATCAGCAAATCGCCGTCGGTGATATAATAGCGCGCGGGGCGCAGGCCGTTGCGATCCAGAACGGCGGCGGTGGTGTCGCCGTCGGAGCAGAGGATTGCCGCCGGGCCGTCCCAGGGCTCCATCATGGTGGAATAATAATGGTAAAAATCACGCTTCGACTGGCTCATGGCCTTATTGTTGCGCCATGGTTCGGGAATGGCGATCATCAACGCAAGGGGCATGGGCAGCCCGTTCATGACCAGAAACTCCAGCGTGTTGTCCAGCATGGCGGAATCGCTGCCCTCGCCGTTGATAACAGGAAGAATCTTCGCCATATCCTGCCGGAGCAGCTGGCTCTCCATGGTTTCCTCCCGGGCCAGCATCCGGTCGGCATTGCCGCGGATGGTATTGATCTCGCCGTTATGAAGAATCAGCCGGTTGGGATGCGCCCGTTCCCAGCTGGGATTGGTATTGGTGGAAAAACGGGAATGAACCAGCGCGATGGCGCTTTCATAGGCGGGATTTTCCAGATCTAGATAGAACTTGCGGAGCTGATCCACCAGAAACATCCCCTTATAGACGATGGTGCGGGAGGAGAGGGAGCAGACATAGGTATTGACGCTGCTCTGCTCAAAAACGCGGCGGATACAGTAGAGCTTGCGGTCGAAGGCCGCGCCGCGGGCGATATTTTCGGGGCGCTTCAGAAAGCACTGCATGATGCAGGGCTGGCAGTCCAGCGCCTTTTTGCCCAGAATGGAGCTATCGACCGGCACCTCCCGCCAGGAAAGAAAGGGAACGCCTTCTTTACCGGCGATCACCTCAAACATCTTCTGCGCCTGCCGCCGCTTGAGGGTATCTGCGGGGAAGAAAAACATCCCCACGCCGTAGTCCCGGGCGGAGCCGAGGTTCGGCACGGTTTCGGAAAAGAAGCGGTGCGGGATCTGGGTGAGAATCCCCACGCCGTCGCCGGTTTTGCCGTCCGCGTCCTTTCCGGCTCGGTGCTCCAGCTTTTCCACAACCTGAAGAGCCATATCCACAATTTTATGGGTCTGTTCTCCGCGGATGCTGACGATCGCGCCGATGCCGCAGGCGTCATGTTCAAACCGGCTTTCATATAATCCTTGCATAGTAGAACCCCTTTCATACGCCGCAAAATCCCGCGGCATAAAATAAAAAGGCGCACATCTCCATCGCATTGCTTCTGGAGATGAACGCCTTTGCTCATCATGATTTGAATAGATTATAGCAGAGCGCAGCAGGTTTGTCAAGCTGCATCTTTTCTGATTTTTATGATGAAAAACGCAAATTTTTGGTGATATCTATCCCTGCGGAAATTCCCGCGCCGCCCGGGCGATCAGATCGGCCGCAAGATCCAAGCCGATGGAGCTGTCCAGGCAAAGATGGTAGTTTTCCTTTTTGCCCCAAACACGGTGGGTAAAATAGTCGTAGTAGCCCTTGCGCTTTTTATCGGTTTTCTTTACATAATCCTTGAAATCGCGGGTATCCACGTGGTATTCCTTTTCGGCGCGTTGGATCCGCTGCTCCAGCGGGGCGTAAATGAAAACCTTCATGATCCGGGCGTAGTTTTCCAAAACGCTGTCGGCACACCGGCCGACGATAACGCAGGGGCCTTTGTCTGCCAGCTCGCAGATAACGGCCGACTGAGCAAAATAGACCTGATCCTGAAGCGGAAATTCCATTCCCGTGCCGGAAAGGGTATAAAGGAGGCTGGTGGGCTTTTTCTTTTGCATCTGCTCCACAACGGCTTCATGAAAACCGCTCTTTTCCGCCGTGATCTGAACCAGCTGTTTATCGTAAAAGGGGATATTGAGAAGGGTTGCGACCTTTTCTCCGATGATTCTTCCGCCCGATCCGAAAGAACGTCCGATTGTAATAACAGGCAATGACATAGGAATACTCCTTTCATTTTTTTACACCTATATTTTAACATAAAACAGCGATTTTGTAAATATGGAATTTTTCTTTGCCAATGCTATAATTGTGTGATATAATAACAAAAAAGAATGGATACGGGCGCAGAGCGGGAGGGGCTCTGCCGCAAAATGCGGCCGCCTGCGCGGCGGAGTGGGACGGCGTTTTTTCGGCGTCCAGAGAAAGGTGGGGCTTTTGTGCGGGAAAAAATATTGCGTCTTCCGGTGCAGGAAAGCCGGATCTTCAATATCCAGCTTGCGGGGATCACATATCCGGACAGCAGTTATTATGTCAAGCGGGAGAAAACGGATCTCTGGGTCTTTGAGGCGGTGCTGGCGGGGCGCGGCACCATTGTGATCGATCAGGAGCGCTTTTCCGTTCAGGCCGGGGATGTTTATATCCTGCCCGCCTGGCACCGGCATGAATATTTCAGCGACGCCGCCTGCCCCTTTGAAAAGATCTGGTTCAATCTTTCCGGATCGCTGGTAGACAGTCTGGTGGAGATCTACGGGCTGGCGGGGCACTGGCATCTGCCCGGAGCCGGCATGAAGGAAGAGTTTATGCGTTTTTACCGGGTGATCGGCAGGGAAGGGATCCGGGTGTTGGATATTCTCAACGAGGGCGCGGATGAATTTCACCGCCTGATCCGGGCGCTGGCCGGCCGATTGCCCGACGCGCCGAAGGAGAGCCCGGGCAAGGCGCTGGTTTTAAAAAGATATATCGACGAGCATATTGAAAAAAAGATCACCACGGAAGAGCTGGCGAATCTGATTTTTCATTCGTCTTCCCAGATGGTTCGGATCTTCCGCACGGCCTACGGCTGCACGCCCTCTGCATATATTTTGGAGAAAAAGATGGAGCGGGCCTGTATTTTACTGACCCAGAGCAGCCTGCTGGTTCGTGAAATCGCGCAGAAGCTTCGGTTTTCCGACGAACATTATTTTTCAGCTGTTTTTCGCAAAAGGCGCGGCATGACGCCGCGAGAATATCGAAAAACTCATTGAGAAAGGAAGGAAAGGCTTGATTAAAACAGATCGTAAAACCCTTTTGAAAATAGGCGGAGGAATTTTTCTGCTCTATCTTTGCATCTACTACTGGCCGGCGGTTTCCGGCTTTATTTCCACCGTGGCCGGCGCTGCCTTCCCGCTTCTTTTGGGCGGCATCATTGCCTATGTCATCAACATTCTGATGGCGTTTTATGAGCGGCACTGGTTCCCCCATACGGAAAAGCGGGCGCTGATCCGGTCCCGGCGGGGCGTATGCCTGATTTTGGCGCTGATTACGCTGTGTGCGATCATTGCTTTGGTGATCGGTCTGGTTCTGCCCCAGTTGATATCCTGCGTCAGCCTGATCGTGGCGGAGGCGCCCGGGGTTATCGCCGAGCTGATCGCGTGGCTGGATCGGCTGGAGTTCATGCCGGAGGATATCATCTCCGCGCTCAAATCCATCGACTGGCAATCCAAAATCGGGGATCTGGCCGGGATTCTCTCCGCCGGCGTCGGCAACGTCATGAACGTGCTGATCTCCACGGTGACGGCGGTCTTTTCCGGCGTTGTCAGCACCTTCCTGGCGCTGATTTTCGCCATCTATCTGCTCCTCGGCAAGGATCGGCTCAGCCGGCAGGTCAACCGGGTTATGACCCGGTATCTGAAAGAACCGGTTTGCGCAAAGATCCATTATTTTGCGGAGATTCTGGACGATTGCTTCCGCCGTTATATCGTCGGGCAGTGCACGGAGGCCGCGATTCTGGGCGGGCTGTGCGTTTTGGGGATGTGGCTCCTCCGCCTGCCCTATGCCACGATGATCGGAGCGCTGATCGCCTTTACCGCGCTGATCCCTGTGGCGGGCGCCTATATCGGCGGCTGCATCGGCGCTTTTATGATTCTGACCGTTTCGCCGGTCAAAGCGATCATCTTTGTGGTCTTTTTGATCGTTTTGCAGCAGATCGAGGGAAATCTGATTTATCCCCGGGTGGTTGGAAATTCCATCGGTTTGCCTGCGCTTTGGGTCCTGGCGGCAATCACGGTGGGCGGCGGCGTGCTGGGAATCGGCGGCATGCTGCTGGCGGTTCCCCTGACCGCGACGCTCTGGCGGATCCTGCGCAATGATCTGGATAGGCAAAGTCAATAAATCCAAACCCGCCTAAAACAGGATCGGCAGCCAAACCATAGATTGCAAAAGAAAGAAACGGCGCAGCTTCAGCTGCGCCGTTTCATGATCTTATGTTGTTTGATGAGGCCGTCCCTGAGCCGATCTTTATTCAAACAGATAATCCAGATCTTCAATGGTTTCCACGTCGATGCGGATGGATTCTGCTCCGCTCTCCGTTGTGAAAACGGTGAAAACGCCGGTGACATGAATCAGGGAAGAATCCTCCGGGATCCCCAGCTCCTCCGGAATGTTCACCTCCAGATTCTGAAAACAGCAGCCGGTGGCGTCTGCGATCTCGATATAATAGCCGGTGCTGCTCAGATCATTATAGATCAGATTCCCTTCGGCCTCCACCGATTTTCCGTTATAATCGGTGGGGTTTTGGGCAATGTTGTAGGCCATGGTATAGGCCGCCAGAGGGCTGAGCGTATCGCCGGAAGCGAGATTGATAAAGTCGCCTTCAGCGCCTCCGCCGCCGCATCCGGCCAGGCAGGTGAGGGAAAAAACGATCATCAGTAAGCAGATGGAAAGCCGTTTCATGATTTACCTCCTAAAATACGCCCGATCAGGCTGAAAATAAGGAAAAAGACGATGTTGACCGCAACGATCGACGAACCGACCGGCGCGCCCTGCCCGGGAATGGAAAGAACGATGCCCAGAAAGGCGGCGACGGTTGAGATGATTGCAGAGCAAAGAATGACCGATTTGAAGTTTTTAAAGATCCGCATGGCGGAGAGGGCGGGAAAGATGACCAGCGCGGAGATCAGCAGGGAACCCACCAGATTCATTGCCACCACGATGACGATGGCGGTGATAACGGCGATCAGCAGGTTATAGAGATTGGCCCTCACGCCGGTTGCGGCAGCAAAGTTTTCATCGAAGGTAACGGCAAAAATCTGGCGGTAGAAGACCAGAAATAACACGATGACCAGAATCGACATGATCCCGCAGATCCAAACGTCGGTGGACTTGAGAGTCAGGATCGAGGTGGAGCCGAAAAGGGTGCTGCATACGTCTCCGGAGATATTGGCGGATTTTGCAAAAAGATTGATAATCAGATAGCCCAGCGCCAGCGAGCCTACGGAGATCATGGCCAGGGAGGCGTCGCCTTTGATTTTTGTATTCTGCCCGCTGCGCAGCAGGAGAATCGCCGTTAACACCGTAACGGGTAAAACGATGATCATGGTGTTGGTAAGCTTGAGCACCATGGCAATGGCAAGGGCGCCGAAGGCAACGTGGGAAAGACCGTCGCCGATAAAGGAAAAACGCTTGAGTACCAGGGTGACGCCCAGCAGAGAGGAGCAAAGAGCGATGAGGATCCCCACGATCAGCGCATACTGCACGTTTGGAAAGGAAAAGAAATAAAGAATCTGATTGATCAAAGCTGTTCACCTCCCAGGGCGGCAAAGGCGGCGCCGGCCGGCGTTTTAACATATTCTTCCGTTGTTCCGAAAAAGAGCGGTTCTCTGCTGACATGGAGGATATGGCTGGCATACCGGATGGCTGCGCCAACATCATGGGAAACCATAATGATGGTGATCCCCTCCTGGTTCAGCTGTTTGATCAGCTCATACATTTCCTTGGTCACTTTGGGATCCAGCCCGGCAACGGGTTCGTCCAGCAGCAAAAGTTCCCGGGTCGCGCAGAGCGCCCGCGCCAAAAGAACTCGCTGCTGCTGGCCGCCGGAAAGCTCCCGGTAGCAGCGCCCGGCCAGGGCGGTGATCCCCATTTTTTCCATTGCTTCCGCCGCCAGCGCTTTTTCCGCTTTGTTGTAGAACGGGCGGAACCCGCCGCGGTTCAGACAGCCGGAAAGCACGACCTCCCTGACCGAAGCGGGAAAATCCCGCTGCACGATCGTTTGCTGCGGCAGATAGCCGATTTTATTTTGGGCAAGACCGTCGCCGAATTCAAGCGATCCGGAAAGGGGGCGCTTCAGATGCAGAAGGGTTTTGACAAGGGTGCTTTTCCCCGATCCGTTTTCGCCGACGATGCAGAGATAATTGCCTTTACTGACTTCAAAGCTGATATGCTCTGCTACTGTTTTTCCATCGTAGCCGAGAGCGAGATCCCGGCAAACCAATTGTGCCATATCGTTTCTCCTTTAGTGCAGAGCTTTTTCAAAAGCGGTGAGATTGCTTTCCATGATGCCGAGATAGGTGGTGCCCTCGTCGATCCGGCTTTGCGTAACCGACTGCATGGAATCGGTTACCACGATTTCCTGATCCTGATCCTGGGTGTTTGCCACGACCGTTTCCGCGATGGACTGATCGGAGGTTTCGATCACCATGACCACCGGAAGGCTCAGTTCATCCACTTTTTCCGAAAGCATGCTGATTGTGGAAAAGCTGGCTTCCGTTTCCGCTGAGCAGCCGGTAAAGGCGGCATAATAAGTAAGGCCGTAGTCCCGGGCGAGATAGGCGAAGGGGAAGCGGTCGGCAAAAACGACCGTCGTGCGCGCAGCGGTATCCACGCAGGTTTGGTAATCCGTATCCAGAGCATGGATTTCAGCGCGGTAGCTGGCGGCGTTGGCGGTATAATCCGCGGCGTTGTCCGGGTCGATCTCGCATAAAAGATCGGCGATTTCTGCTACCGCCGCGTCGGCGTTTTTGAGCGAAAGCCAAACGTGCTCATCGTATTCTTCCGCGCTGTGATCGTGCTCTTCCTCGCTGTTCTCTTCCTCTTCGCGGTCATGCTCGATCGGAATGGGGGAGGTCAGATCCATCAGCGCCAGCGTTTTCCGGTTTTCATTGGTGGGATCCTCCAGCGCGTCCTCTACCCAGTCGTCGGATTCACCGCCGACATAAATGAAAAGATCGCACTGGCTGATGTCGACAAGATCGGTGACCGTAGCCTGATAATTATGGAGATCTGCTCCGTTGTCCATCAGCAGATTCAGTTGAAATTCGTCCTCATGGTCGCCCAGGACGTTGCGCACCCAGTCGTACTGGGGAAAGACCGTGCAGATGATCTGCGGTTTATCTGTTTCCGCCTGCTGCTGATTACAGCCGGTAAACGATAAAAGCATCAATAAAATCAACAGTATGCCAAGTCCTCTTTTTTTCATGGTTAAACAGTTCCTTTCAAAATGTTATTGCAGTTTTCGCATCTTCCGAACAGCACCGTCTGCCGTTCGTCGACGGCAAAGCCGCTGGTTTTGAGAACCTTGCGCAGCAGCAGCTCGGAATCATGCTCCTGCATATGAATGAGCTTTCCGCAATCGGTGCACTTCAAGTGCAGATGGTCATGACAGCCGCAGCCGTTGATCTGATACTGGGCGCTGCGGGCGCCGTCCGTTTCAAACCGGCGGATCCGTTCTTCCTGAACCAGACGGTTTACCAGCCGGTAAACGGTGCTTTTGCCCGGAGCGGCGCTGCCGCACTCCTTTTGCAGGGCTTCTGCAAGGGCTTCGGCGGTATAGCTTGCGTCGGGGTTCCGATCCAGAAAATTGAGTACCATATTTCTGGATTTGGTTTGGTATCCGGCCATGAAAAACACCTCCAATTTGAGAAAGATTCTCATATTATAACCCCATTATAACGAATATGATGTAGTGAGTCAAGAAAAAATTTGAGAATTATTCTCATTTTAACAAAAAAATCCCGCAGCGTGTCAGGCTGCGGGAAGGGCGGGTTACCGGGGGATGCTCAAAACGATCATACTGGCGGCGGCAAGCAGGATGCCGGCGATTTTCAGCGGCGATGGTTTTTCCTTGAAAATAAAGATGGAGTATAGGGCGGAAAGCAGCAGGACGCCGCCGTTTTCAAGGGTGTAAAGAACGGCTGTATTTTCCATCAGCGCAACAACCAGAACCAGAACATTGATGGCCAGGGCGGCGCTGATGATGCAGAGGATCAGCCAAAGCAGATTCTTTCCGCGTATTTTGAAGGCGGAAAGGCTGTCCTTTTTTTCGCGGAGGATCAGGCGGATAAAGGCGATCAGTCCCATGATGCCGAAGGTGATGATGATCATGGATTTGCTTTCTTCCCGCCGGACGGCGTCCTGCATTTTAATAAAGGTTCCATATAAACCGTTGAAGCAAAAGAGGAGGACGCACATAACGTAGTAGATTGCCGGGGTATCCTTCAGCTTGAAATCCTCCAGATTCATCAGAACAAAGGCTGCCAGCATGGCGGCAATGGCAAGATACTGATACCAGGAGGGGTAAATGCCGAGAAAGACGAGGTAGACCATCGGGATCAGGATGCCGCCGGAGAGCATCATGACGTTCATAAAGGCGTAGGAGCCTGTTGTTCCGGCTTTCATCAGGGCGGTGTTGTAGCCGAAAAGAGCGCCGGCATTTAGAAGGCCGATCACCAGCGTTTCCGGAGATACGGGGAAGCGGAAGCCGGTAAAGCAAAGGGTCACCAAAACGATGGCGAGGCTTTCCAAAACGCAGAATACCGGAGCCGCATGCTCGGGTTTTCCGGGATAGGTTTTGGTATAGCTGGTCTGAAAAAGCGTCTGAAAGCTGTATAACAGAATAACGACGGCAATAAGAAGAATGTCCATGGTTTCCTCCTCCTTCTTAGAAAAAAGGTGTGAATTGCAGCGGGCGGCTGTTATTCTGTGCCTATTAAAGCGAAAAGACCGGGAAAATACAAGAAAAAAGAATTTTTTGTTTCTGATCTTATAAAATATTCATAATTCGTTCATTGAATGATCTTGCACAAAAATGAAAATTATGGTATACTAAATAAAATAATAATTATTAAAGGAAGATATTTATGTTTAAGAAATTCAGCGAAATTACGCCGCAGCTGCAGGCTTTGGCGGACCTTTGTGTCGCCCGCAGCACAATTCCCCAGGAGATGTATACAAAGCATCAGGTTTACCGCGGCCTGCGCGACCTGAACGGAAAGGGCGTTCTTACCGGGTTGACCGAGATTTCGGATATCCGGTCTTATAAAGAAGAAAACGGAGAGCGGATTCCCTGCGAAGGAGAGCTCTATTACCGCGGCATCAATATCCAGGATATCGTCGGGGGGTTTACGTCGGAAAAACGCTTTGGCTTTGAAGAAACGGTATATCTGCTGCTGTTCGGTGATCTGCCGACGGCCGCCGCGCTGAAGGATTTTCAGGCCCTGCTTGCCCAGTACCGCACGCTTCCGGTCAGCTTTGTCCGGGATATTATCATGAAAGCCCCCAGCCACGATATGATGAATACGCTGGCCCGCAGCGTATTGACCCTTTATTCCTATGACGAGTATGCGGATGATGTCGGCATTGAAAACGTGCTGAGGCAGTGCCTGGAGCTGATCGCGCTGTTTCCGATGCTTTCGGTCTATGGCTATCAGGCCTATAGCTATTATCATGATGGAAAGAGTCTTTACATTCATAACCCCCTTCCGGAGCTTTCCACGGCGGAAAACATTCTGCGCATACTCCGGCCGGATAGCAGCTATACCCAGCTGGAGGCGCGGATTCTGGATCTGGCTCTGGTGCTCCATGCGGAGCATGGCGGAGGAAACAACTCAACCTTTACGACCCATGTGGTTTCCTCCTCCGGAACGGATACCTATTCGGTGATCGCCGCTTCGCTCGGCTCGCTGAAAGGTCCCAAGCACGGCGGCGCCAACATCAAGGTGGTGCAGATGTTTGAGGACATGAAGAAAAAGCTGCGCGACTGGACCGACGAAGGGGAGATCGAGAAATATCTCCGTGCGCTTCTGCATAAAGAGGCCTTTGACCGCGCCGGGCTGATTTACGGGATGGGGCACGCGGTGTATTCGCTTTCCGATCCCCGGGCCGGGATCTTCAAGCAGTTTGTGGAGAGCCTTTCCAAAGAGAAGGGCAGGGAAGAGGAATACGCGCTGTATGCGGCGGTGGAACGGCTGGCGCCCAAGATCATCTCCGAGGAACGGCGGATCTATAAAGGCGTCAGCGCCAACATCGATTTTTATAGCGGATTTGTTTACAGTATGCTGGATCTTCCGCTGGAGCTTTATACGCCGATTTTTGCGATATCCCGTATCGCCGGCTGGAGCGCGCACCGTCTGGAGGGTCTGATCAATGCCGGCAAGATCATTCGTCCGGCCTATATGAGCGTTTCGGAAGAACGCCCCTATGTTCCCCTTACCGAGAGAAAATAACAAAACGCCGCCCATCGGGGCGGCGTTTTTGGTTGCAAAAAGCAGAGAGGGGCTCCGCAGCGGTCAGGAACCGTTCTTTTCCAAAACGCAGACGACCATTTTCAAAAGGGTTTCCCGGAAGAGCGGCAGGTTGCGCAGCGGCCGGAAGCAGGGGCGGAGCGGTTCATGACTGTAGTAAACGGGCGTCAGATCCATTTTTTTCAGGATGCGGTTGAAGCGCCGGCAGGAAATATGATTGAGATAGGAAAAATATTCCGTTCCGTCCGGCCGGGTTGAGATGCGGAAGGCGATCCGCTCTTCGCCGTCGGGCAGGTCCTTTACCAGATATTTATAGGCTTCGATCTGCACCTTTTCGCTGAAAAACAGATGAACCCAGGGAATGTAGATGGCGTCTTTCAGATGGGCGCCGAAAGGATGGTTATAAGGCGGGAAATTGACGTAGAGCCGGCCGCCGGGCTTGAGAACGCGGAGGGATTCGGCGATGATGGCTTCCGGCTTGTCCACGTGCTCCATGGAATCGTTCATGATGATGGTATCGATGCTGTTGTCCGGCAGGGGGAGGGCGGTGGCATCGGCGGCTATGAAGCGGAAGCGGTCGTTCAGCTTCAGCTTTTTGGCCAGCCCTTCGGCCTCTTCCCGGTATTTTTCCAGGATATCTACGCCGATGACCTCTTTGGCGCCGCAGGAGGCGTAGTAGAGAGATTTTCCGGCTGCGCCGCATCCCACGTCCAGCACGGTTTTTCCCTGAAACATCTCTTCGATCGTATATTTTTTCAGATAGAGCGCGATCGTATCCTCGCCTTTTTTATACTGCCATTCCGCATAGGTCATGATCCCTTCGTTCTGCAGGTTAAAGGGATGGACCGGCGCTTTGAAAAAGCGGTTGAAAAAAAGAAGGATTCTGGTTCTGAGCATCATGGGCGGGGCCTCCGAAATCAATAGTTACATACAGTATAACAAAAAAATCTGCAGTACGCAAGAAAGGAATAAAAAATTCTTTTGCGCTGCGGAGGGAGAAGCCCGGCAGATCATAGAACCGGGCGCGGAGCCATAATGTTTAAGGGCGAAAATGCGGCCGAGCCGAAAAAAACATAACGCCGAACCCAAAACAGATGGAGTTCGGCGTTGTTGGCTGGGATAGCAGGACTCGAACCTGCGGAATGATGGAGTCAGAATCCATTGCCTTACCAGCTTGGCTATATCCCAACGACGCCCATTATTATATCAAAGTTTTTTCGGTTTGTAAAGGAAAATTTTAAAGAAATATGAAATTATTTTTATTTTAATTGACAGAACGGGAATAAAACAGTATAATTTGTAGGAAGTTAAAAAATTAAAGTACAGGTGATCATTTTGAGAAAGAGTAAACGCTATTCAGCGAAGCATGCGCGAAAACTGAAAAAGCCGAGTCTGCTCAGCAAAATCAAAAGAGGATTCCTTGCATTATGCCATCGTCCGTGGGGCAAGTATCTGGTAACAACGGTATCTGCTCTGACGGTCGAGGTGGTAACGGTTCTGTTTCTGCTCTACGGGCCGCTGGATTATTTCCGGGAACTGTTGATCACTTCGGCAATGACGACGCTTTCCCATCAGTATTATGCCACGACCTTTTATTCGGAGGAAACGATCCAGGAGGTCATGAACCGCAACCGGGTGATCGATCCCACCGATACCACGGACGCCGGCTCGATCGAGGTCGATGAAAACGCCAACGAAATAACCGTGAAAAAAATATCCGGAAGCGGGTATAACGGCTTTGTCATGGAGATCTCCAATCCGTCCTGGGTGCGGCTGGGGATCCCGGAGAATTTCGGCACAAAAGGCCAGAAGATCCCGCGGCTGATCGAGGACTACGGCGCCATAGCCGGCATCAACGCCGGCGGCTTCGGCGACGCCAACGGCTGGGGCAACGGCGGCCGGGCGATCGGCATGGTGGTTGTGGACGGCGTGATGGTTCAGGATCCGGAACCCTATGCAACCCAGGTGAACGTAATCGGCTTCAACGAGGACGATGTTCTGGTTCTCGGTTCCTACGGACTTGATGAAATTGAAAGCCTGAACCTGCGCGACGCCTGTGAATTTAATCCGTTCCTGATCATCAACGGAGAAGCGACGGAGATTCTCGGCAACGGCGGCTGGGGCATAGCGCCGCGGACGGCGATCGGGCAGCGGCAGGACGGAACGGTTCTTTTCGTTGTAATCGACGGCCGCTCCATCACCTCTGCCGGCGCCACGATGAAGCAGCTCCAGGAGGTTCTGATCGAGGAGGGCGCCTATAATGCGGCGAATCTGGACGGCGGCTCCTCTACGGTGCTGTATTATACGGAGAAGGGCGGGGTCATGAACAACCCCAGCGGCTCGGACGCCGATGGAATGCGCTTCCTGCCCAATGCCTGGCTGGTCATTGATCCCACGACCTATACGCCGCTTACAGATCGGCCTCCGTATGGAGATTGATTATGATCAGATGAATAGCAACGCTCCTCCACGTCTTTTAAAGCGTGGGGGAGCGTTCTTTTGATTCAGAGCGTGAAAAGCGCATCCTTCGATTCGTTTTCCCTTTCGGCCCGATAGCGCAGAGCTTCTGCGACATGCGCGGTTTCGATCCCATCGGATCCGGCAAGATCGGCAATGGTGCGCGCCACCTTCAAAATATGATGATAGCCCCGGGCGGAGAGGTTCATTTTATCAAAGCTTTGCCGGAGCAGCTCTTCTGCATCCGGGCTGAGCGGGCAGTATTTTTTGATCATTGGCGAAGTGAGATCGGCGTTTTTGGTGATGGATTCGCTGCGGTAGCGCTCTGCCTGACGTGCCCGCGCGGCCAGAACGCGTTCCCGGATCGGTTCCGAGGGCTCGCCGGGGGCTTTTGCGCTCAGCTCCTCATAAGTGACGGCCGGAACCTCCACCTGAAGATCGATCCGATCCAGAAGCGGCCCGGAGATCCGGTGACGGTAGCGGGCGATCTCTCCCGGGGAACAGCTGCATTTCCGGGTCGGATGTCCCAGATAGCCGCATTTGCAGGGGTTCATGGCGCAGACCAGCATTACGTTGCAGGGATAGGTGACGCTCCCGGTAGCGCGGGCGATGGTGATTTCGTTATCCTCCAGCGGCGCGCGCATGGAATCGAGAACCTGAGGCGCAAATTCCGGCATCTCATCCAGGAAAAGAACGCCGTTGTGCGCCATGGAAAGTTCCCCCGGCATCAGCTGCTGACCGCCGCCGCAGAGGGCAACATAGGTGGCGGTATGGTGCGGCGTGCGGAAGGGTCTGCTGCGGCAGAGATCCTGCTTGAGCATCCCGGCGACCGAATAGATCTGGGAGCATTCCAGCGCCTCTTCAAAGGAAAGGGGCGGCAAAATGGTGGGCAGCCGCCTGGCCAGCATACTTTTTCCGCTACCCGGCGGGCCGACCATCAGGACGTTATGACCGCCGGCTGCGGCGATCTCCATCGCCCGGCGGGGAATGAACTGCCCCTTGACGTCGGAAAAATCCACCTGAAAATCCTGCGGTTTTTCCGGCTGGAAGGGAATGGTCTGAAGGGGAATGGCCGCCTCCGGATTCTGGAGGATTTCAACAGCCTCCTTCAGATGCCCGACCGGATAGAGCTTCAGCCCGTCCAGGCATTGAACCTCCGGCGCGTTGGCGGCCGGGATGATCAGCGCCCGGAAGCCCAGCTCCCGCGCCTTGATAGCCATGGGCAGCACGCCTTTGACCGGCCGCACCTCGCCCAGCAGCGAAAGCTCGCCGATGATGCCCATGCCCGAAAAGCTGCCTGCCAGATCGCCGTTGCAGACCAAAAGCCCCAGCAGGATCGCCAGATCGTAGACCGGGCCGGCTTTGCGGATATCGGCCGGAGCCAGATTGACGGTGATCCGCCTGGCGGGGAACCGGAAGCCTGCGTTTTTAAGGGCGCTGCGCACCCGTTCCCGGGATTCCTTGACAGAGGGATCCGGCAGACCGACAATATCAAAGGCCGGCAGACCGCCGCTGAGATCCACTTCAACGGTAACCGGAAAGGCGTCGATCCCCTGCAGTCCGAAGGAAAGCAATCTGGAAACCATGAAATTTTCCCCTTTCGTTTTGTTTGACCTTTCCATTATATCAATTGGATCGATAAAAAGCAAATTTATTGTATTTTTTCTGCAAAAAACTTTTTTTCACCCTTTACAGGTGAAATATTACGTGATAAAATATCAATGAATTTAATTATTTCAATGAATATCAAGGAGGTCAATATGGCTAGAAAAATGAAAACCATGGACGGCAACAACGCGGCGGCGCATGTTTCCTATGCGTTTACCGATGTTGCGGGGATTTATCCCATCACGCCGTCCTCAGTAATGGCGGAGCTGACCGATAAATGGTCGGCAGAAGGCCGGGTCAATCTGTTTGGCCAGAAGGTAAAGGTTGTGGAGATGCAGTCTGAGGCCGGCGCCGCCGGTACCGTTCACGGCTCTCTGGCCGCCGGTGCGCTGACGACGACCTATACCGCTTCTCAGGGTCTTTTGCTGATGATCCCGAATATGTATAAAATCGCCGGCGAGCAGCTCCCGGGCGTGATCCATTGCTCCGCCCGTGCGCTGGCTTCTCATGCTCTTTCCATCTTCGGCGACCATTCCGACGTTATGGCCTGCCGCCAGACCGGCTTTGCAATGCTCTGCGCCAGCAATGTCCAGGAGGTTATGGATCTGGGCGCCGTTGCCCATTTATCGGCCATCAAGGGCAAGGTTCCCTTCCTGCATTTCTTCGATGGGTTCCGCACTTCTCATGAAATTCAGAAAATCGAGGTCTGGGACTATGAAGATCTGAGAGATATGCTGGATATGGACGCGGTAAACGCCTTCCGCAAGAACGCGCTGAATCCCGAGCATCCTGTTCTGCGCGGATCGGCTCAGAATCCCGACGTGTTCTTCCAGGCGCGGGAGGCCTGCAATAAGTATTACGACGCTCTTCCCGCGGTTGTGGAAGATTATATGAATAAGGTTAACGCCAAGATCGGAACGGACTACAAGCCCTTTAACTACTATGGCGCGGCTGACGCGGAGTATGTTATCGTGGCGATGGGCTCTGTCTGCGATACCATCGAGGAAACCATCGATTACCTCAACGCCCACGGCGCCAAGGTCGGCCTGGTCAAGGTACGGCTGTATCGCCCCTGGTCTACCAGCCACCTTCTGGCCGTGCTGCCGAAGACCGTTCAGAAGATCGCGGTTCTGGATCGCACCAAGGAGCCGGGTTCGCTGGGCGAGCCCCTTTATCTGGACGTGGTCTCCGCGCTGGCGGAAAGCGCATTCAAAAACGTCAAGGTGGTGGGCGGCCGGTATGGCCTGGGCTCCAAGGACACCACGCCCGGCTGCATTGCCGCAGTTTATGAGAACCTGAAGGCGCAGGAGTCGAAGAATGGCTTTACCATCGGCATCGTCGATGATGTCACCGAGCGTTCTCTGGAAACGCTGGACATCCATACGGCGCCCGAAGGAACCATCTCCTGCAAATTCTGGGGTCTTGGCTCCGATGGTACGGTCGGCGCCAATAAGAACTCCATCAAGATCATCGGCGACCATACCGATAAGTATGCCCAGGCTTATTTTGCCTACGATTCCAAAAAATCCGGCGGCGTTACCATCTCTCACCTCCGGTTCGGCGATACGCCCATCAAATCCACCTACTTTATTTCCAAGGCGGATTTTGTGGCCTGCCATAACCCCTCCTATATCGGCAAATATGATATGGTTTCCGAGGTGAAGAAGGGCGGATCCTTCCTGCTGAACTGCCCCTGGACGGTGGACGAGCTGGAGGAGAAGCTGCCTGCTTCCGTGAAGAAATATCTGGCTGAGAACGATATCAATTTCTATATCATCGACGGCATCAAGATCGGGCGTGAGATCGGTCTGGGCGGCCGGATCAATACGGTTTTGCAGTCCGCCTTCTTTAAGATCGCCCAGGTAATCCCCGAAGAAGAGGCTATTCAGTATATGAAGGACGCCGCCACGGCTTCCTATGGCAAGAAGGGCCAGCATATTGTCGAGATGAACCATAAGGCCATCGAAGCCGGCGCCAACAGCGCCATTAAGGTGGAGATCCCCGCTTCCTGGAAGAATGCGGCGGATGAAAGCGCCAGCACGACCGTTTGCTGCGAGAGAGCGGATCTGAAGGAATATGTTGAGAACATTCTGATCCCGATCAATGCCCAGAAGGGCGATGCGCTTCCCGTTTCCGCCTTTGAGAAATATGTGGACGGCCACATGGTGCAGGGCGCCGCAGCCTTTGAGAAGCGCGGCATCGCCGTGGATGTTCCCCAGTGGATCCCCGAAAACTGCATCGAGTGCAACCAGTGCTCTCTGGTTTGCCCCCATGCGGTGATCCGTCCCTTTGCCCTGAGCGCCGAAGAACTGGAAAAGGCTCCCGCGGGCATCAAGACCAAGAAGATGATCGGCAAGGGTCTGGATCATCTCACCTTCAGCATGAGCGTTTCCGTTTTGGATTGTACCGGATGCGGCAGCTGCGCCGCCGTTTGCCCGGCCAAGAACAAAGCCCTTGTTATGAGCTCGCTGGATTCTCAGCTGGAGCAGCAGAAATATTTTGATTACAACTACAAGAATGTTGCCGTGAAGCCGGAAGTCAACGAAACCTTCAAGGTTGAAACCGTCAAGGGTTCTCAGTTCAAGACTCCGCTTCTGGAGTACTCCGGCGCCTGCGCCGGCTGCGGCGAAACGCCTTATGCCAAGCTGATGACGCAGCTGTTCGGCGATCGGATGTATATTTCCAACGCCACCGGCTGTTCCTCGATCTGGGGCGGTTCTTCTCCCTCCACGCCTTATACCGTGGATAAGAACGGCCATGGCCCCGCCTGGGCGAACTCCCTCTTTGAGGATAATGCCGAGCATGGCTACGGTATGTATCTGGGCGCAAGCCAGCTGCGGGCCAAGGTGACCGCCGAGATCGAAGAGCTCTATAACTTTACCGCCAGCGAAAGCCTGAAGGCGGCCATCGACGAGTGGAAGGCCACCTATCAGGATACCAAGCTGAATAGCGAAGCAACCGCCAAGCTGGTAGCAGAGCTGGAGAAGGTGGATTGCTGCGAAAAGGGCAAAGCCGCTGCCGCCAGCATTCTGGCGCAGAAGGACTTTATCGCCAAAAAATCCGTCTGGCTGCTGGGCGGCGACGGATGGGCCTATGATATCGGATTCGGCGGTTTGGATCACGTGATCGCTTCCAATGAGGACGTCAATATCCTGGTCTTTGATACGGAGGTATATTCCAATACCGGCGGTCAGGCCTCCAAGGCAACGCCTTCCGGCTCCATCGCGCAGTTTGCCGCGGCCGGTAAGGTAACGAAGAAAAAAGATCTGGGCGCAATCGCCCGTTCCTACGGCTATGTCTATGTGGCTCAGGTTTCCATGGGCGCCGATTATAATCAGTGCGTCAAGGCTTTTGCCGAAGCCGAGGCCTATCATGGCCCCTCGCTGATCATCGCTTACGCCCCCTGCATCAACCACGGTATCAAGGGCGGCATGGGCACCTCCATGGAAGAAGCGAAGAAGGCGGTTCAGGCCGGCTACTGGCAGCTGTATCGCTATAACCCTGCATTGGCAGAGGAGGGCAAGAACCCGCTGTCCTATGATTCCAAGGAGCCCACGATGAACTATCGCGACTTCATTATGAACGAGGTGCGCTATAACGCTCTGAGCCGGAGCAATCCCGAAAGAGCGGAGATTCTCTTCACCGCCGCTGAAAAGAGCGCCACGGAAAAGAGAGAGAATCTGAAAAAGCTCTCTGAAATGCAATAAGCAGAACCAATAAACCGGTTCTGCAAGGGACACTTCCTTATGGGAAGTGTCCCTTTTTGCGTTTAAATGGTAATCAAAAGGGCGGTATGGAAACGCTTTTTGACCAGTTGTGCTTTAAAATCGACCAACTATCGCAAATGGATTGAAAAGCCCCGACGCTTTATTTATAATAGGATTGTAAAGAAAAAGAAAGAGGTGATGATCGTGCAGGTCGAAATTAAGATTGATCCTTCCTATCCTGAGCCTAAAATAATCATATGGACCGCATCGGTGACAGAGGATGTGAACAACATTGTAAAAAGACTCTCCGAAGAGACGCCGCCAATCCTTTCCGGCTATAAAGATGAAAAGATTGAAATATTGGAGCAGGAAGATTTGATTCGGCTTTATGCCAATTCCGGAAAGGTTTTTGCCGTTACCGATAAAGGGGAATATATCCTTCGGCTCAGATTATATGAATTGGAAAAGCGATTATCTGGGAACCAATTCATTCGCATATCAAATTCGGAGATGATCAACTTAAAAAAGGTGCGCCATTTTGATTTGAGCTTCACAGGCACGATCTGTGTTAAATTATCAAACGGGATAACAACCTATGTATCCAGGCGCTATGTTCCAAAACTCAAAAAAATATTGGGAATATGAGGTGAATATCATGAAAAAGAAAATAGTTACGCGCGGTCTTTTGGGCGTTCCACTTGGAATTACCATGGGTTATTTGATTACAATCCTGATTTCTCTCGGTTGGGGAAAGGGATATTACGCCCCTTGCGTACCGCAACTCATCCCCATTATGGGAAATGAAATCAACGCCGTCATTTTGCAAACCGTTCTTTGCGGAATATTAGGCGCAGGCTTTGCGGCAAGCTCCGTCATATGGGAAATCGATCATTGGGGAATCGTAAAGCAGACTGGAATTTACTTTGCAATCATTTCAATCATCATGCTGCCCATTGCTTATTTCGCATATTGGATGGAGCACAGTATTGTCGGATTTTTAATGTATTTCGGCATTTTTGTGTTGATTTTTGTGGTGGTATGGGTGATACAGTTCGGCATAGGCCGGTATAATGTGAGGAAAATGAATGAGAAATTGCTGCAAACAAGGGATAAAAGCAATGGGTAGCTGCCCTGGCTGAAGAATATGCCCGGGCACGCTTCAATCAGAGAACAAAAAACGGCATAGCCACGAATGACAATGCCGCATAAGAGCCGCTTTCGTCCTCCTCGCTTTCTCAGGCGAAGGGGACGAGAGCGGTTTTTGTTGTTTATTTCAGAGAAACGTCCTGCAACGCTTCTTTGAGAGCGTCCGGCTCCACGCCGGAATAATTGACGATCACCCGCCCCCGGGGCGCGTTTTCCTTGTTTACATAATATTCAGAAAGGCAATTGATCCGGATCCCTGCCGCCCAGAATCGGTTTTTGATTTCGGCGTCGGAAAGATCGCAGCGGAAGCGGGCGATAAAATGGAGGCCGGAATCCGCTTCCAGGATATCCACGCCGCTTCCGAAGGCCTCCTGGAAGCAGCGACGCACCGCGTCTCGCCGCAGCCGGTATCCCCGCACCGAGCGGTTGAGATGACGGATAAAAAGCCCGGTGCTCAGGAATCGGGCAAGGGCGAACTGTTCCAGCGCCGAAACGGTGCAGGATAAAAAACCAAGCTTCTCCCGAAAACGATCGGCCAGCCCGGGCGGAAGGATCATATAGCTGATGCGCACGGAGGGGGAGAAGGTTTTGGAAAAGGTGTTCATATAAATCACCTTTCCCGCCTGATCCAGCTCCAAAAGGGGCGGGATGGGTTTTCCCACATAGCGAAATTCGCTGTCGTAGTCGTCCTCAATAATGTAGCGCTCCGCCCGCGCTTCCGCCCAGCTCAGGAGCTGGCGGCGCCGATCCGCCGGCATGATGAGGCCGGTGGGGAAATGGTGGGTCGGCGAAACATGGGCGATCTCTCCGCCCTGCCGTTCCAGCGCGTCGACGGAAAGCCCCTTCTGATCCAGCGGAACGGGTACGCACCGCACGCCCATGCTGTGATAGATTCTGCCGATGGTCTGATAGCCCGGATCTTCCACGGCGTAAACCGGTTCGCGCCCCAGAAGCTGCACCAGAAGCGTATAGAGATATTCCGTTCCGGCGCCGATCACCATCTGTTCCGGATCAACGGCAACGCCTTTATACTGGAGCAGAAACCCGGCAATCGCCCGCCGCAGCTCATAAAGACCGTTGCGCGGCAGGGGGGAGAAAAGCTTTTCGTCTTTTTCACTCAGGATCTCCCGGGTGATTTTGGCGTAGGAGGCAAAGGGAAAGCGATCCGATAAAACGGAATTGCGGGTAAAATCCACGCGGCAGGGCGCAGGCTCTGCGCCGGAGTCCGAAAGGGGAAGGGGGGACGGGGCGGCCGCGCGCCGATCCAGCTTGCAGGCGTAATAGCCGCTCTTCTCCCGGCTGTAGAGGTAGCCCTCGCTGATGAGCTGGCCGTAGGCGTTTTGCACCGTCAGGACGCTGATCCCCAGATGCTCGGCCAGCGACCGCTTGGAGGGCAGCTTCTCATCGGTCGCAATACGCCCGCTTTCAATGTCCCGCCGTATGCATCGGTAAAGATAATGATAAAGGGGCTGGCTCCCCCTTGCTTTTAAATCATAGGTCAGCAAAGCGTTCTCCGATCTGGTATGGCTGTTTTTTGATTTTTCGGCATACCAGATTTATTATAGCGGGAAAAGGAATCGTTGTAAAGCGGAAAACGCGGTTTTTTGAATGGGTTGATTTTTTTCCGCATATCCTGTATAATAAGACCAATAAATAAACGGAGGAAACGATATGGAACTGACGGCGGCCGCTCAATGGCTCAACGAAACTTTCGGAGGCTACGATGGCTGGATCCTGGAGGCGTTGCACCGGCTGGAAGAGGCGGCCGGCGCTTTTTTGACCCCGCTGATGAAGCTGATTACCCTGATTGGCGAAAAGGGGCTTTGGATGTTTGTTTTGGCGGCGGTTCTGATGTGTTTTTCCAGGACCCGCAAGCTGGGGGTCTGCCTGTTTGGCGCGGTGTGCTGCGGCGCGCTGATCACCAATATTCTGCTCAAGGACTGGGTGGCGCGTCCGCGCCCCTTTGAAGCAAGCGCGCTCTACGCCCAGTGGTTCGAGGCCGTCGGCGCGCCGGCGGAGGAAGGTTTTTCCTTTCCCTCCGGCCACGTAACGGCGGCGATGGCGGGGATCACCGCGCTGGTTCTTGCCTGGCGGAAGCGGTGGATGCCCCTCGGTTATATCTATGTGGTTTTGATGGCGGTTTCGCGCAATTACCTGATGGCCCATTACCCTTCCGACGTCTTAGCGGCGTTGTTGATCGGCGCCTTTTCCGGCGTGGTGGCATGGTGGATCACCAAAGGGATTTTCTATTTTCTGGAAAAGCACCGCGATATAAAATTTTTCGATTGGCTTTTGCGTTTCGATCTGATCAAGATACGATGAGATCAACAAAAAAGGGCAGGCGCCGAATGGATTTCGGCGCCTGCCCTTGCGTTATTTTATTTTTCGCAGAAAAATTCCACTTCTTCGCCCACCGGCCCGATGCAGAAGGCGATCCGGGCGGGATAATTGCCGCCGATATTGATGTCGGTCGGTTCCATGGTGACGGCATAGCCGGCGGCCCGCACCGCCGCGATGCAGCCGTCCACATCGTCGACAGCCAGCGCCATATGCCGCAGGGCGCCCTGCCCGGGTTGATCCCCGGCGTTTGGGAAAAGCTCCAGGATCCCGGCGCCGGTATCCAGCATAACGCCCTGATCCAGCCCTTCGCCCCAGCGCCGCACCACAGGCATTTCCAGAAGATCGCGGTAAAAGTGCAGCAGCTTTTCAAATTCCTGCAGGCCGCGGCTTTTTAAAGCAATATGATGGATCCCTTTAATTTTCGGCATTTTCCGAACCTCCGTTTTTCTTCAGAAGATCGCGGATCTCCTCCAGAAGCAGGATATCCTCGCTCTTTTGGGGCGGGTCTGCTTTTTCCTCCTCCTCTTCTTCCTTATTTTTCCGCAGCTTGGAGAGATAGGTGTAAATCTTCAGCATAACAAACAGGCAGGCGGCGATGATCAGGAAGTCGACGACATTCTGAATAAAAAGACCGTATTTGATTTCGGCGTCCCTGATGGTCAGGCTCAGGGCTCCAAAGTTTTTGCCGCCCAGCAGCAGGCCGATCAGAGGCATGATCATGTTGTCCACCAGAGATGAAACGATGGATTTGAAGGAATTACCGATAATGACGCCGATCGCCATATCGATGATATTTCCCTGCATGATGAAATCCTTGAATTCGGAAAAAGTTGTTTTCAATGCTTTTATTTTCATGGGTTCCCTCCTACTTGACTTGATCGGGAATGATGAAAAAACGCCCGCCCCTTTGGAGGGCTACATTTTTGCAGATTAATCCCGTTTTCTATAAGTTATATTTTAATTTCGATGGGGAAAAATGTCAAGAAAAATCCATGAAAGCGGCGCTTTCATGGATTTTTGCGGATTATGGTTCGGCGGTTTCCGAGGATTCCATGCCGAGAAATTTTGTGTTGTAGAAAACCGATTTCTTTTGCAGTTCCTCATTGAGGACGTCGTAGCCGTATGTTTCCGTCAGCGTTTCCTGCGCGGAAAAGAGGTTGGTGCCAAGGCCGAGGCGATCGCCTTCGATCTCCACGTTCAGCGCCGCCAGCGTCGTGGGGAACATATCAAAGGTGCCGAACTGACGGTTGGTTTCGTTTTCCGGCTCCACCGGAGCGTTGATGAAGCAGTTATAGATGGTGCGCTGGTAGGTTTCATCGATGTCGGCAAGAAAATCGGGATCCATGGTGAGATGGTCGCCGCTAATCACGATGGTGGTGTTTTCATAGAAGGGCTGCTGCTGGATCCAGGCAACAAATTCCGCAACCTGCCGGGAAGAGCAGGCCAGCACGTTGGCGTACTGATCTTCATACTGATTCTGGCAGAGGGGGCAGAGATAGCCGTCCGGAAAGTGGGTATCGGCGGTCAGCATGGTGAAATTGAAGGGCGCGCCGCTTTCAGCAAGCGCGGTCAGCTCCTCCTTGGCGATGCTGAAGAGCTTCTGATCTTCATAGCCCCACCATTCGTTGTAGTCCTCCGGGAGGCGGCCCTCTTCCTTCAGGGAATTGATATCCACGATGGTATAGTTGCCGTGCTCGATAAAATAGGAATCCCGCCCGGCGAAGGAGGCGTCGGAGCCAAGAAGCAGGGTCTGGGAATAGCCCTGATCCTCCAGAATTTCACCGAGCGAAACAACGCCGGGGATATAAGCGTCTTCGCCGCCGTATGTATCTGCGGTAAGAGGGACTTTAACGACGATCCCGGAAGTCTGGGCGACCATGGCAGCGGCTGTCCAGGTCGTTCCGGTATAGGAACGTGCGCCGCCCAGCCCTTCGGTATGGGAAAAGGAAACGTTTTCTTCCGCCAGCGCCGTAAGCTCCGGGATGAAATTATCGGTGATGGAACCGCCGGCGGTCTGATCGGCATAGGTGCATTCCATCGATTCCAGAAAGATATAAACCAGATTCCGTTTTTCCTCCGGAAAGGTCAGCTCCGCCGATTCGGGGTCGACGTAGTTCAAAAGAATAAAATCCGATTCGGTGCTGCTGGTATCGATATAGCTGAAGACCTGCAGCTGGGAAACAAAGAGAACGGTTGCTGCCGTAAGGGTCAGAATAATAAAAGGCCAGGAGGATCTTTTGAAAAAACGGCACAGCTTTCCGGCGCAATATGCGGCGTAGCGGACGCTGGACTGCTTTTTCTGCCGCCATTTACCGCTGAGCAGCAGGTAAAGAAGAATTTCGGCGGCGGTCAGCGCGAAGCCGAAAACGCCGACCCGCAGAAAGGCGCTGCTCAGAAGATCCTTATGGGCGCCGCTGGCCGGGGACTTCATCTGGTAGAGAATCTGATCCAGATGGATCTGGTCGTATTTGCTTAAAAGCCATATCGTTAAAAAAAGAAAGAGATTGCCGCCCAGCAGAGCCAGGCAGGCGAACAGGTTCTTTTTATTGATTTTATTTTTTACAGCGATCAAGAAGGAACCCTCCGAACGGGATATTGTTGAAATTTGATGGACATAGTATACCGCATCCGGCATCAAAAGTCAATTTTTCTGCAAATAATTCATAAACATTTTAATATAAGCGGAGGATGCGCTTGTTGATACAGCCGCTCCGGCAGGGGAAAAAACAAAAATCGCGCACAATAAATGTGCGCGATTTTCATTGCGGCGCCGGCCGCTGGTGGAGATAGTAGGATTCGAACCTACGACCTCTTCGATGTGAACGAAGCGCTCTAACCAGCTGTGCTATACCTCCGGGTCATGTAAAGTATTATACTACCTGTTTCTGAAAATGTCAATGGCTTTTTTGGCGCAGACGAAGTTTTTTCCAAAGGCGGGCGGTCAGATGTTTTTTTCGATTTCCCGCTTCAGGCGTGCGATGATCTTTTTCTCCAGCCGGGAGATATAGGATTGGGAGATCCCCAGAACATCCGCCACTTCTTTTTGCGTCATCTCGCGATATCCGCCAAGGCCGAAACGCATTTCCATGATCATCCGCTCCCGCAGGGAGATTTTTTCCAGCGCCGCATGGAGGATCTGCTTTTCGATGTCTTCCTCCAGGTTGCGGGAAACGCTGTCGGAATCCGTGCCGAGAATATCGGAAAGCAGCAGCTCGTTTCCGTCCCAGTCGATATTCAAAGGCTCATCCAGCGAAACTTCGATTTTCTGGCCGTGATTTTTTCGCAGATACATCAAAATCTCGTTTTCAATACATCGGGAAGCGTAGGTGGCCAGCTTGATGTTTTTATCGGACCGGAAGGTGTTGATGGCTTTGATCAGGCCGATGGATCCGATGGAGATCAGGTCGTCGGCGGCGATCCCGGTGTTTTCAAACCGCTTGGCGATATAGACCACCAGCCGGAGATTATGCTCGATCAGCTTCTGCACCGCATATTGCTCGCCCTGATCCAGGGCGCGGATATAGGCCTGCTCCTCTTCCGGCTTGAGCGGCGGCGGCAGGGTGACGTAGCCGTTGGCGTAGTGGATTTTTCCCGCCAGCTTCTTTAAAAGTTTTGCCAGAGCCGGGTGATAAAGAACATAATAACGGATGATATTCATAAGTTGCTCCAATCTCTATGTAATAGTGCCTGAAACCGGCCGTCGGGGGAGAGGGGCTGCAGCGTGATGCCGATCAGAGCCGAGCGCTCCTGTCCGTCGATTTTGAGCTGCTTCGGCCGGAACGCGTAGATGAGGGTACGCGCGCCGGTGGCGTCGGTATAGGGCAAAAGGCGCAGCTTCAGCGCCGGATATTTCCGGGAAAGGGCGGGCAGCGCGGCGGAATCCCGGTGTACCACCGCCCGGAGCACTTCCTCCGGCAGATTCAGACTGTCCCATTGGCAAAGAATGACCGGCAAAAGCGTGATGGGATCGTAGAGGGAATTTCCGGTATCCAGCAGCGCCAGCAGCGTTCTGCTGTCTACGGTCAGCGTGTGCAGAAAGCTTTTTTCCTTGCGCCGCCCCAGCAGATGAAAAAAAACGCGCGCCAGACCGTAGAAGCCGAAGGAAAGCAGCAACAGCAGCCAGAGCGGAAGATCCATGTAGTAAATCCCGTTGACCGCGCGCATGCGACTGCCGGCGTCGGTGAAGGCGTAAAACGCAAACATCCCTCCGCCAAACAGCAGATGCGCCGCAAGGTAGATCAGCGCCGTGCGGGCATAGGACGACAGCCGTTCAAAGGGGAAGGCGATCAGCAGCAGAACCGCCGGGATCGCCAGCTTGATCAGGATCATGACCGGAAGGGGGAGAACGGCAAAAAAAAGAAGACATCCGCTGACCGCTCCCACCGCCGCCGCACTCAGCATCCGCCAGGAAATAACGCTCCGCCCGGCGATCAGAGCCGTGGTGGCCAGCAGAAAAGCGTCCATCATGAAATTGGTAAAAAATAAAATGTCGACATAGATTACCATGCCCTTAGTATAGCAGAGCGGAAAAAAAGATGGTGTCAAAGATTGTCGGCTGAAATAAAGATTGTAAAATTTTATATTTTGTGCTACAATAAACAAATAATACAGATGAGGGCGACAATTTTGGATTATCGGAAGATCGTTTATGAAATCGAAGAAAAAGACCGGGGACGCACCGTGCTCTCCTATTTGAAGGAACGGGGCTATTCCTCCCGGGTGCTTGCCGCGCTGAAGCAAAACCCCTACGGGATCACAATCGGCAGAAAGCGGGTGACGGTGCAAAAGCAGCTGCGCCCCGGCGATTGCCTGACTGTGCGGATCGGGAATCGGGAGCGGCAGAGGGAGCCGGATCGGATCCCTCCGGCGGAGATGCCCCTTTCGATTGTGTATGAAGACGAGGATCTGCTGGTGGTGAATAAGCCGCCGCGGATGGCGACTCACCCTTCTCAGGGCAATCATGGCCATACCCTGGCCAACGGCGTTGCATACTATATGATGCAAAAGGAAAAGGATTTTGTTTTTCGCCCGGTGCATCGGCTGGATAAGGATACCAGCGGACTGATCCTTTTGGGGAAAAATGCCTATAGCGCCGGCGTTATGGGCGAAGCGCTGAAGGAAAAGAGGATCAATCGCACCTATCTGGCGGTGCTGGACGGCGTTCTGCCGGAAAATTCCGGCACGATCGACGCGCCGATCGCCCGCAGGCCGGGATCGGTGTTGGCGCGGCAGGTGGATCCCCGGGGGGATCGGGCGGTGACCCATTACCGCGTTCTGGCGCAGAATGAGCGTTGCACGCTGGTGCGGCTCCGGTTGGAAACCGGGCGCACCCATCAGATCCGTGTGCATATGGCCTATCTCGGCGCTCCGGTCGCCGGCGATTTTCTCTATGGCGCGGAGGATCCGGCTTTGGGCCGGCAGGCGCTGCATTCCGAAACCCTTTCTTTGATCCATCCGGTGCGCGGAGAGCCGCTGTTTTTCCGCTGCCCCCTGCCGGAGGATCTGGCGGACTATTTGAACGCGCAGGGGCTGGATCCAGCCGCCGCCGAGGGGAATATTGATCTTTGAGGAGAATACTGTGAAACTGCTGATTTTCGACGGAAATTCCATTCTCAACCGTGCCTATTATGCCATCCGGGCGCTTTCCACCTGCGACGGCCGGCCGACCAACGGGATCTTTGGCTTTTTAAAGCTTTATCATAAATATTTTGCGCTCTCGCAGCCGGATATGGTGGCGGTGGCGTTTGATTTGCGGGAAAAGACCTTTCGTCATAAAATGTATGCCGACTACAAGGCGCAGCGCAAGGGGATGCCGGAGGATCTGGCCGCGCAGCTGGAACCGCTGAAGGCGGTTCTGCGCGCCATGAACGTTGCGATTTTGGAACAGGCGGGTTATGAGGCGGACGACATCATCGGTACGGTCAGCCGTTTCTGCTGCGAGAATGGCTATGCGTGCGATATCGTTTCCGGAGATCGCGACGATCTTCAGCTGGCCGATCCCGGCGTGCGGATCCTGATGCCGGTCACGCGGGGGGGAGCCAGCGAAATGGAAATTTACGACGCGGCGGCTGTTCAGGAAAAATACGGCCTTTCTCCCGCCCAGCTGATCGACCTCAAAGCGATCATGGGCGACGCCTCCGATAATATCAAGGGCGTTCCCGGGATCGGGGAAAAGGGCGCCCTTGAGCTGATCCGCACCTATGGATCGCTGGACGGCGTTTACGCCCATCTGGAGGAGATCCGCCCCGCGCTGCGGAGCAAGCTGGAGAGCGGCCGGGATTCCGCGCAGCTTTCCTATGAGCTGGCGCGGATCTGCCGGGAGGTTCCCCTTTCTCTCGACGCCGGGCAGTTGAAGGCGGCGCCTTATGATGCCGCCGTCCTGCAGGCGCTGCTGGAGGATCTGGAACTGAACAGCCTGATTCCGCTTTTTCTGCAAAAGGAACCGCAGCAGACCGAAAAACCGCGCCATATCAGCGGAAAGGCTGCTGATTATGCGGAATACGTTGAAAAAAACGGCCTTTATTTTATTCGCACCGACGCGTATTATGTCTATGTGGACGGAGCGGTGGTGCGGATGGAGGACGGAGGCGCGCTGCTGCCGCGGGCAAAGAGCGTTTTTACCTACGACGCCAAGCCGTTTTACGGCATGGATTACGAGGGAACGCCTTATTTCGACTGCATGGTAGCGGCCTATGTTGCCGATCCGGGGGACTCTTATGAGCTGACCCATTTGTTGAAGGAATATACCGGCCGCTCCGCCGAAAGTCCCGAGGACTGCGTTGCCGCCCTGCCGGAGCTTTGCACGGCTCTTTTGGCGCGGATCCGGGAAAACGGGCAGGAGAAGCTGTTGTTTGAGATCGAATTTCCCCTGACGGTCGTGCTGGCCGATATGGAGCAGCGGGGGTTTGCGGTCGAGGGCGACCGTCTGGCGGATTATACCGAAAAGCTCTCCGCCCACATCGCCGGGCTGGAAAAAGAGATCACGGATCTGGCCGGAGAACCCTTTAATCTCAATTCCCCCCGCCAGCTGGGAGAGATCCTTTTTGAAAAGATGAAGCTGAAGGGCGGGAAGAAAACCAAGACCGGCTATTCCACCAATGCCGAAACGCTGGAGAAGCTGAAGGGGGAGCCGATCGTTGCGAAGATTCTGGAATATCGGAAATATACCAAGCTGCGCTCCACCTACGGGGAAGGACTGCTGAAGCTGATCCAGCAGGACGGACGGATCAGAACGACCTATAATCAGACGGTAACCCAGACCGGCCGTATTTCTTCTTCGGAGCCCAATCTGCAAAATATCCCGGTGCGGGACGAGCTGGGGCGGGAGCTGAGGCGGATGTTCGTGGCCAAAAGCCCGGAGGATCTGCTGCTGGACGCCGATTATTCCCAGATCGAGCTGCGGGTTCTGGCGCATATTGCCGGGGACGCGGAAATGATCCGCGCCTTCCGGGAGAATGAGGATATTCATACCGTCACCGCCGCAACGGTGTTTGGGGTTCCGGCGTTCATGGTGACGCCGGAGATGCGGCGCCATGCCAAGGCGGTAAACTTCGGCATCGTCTACGGCATTTCCGATTTTTCTCTGGCTGGCGATATCGGCGTCAGCAAAAAGGAAGCGCGGGCCTATATCGATCAGTATTTTCAGCGCTATAGCGGGGTGCGCGCCTATATGGACCGCATTGTGGGTCAGGCTCGCAGGGACGGGTATGTAACGACCCTGTTCGGCCGCCGACGGTATCTGCCGGAGCTGAAATCCGCCAACTATTTGCAGCGTTCCTTCGGGGAGCGGGCGGCGATGAATACGCCGATTCAGGGCACGGCCGCCGACATCATCAAAATTGCCATGGTACGGGTCTGGCGCGCGCTGCGGCGGGAAAAGCTGGACGCGCATTTGATTTTGCAGGTTCATGACGAACTGATTATAGAGTCTTCCAGGCGTGATGCGGATCGGGCTGCCGCGCTGCTCCGTCGGGAAATGGAGGGCGCCGCCGATCTTTCGGTAGCGCTTCTGGCCGAGGTTTCCCGGGGGGATAGCTGGTATGACTGTAAATAAGATGACCGCCGCCGACGTGCCGGCTGCCGCCGCGCTGGAGCAGCGGGTTTTTACCGGCGAATGCTGGAAGGAAGAGGATTTTTATGCGGCGCTGGAGGATCCTGCCCGCCTTTTTCTGGCGGCCTGTGACGATGGCGTCCTTCTGGGGTTCTGCGGGCTTCAGCAGAGCTTTGAGCAGGGCGATATTCTGACTTTGGCCGTTCGGCCGGATTTCCGGCGCCGCGGCGTTGGCAGCGCGCTGCTTCAGGCGCTGATCCGCGCCTTTCGGGCGGCGGGCGGCACCGCTTTGTTTCTGGAGGTGCGGCGTTCCAATACCGCCGCCATCGCCTTATATGAGAAAAACGGATTCCGGCGGCAGGGGATCCGCCGGGGATATTACCAGCAGCCGGATGAGGACGGTCTGGTATATGTTTTGGAGGTGGCCCAATGAATATTCTGAGCTTTGAAAGCTCCTGCGACGAAACGGCGGTCGCCATCGTACGCGACGGACGGGAAATCGTTGCCGACGTGGTGTTTTCGCAAATCGACGTGCATAAAATCTATGGCGGCGTGGTGCCGGAGATCGCCTCCCGCTTCCATATCGAAAAGATCTCCCAGATGACGGCGGAATGCCTGCGTCGGAGCGGTCTTTCGGAAGAGGATCTGGACGCCGTGGCGGTAACGGCGGCGCCGGGGCTGATCGGCGCGCTTCTGGTGGGACTGAATTTTGCCAAGGGCTACGCCTATGCCCGGGGGCTGCCCCTGATCCCGGTGCACCATATCCGGGCTCATGTTGCGGCCAATTATCTGGTCTATCCTGAGCTGAAGCCTCCCTTTCTGGCCATGATCGTCAGCGGCGGGCATTCCCATATCGTCCTGGTGCGGGACTATACGGACTATCAGATCCTGGGGCGCACCAAGGACGACGCGGCGGGGGAGGCCTTTGATAAGGGCGCCCGGATTCTGGGGCTTCCCTATCCCGGCGGCGTGCAGATCGACCGGCTGGCAGAGAAGGGGAATCCGGCGGCCGTTCGGTTTCCACGGGTGCATTTCAAGGAGGATCCCTATGATTTCAGCTTCTCCGGCGTCAAGACGGCCATAGTCAATCATGTCCACCGGGCAAAGCAGAAGGGGGAAGCCCTTTCTCTGTCGGATCTCGCCGCGTCATACAGCGACGCCATTACCGGCGTTCTGGCGGAAAATTTCCTGCGTTGCGCCGCGGATCATCATCAGAAAACGCTGGTGATCGCCGGAGGCGTCAGCGCCAATTCCATGCTGAGAGCAAAGCTGGAGCAGGGAAAAGCGCGGGATCAGCGGCTTTATATGCCGCCGCTTTCCCTCTGCGGCGATAACGGCGCCATGGTGGGCGCTCAGGGCTATTATGAATATCTGGCTGGCCATGTCGCCGGAACAGAGCTGAATGCTTACTCCGCTTTTTCCATCGAAAATCAATTATGTTAACCAGTTGATTTGACAGCCGAAGAAAATCAGGCTGTTCAAAAGTCTGTTAAAACTGTAAAAAAGCGCAATTTTAAGAGATTTTTTTGTTTATAAACCTGTTGATAATGTTGATGAAATCCGTTGAAAGAAATTATGGAAATTAAATTATGTCATTTTTCAGAGAGAAAAAAATAGCAAAATGAGCGGAAAAGAGGTGAAAAAATGAAAAAAAAGGGAGTAGCCGGGCAGTATATCCTGCTGGTTTTGGCGGTGATGCTCGCCAAGGTGCTGGGGCTGGTGCGGAATATGCTGCTCAGCCGTTATTACGGCGCCTCCGCCATGACAGACGCTTTCAATGCCGCCAGCAGCCTGCCGTTGACCTTGTATGACGTGACCGTTGGGACGGCGATCGCCTCGGCCTTTGTTCCGGTTTTCAATCAGAAACTGACCTGCGCGGGCCGCAGGGATGCGGAACGCTTCGGCAGCAACTTCCTGAATATCATACTTCTTTTCACAGCGGTCATCACGGCGGCGGGAATGATTTTTCCGGAAATCGCCCTGAAGCTGGTGGCCAGCGGACTTTCCGGCGAGGCCTTTACCTATGCCGTCAACCTGATCCGGATCATCATGCCGGTTATCTGCATTGCCAGCGGAACCTATATTTTTATCGGCATTTTGCAGTCCTACGGTGAATTTACCGGGCCGGCGCTGGTTTCGCTGGTCTATAACGTGGTGATGATCCTCTATTTTCTGATCTTCGACCGCTGGTTCGGCATTTATGGGCTGGGCATTTCCTTTACCGTTGGATGGTTTTTGCAGCTTCTTTTCCTGATTCCGTATTTAAAAAAGAAGAAATTTCATTATTATTTTATATGGAACTGGAAAGATTCCGATCTCCGCAGGGTTCTGCTGCTGACGCTGCCTCTTTTTGTGGCCGCGCTGGCGCAGCCGATCAACCAGCTGATTTCCTCCAACCTCAGCTCTGGGCTGGGCGATGGAATGCTTTCCTCCGTCAATTACGCCTATCAGGCCTATTTGATCGTGGCCGGGATCTTTTCCTATTGCCTGACCAATTTGTTTTTCCCGGAAATGAGCCGCTGCTTTGCCCGGCAGGATCAGGAGGCGGCCAAAACCATCTGCCGCAATATGCTGGGCGCCATTTCGGCCATCGTTCTGCCGGTGATGGCGTTTTTGGGCGGCAATACCCAGCCGGTGATCCGCCTGCTTTATGAGGGGGGGAGCTTTACAGCCGAGGATACCCGGCGCGTGGGTTTCCTTCTGGCGATCTACTGCTGCGCCATGCTGTTTTATTCTTTCCAGGAAATACTGAATAAATATTTCTATTCCATGCAGAAGATGTGGGCCCCGGTCATCACGGCGGCGGCCGGCATCGCGGTGAATCTTGCGGTATCGTGGCTCTTGGTTGGCAGGCTGGGTGTTTACGGCCTGGCGCTGGGAACGCTGAGCGCGGCGGCGGTGATGGCGCTGATGCTGATTATTTTTACCGCCGTTGTGACGCCCGGGGTTTTCAACCGCTCTCTGATCTACGGGATCGGAAAAGATTTGATCGGCGCCATGGCATTATTCATAACGGCGCGGGAACTGCGTAAAATAATAGAAGGAGCCGTTGATGGGCTCCTCGGTACAGCGCTGGGGCTGGCGGCCGGCATGGTTGCGGGTTTTCTGGTCTATCTTCTGATTCTCTGGCTGGTAGGATCGGAGGAGCTGCGTTCTTTGCTCAAAATGTATAAAAACCGTAAGGATAAGGCATAAAATAACTAAAAAAAGAGCTTGATAAATCGGCGATTTAGTGAAATATACAAAAGTGACCCCAACATCTTGACGAACGTGTAATTTTTCGTTAATATATTGCTGATGAAAATTTAAAAACTAAAATTTTGGGAGGTTCTCCTATGTTTTCTAAAACCGTAACGGTAACCAACAGCGTGGGGCTCCATGCGCGGCCCGCTACCTTTTTCATTCAGAAAGCGAATGAATATAAATGTTCGATCTGGGTGGAAATCGGTACGCGCCGAATCAACGCCAAGAGCTTGCTGGGCATTTTGTCTTTGGGTATCATCAAGGGAACGGAAATCAATGTCATCGCCGATGGTGCGGATGAAGAGGCGGCAGTCACCGCGCTGTGCGATTTGGTAAAGCAGTTGGAAGACTGAAAAATGCGAACTGCACCGGCTGGATGCCGGTGCAGTCTTTTTTCTGTTTGCAGGGAGGTATTTTTATGAAGCATATCTTATCACCTTCGCTGCTGGCGGCGGATTTTGCCCGGCTGGGCGAGGACGTGGATACGGCGGTAAAGAACGGAGCGGAATGGCTGCATATCGACGTGATGGACGGTCATTTTGTGCCTAATATCACCTTTGGGATCCCGGTCATAAAAAGCCTGCGCCCGGTAACGAACGCCTATTTTGACGTTCATCTGATGATCGATCGGCCGGAACGCTTTGTCCGGGATTTTATTTCAGCTGGAGCGGATCTGCTTTGTGTGCACCTGGAGGCAACGGAAAAGATCGAGGAGATCGCCGCGGCGGTACATGAGGCGGGAAAGGCGTTTGCCATCGCCCTGAAGCCCGCCACCCCGGCCGAGGCGGTGCGCCCCTATCTGAAGCTCTGCGATATGGTGCTGGTGATGACGGTGGAGCCGGGCTTTGGCGGGCAGAAGTTCATGGCTGATATGATGCCGAAGGTTTCCGCTGTCCGCAGGATACGGGAGGAAGCGGGGCTTTCCTTCCATATCCAGGTCGACGGCGGGATCAATCTGGAAACGCTGGATACGGCCGCAGCGGCTGGCGCTAATGTTTTTGTGGCCGGCGCCGCGATTTTTGCAAAAGGGCAAACGGCGCAGAACGTGCGCCGGTTCGCCGAGCATCTGTCTGTTCTTTGAGGCGGCAACGCTTCACCTATTTTCTGGGAGGAATCATCAATGAGAAAGACAAAAATTGTTTGTACCATCGGGCCTGCTTCGTCGGATGAAAAAACCTTCGCCGCCATGTGTCGGGCGGGGATGAATGTGGCGCGCCTGAACTTTTCCCACGGCACCTATGAGCAGCATGCCGAGCGGATCGCCATGATCAAGAAGGTCCGCAAGGAGCTGGGAATGCCCATCGCCATCATGCTGGATACCAAGGGCCCGGAATTCCGCATCAAAACCTTCAAAAACGGCAGCGTTACCGTTCCGGACGGCGCCAGCTTCACCTTTACCGTTGATGAGGTGGAAGGGGATGAGCAGCGGGTTTCCGTCAGCTATAAGGGGTTGGTCAACGAGCTGGAGCCGGGGGATCGCATTCTGGTCAACGACGGGATGGTGGCGTTTCGGGTTGAGGAGATCAAAGACGCGGATATCATCTGCCGCGCCGAGATCGGCGGCGTGCTTTCCGATCGGAAGAGCATGAGCTTCCCGAATAAGACGCTGAAGCAGCCCTACCTCAGCGCCCAGGATAAGGAGGATATCCTTTTCGGCATGAAGCACGGCGTGGATTTTATCGCCTGCTCCTTTGTATCCTGCCGCCAGGATCTTCTGGACGTGCGCAAATTCATTCGCGCCAATGGGCACGGCTGCACGGATCTGATCGCAAAAATAGAAAATCAGGCCGGCGTGGACAACATTGAAGAAATCTGCAAGGAAAGCGACGGCATCATGGTCGCCCGGGGCGATATGGGGGTGGAGATCCCCTTTGAAGAGCTGCCCGCCGTTCAGAAACGGATCATCACCACCTGCCGCAAGCTGGGCAAGCGCACGATAACGGCGACGGAGATGCTGGAATCGATGATCCATAATCCCCGCCCGACCCGTGCGGAGATCTCCGACGTGGCCAACGCCGTCTACGACGGAACCAGCGCCATTATGCTCTCTGGCGAAACCGCCGCCGGGAAGTATCCGGTGCGCACCGTTGAAACCATGGCGCGGATCGCCGAGAAAACGGAGCAGAATATTTCCTATGCCAAGCGGTTCCACAACAATGAGTTTTATATCAAAAATCCTGTTGACGCCATTTCTCATGCCACCTGCGGCATGGCGATGGATCTGAACGCCAAGGCGATCGTCGTCTGTTCTCTTTCGGGGATGACGGCCAGAATGGTTTCCCGCTACCGCTGCCCGATCGACATCGTGGGGCTGACCGCCAACGAGCAGACCTGGAGAAAGCTGGCGCTTTCCTGGGGCGTAACGCCGGTGATGGGCACGCTGGTGACCAATCTGGGCGATCTTTTTGAAGAGGCCAAGGAAGAGGCCAAAAAAGTGTTTGGGCTGGAGCCGGGAGATACGCTGGTGGTCACCGGTGGGATCATCAACGGCGAGTCCGGCAATACCAACCTGATCAAGGTGGAAACGATCGACGAATAACGCCGCGTCGAATAGAAAAAACGCAATGCCGAAGCATTGCGTTTTTCTTTTATTGGTTCATCGCCGCAAAGGCCTTCATGATTCCCAGCCGGCCGCTTTCAAAGGTAAGGCCGCCCTGCATGAAGGCGGTATAGGGCGGTTTCATCGGTCCATCGGCTGATAGCTCGATGGAAGCGCCCATCACAAAGGCGCCGGCCGCCATCACCACCGGCGCGTCATAGCCCGGCATATCCCACGCCTCGGGCGTAACAAAGCTGTCTACCGGGGAGCCGGACTGGATCCCCTTGCAGAAGCCCAGCAGCTTTTCGGGGGAGCCCAGAGAGATGGCCTGAATAATGTCGTAGCGGGGGGCGTCCGCCGCTGGATCAACGGCGCATCCCGCCTGCTCAAACATCGCCGCTGCGTACATGGCGGTTTTTTTTGCCTGAAGCACCGTGTGGGGCGCCAGAAAAAGACCTTGATAAAATTCCCGCAGAACGTGCAGGGTGCAGCCGCTTTCCCGGCCGATGCCCGGCGAGGTCAGCCGGCAGGCGCAGCGTTCGATCAGCGCGGCTTTTCCGGCGATATAACCGCCGGTGGGGGCGATGCCGCCGCCGGGATTTTTGATCAGGGAACCCACCATCAGATCGGCTCCGTAATAGGTGGGCTCATGCTTCTCGCAAAATTCGCCGTAGCAGTTGTCTACCATGACAATCGCGTCGGGCAGGCGCTTATGGACAAATTCCGCCGCTTCCCCGATTTGCCGGGAGGAGAGGGTCGGGCGATTCTGATAGCCCTTGGATTTCTGGAAAAAGACCAGCCGGATCCCCGGCTCTTTCAGCGCCTGCTCCAGGCCGGCATAATCGATGCCGCCCTCCGCCAGCTCAAGCTGCCGGTAGCCGATCCCGAAATCCCGGAGGGATCCGTCTGCGGCGGGGCCCAGCCCGATCACCTCGTCCAGCGTATCATAGGGCTTCCCGGTTGCCGCCAGCATCAGGTCGCCGGGGCGCAGAACCCCAAAAAGGGCAACGGTGAGGGCGTGGGTTCCGGAGATGAACTGCGGCCGTACCAGGCAGTCCTCCGCCTCCATTGCCCGGGCAAAGACCTTATCCAGCGTATCCCGCCCGCGGTCGCCGTATCCGTAGCCGGTGGAACCGCAGAAATGGGTTTCGCTGACCCGCTCGGCCCGAAAGGCGTCCATCACCCGCTCGGTGGTATAAAAAGCAATTTCCTCCGCGGCCTTGACTGCCGGGGCGATCCGCTCCATCGCCCGCGCGTCCGCCGTTTTTATATCCATGGTAATCCAACTCCTTTCACACTCCGCCTATTATACACCAGCCGGTCAATTTCGTCAATAAAACCCTTTCTTTTTTTCTGATCCTGTGTTATACTGAGTTTAAAATGAACAAAGGAGAATATCCAATGAAACTTTTGGCGTTTGATTTTGGCGCTTCCAGCGGGCGCGCCATGGCTGCCGTATTGGAAAACGGAAAAATCAAAATGGAAGAGATCCATCGCTTTTCCAACGATCCCGTTCAGATCGGCGATACGTTCTATTGGGACGTATGCCGGCTTTATCATGAGATCAAGCAGGGCTTGATGAAGGCCGGCCCGGCAGAAAGCGTTGGCATTGATACCTGGGGCGTCGACTTCGGCCTGCTGGACGAAAGCGGCCGGCTGCTTTCTAATCCCCGCCACTATCGGGATGGCGCCTATGCCAGGGTAGCGCCGGGCTTTTTTGATCGGATCAGCGAGGAAGAGGTCTATCAGATCAGCGGCGTTCCCTATTTGCCCTTCAATACGCTTTATCAGCTCTATACGCTGAAAAAAGAGCAGCCATGGCTGCTGAAAAACGCCAAAACGCTGCTGCTGATGCCGGATCTTTTCGGCTATTTCCTGACCGGGACGAAAAATGTTGATTTCTCCAATGCGTCCACAACATCGCTGCTCAATGTCCGGACCGGGCGCTGGGATGAAAAGCTGCTTTCCGCTCTGGAGCTGGATCCGGCCATTCTGCCGGAGATCAACCATGCCGGCCGCGTGCTGGGCACGATCACACCGGCGCTTCAGGAGGAGCTGATGATTTCTGCCATGAAGGTGATCACCGTGGGATCCCATGATACGGCCAGCGCCGTTTTGGCGGTGCCTGCCGCGCCGGGGGAGGAAACGGCGTTCATCAGCTGCGGCACCTGGAGCCTGCTTGGCTGCGAGCTGGATCAGCCGATCACCGGCGAGGCGGCGCGGGCGGCGCGGTTCTCCAACGAAGGCGGCGCCTATGGAAACGTGCGTTTTCTGCGGAATATCATGGGCTTATGGCTGATTCAGGAAACCAGACGGTTTTTCCGCAAGCAGGGCAAGGACTATTCCTTTGAAGATCTGAAAAATATGGCGCTGGAAAGCAGGATCCCTTCGGTGATCGACGTGGACGACGAACGTCTTTCGCCTCCGGGGGATATGCCGTCCCGCATCTGCGCGATCTGCCGGGAAACCAATCAGCCTGTTCCGGCTTCCGACGGCGACGTGATGCGGGTAATCTACTACAGTCTGGCGACAAAGTATCAGGAAGCGGTAGCGCATCTGGTTACAATCACCGGCAAGAAATTCACCGCGCTGCGGATGGTGGGCGGCGGGATCCAGGATACGCTGCTTTGCCAGCTTTCCGCCGATTTCACCGGCCTGCCGGTCTATGCCGGGCCGGTAGAAGCGACCGTTCTGGGGAACCTGGCGGCGCAGTTGATCGCTCTGGGCGCGGTTCGGGATGTCCGGGAGGCGCGCCGGGTGATCGCGGATTCCTTCCCCGTGAAAACCTATCTGCCCCGGGAGGAAAAAAGATGAAACGCTTCTTTGCAATATTGCTGATTCTGGCGATGCTGCCGGGGCTTTTCGGATGCCAAAAGGCGATTGTGATCGAGGACGTCAACGCAAACGGCCTGAAATGGGGCAATACGCTGGCAACGGAGCAGGGCGCATGGGTCGCGCTCTATGGCGAGGAGGACGGCCGGACGGGCCTGATCCTCTATAATAAGGAAACGGATCAAAGCCGCTTTCTGGTGGAGGGAAGGATCTTCCTGATCGCGCTGCTGGAGAATAAAATCTATTTCAAATACGACGGCGGATCGGAGCTTTATTGCTATGATATCGCCAAAGAAGACTACGGCCTGCTGCTGGAGGGCGTGATGGCCTATCAGATTCGGGGCAGTATCATCTATTATCTTACCGATGTCCACGGCAATTATCTGAATACCTATGATCTTTCCACCCGAGAGCATGGAAAGATTTCGGTCAGCTATACGGTCGACGCCTTTTGGCTGACGGATGACGCGCTTTATTATTCCGACGATACAAAGGGGCTGCTGATGGTACGTCCCCATGAAACGGAGCGGGATAGAATCCTCTATCAGGGCGAATTTGTTCTGTGCCGGGATGTTGTTGCGCTGGAAGGGGAGGACGTCGCCTTTATCGGCATGAACCAGAATACCGGGCTCAACAGCCTTTACCGCTACACCGCGGAAAGCGATACCGTTACAGAACTGCTCCGTGGGTCTTTTGATCATTTCAATCTGGTGCGGTCCCATCTTGTTTTTGCAGAGGAAAATACCATCTGCGCGATGGATCTGAGCGATTATCAGGTGTATTCATGGGGTACGATCGAAGAGGAATACAGCTTTATTGAAATCATGAGCGACTGCGTGATCTACTATGTCGACGACCGGCCTTATCTGCAGTATTACCCGGATCCGGAAGAATAGGGAAGAGGAGCCCTTTGAAACTGCGATGACCGGCAAAAGAAAAAGGCTTGCCGCCTGTGCATAACAGGCGGCAAGCCTTTTTTGCTGAAAAATGGAAGCCGGCAAAGGCTGCCGGGAAAACGAATCCGCCCGGCAGGGGAAGTTTTTTTCGCGCCTGCCGCGGATCGCGCTCTGGAAGCGTCACGCTTTAAAGAAGCGCCCCTTAATGATCCAGATAGAATTTAACCAGTTCGCCCAAAAGCTCGTCGCGGTCGATTTTCCGGATCAGCGCCCGGGCGTTGTTGTGATTGGTGATGTAAGTGGGGTCTTCGCTGAGGATATAACCGACAATCTGATTCAGGGGGTTATAGCCTTTTTCTTTCAAAGCGTCATAGACCATGGTGAGGACGTCCTTCATTTCCATTTTTTCATCTTTTTTGATTTTGAAGGTTTGCGTTGATTCCAACATTTTATAACCTCCTGTTTGAAATATTTATAATTATTATACTCCCCTTTCCGGCGGAATACAAGAGTTAATTTGTTAAAAATCAGCGGCGGAGCCAAATCGCTCCGCCGCTTTTTCTCAGGTCCTCAGCGCCGCGCCCAGCGCAACGACGCCGTCGATCATCTTGCTGATTTTCTGATCGATTTCCTCATCGCTGAGGGTGCGGTCATCTGCCCGGAAGGTCAGGCTGAAGGCTACGCTCTTCATTCCGCCGGCGATCTGCTTGCCCTCGTAGATATCAAAGAGAGCGACGCTTTCCAGAATTTTCCCGCCTTTTTCCCGGATCACCTTTTCCATGGCGCCTACCGTCAGCTCCTTTTTGCAGACAAAGGCCAGATCCCGCGCCGTAGCGGGGAATTTGGGCAGGGGATGATATTCTCGGGCGGCTTTATCGGCGGCCAGAAGCTTTTCAAAATAGAGGTTGGCGATCCATACGTTCTCCGGCAGGCCGAATCCGGCCGGGATCAGGGGATGGACGCCGCCTAAAAAGCCCAGCGTTTCGCCCCGGTAAAGGATTTTTGCCGTCTTGCCCGGATGGAGGGAGGGGTGCTCCCGCCAGGGGATGAATTCCACCTGCTCCAGCGGGATCCCGATCGCTTTCAGCAGCTGCTCCACCGCGCCCTTGAGGGTATAGAAGCTTTCGCCCTTGCCATAGCTGCCCAGAACATATTCCACCTGCTCGATGGGCAGGGCGTCCGCCGCCGTATAGGTATAGGTGGTGGCTGGCTCAAAAAGACGGGCGGAGAGGTTGCGGTTGTTGTAGTTGGTGGCCAGCGTGCTCAGCATACTGCCCAGAGCGGTGGTGCGCATGACGCTGGTATCTTCTCCCAGAGGATTGGAGATGGTAACCGAGCGGCGGTAAACGCTGTCTGCCGGAAGAAGAAGCTTATCGTAGACTTTCGGGCTGATAAAGCTATAGGTGCAGATTTCGTCGTATCCGCAGGCGAGCAGCGTTTCGTTGACGGTTTTCTGAAGGCTCTGCTCCGGGGTCAGCATTCCCTGAGTGGTCGCCATCTGAACCAGCGTGGTGGGGATGTTGTTGTAGCCGTAGAGGCGGACGATCTCCTCGGCAAGGTCGGCTTCTCCCTCTGCATCGTCCCGGAAAGAGGGCACGGAAACAAGCCACGGCTCTCTGCTGTCGTCTACGTCGAATTCCAGCATGGTCAGGGATTCTTTCATAAAGGCAGGGGAGATGTCGGTCCCCAGAAAGGCGTTGATGCGCGCAGGCATCATCTCGATGGTGCGGCGCGGGCGGGCGTCGTTGTTGGCGTCCAGAACGCCTTCGACAACCGTTCCCCCCGCCAGCTGCTCCGCCAGCTCGCAGGCACGGTTCAGCGCTCCTTCGACCATGGCGGGATCCAGGCCTTTTTCGTAGCGGGAAGAAGCGTCGGTACGCAGCCCCAGCGCACGGGAGGCTTTCCGCACCGTAACACCATCGAAATTGGCGGATTCAAAAACAATGGTGGTGGTGTCGTTTTCAATTTCGCTGTTCAGGCCGCCCATGATGCCGGCGATAGCGATGGTTCCTTCTCCGTCGGCAATGGTCAGCATGGAGGAGCCAAGGGTGCGCTCCTGCCCGTCCAGCGTGGTGAATTTTTCCTTTTCCCTCGCCATCTTGACGCGGATCTCGCCGCCGCGGATGGTGCGGTAATCAAAAGCGTGCATCGGCTGGCCGTATTCCAGCATCACATAGTTGGTAATGTCCACCACGTTGTTGATGGGGCGAACCCCTACCGCGTGCAGACGGTTGCGGAGCCAGAGCGGCGAGGGCTCGATTTTGACGTTTTTCACGACCCGCGCGCTGTATCTGGGGCAGGCCTCCGGCTCTTCCACGGTGACGCGCAGATAGTTGCGGATATGATCGTTGGGATCCTCGTGAAAGACCGGGAGATGCTTTTTGAAGGGACGGCGATAGGTGGCGGCCGCTTCGCGTGCCAGCCCGATTACCGAAAGGCAATCCGGGCGGTTGGGGGTGATTTCAAATTCGATCATGGGATCGTTGAGCCCGAGGGCTTCGTCGATGGGCGTTCCGGGCTTGAAATCTCCGGAGAGAATCATGATGCCGTTTTCGATGCAGTCCGGAAAGTTTCCGACCGTCAGATTCAGCTCCCCGAGAGAGCAGAGCATTCCATTGGAGGCTACGCCCCGCAGCTTTCCTTTTTTGATGCGGGTTCCGCTGGGAAGCAGGCTGTTGTCCAGCGCGACCGGAACGAGGTCGCCCTCTTTGATGTTCTGGGCGCCGGTGACGATCTGCACCGGCTCTTTTTCGCCGGTATCCACCTGGCAGATCAGCAGATGGTCGGAATCGGGGTGAGGAGTTACCGCCAGAATGCGGCCCACAACGACCCGCTCCACATGATCGTTCCAGCAGCTGAAGGTTTCTACCTTTGAACCGCTCATGGTCATATCTTTTGCAATATCGGCTGCCGTTTCATGCAGATCCACAAAATCGGCCAGCCAGCCTTTGGTTACGTTCATTATGCGTTCCCTCCCGAATTAAAACTGCTCCAAGAATCTGACGTCGTTTTCAAAAAACAACCGCAGATCGTCGATGTTGAAGCGCCGCATCACGATGCGCTCCAGCCCCATGCCGAAGGCAAAGCCGCTGTATTCCGCGGGATCGATGCCGCAGCCCTGCAATACCTTTGGATGAACCATGCCGGCGCCGAGGATCTCGATCCAGCCTTCTCCCTTGCAGAGGCGGCAGCCCTTGCCGCCGCAGGAAAAGCACCGGATGTCCATTTCCGCCGAGGGCTCGGTGAAGGAGAAATGATGCGGACGGAACCGCACCACCGCCTCTTCTCCGTAAAGCCTTTTGGCGAAAAGCTCCAGCGTTCCCTTCAGGTCGCTCATGCGGATGCCTTTATCCACCACCAGACCTTCAATCTGGTGAAAAAGCGGGGAGTGGGTGGCGTCCACCTCATCGGAACGGTAGACCCGCCCCGGTGCGATGATCTTGATGGGCGGCTTCTGCTTTTCCATCACCCGCACCTGCATCGGCGAGGTCTGGGTCCGCAGCAGAATGTTATCGGTGATATAGAAGGTATCCTGCGTATCTCTGGCAGGATGGTTTTTAGGCATATTCAGGGCTTCAAAATTATAGTAGTCCAGCTCGACCTCCGGCCCGCTTGCAATCTGAAAGCCCATTCCCAGAAAAATATCCTTGATCTCGTCCAGCACCTGAGTGAGCGGATGCTTTTTTCCGATCGGTGCACTGACGCCGGGGACGGTGACGTCCAGCTGCTCCTCCTGCAGGCGGCGGTTGAGCTCCTCCTGCTTTAGCGCCCGGATCTTCTCTTCCAGCGCCGCTTCGATTTCGCTGCGCGCCTGGTTGACCAGAGCGCCCATTTTCGGCCGCTCTTCGGGGGAAAGGGCGCCCATGCCGCGCAGCAGAGCGGTCAGCTGGCCTTTTTTGCCCAGATACCGCACCCGCAGCGCTTCTACGCCGGCGCTGTCGACACATTCTCTCAGTTGCTCCTGCGCTTCGGCGCGCAGCGCTTCCAGTTGTTCTTTCATAGGTGTGTTCCTCCAAAAAAATAAAATCCCGCCCCGAAAGGGACGAGAAATACAAATTACCCGTGTTACCACCCTGGTTCCATGCCGGAAAGACATGGCGCTCCGCTGCCCTGCTAACGGTGGGCTTCCGCCGCCTTTTCAAAGACGGCGCTCCCGGGTTGAAAATAAATTCCGCTCCTTCGCCAAGGCGCTTTCAGCCGGCGGCGCCTATTCTCTGGGGGCGGGGCTCTGCGGAATCTTTGACGCCCGTTCACAGCGTTTTTCTGTATTTTATCATAGCTGTGGCTGAAAATCAATACTTTTTTTGAGAAATAAAAGGGCTCCTTTTGAATCGGGAGGCGATATTTTTAGCAAAATAAGGAATGTATTGTTGAAAATGTGAAAAAGATATGCTAAAATAATAAAGATAAAAATAACGGAGGCGCTGATATATGGAAAATTTTATTGAATATTGCCTGCCGTATAAGCTGACGGCGCAGGATCAGCTGAAACGTGCGGTTTATACTCTCGGACCGATGGCGCTGGGCGTTATTTTGATTATGTATCTGGGCTATATCGGGATTCTGCTCTGCGCGGTGCTCTGCTATATCTCCTACCGGCTGTTTGTTTCCTTCAACTATGAGCTGGAATATACGCTTTTGGAGGACGAGATTATTTTTTCCAAAGTCATCAATAAAGAGCGGCGCAAGGAGCTGATGAAGGCGCATATCGCAAAGACTGAGCTTTACGGCCCGGCGGAGCATATGCCCGCCGGTCAGAAGCCCCGTTCCTTTCTTTCCCATCAGGGGGAAGAGCCGGCCTATTACTGGATCACCCGGAATGCGGCCGGTGAAAAGGTCTGCATCCTGTTTCAGCCCAACGAAGCGGTGCTGGAGGTATTTGGGGTGCGCGCGCGGGGCAGGCTGCAATGAAGATCGTCACCTCCGTGGAAATGAAAGAGATGGACCGGAGGACGGTGGAAGAAGGGATTTTTTCTTCTCTGCGTCTGATGGAGAATGCGGCGGAAGCTCTGTACCGCGCCGTTACGGCGCTGATGGAGGGGCGCGGCCTGGATCGGGTTCTTCTGCTGGCCGGCCCGGGCAACAACGGCGGCGACGCCTATGCGCTCGCCTGCCTGCTTTATCCGGATTATCATCCGGCGGTTCTTCCGCTGGGCGGCGAAAAACGTTCGCCGGACTGTACATATTTTTATGAAAGGTGCCGGGCGCTGGGGGTTCCCTTCGTCCGGGAGCCTTCCGGCTATCCTCTGGTGGTGGACGGGATCTATGGAACCGGCTTTCGCGGCAGCCTGCCGGAGGAGGTGCGGGAGGTGCTCTCCCGTATAACGGCGCCGGTGCTCGCCATCGACCTGCCGAGCGGGATGAACGGCGATTCCGGATTCTGCTCGCCCGGTACGCTGCACCCGGAGGTTACCGTTACCTTTGCTTTCAAAAAGCCCTGCCATCTTTTGGCAGACTGCGGCCGCGTGGTGCTGGCGGATATCGGCATACCGGCCGGGTACGCCGATGCGGTCGACCGGCGTGAGCTGGAACCTGTTTTGCCGCCCCGCAGCGCATGGGGGCATAAAAACAGCTACGGCGCCGTCGGCCTGCGGGTCGGTGCGCCGGAATATCCCGGCGCGGCCGCGCTGGCGATCGCCGGTGCGCTGGAAAGCGGAGCAGGGCTGGTTTATGGATTTCTGCCTTCCTCTGTCCGTCAGGCGGCGGCCGCAAAGTTTTACGGCCCCATCCTGCGGGACGCCGCAGAGGATCCCGCCGGCTGCTGCGACGCCTGCCTGATCGGGAGCGGGCTGGGGCGCGCCCCGGAAGCAGGGGAGGCGGTGCGCGCCTTATGGGCCGGGGATCTGCCGCTGGTGGTGGACGGGGATGGCCTTTGGCATTTGAAGGCGTTTTTATCGCCTCGCCGGTGCCTTACGGTTTTAACGCCCCATCTCGGCGAGTTTGCCGCCCTCTGCGGCAGAGCGGTGGAGGAGGTTCAAAAAAACCGGCTGGCGCTTGCCGCAGAATTTGCCGCCGCCAACCGCCTGATTCTGGTGCTCAAAGACGCGGCCACCGTTGTGACCGACGGGTACCGGACGGAGATCCTTTCCGCCCCGACCTCGGCTTTGAGCAAAGGGGGGAGCGGGGATGTTCTGGCGGGGCTGACGGCCGGGCTGATTGCCGGCCTTCAGCCGGGTGAGGACGCCTTCGACCGGGTAAAAACCGCCGTTTGGCTTCATAACCGCGCGGCGCATCTTGCTGCGGAAAAGAACAGCGTGCGTTCTTTGCAGCCGGAGCAGATCGCCCATCATATTGGCTTGGCATGGATGGAGCTGGAGCAGAGTGCGGGGGAAAGATCATGATATCCCGCCTGAATTTCCGGGGAAATTCATTTTATGTCCAGGTATAAAAACATTAAAAATGGAGGAGAATACTAATGAAAGTTTGTCCGAATTGTAATGCGGTCGCTCAGGACGACCATCCGTTTTGTTCCAACTGCGGAGCCGCCTTTTCCACCGGGAATCAGGAAAAACCGGCGCCGGAGCGGGTCCCCTTTACGCCACCCTATCAGATCCCCGTTGAACCGGTATCCACGGGGAAGTGGGTGCTCTATCAGCTGATCCCTTACATTCCGTTTATAGGCGGTATCGTCTTTATTATCATGCTGTTTGTCTGGGGATTTGGCGACAGCCACGATAAAACCTTCCGCAACTGGGCGCGTTCCAGGCTGATTTTCTCTCTGATCTCCCTGATTCTTTTGATTTTGACCGTCGTATTTTTCGGCGCGCTGTTTAGTCAGGTATATACCGATTGGACTACAAGTTCCTATATGTTTGACTGATCCCAAAATATAAATTTCCCTGAGCGAAGGACGTATCATGAATATTGTTCACCTGAAATATGCATTAGAAATAGCAAAAACCCATTCCATCAGCAAGGCGGCGGAGAATCTTTATATGGGCCAGCCGAACCTGAGCCGGGCTATCCGGGAGCTGGAGGAAAGCCTTGGCATCACGATTTTCAATCGTACCTCCAAGGGGATTTCCACCACGGCGGACGGCGAAGAGTTTTTGGAATATGCCCGCCGGATCATCGCCCGGGTGGATGAGATGGAGGAGTATTATCAGAAAGGCCGGGCGCACCGGCAGCGATTTTCCGTTTCCGGCCCGCGCGCCGGTTATATTGCCGCCGCTTTTGCGGAATTTGCGGCGCAGCTGAACGACAAGATGCCGGCGGAAATCTACTATAAGGAAACCAACTCCATGCGGACTGTAAACAACGTGGTGAAGGAAGAATTCAATCTGGGGATCGTCCGCTATCAGGAAAATTTTGAGCGCTATTACAAAACGATGTTTGAGGAACGCCGGCTGACCGGCGAAACCATCGCCGAGTTTTCTTACTGCCTGCTGATGAATAAAAACAACCCTCTGGCGCAGCAGGAGGATATCCGCGTTCAGGATCTGGCGCCGTATTTTGAAATCTGCCATGCCGATCCTTATGTGCCGTCCCTGCCGCAGATCGACGTGAAAAAAGCGGAGCTTTCGGAATACGTGGATAAGCGTATCTACATCTATGAGCGCGCCAGCCAGTTTCTGCTTCTTCAGCAGATGGAAAACGCCTTTATGTGGGTTTCTGCGGTGGACGAAAAAACCATGAATCGGTATGATCTGGTTCAGAAGTGCTGCTCCGATAACCGGCGCGTCTATAAGGATGTGCTGATCTACCGGAAGGGCTACAAGCTTTCTTCCCTGGATCGCGCGTTTATTACGTCCCTTTGCCAGATGAAGCGAAAAACTTTTGGCTGATTGTTATAATAGCTGCCGTCTGCAGGGTCGGACGGCAGCGTTCTTTTTTTCGCGGCGGCCGGATTTTTATGAAAAATATCCGGCTATACTGGTATGAGCATATCGATATGCAATTTTTATATTGCAAAATACAGTTTTATCGATTATAATTTGAAAGGAGAAAGAAAGGGGCGAGAACTGTGAATTTGACTCTGACCGTTTTTAGACGACTTTCGCTGTATTTGCAATATTTAAAGCAGTTGCCTCCTGAGGTTACGCGGATTTCGGCCACCATCATCGCAAAGGATCTGGGGCTGGGTGAGGTTCTGGTCCGCAAGGAGTTGAGCCATGCCAGCAGAGCGTCAGGCCGGCCAAAGACCGGATATGTTGTTTCAACGCTGATCCGAGAGCTGGAGAATTTTCTGGATTACAATCGGCTTTACCGGGCGGTGGTGATCGGCATCGGTGGATTCGGGCGGGCGCTGATCGGTCATGCAGACTTTGCGGATACCGGGCTTTATATTGCGGCCGGCTTTGATATCGATGAATCCATCATCGGCACGCAGATTGAGGGAAAGCCCATTCTTTCCATGAGTGACCTGCCGGTATTCTGCGAGCAGCATCCGGTGGATATTGGTATCATCGCCGTGCCCAAGCAGGCTGCGCAGCAGGCTTGCGATAGTCTGGTGGCCTGCGGCGTCCGGTCGATCTGGTCCTTTGCGCCTGCGGCACTCAAGGCGCCGGAGGGCGTGGCGGTTCACTATGAGAACCTTCAGGCTTCTCTTGCGTTGCTGACCCATCATTTGCGGACCACGGAATAATTATTGTTTATTATTAGAAGAAGGAGAATAGAATTATGGAGAATAACACGCACGTAATTGTAGACAGTGTGGAAAGACTGGAAGAAGAGCTTGCGCGGGTTCGTGCGGCTCAAAAGGTTTTTGCGACCTATACGCAGGAGCAGGTAGACGCGATCTTCAAGGCTGCTGCGACTGCCGCCAATAAAATGCGGATTCTTCTTGCAAAAGAAGCAGTTGCAGAAACCGGGATGGGCGTTGTGGAAGACAAGGTGATCAAAAATCACTATGCCGCCGAATATATTTATAACGCCTATAAGGACACCAAGACCTGCGGCGTCATTGAAGAAGATACGGCTTACGGCACAACGAAGGTTGCAGAGCCGATCGGCGTGATTGCGGCGGTTATTCCCACCACCAATCCGACCTCTACCGCCATCTTCAAGACGCTGATCGCGTTGAAGACCCGCAACGGGATTTTGATCAGCCCCCATCCCCGCGCGAAGGGCTGCACCATCCATGCGGCTCAGATCGTTCTGGAGGCTGCCGTTGCAGCCGGCGCGCCGGAGGGTATCATCAGCTGGATCGACGTACCCAGCCTGGAGATGACCAACCTGCTCATGAAGGAAGCGGATATCATTCTGGCCACCGGCGGCCCCGGCATGGTCAAGGCCGCCTATTCCAGCGGCACGCCCGCTCTGGGCGTCGGCGCCGGCAATACCCCTGCGATCATTGATGATACGGCGGATATCAAGCTGGCTGTCAACTCGATCATCCATTCCAAGACCTTTGATAACGGCATGATCTGCGCTTCGGAGCAGTCTGTTATCGTTTTGGACAAGGTCTATAAGGCAGTCAAAAAAGAATTTGCCGACCGCGGCTGTTATTTCCTCAATCCTGATGAAACGGAGAAGGTGCGCAAGACCATTATTGTCAACGGCGCGCTGAACGCCAAGATCGTCGGCCAGAAGCCGGTCACGATTGCCGGGCTGGCCGGAGTAACGGTTCCGGAATCTACGAAGATTCTGATCGGCGAGGTGGAATCGGTGGATATCAGCGAGGAGTTCGCCCATGAAAAGCTTTCTCCCGTTCTTGCCATGTATAAGGCCAAGACCATTGAAGAAGCTTTCGATAAGGCGGAGCACCTGATTGCCGACGGCGGCTACGGCCATACCTCCTCCATCTATCTGGACGCGGTGACGGAGCGTGCGAAGCTCGACGCTTTCGCCGCCAGAATGAAGACCTGCCGTATTCTGGTCAACACGCCTTCCTCTCAGGGCGGTATCGGCGACCTTTACAACTTCAAGCTTGCCCCCTCCCTGACGTTGGGCTGCGGTTCCTGGGGCGGAAACTCCGTTTCCGAGAACGTGGGCGTAAAGCACCTGCTGAACATCAAGACTGTTGCCGAGAGGAGAGAGAATATGCTTTGGTTCCGCGCACCGCAGAAAATATATATCAAGAAAGGCTGCCTGCCTGTTGCTCTGAGCGAGCTGAAAACGGTTCTGGGCAAAAAGAAGGCCTTTATCGTAACCGATACCTTCCTTTTTGAAAACGGCTATACCAAGGCGATCACCGACAAGCTGGACGAGATGGGCATCATTCACACCACCTTCTCCAACGTCGCGCCGGATCCCACCCTTGCCTGCGCCCGGGAAGGCGCCGCCCAGATGAATACCTTCAAGCCGGACTGCATCATTGCCGTCGGCGGCGGTTCCGCGATGGACGCTGCGAAAATCATGTGGGTGCTGTATGAGCATCCGGAAGCGGACTTCATGGATATGGCCATGCGGTTTGTTGATATCCGCAAGAGAGTCTATACCTTCCCCAAAATGGGCGAGAAGGCCTACTTTATCGCCATCCCCACTTCGGCCGGTACCGGTTCCGAGGCTACGCCCTTTGCCGTTATCACCGATGAAAGCACCGGCGTGAAATACCCGCTGGCGGATTATGAGCTGATGCCGAACATGGCGATCGTCGACGCGGATCTGCATATGAACGCGCCGAAGGGTCTGACCGCTGCGTCTGGTATCGACGCGGTGACGCACGCGCTGGAGGCATATGCCGCCATGCTGGCCACCGATTATACGGACGGCCTTGCTATTCGTTCCCTGCAAATGATCTTTGAGTATCTGCCCCGGGCCTACGACAACGGTCCCAACGATCCGATCGCCCGCGAGAAGATGGCCAATGCCGCCACGATGGCAGGTATGGCCTTTGCCAACGCGTTCCTGGGCGTCTGCCACTCCATGGCGCATAAGCTCGGCGCATTTTATCATCTTCCTCACGGCGTTGCCAACGCGCTGATGATCGATGAGGTTCTGCGCTTCAACGCCAGCGAAGTGCCTGCCAAGATGGGTACTTTCTCTCAGTATGATCATCCCCATACGCTGGCGCGTTACGCCGAGGTGGCGGATGCGCTGGGCATCAAGGGCAAGAACAACGAGGAGAAGCTGGAGAATCTGATCAAGGCCATCGACGAGCTGAAAGAGAAGGTGGGCATCAAGAAGACCATCAAGGACTACGGCGTTGATGAAAAAGAATTTCTGGATCGTCTGGACGAGATGGTGGAGCAGGCCTTCGACGATCAGTGCACCGGCGCCAATCCCCGCTATCCGCTGATGAGCGAGATCAAGCAAATGTATCTCAATGCCTATTACGGCAAGCATGAGAATGTATAAGGAGGAAGCAGACTATGAATCTGGACAGAGTTATCGCAGTCAGAACCAACAAAACCGTTTATCGCGACGGCAACCGTGCTCTGAAGGTATTTGACGCCGACTATTCCAAAGCCGATATTCTGAACGAGGCGCTGAATCAGGCGCGGGTCGAGGAGACCGGTCTGAACATTCCCCGGGTGCTGGAAGTCACAACGCTGGAGGACGGCCGCTGGGTCATCGTATCGGATTTCATCAAGGGCAAGACCCTTGCCCGGCTGATGGAAGAGAATCCGGAAAAGCACGATGAATATCTGGAGATGTTCGTGGAGCTTCAGATGACGGTCCACAGCAAGAGAGCGCCGCTGCTCAACAAGCTGAAGGACAAGATGAACATCAAGATTTCCCAGGCGGATCTGGACGCCACGACCCGCTATGATCTTCATACCCGCCTGGAGGGCATGAAGAAGCATACCAAGGTTTGCCACGGGGATTTCAATCCCTCCAACATCATTGTTGCCGAGGACGGCACGCCTTATATTCTGGACTGGTCCCACGCCACGCAGGGCAATGCGTCCGCCGACGTAGCCCGCACCTACCTGCTCTTCTGCCTGAACGGCGATGAGGCAACAGCCAAGCAGTATCTGGATCTTTACTGCAAGAAGAGCGATGTGGCCAAGCAGTATGTGCAGAAATGGCTGCCCATCGTGGCGGCTTCGCAGTCGGTGAAAGGGAAGCCCGAGGAGCGGCAGTTCCTTCTTTCCTGGGTCGACGTTGTGGATTACGAATAAAAAAGGAGTTTGGGATTATGAAACTGATGGTTTGTATCGGCAGTTCCTGCCATTTGAAGGGCTCCCGCCAGGTGGTGGAGCAGTTGCAGCATCTGATCGCAGAGAACGATCTGAAGGAAAAGATCGATCTGGGCGGCACCTTCTGCATGGGTAAATGCCAGCAGGGCGTTTGCGTCACGCTGGACAATGATTTTTATTCCGTAACGCCGGAGACAGCCGAAGATTTTTTCAAAACCGAGGTTATGTCCCGCTTATAAGGACTGATTTGCGCCCCCAGCCCGGCCGCCTTGCGCAGCCGGGCTAAGGCGCAATTTTTAAAGCTGGACGCAGAGTTTATTATGATGAGCAAAGAGGGCATATGATATGGCAGATATTTTGACCTTTAAAAAATCCAATTGCAAAAACTGCTACAAATGTATTCGTTACTGCCCGGTGAAATCCATCCGGTTTTCGGGCAATCAGGCGCATATCGTCGGCGATGAGTGTATCCTTTGCGGCCAGTGCCTTGTGGTCTGCCCGCAGGGCGCCAAACAGGTTGCGGACGGAGTGGAAAAAGTTCAGGTTCTGCTTCAGAGCGGGGCTCCGGTTTATGTTTCGCTGGCGCCGTCTTTTGCAGCCAATTACAACGGGATCGGGCTGGCTGGCATGGAAAAGGCTCTTTCGGCGTTGGGCTTTGCCGGCTGCGAAGAAACGGCCCGGGGCGCGGCTTTTGTTACGGCGGAATATGAGCGGCTGATGCAGGAGCCGGATCGGAAGATCCTGATTTCTTCCTGCTGTCATTCCGTGAATCTCCTGATTCAGAAATATTATCCGCAGGCGCTGAAATACTTAGCTCCCGTCGCCTCGCCGATGCAGGCTCATGCCCGCGATCTGAAAAGCAGATATCCGGAGGCAAAGGTGGTGTTTATCGGCCCTTGCGCCGCCAAGAAGGACGAGGTGGAGCACTATGGCGAAGCGGACGCCGCCCTCACCTTCGAGGAGCTTACCGCATGGCTGAAGCGCGAGCAGATCCCGCTGGAGCCGGCGGAGGATCATCATCCTGCCGGCAAGGAGCGGCTTTATCCCACCACCGGCGGCGTGCTGGAAACCTTTCATGAGCGCCTGCCGGACGTTTCCTATTTCGCCGTAGACGGCGTGGAACGGTGCAAGCAGGTTCTGGACGAACTGGAAAACCTTCCCCAGGGCCGCTGCTTTATTGAAATGTCCGCCTGCGTTGGCAGCTGCATCGGCGGCCCGCTGATGGACCGGCATCATACGACGCCTGTTTCCGATTATATGGCGGTGTCCGGATATGCGGGCAAGAGCTCCTACGACCGGGAAACCGGGGTCAGCCTCTCCAAGCGTCTTTCTTATTACGACCGGCACTTTTCCGCTCCTTCCGAGAGCGAAATCACCGCAGCCCTGCGCCAGATGGGCAAAACCCGTCCGGAAGACGAGCTCAACTGCGGCTCCTGCGGATACAATACCTGCCGCGAAAAGGCGGTGGCGATTATCCACGGCAAGGCGGAAGCTTCCATGTGTCTGCCTTTCCTGATGCGGAGGGCAGAGAACTTTTCCGACAACATTATCAATAATTCCCCCAACGCCATTCTGGTTCTCAACGACAGCCTGGAGGTTCAGCAGATCAACCAGGCTGCGCTCAAGCTGATGAATCTGCCGCGCGCCGCCGACGTGATGGGCGCGCCGGTGGTGCGGCTTCTGGAGCCCAAGGTGTTTATGGACGCGCTGAATACCGGCCGGGGCGTCAAGGATCAGCGGGTGTATCTGGCTGAATATAATCGCTACGTGGAGCAGACGGTCGTTCTGGATAAGGAATACCGCATCCTCATTTGCCTGATGCGGGACATCACAGAGGAGGAAGCGGCGCGCGAACGCAAGGAAAAGCTCAGCACCCAGACGGTGGAAGTGGCCGATAAGGTGGTCGAAAAGCAGATGCGGATCGTTCAGGAGATCGCGTCGCTGCTGGGAGAAACCGCGGCAGAAACCAAAATAGCGCTGACCAAACTGAAGGAGTCTATTTCCGATGAATAATCTTTGCGCGGATATCGGCTATCGCAGCATCAATCATTTCGGAGAAGAGCTTTGCGGTGATCATGTCGACGTGATCGAGCTGGAGGATCATTCCACCGTTGCGGTTCTTGCAGACGGGCTGGGGAGCGGCGTCAAGGCCAGCATCCTTTCAACCTTGACCTCCAAGATCATTTCCACCATGCTTGCGGCGGGTCTTTCTCTGGAGGATTGCGTGGAAACCATCGCCGCCACGCTGCCGATCTGCTCGGAGCGGCAGGTGGCCTATTCCACCTTCACCATCATTCGCGTGGTGGCGAGCGAGGAAGCCGAAGTCATTCAATACGATAACCCCAATGTTTTAATGTTCCGCGACGGGAAGATCACAGATTATCCCAAAACGGAGATGAATATCGGCGGCAAGAAAATTCTGCAGTCCCGCATACGGCTGCAGGAAAACGATCTGTTCCTTGCGATGAGCGACGGCTGCCCTCACGCCGGAATCGGCGACGCCTATAATTTCGGCTGGAAGGAAGAGGATATTGCCGCCTATATGGAGCCAATCTCCGACGTCGGCTATACGGCGAAAACCCTTTCAACGATCCTGCTGGATGAGGTCTACGGTCTTTACGGCGGCGAACCGAAGGACGACGCCACGGTTCTGGCGGTTCGTATCCGCCGCCGGGAACCGATGAATCTGCTTTTCGGGCCCCCGTCCAACCGGGACGACTGCGGCATGATGATGGCGCTCTTCTTCTCCAAGGAAGGAAAGCATATCGTGTGCGGCGGAACCACGTCGACGATCGTTGCGGATTATTTGGGTAAACCCCTGATCCCGTCGATCGATTTTGTCGATCCGGAAATTCCTCCGATCGCAACGATCGAGGGCGTTGATCTGGTGACAGAGGGCGTGATCACCATCAACCGGGTCCTTGCCTATGCCAAGGATCACCTGGCCGAAAATGAAAGCTATCAAAAGTGGAGCTATCAGAAAGACGGCGCTTCTCTGATCAGCAAAATGCTGTTTGAGGAAGCGACCGATATCAATTTCTTTGTGGGACGGGCGATCAATCCGGCGCACCAGAATCCCGATCTGCCCATCAACTTCAGTATAAAAATGCAGCTGGTCACGGAGCTTTCCGATTGCCTTAAAAAGATGGGAAAGAGAATCAAGGTAAGTTACTTTTAATAAGGAGAAGTCATGAGAAAATTTGATACCAAAGTTCAATATCTGAAATATAAAGTTCTTCGCGAAGTGGCGCGTATGGCCTGGAACGATGAGCTTTTCGATAAGGCTCTGGATATTCCCAAGATCATTGTTCCCGGTAAAACGCCGACCATGCGCTGCTGCGTATATAAGGAGCGGGCGATCTTAAACGAGCGCGTGAAGATCGCCATGGGCGGGGATAAGACAAATCCCAACGTCATCGAGGTCATCGACATCGCCTGCGATGAATGCCCTATGGGCGGCTACGAGGTCACAGACGCCTGCCGCGGCTGTCTGGCGCACCGCTGCGAGGACGTCTGCAAGCGGGGGGCGATCACCTTTGATCATCATCAGAAGGCGCATATTGATAAAAGCAAGTGCGTGGAATGCGGGCAGTGCGCAAAAGTCTGCCCCTACAGCGCGATCATGGATTTTAAACGTCCCTGCGTAAAATCCTGCAAGGTGAAGGCCATCTCCATGAACGAGGACAAAGCGGCGGAGATCGACAACAGCAAATGTATCTCCTGCGGCGCCTGCGTCTATCAGTGCCCCTTCGGCGCCATCACCGATAAGTCCTTTATCCTCAACGTCATCGACCTGCTCAAAAAGAGCGAGCAGAATCAAAAATACCGCGTATACGCCGTTGTGGCGCCGTCGATCTCCAGCCAGTTCATCTATGCGAAGCTGGGGCAGGTGATCACCGGCATCAAGGAGCTGGGCTTCCATGCGGTGGTCGAGGCTGCGCTGGGCGCCGATATGGTCGCCAACGAAGAGTGCAAGGAACTGGCTGAAAAAGGCTTCCTGACCAGCTCCTGCTGCCCGGCTTTTGTGGATTACGTCCAGAAGCAATTCCCGGATCTGGCGCCCTATATCTCCCATAATCTCTCCCCGATGGCCACCATTGCCCAGTATATCAAGAAGGGAGATCCCACTTCGAAAATCGTTTTCATCGGCCCCTGCACGGCCAAAAAAATGGAATTTCAAAAGGAAACGGTTCATCCTTATGTGGACAGTGTTATCACCTTTGAAGAGCTGCAGGCGCTTTTCGACAGTAAGGATTTGGATATCACCACCCTTTCGGAAACCGCGTTGGACAATGCGTCCTATTACGGCCGGATCTTTGCCCGCAGCGGCGGACTTTCCGACGCCGTGGCGCAGGGCCTCAAGGAGAACGGCCTGGATCATTTCGACCTCAAGGCGGTTGCCTGCGATGGCATTGAAGCCTGCCGCATGGCGCTGCTGAAAGCCTCCAAGCGGGTGCTGGACGGCAACTTTATCGAGGGCATGGCCTGCACCGGCGGATGTATCGGCGGCGCCGGCTGCCTGACCCATGGCGAGAAGAACAAGGCCGAGGTGGATCGTTACGGCCGGGAGGCGCTGGAAAAAACCATCACCGACGCGCTCAAGCAGCTTTAACGCGCTGTAAACCGCGCTCCCGGCCGGGAGCGCGGTTTATTTTATCAAGAAAAACAGTAAAAAATCTTGACAAACGTCCGGTGCAGCGAGTATAATATTAACAATATTTTAGAAAGGGTGACGGAAATGTTCAAAATCTTCAATCGATTTTATTACGGCAAAACGGACTTTCTGTCTACCGCTGGCTGCGTGCGCTGAGAATCTGGCGTTCGCTCCGGAAAATCAGAACAGAAAGCCCGTAATTCCTTATGTCCGCAATTATGGCAGAGGAAGCGGGCTTATATTTTTGGGAGGAGAAAATGGATCTTTCGCAAAAAATGGTGGATCTTGGCAGAAAAAGCTCAAAGATTCGCGAAATTTTTGAATACAGCAAGCGGCGCAAGGCGGAGATCGGCGCGGAAAATGTTTTTGATTTCAGCATCGGGAATCCCAGCGTTCCGGCGCCGAAGGCGGTAGAGGAAACCATGCGCCGCCTGCTGGCGGAGCAGGATCCGGTTCTGCTGCACGGCTATACGGCCGCTGCGGGCGATCCGGAGGTACGGCGGAAGCTGGCTGCGGCGATCAACCGGGACTACGATGCCGATGCCCGCGGCGAGCTGATGTATCTGACCTGCGGCGCGGCCGCTTCTCTCACCATTTCCCTCAATGCCCTGGTGGTGCCCGGCGACGAAGTGATCGTTTTTGCGCCGTTTTTTCCGGAATACCGAGTGTTTGCCGAGCAGGCGGGCGCCCGGCTTGTTGTCGTGCCCAGCCGGCCTGCCGATTTTCAGCCGGATTATGAAGCGCTGGAGCGGAGCGTCACGCCCCGCACCAAAGCGGTGATAATCAATTCTCCCAATAATCCCACCGGCGTGATCATCCCCGCTTCCGGGCTTTCGCGCCTTGCGGCGCTGCTGCGCGCCCGGGAGGAGGAATACGGCAAAAGGATTTATCTGATAGCGGATGAGCCTTACCGCAAGCTTGTCTGGACGGGGGAGGAGGTTCCCTATCCCACCCGTTATTATGACGACACGCTGGTCTGCTATTCCTTCAGCAAGGCCGCCTCGCTGCCCGGCGAGCGGATCGGGTATATTCTGGTTTCCTCCGCCATGAAAAACGCCGCCGACGTTTATGCCGCCATCTGCGGGGCGGGGCGGGCGCTGGGCTTCGTCTGTGCGCCGAGCCTTCTTCAGTTCACGATGGCCGAGTGCGCGGATGAAACGGCGGATTTCAGTATTTACCGCAAAAACCGCGATATCCTGCTCCGGGAGCTGACCCGCATCGGATATGAGGTCATTCCGCCGGACGGAGCGTTTTATCTGTTTATGAAAGCCCTGGAGCCGGACGCCGACGCTTTTTATGAACGCGCAAGAAAGTATGAGCTTCTGCTGGTGCCCAGCGACTCCTTCGGCTGCCCCGGATATGTCCGGATCGCCTATTGCGTAACAACCGAGCAGATTCGCCGGGCAATCCCGGCCTTTGAAAAATTATATGAGGAATATCAAAAATGAGCAGTTTGGATGAAACAAGAAAGAAAATCAATGAAATAGACCAGCAGATGGCCGATCTCTTTGCCGCCCGCATGAAGGCGGTAGAGCAGGTGGCGGCCTATAAAAAAGAAATGGGGATGCCCATTTTGGATACCGCCCGGGAAGAAGAGGTGATCCGGAAAAATGCGCAGTATATGCAGAATGAAGCGCTGAAATCATATTATGTGAATTTTCTGAAATATAATATGACCCTTTCCCGCAGCTATCAGCACCGGCTGCTGGAAGGAATGCGGATCGCATACAGCGGCGTTCCCGGCGCGTTTGCCGATATCGCCACGCGCAAAATTTTTCCGGACGGCACCGCCGTGCCCTATAAGGACTTCAAAACCGCCTATGAGGCGGTGGTCAACGGCGAATGCGACTGCGCGGTTCTCCCGATTGAAAACAGCTATCAGGGCGACGTTTCTCAGGTGATGGATCTGACGTTTTTCGGCTCCCTGTTCATCAACGGCATTTACGATATGGAGATTGTTCAGAATCTTGTCGGCCTGAGCGGCGCCACGGTGCGCGATGTGCGGGAGGTAATCAGTCATCCCCAGGGTCTGGGGCAGTGCGCCGAATATATCCGGGAGCACGATCTGGAAACCCATGAGGTCTCCAATACGGCGGTTGCTGCCAAGCAGGTGGCGCGGGAGGGGCGCAAGGAACTGGCCGCCATCGCCAGCGCGGAAACAGCGGAGCTTTACGGTCTGAAGGTGCTGGATAAAAGCATCAATGCCAGCAGTATCAATACGACCCGCTTCGCCGTCTTTTCCCGGTTTGCCAACAGAAATCCCCGGAGCGACAGCTATTTTGTCATGACCTTTACGGTAAAAAACGAAGCGGGCAGCCTCGGCAGGGCCATTTCTGCCATCGGCGACGCTGGATTCAATCTGCACGCGCTGAAGAGCCGTCCCAGCAAGGATCTGATCTGGGAATACTACTTCTTTGCGGAAGGGGAGGGCAATATCAACACCCCGGCAGGAGAGCAGATGCTGACCGCTCTGAAAAAGCATTGCAGCACCTTCAAGGTGGTCGGCTCGTTTGAAAAAGAGAAGAAGCTGGAGAAAACCATATGAATATTCCGATGAATTTAGGCCCGGAGAGCTATGATATTCGGCTGGAACGCGGCGCGCTGGGCAAAGTGCAGGAAATTTTTCGATTGAACCGCAGGGTGCTGATCGTTACCGACAGCGGCGTTCCGGCCGCCTATGCCGAAACGGTGGCCGCCCAGTGCGGCGCGCCCTATATCGCGGTATTTCCTCAGGGCGAGCAGCATAAAAATATGGAAACCTATCAGGCGCTTCTTTCCCGCCTGGTGCAGGAGGGCTTTTCCCGCACCGACTGCGTGGTGGCGGTGGGGGGCGGCGTTGCCGGAGATATGGCCGGCTTTGCGGCGGCCTCTTATATGCGCGGAATTGATTTTTATAATATCCCTACCACGCTGCTGTCGCAGGTGGATTCCTCCATCGGTGGAAAGGTGGGGATTGATTTTCAGGGCTATAAAAATATCGTCGGCGCCTTTTATCAGCCCAAGGGCGTCCTGATCGATCCGGAGGTTTTGAAAACCCTGCCCGCCCGGCAGCTGGCCAACGGCCTGGCGGAATCCATCAAAATGGCCGCGACCAATGATCCGGCGCTTTTTTTGCGGATGGAGCGGGAGGATATTCCGGCCAATTTGGACGCGATCATCGAGGGCTCTCTCCGGATCAAAAAATATGTGGTGGAGCAGGACGCAAAAGAAACCGGCCTGCGCCGGGTTCTGAATTTTGGGCATACCGTCGGCCACGCCATCGAAACCGTTTCCGGGCTATCCGGCTTATATCACGGGGAGTGCGTGGCGCTGGGGATGCTGATCATGGCTGAGCCGGAGCCGCGGGAACGGATCCGGGCGGTATTGGAAAAGGTCGGCCTGCCGACATCTTATTGCTATGACCGCGCCGCAGTGATCGACGCCATGATGCTGGATAAGAAGGTGGACGGCGATCATATCACGGTGGTCACCCTGCCGGAAATCGGGCGTTACCGGCTGGAAAGAATCACGCTGGAAGCGCTGAAAGCGCGGATGGAAGAGGTGCTGTTATGAAGAATACGTTCGGCAATCAAATCGCGCTCACCATTTTTGGGGAAAGCCACGGAACCGGGATCGGCGTCGTGCTGGACGGTCTTGCGCCCGGGATCCCGGTGGACGAAGGGTTTATCCGCAGCCAGCTGCAAAAGCGCCGTCCTGCCGGAAAGATCTCCACCGCCCGCCGGGAAGCGGACGAATATGTCATCGAAAGCGGCGTGTTCAACGGTCATACAACGGGAACGCCGGTCTGCATCGTTATCCCGAATACGGCGCAGCGCTCCGGCGATTATGCGGCCACCCGCAGCAAAGCCCGGCCGGGTCATGCGGATTATACGGCCTATTGCAAGTATCACGGCTTTGAAGATTACCGCGGCGGCGGGCATTTCAGCGGGCGGATCACCGCCGGTCTGGTGGCGGCGGGGGGGATCCTGATCCCTGCGCTGGCCGCGAAGGGCATCGGGATCGCAACGCATATCTCCCGCTGCGCCGGGATCGACGACAGAGCCTTTGAAGATCCGGCGGCGGATACAGTCGCTCTGAATCAGGCGGATTTCCCGGTTCTTTCTCCGGAAGCCGCGCAGAAAATGCAGGAGGCGATCGAACTTGCAGCGCAGGAAGGGGACAGCGTCGGCGGTATTTTGGAAACCCTGATCACCGGCCTGCCCGCCGGGCTGGGCGAACCGTGGTTCGATACCGTCGAGGGGATGCTTGCCCACGCCCTTTTCAGTATACCGGCGGTAAAAGGCGTGTCCTTCGGCGATGGCTTTGAGCTGGCGGATCAGCGCGGCAGCGCCGCCAACGACCCCTTCCGCCGGGAAAACGGACGAATCATTACAACGAAAAACAGCAACGGCGGAATCAACGGCGGGATTACCAATGGGATGCCGTTGCTGATCCGATGCGCCGTCAAGCCGACGCCGTCGATTTACCGGGAACAGCAAACCGTTGATTTTATGACCGGTGAAAACACCGTTCTTCAGATCAAAGGGCGGCATGACCCCTGCATCGTCCACCGCGCCCGGATCGTGGCGGACAGCATCTGCGCCCTTGTGATCGCCGATCTTCTGGCCGGCCGGTTCGGCACGGATTATTTGGGGGGAGAAGAATGAAATACGGCTGTATCGGGGAAAAGCTGGGTCATAGCTTTTCCCGGGAAATCCATCAGCGTCTGGCGGATTATACCTATGAGCTGAAGGAGCTTTCACCTGCGGAGCTGCGTCCTTTTATGGAGGAACGCGCTTTTTCGGCGATCAACGTCACCATTCCCTATAAGCAGGACGTGATCCCCTATTTGAGCGAGATCAGCCCCCAGGCCGGAGCAATCGGCGCGGTCAATACCATTGTCAACCGCGACGGAGCGCTTTGCGGCTATAATACGGACTTTTTCGGTATGCGCGCCCTGTTGAACCGCGCCGGCTTCCGGCTGCGCGGAAAAAAGGTTCTGATACTGGGCAGCGGCGGCACCTCGCGCACCGCCCGGGCGGTGGCGGAGGATCTGGGAGCGGCGGAAACGATTGTTGTTTCCCGTTCCGGCCGGAACGGCGTTCCCTATGAGGAAGCCCGGAACCTGCATGAGGACGCCCGGTTTCTGATCAATACGACCCCCTGCGGGATGTTCCCGAATCTGCGCGCCGCGCCGCTGGATCCGGCGGACTTTCCGGCTTTGGAGGGCGTGGCGGACGCCGTTTATAATCCGCTCCGCACGGAACTGGCGCTGCGTGCCCGGGAGCTTGGGATCCCCGCGGTCTGCGGGCTTTATATGCTGGTGGCGCAGGCGGCTTATGCGGCTGAATATTTTCTGGATCGGAAAATAGCGCCGGAGAAGATCGAAGAGGTCTATCGCGGGATCTTCCGGGAAAAACAAAACCTTGTTCTGACGGGGATGCCCGGCTCCGGAAAAACGACGGTCGGCCAGCGGCTGGCCCGGCAGCTGGGTCGGAAATTTCTGGATACCGACGTGTTGATTGAAGAGCGTGCCGGACTTCCGCCTGCGGAAATCATTCTGCGGGAGGGGGAGGTGGCCTTCCGGGAATGGGAAAGCACGGTGATCCGGGAAGAGGCGGCGCCCCTGACCGGATGCGTGATCGCTACCGGCGGCGGGGCGGTTCTTCGGGACGAAAATATCCGGGAGCTGCGCCGCAACGGACGGATTTATTTTATCGACCGTCCGCCTGAGCTGATCGCCCCAACGAAGGATCGCCCCCTTTCCAGTAGCCGTGAGCAGCTGGAAAAACGCTATCGGGAGCGGTATCCGCGCTATTGCGAAACCGCCGACTGCAAGATATCTCCGGCGATGGAGATTGAGGCGGTCTGTCAGAAAATCCTGGAGGATATGAACGGTGAAAATACTTGTGATTAACGGCCCGAATCTGAATCTGCTGGGCGTGCGGGAGCCGGGCATCTACGGCAGGGAAACCTATGACTCCCTGCTGGAAAAAATCACCGCCCACTGCACCGCCTGCGGCGTTGAGGTGGAGTTTTATCAGTCCAACCACGAGGGCGGGCTGGTGGACGCCATTCAGGGCGCGCTGGGAACGGCCGACGGCATTGTCATCAATCCTGGCGCCTACACCCATACCAGCATTGCCATTCTGGACGCCGCCAAGGCGGTCGCTCTGCCGATGGTGGAGGTGCATATCTCCGACGTCCGCAAGCGGGAGCCCTTCCGCAGCGTCAGCTATATCCGCTCCGCCTGCCTGAAAAGCATCGTCGGCCACGGGACGGACGGCTATCTGGAGGCCATCGATTTTTTATTGGAGAATGCAGATGAAGGTTGAGATTTTTCCCGGCACCGCCCGGGGCGTTGTGGCTGCGCCTCCTTCCAAAAGCATGGCGCATCGCTATCTGATTGCGGCGGCTCTTGCGGAAGGGAAGAGCGCGGTGCACGGCGTTGCCTATTCAGAGGATATCCTGGCTACCATCGACTGCCTGCGCGCCCTCGGGGTTGCGGTCGTCTGCGAGGGGGATACCGTTTTTGTTACCGGAGGCGTTCCGCTGCGGGCAAGCCGCCCCCTTCTTTGCAGGGAAAGCGGCAGCACCCTGCGGTTTATGCTCCCTCTTTGCCTCCTCTCCGGCACGCCCGCTATCTTGCGGGGAAGCAGACGATTGCTGGAACGTCCGCTCACCGTTTATGAAGAGCTTTGCGCTGTAAAGGGTTTTTCCTTTACACGCGATGCCGATGCCGTAGCGGTCTGCGGACGGCTGAGCAGGGGGGACTATACGGTCGACGGCGGCGTCAGCAGCCAGTTTATCAGCGGCCTGATTTTTGCGCTGATTGCCTGCGGCGGAGAAAGCCGGATCCGGCTGACCGGAAAGGTCGAAAGCCGCTCCTATATAGACCTCACGCTCTGTGCTTTGCGGGAATTTGGATTTCCTGCCCGCTGGGCGGGGGAGGCGGAGCTTGAAGTAGGCGGTGCGCCCGGCGCGGCGCGGGATTGCGTTGTGGAGGGGGATTATTCCAATGCCGCTGTTTTTGAGGCGTTGAATCTGCTGGGCGGCGCGGTGGAAGTCACCGGGCTGCGTTCCGATTCCCTTCAGGGCGACCGGGTCTATCGGGATTATTTCAAGGCGCTTTCCGCCGGAAGCCCGGTTCTTTCTCTGGCAGACTGCCCGGATCTCGGCCCGGTTCTTTTTGCGGCGGCGGCCGCATTGCAGGGCGGGACTTTCACCGATACCGCGCGGCTGAAGATCAAGGAAAGCGACCGGGGCGCCGCTATGGCGGCGGAGCTGCTGAAATGCGGCGTAAAGCTGGAGCTGGAGGAAAACCGGATCGTGGTGCCCGGAGGGGAACTTTTGCCGCCGGACCGGCCGTTTTCCAGCCACAATGATCATCGGATCGTGATGGCGGCGGCGCTGCTTGCAACGCGCACCGGCGGCATCATTGAGGACGCCGGCGCGGTAGCGAAAAGCATGCCGGATTTTTTTGAAAAGCTATCTTCCCTGGGAATTGAGGTTCAAAAAGATGAAGTTGAATAAAAATGCAAATACCCATATCCTGATTGTCGGTCTTGGTCTTTTGGGCGGAAGCTATGCCCTTGCGCTGAAGAAGAAGGGCTATCACGTGGAGGCGATCACCCGCAGGCAATCCACGATCGACTACGCGCTGGAGCACGGCATGATCGACGCCGGCGCGGCGGTAGTGGATCCGGCGATGGTGGCCCGGGCGGAGCTGATCGTTTTTGCGCTGTATCCCCATGTGTTTCTGGATTGGATCCGGGAATACCAGAACCTTTTCACGCCCGGCACGATTTTGACGGATGTTACCGGCGTGAAGGGCAGCGTGGTATATGAGATCCAGGATATGCTGCGGGAGGACGTGGAATTTATCGCCGCGCATCCGATGGCGGGGAAAGAGGTATATGGGATCGAGAACAGCGACGATCGCATCTTCCAAAATGCGAACTACATCGTGGTGCCCACGGAAAAGAACACGGAGGACGCGATTGCGCTTTGCGAAGAGCTGGGGCATGAACTGGGCTTTCGATCGATCTCCCGCCTTTCGCCGGAAATGCATGATGAAATGATCGCGTATCTTTCCCAGCTGACCCACTGCATCGCCGTCAGCCTGATGTGCTGCCATGATAACGAGCATCTGGTGGAATATACCGGCGATTCCTTTCGGGATCTGACGCGGATCGCCAAAATCAACGACGCCATGTGGAGCGAGCTGTTCTTTATGAATAAAAAAGAGCTGCTGGCGCAGATGGATCTGTTTATGAATAAGTTCAGGGAACTGCGCGATAGTCTGGAGCAGGGAAGAGCCGAGGATATGCGCGCAATGATGCGGCTTTCCACCGAACGCCGCAAGCTTTTTGACAAATAAAGGAGAGCATACGGATATGAATATGAATTTCAAGCGCAAGCTGCCGATTCCAAAGGAAATCAAAGCGCAGTATCCCCCCACCGAAGCGATGCTTCAGATCAAAACGGCGCGCGACCGGGAGATCCGCAGGATTTTTACCGGCGAGAGCGATCGGTTTCTGCTGATCATCGGGCCCTGCTCCGCCGATTTCAAAGAATCGGTTCTGGACTACATCGGGCGGCTGCGGCTTCTGGAGGATCGGGTGCGGGATAAAATCCTGATCATCCCCCGTATTTACACCAATAAGCCCCGCACCACCGGCGACGGCTATAAGGGGATGCTGCACCAGCCCGATCCCAACGAAAAACCGGATATGCTCAAGGGTATTGTGGCCATCCGGGACGTTCACCTTCAGGCTCTGGCGCAATATCAGTTCAGTTGCGCCGATGAGATGCTCTATCCGGAAAATCACCGATATCTTTCGGATCTCTTATCTTATGTGGCGGTGGGCGCCCGGTCGGTGGAGAACCAGCAGCACCGTCTGACGGCCAGCGGGCTGGATATCCCGGTAGGGATGAAAAATCCGACCGGCGGCGACCTGAGCGTGATGATGAATTCCATCACCGCCGGGCAGCACGCCCATACGTTTCTTTACCGCGGCTGGGAGGTGGAAAGCGAAGGAAATCCGCTGACCCATGCGATCCTCCGCGGGTATGTGGACAGCAGCGGCCGATCCCTGCCCAATTATCATTACGAGGATCTCAGCAAGCTGTGCAGGCTGTATGCCGCAACCGATCTGGCCAACCCCGCCGTGATCGTCGATACCAACCACGCCAATTCCGGCAAACGGTATCTGGAGCAGGTGCGCATCGCGCGGGACGTGCTTTACAGCTGCCGCCTTAATGGGGATATCCGCCGCCTGGTTAAGGGGCTGATGATCGAAAGCTATATCGAGGACGGCGCCCAGAAAATCGGCGAATTTTGCTACGGAAAATCCATCACCGATCCCTGCCTTGGCTGGGAAAAGACCGAGCGGCTGGTTTTGGAAATTGCCGAAAGCTTATAAGGAAAACCCAAAGCCCGGAAGGGCGATCCAAAAGGATCGCCCTTCCGGGCTTTGCGATGAGCCGGCCTGTAAGCCGAGTTCTGTCGAGAACAGTCATCTATCTGGGGCCATCGTTGCCGATGGTCTCAAGCCACGCTTTCGAGGTTCGATCGGGCGGGCCGCCCTCGCCTCTGTTGGTGTTGCATCGGATAGGGTTTACAGACCCTTTATGTCACCATAAAGGGTGGTGAGCTCTTACCTCGCCTTTCCATCCTTACCGCAGGTGCGGCGGTTTATTTCTGTTGCACTTTCCCTGAAGTCGCCTTCGGTGGGCGTTACCCACTATCCTGGCCCGCGATGCTCGGACTTTCCTCCGCCGGGCTGCGCCCGGCGGCGACTGTTCGGCCGACTCACATTTTTATCATAGCACAAAAAGGAAAAATTGTAAATATATATTGCTAAATATCTTAGAAAACTATATAATAAATCTTAAATAATAGATTAAGGAGCAAAGATGTTGAAGCATTTGGAGCAGTTTCAGAAAGATGTGCGGGGCAAAACCGTCGGCGTGGTGGGTATTGGGGTATCCAATACGCCGATTATCGTCATGCTGGCGGAGATGGGCGTTGAGGTTGTGGCCTTCGACAAACGATCCGAGGATCAGCTTGGCGATCCCGGCAGAGATTTAAAGAAGCTGGGCGTCAGAATGTTCTGCGGCGCCGATTATATGGATCACCTGACCGGAGATTGGATCATCAAAACGCCGGGGATGCGGCCGGATCATCCGGCTTTGGTGGCCGCCAGAAAAAAAGGCAGCGTCGTGACCAGCGAGATGGAGCTGTTTTTTGAGTACTGCCCCTGCAAAATTATTGCCGTAACGGGGAGCGATGGGAAAACCACCACCACCAGCCTGATCTATGAAATGCTCCGGAGAACCGGCCGCCGCGTCCATCTGGGCGGCAATATCGGCTATCCGCTCTTCTGCCGGCTGAAGGAAATGGAGCCGGAGGATCTCGTTGTGGCGGAGCTTTCCAGCTTCCAGCTTCAAACGATGCGGAAGAGCCCTCATGCCGCCGTTGTGACCAATCTTTCACCGAACCATCTGGACGTGCATAAAGACATGGAGGAATATACCGCGGCAAAGGCCAATATCTTCCGCTATCAAGGCAGCGGCGATCTCCTTGTCCTCAATGCCGATAATGGGGTAACGGCCGGATTTGCCGCCGAAGCCGCGGGGAGGGTGCGGATGTTTTCTTTTCGGAGCGTGCCTCCCTGCGACGGCGCTTTTTACCGCGACGGCGCCGTTTATCTTCGGGATGCGGAGGGCGAAAAAAAGCTGATCGACCGCAGCCGGATCCTGCTGCGGGGCGATCACAATGTGGAAAACTTCATGGCGGCTGTTCTGGCGGTGCTGGACTGGGTGGAACCGGAAACAATCGTCAAGGTGGCGGAGAGCTTCGGCGGCGTGCGGCACCGGATGGAATTTATCCGGGAGGTGCGCGGAGTCCGCTTCTATAACGATTCCATCGGTTCTTCCCCCACCCGAACGATTGCCACGCTGCACAGCTTCGACCGCAAGGTGCGGCTGATCGCCGGGGGATATGACAAGAAAATTCCCTACGACGCGTTGGGGAAGGTGGTGCCGGAGCGGGTGGAAAAGCTTTATCTCTGCGGCGCCACCGCAGAAAAGATCCGCGATGCGGTAAAGGCCTGCGCGCCGTGCTTCCCGGTCGAGATATACCAAAATCTTCAGACGGCGATTGAAACCGCCTATCAGGAATCGGTGCCGGGCGATATTGTTTTGCTTTCACCGGCTTCCGCCAGCTTTGACCAGTTTAAAAATTTTGAGGAACGAGGCGATTTCTTCGTTTCGGTAGTAAAGGGATTGCTATGAAAACATTGCAGAATTTTTTATTTGAATTATGCGGCGAGCAGCTTCCCTCGGGATTCGAGCGGATGTCGACCGGCGCAAAGGAGCTTTTGGCTCCGCTGGTGGATGAATGCTACACCGACCGCTCCGGCAATATCGTCGGCTACAGGCGGGCGGCGCTTGCCAATGCCAAAAAGGTGATGGTAGAGGCGCATCTGGACGAAATCGGCCTGATGGTGACGAAAATCGACGACAACGGATTTTTGCATTTCACCAATCTGGCCGGATTCTCACCGGAGATTTTACCGGCGACGTCTGTTACCGTGCGGGGCGTTCGTCCGCTGCCCGGCGTCGTTGCTACGCTTCCGCCCCACCTGCTGTCCCCGGAGGAGCAGAAAAAGCCGCTGCCGATGGATAAAATGGTGATCGATATCGGCTATTCCGCCGCCCGGGCGCGGGAGCTGGTGCGGGTAGGGGATCCGATCGTTCTGCGCCAGAGCTGCGCCGATCTTCTGAACCACCGCGTCTGCGGCAAGGCGCTGGATAACCGCGCCGGCGTAGCGGTCATTCTGAATGCGTTGAACGACCTTGTCAAAATGCCGCTCCCGGTGAATCTTTATGTGGTGTTTTCCGCCGGAGAGGAATTTAACGGTTTTGGGGCGCGCCATGCCGCCTGGGAGATCGCGCCCGATGAAGCGCTGGTGATCGACGTGACCCACGGCGCCTCTGCTCAGACGCCGAAGAATAAGGCGTTTCCGTTGGGCGGCGGCGTTATGATCGGGGTCGCGCCGGTATTAAACGGCGAAGTGACGGCGTGCCTGCTGGATCTTGCCGCCCGGAATCAGATCCCCTACGGCCGGGAGGCCATGAGCGGGAGAACCGGAACAAACAGCGATGGTATTGCCGTCAGCCGCGCCGGGGTACCGGTGGGGCTTGCCTCGATCCCGCTGCGGTATATGCACAGCGGCTGCGAGGTGGTGGATCTGGCGGATATGCAGGCCTGTTCCCGGCTGATCGGCCGTTATGTTATGCAGGGAGGAGCCGTTCATTATGAATAAGCAGCTCAGTTATCTATCTTCTCTTTTTGGAGCCTCCGGCAGCGAGGGGGATGTCCGCCAGGCGGTTCTCAATGAGATCCGGGACTATTGCACCAGAATCCAGGTGGATCGTCTGGGAAACATCATCGCCTATAAGCGCGGGAGCGTGGAGGCGCCCTTTACGATGATGCTTTCGGCGCATATGGATGAAGTGGCGCTGATGGTGACGGCTATCGACGACGACGGATATTTGAAATTCGATACCGTTGGCGGGATCGATCCCCGGATCCTGCCGGGCAAACACGTTGTGATCGGTCGGCGCAAGCTCCACGGCGTCATCGGCGCGCTGGCGCCGCATTTGGCCGAGGATAAGGAAAAGGCGCCGAAGGTCGAGGATCTTTGTATTGATATCGGCGCCCGGGACAAAGCGGACGCCGAAGAGCACGCAACGGTGGGGGATATGGTCGGCTTCGATACCGGGTATCAGGAATTTGGCGAAGGGCTGGTGCGCGCCAAGGCACTGGACGACCGGGCCGGCTGCTATATGCTGATCGAGATTCTGAAGCAGGATCTTCCTTTCGATATGTACTTCACCTTCACGGTTATGGAAGAGATCGGCTGCGTCGGAGCGGCTGCCGCCGCCTATGAAGTCCGGCCGCAGTATGCGCTGATCCTTGAAGGCACCACCGCCGGAGATATTCATACGGAGAAGGATCAAACCAGCGTCTGCCGGTTAAACGGCGGGCCGGTGCTGTCCTTTATGGATAACGCCGCGATCTACGACAGGGATTTTTACCGCATGGCGCTGGATGCGGCGCGGGGCGCGGGGATCCCGGTTCAGATCAAGGAGGCGGTCGCCGGCGGCAATGAAAGCGGCGCCGTTCAGCAGGCGCTGGGCGGGTGCAAGGTGCTGGCCATCTCTGTTCCCTGCCGGTATATTCATTCCCCGGTGAGCGTGGCCTCTCTTGAGGACATCGAGAACGGGATCCGCCTGACGCAGGCTATTTTGAATCAAATGCTTTAAGGAGATGAAAGAATGATCGACGCAATTCGGGAATTGGCGGGAGTTTCCGGTGTATCCGGAAACGAACGGAATATATCAGAGTATATCAAGGGGCAGATCCTGCCTTATGTGGACAAAGTGTATGAGGACAGCCTGGGAAATCTGGTGGCGGTGCGCCGGGGCGAAGGCTCCCGGGTCATGCTGATGGCGCATATGGATCAGATCGGGCTGGTCGCTTCCTTTGTGGACGATAAAGGATTTGTCCGCGTGGCGCCGGTGGGTCATGTGGATCCCAAAACGACGGTCGGGCGCCCGGTTGTCTTTGAAAACGGCGAAACCGGCGTATTCATCTGCGGCAGCAAAGAGAAAAAGGAACCGGAGCTGAAGGACTGCTATGTGGATATCGGCGCCGCCGATCGGGCGGAGGCGCTCCGCCGCGTTGAAATCGGGCAGACAGCCTCTTTTCTGAGCAATACCTTTGAAACGGGCAGAAAAATCGTCTCCGGCGCTCTGGATAATCGGGCGGGATGCTATTGCCTGATGGAAACGCTGCGCCGCGTCAAAAACAACAGCTGCGAGCTTTATGCCGTATTCACCGTTCAGGAGGAGGTAGGGCTGCGCGGAGCCAAGGTGTCCGGGTTTGAGATTGCGCCGGATGTTGCCATCGCGGTGGACGTGACCCTGAGCGGGGATCATCCGGACGCCCGGGAAACCACCGCTGTTCTGGGCGGCGGGGCGGCTGTCAAGATCTGCGACCGATCCGCCATATGCAGCCGCGGGATCATAGAAGATCTGGAAAATCTTGCGGCCCGCAGAGGGATCCCCGTGCAGAGGGACGTGTTGGCCAGCGGCGGAACCGATATCGGAAGCGTTCAGCTTCTGGGCAAGGGCGTTCAGGTCGGGGGCGTCAGCATTCCTGTCCGCTATTGTCATTCCGCCGTGGAAATGGCCGATAAAAATGACATCGAGGCGGTCATCGGCCTCCTTACGGCATACCTTGAAAAATAGTTGCTTTTTTCAGGGGATGTTGGTATAATATTTTTTAATGTTGTTCTGTGAAGGAAGTGACACTTTGCGTTTAAAATGTCTGGACATACAGGGATTTAAATCCTTTCCGGATAAAATCAATATCAGCTTTGATCACGGTATCACGGCGATCGTCGGGCCAAACGGTTCGGGCAAGAGCAATGTCTCCGATGCGATCCGCTGGGTTTTGGGGGAGCAGTCCAATAAAAATCTGCGCAGTACCAGAATGGAGGACGTGATTTTTTCGGGCACCGCTAAGCGGAAACCCCAGGGTTTTGCCGAGGTCAGCCTGACGATTGATAACGACGACCATGCGCTGAATGTCGATTATAATGAAGTGATGATCACGCGCCGGTATTATCGCAGCGGCGAAAGTGAGTATTTTATCAATAAATCTCCCGCCCGCCTGCGGGATGTCCATGAGCTTTTCATGGATACCGGCATCGGCAGGGACGGCTATTCGATCATTGGCCAGGGAACCATTGATCAGATCCTGCTGGGCAAGAGCGAGGAGCGGCGTTCCATGCTGGAGGAGGTGGCGGGCATCTCCAAGTTCCGCTACCGCAAAACGGAAGCGGAGCGCAAGCTGAACGCAACCGAGGAAAATCTGGTGCGCCTCGGCGATATCGTCGGAGAGCTGGAGGAACGGCTGCCCGGTCTGGAGCGTCAGTCTGAAAAGGCGCGGAAATATCTTGCGATGTATGAGGAAAAAAAGGATCTGGAAATCGCCCTTTGGCTGGAAGAGCTGGATCAGATCAGAAGTAATGCCGATCGCGTCCATGAGCAGCACGCCATCGCCAGGGGTCAGCTGGAAGGGCTGACTGTTGAGGTGGATAATATCGAGCAGGAAATCAACCGGCTGTTTGATCAGAATATCGAGATCACAACGGCGATCGATCAGATCCGTCAGCAGCAGACGGCCCGAGAGGAGCAGCTTGGCGCTTTGTCTTCTCAGAAAGCGGTGATGGAGAGTCAGGCGGAGTTTGAGCAGGGCGTGATCGAACGGCTGGAGCAGGAGCTTTCCGCCGTGGGCACCCGCCGGGAGGAGGCGGAGGAAAAGATCCGGCTCCTGAACGGTGAAATCGAAGAAAAAACCGGGGCGATCGCCGCCATAGACGAAAAGGTAAACGCCGTCATCGGCGAGATCCGGGAGATCACCGCAAAAAGCGAGGATCAGCAGCGCAAAAGCGAAGCGCTGCAGGAGGCGCTGCGCGCAAACAGCGCGGAGCGCAACCGCCTGCAAATGGAGCTGATCTCCGCCCGGTCGGGGATGGAGTCCCATCATGAGCGGATCGCCGATCTGGCCGCCGCGCGATCCGGCCAGCAGGCGCAGATCGAAGGGCTGGAAGAGGAGTTGAACGCCCTTGAGCGCCAGTTGGCGGAAAAGGCCGAGGAACGGCAGGGAGAGCAGAACGCCGCCGCCGGGCTGCGGAAAATGAAGGAAATCAAAGGCCGCGTCTACGCGGAAGCGCTGGAAAAAGAGCAGAAATGCGCCTCTGAATGCAATGCGCTGGAGCAGCGCAGCCGGATCCTGGCGGAGATGGAAAAGCATCTGGAGGGCTTTGGCGGCGCTGTGAAACTGGTGCTGGAGCAAAGCCGCAGAGGAATCCTTGGCGGGATCGTCGGCCCGGTTTCTCAGCTGATCCGGGTGGAGGAGCCGTATCTTGTCGCGATTGAAACCGCCTTGGGCGCCGGCATTCAGAATATCGTTACGGAAAACAGTACATCCGCCAAAAACGCCATGCTGTGGCTGAAGCGGCAGAAGGGCGGGCGCGCTACGTTTTTGCCCCTCGACAGCCTGACGCCGAAGGGGATCAGGGAAGATTTTTCTCATAGCGCCGGCTTTGTTGGCGTTGCGGATCGGCTGGTGGAAGCCGATCCTGCCAATAGAAAGGCGGTGGAGTTTTTACTGGGGCGCACGCTGATCTGTGAAACCATCGACCATGCGCTGGCATTGGCCAAATCCATTCAGAACCGCTATAAGATCGTTACGCTGGATGGGCAGGTCATCAATGCCGGAGGCTCCATGACCGGCGGCAGCGCCGCCCGGAGCGGCGGGCTTTTATCCCGCGGCGCGGAGCTGGAGCGGATCGAAAAGGAGCTGACCGAAAAGGCGCAGAACCACGCGGATCTTACGCAGAAGCTGGAAGCGGCCGAGCGAGAGAAAAATACGCTGGAGGCGCGCCTCGGAGCGGCTGAGGACGCGATCCGGCTGCTGGATGAAGAAACGGCCAGAATGGAGAGCCTGCGGGAGAGCAAAACGGTGGTGCTTTCCTCTTATCGGGAGCTGATCGCCGGTTATGATCGGGAAACCGAAACGGTGGAGGCGGCGATCCGCAGTTTGGAGGAGCGCGCCGGCGGGCTGCAGAAGCAGACGGAGGAGCTGGAATCCGCCGCTTCCCGGCTTCAGGAAGAGCTCACTTCATTGCAGGGGCTCAGCTCCGGCGATTTGGAACGCGCCGAGGAGCTGCGCCGCCGTTCTTCCGCCTATGAACTGGATAAGATCAGCCTTTTCAAAGAGATAGAAGGAACGCGCTCTCTGATCAGTCAGATGGAAGCGCAGATCGGCCTGATCGGCCGGGAGGCGGAGGAAAAGAATGCGCAGATCGCCGCATCCCGGGAGAAGATCGCCGCCGCTTCCGCCTCCGCCCGGGAGATGGAGGCGCAGGCAGAGGAGTTGCGCCGCCTCCAGACCGAAGGAAACGCGCAAACCCAGGCTCTTGCCCTTCAACGGCAGGAGCAGGAACGCAGGCAGACGGAATATCGCGCGGAGCAGAAGGAAAAGAACGGGATCAAGGAAAAGCTGATCGAGGAGGTTTCCCGGCTGGATAATAAGCTTGCCGGCATCGCCGATCAGTCCGACCGTATTATCGCCCAGCTTCTGGATATGTATGAGCTGACGGTTTCCGAAGCGAAGGATGCCGCCAAGCCGCTGGAGGATAAAGCCGAAGCCAAAAAGCGGGTACATGAGCTGAAAAACGCCATAAAGGCGCTGGGCAGCGTCAACGTAGAGTCCATTGAGGAATATAACGCCGTTAAGGAACGGTATGATTTCATGAACGGGCAGGTGCAGGATCTGATCCGCTCCAAAGGGGAGCTGGAAAAGATCATCCGGGAGCTGCTCAGCCAGATGAAGGAGATCTTCAGCGAAAAGTTCCGGCTGCTCAACGAAGCGTTTCAGGAGATTTTTTCCGAGCTGTTCGGCGGCGGAACCGCCAGGCTGGTTCTGAGCGATCCCGAAGACGTGCTGAATTGCGATATCGACGTCAAGGCCGCCCCGCCGGGAAAAATCATCAAAAATCTGGTGTCGCTCTCCGGCGGAGAACGGGCGTTTACGGCGATCTGCCTGTATTTTGCCATCCTGCGGATCCGGCCTACGCCTTTCTGCGTCGTCGATGAAATCGAGGCGGCTTTGGACGATGTGAACGTCGCCCGCTTTGCCAGCTATCTGCGGCATTATTCCGCTACCACGCAGTTTATCTGTATCACCCACCGGCGGGGAACCATGGAAGAGGCGGATGTTCTCTACGGCGTTACCATGCCGGAGCAGGGAATTTCAAAGCTCCTGACCATCAACGTCAATGAAATGGCGGAGCAGTTGAGTATTTAGGAGATAAGATGGGCTTTTTTGAAAAATTGAAACAGGGTCTTTCCAAGACCTCAAAAAATATTTCATCCAAAATTGATTCGGTTCTGGCCGCTTTCGGTAAAATCGACGAAGATCTGTTTGAAGAGCTGGAGGAAGCGCTGATCATGGCGGATATCGGCGTCGATACCACCGGAGAGATCATCGACCGCCTGCGCAGGGACGTCCGGCAGGGGCGGATCACCAGACCGGAAGAGATCAAGGGCCGGCTGGTGGATATCATCGGCGGGATCATGGAGGAGGACGTGGAGCCCCTCCGGTTGGATACAAAACCTGCGGTGATCCTGATGATCGGGGTCAATGGCGTGGGGAAAACGACCACCGCCGCAAAGCTGGCAAAGATCTATAAGGATCAGGGCAAGAAGGTGATCTTCGGCGCGGCGGATACCTTCCGCGCCGCGGCGGCAGAGCAGCTTTCCGCCTGGGCGGAGAGAGTGGGCGTGGAAATCATCAAGAGCCAGCAGGGCGCCGATCCTGCGGCGGTGGTGTTTGACACCATATCCGCCGCAAAGGCGCGGGGCTGCGACCTGATCATCTGCGATACCGCCGGGCGGCTGCATAATAAGGCGAATCTGATGGGCGAGCTGGCGAAGATCCAGAAGGTGATCGATGCCCAGCTTCCGGAGGCCGATATGGAAAGCCTGCTGGTTCTGGACGCCACCACCGGTCAAAACGCCATGAATCAGGCCTCAGAATTTAAAAAAGTAACAAAATTGACAGGCGTTATCCTGACCAAGCTGGACGGCACCGCCAAGGGCGGGATCGCCATTCCGTTGAAAGCGGAAATGGGGCTTCCGATCCGGTTTGTGGGCGTGGGCGAGCAGATGGACGATCTTCAGCCCTTTAACGGATACGATTTTGCAAAAGCATTGTTTTAAGGGGAATATGATGCGAACAGACGGACGAACAGAAAAACAACTGCGCAAAACAGTTATATTGAAAGACTATACCATCCATGCCGAAGGCAGCGTGCTGTATTGCCAGGGGAACACCAAGGTGATCTGCACCGCTACGGTTGAGGAAGGGGTGCCGCCCTACCTTGCCGGAACCGGAAAGGGCTGGATCACCGCGGAATATTCCATGCTGCCGCGTGCCACGGAAACCCGCAATAAGCGGGATATCAGTAAATTGAAGCAGGCTCCCCGGAGCACGGAGATCCAGCGGCTGATCGGCCGGGCGCTGCGGGGCGCGGTGGATCTTTCCCGCCTGGGCGAGAGAACCATCATCATCGACTGCGATGTCATTCAGGCCGACGGCGGAACGCGCTGCGCCTCCATCAACGGCGGGTTTACCGCCTTGTCCCTTGCCGTTCGGCGGCTGTTGAAGGAAGGAGTTCTGGCGGAGGATCCGATCCGAAAGCAGGTCGCCGCCGTTTCCGTTGGGATTTTAGACGGCGTTCCCCTGCTGGATCTCTGCTATCAGGAGGACAGCCGGGCCGATACCGATATGAACGTCGTCATGTCCTCGGAGGGCGGCTTCATCGAGATTCAGGGAACTGCGGAAGGGGAGGCCTTTGATAAAAAACAGCTGGATACCCTTTTGAGCCTGGCGCGGGGCGGCTGCCTGAAGATATTCAAAGCGCAGAATAAGGTGTTGAACGGATGAACAGAAAATTTGTTGTTGCGACCAATAACGCCCATAAAGTAGAAGAATTTAAGAAGATCCTCGGTCCGCTGGGGATCGAATGCGTTTCCCTCAAGGAGCTGAGGATCGAATGCGAAGCAGAGGAAACCGGCGCGACCTTTGGAGAGAACGCCTATATAAAAGCCCGGGCGGTTTATGAATTATGTAAACTGCCAACGGTGGCCGACGACAGCGGAATCTGTGTCGACGCCCTGGACGGAGCGCCGGGCATCTATTCGGCTCGTTACGGCGGGGAAGGCTATGACGACGCCGGCCGGATGGAGCTGCTGCTGAAAAACATGGAGCGGCAGCAAAACCGCGCCGCCCATTTCACCTCGGCGATCTGCTGCGTGCTGGACGAAAATACCGTTTTGCAGACAGAAGGCTATGTTTATGGCCAGCTGACGCGGGAACCCCGCGGAACCAACGGCTTTGGCTATGATCCGATTTTTCTTCCGGACGGCTATGGCAAGACGACGGCGGAAATGGAAGGGGAAGCCAAAAATGCGATCAGCCACCGGGGGAACGCCCTGCGGGAGCTGGCAAAGAAATTAAAGGAGTATTACCATGCTGACGCTAACCAGTAAGCAGCGCGCCAAACTGCGGAGCCTTGCCTCGCAGGAAGATACGCTTTTTCAGCTCGGGAAGGAAGGCGTTACCGAGCATTTTATTCAGGCTGTTGAGGCGGCTCTTGCGGCGCGGGAGCTGATCAAATTCCGCGTGCTGGAAAACGCCATGGTGGATCTTCGCGCGGCTGCCGAAGAGGTGGCGGCCGCCACCGGCAGCGTCGTTGTGACGGTGATCGGTCGGAAGATCGTGCTGTACCGGCCTGCGGAAAAGCCGGTTATTCAATTATAATATGGAAAAAATATTAGTGTTTGGCGGAACCTTTGATCCGCCTCATAAAGGGCATCGCCATCTTTTGGATGCGGCGCTGGCGCAGGAGGATTTCGACCGCGTCTTTTTGATCCCGTCCTATATCCCGCCCCATAAGGATCACCGCCCGGCGCTTTCCTTTGAAGCCCGGAAAGCGATTCTGCTGGATTGGTTCGGCGATGTCCCGGGTCTTGAGATCCTGGCGCTGGAGCAGGAACGGAGCGGCCGCAGCTATACCGTTGATACGGTTTCGACTCTGCGGGAGAGGTATCCCGATAGCACGCTCTATCTGCTGATGGGCACCGATATGTTTCTCTCTTTTGAAACCTGGAACCGCTTTGCCGATCTGCTGCGGGACACCGTATTGCTGGTCGGCTCCCGGGAGCCCGGAGACCGTGGGAAGCTGGAGGAACAGAAACGGCGGCTGGAAAGCAGCTATACGTGTAAAGGAATAATACTTTGCAGCATGGAGCCGGTCGTCTGCGCTTCCAGCGCGCTTCGCGCCGCCGGCGGCGGACTGGCGGGGCGTGCGCTGGAGCATATCGGGCAGGCGCTGGATCCGAACCGGGCCCGGCATACCATGCAGGTGGCGGAATACGCCCAGCGGCTGGCGCCCCTTTGCGGGGTGGATCCGGAGAAAGCTTATCTGGCCGGATTGCTGCACGACTGCACGAAATGTTACCCGATTTCCTGGCAGATCAGCTACGCGGAGCAGGAGCATATCGATTTGTCTGCGGATGATCTGGCCAGTCCCCAGGTTTTGCACCAACTGACCGGAGCGGTATTCGCCCGGAATGTGCTGGGCGCCCGGGACGAGGAGCTGCTGGCGGCGATCTGCTGCCACACAACCGGGAAACCGGCTATGACGCCATTGGAAACGCTGCTGTTTTTCGCAGATAGCTGTGAACCGAGCCGCAGGTTTCCCGGCGTGGAGGAAATCCGAAGCGTCGGTGAAAAGGATCTGAACCGGGGCGCATTGCTGCTTTGCGACCGCAGTATTCAATATCTGATCCAAAAAAAGATCCATCTGCATCCGCAAACGGTGGCGGCAAGGAATTATTTACTGAAGGAGCTTGAAAAGAATGGATGAAGCTGTTAAAATAGCGGTGAACGCGCTGAATAGCAGAAAAGGAATGGACATCGAAATTCTGCACGTAGGGGACATCACCATCATGGCGGATTATTTTGTGATATGTTCCGGAACGTCCAATACCCAGATCCGCACGCTGGGCGACGAGGTGGAATTTCAGCTGCAGAAAAAGCTGGATCTGACGCCGCTGCACCGGGAGGGACGCGCCTCCGGCTGGGTGCTTCTGGATTACGGATTTATGATCGTCCACATTTTTCATCGGGAAGAGCGCGAATTTTATAAGATGGAGCATCTTTGGGCCGACGCCGACCGGATTGATCCTGAAACATTGATTGAGCACGAGGGGGAGTAAAGCATGAAATATGATTACAGCGCCATTGAAAAAAAGTGGCAGCGGTATTGGGAAGAAAATGAGAGCTATAAGGTAGAGATCGACCATAGCAAGCCAAAGTATTATGCGCTGGTTGAGTTCCCCTATCCCTCCGGCCAGGGGCTTCATGTCGGCCATCCCCGTTCATATACGGCGCTGGATATCGTAAGCCGTAAAAAGAGAATGGAAGGATATAACGTCCTTTATCCGATGGGCTGGGACGCTTTTGGCCTTCCCACGGAAAATTTCGCCATCAAAAATAAAATTCATCCGGCCCTTGTAACGGCAAAGAATATCGAGCGGTTCAAGGGTCAGCTGAAGGCGCTGGGCCTTTCTTTCGATTGGTCCCGGGAGATCAATACGACGGATCCCGGCTATTATAAATGGACCCAGTGGATTTTTCTGCAGCTCTTCAAAAACGGGTTGGCCTATAAAAAAGAAATGAACGTCAACTGGTGCACTGGCTGTAAGGTGGTGCTGGCGAACGAAGAGGTCGTCAACGGCGTATGCGAGCGCTGCGCCAGCCCGGTTGTGCATAAGGTGAAAAGCCAGTGGATGCTGAAGATCACGGAATATGCGGAAAAGCTGATCGAAGGCCTGGATCAGGTGGATTTTATCGACCGCGTAAAGACCCAGCAGATCAACTGGATCGGGAAATCCACCGGCGCCACCGTCCGCTTTGGCACAACGGCGGGCACGGAGCTGGAGGTTTATACCACCCGCCCGGATACCCTTTTCGGCGCAACGTATATGGTTATTGCGCCGGAGCACCCGCTGATTGATGACAACAAAGACCGGCTGAACAACTACGACGAAGTAATCGCCTATCGCGAGGCGGCGGCGGCCAAGAGTGATTTTGAGCGCACCGAGCTGGCGAAGGAAAAAACCGGCGTCCGGCTGGACGGCATTCGGGGGATCAATCCGGTTAATCAACAGGAGATTCCGATTTTTGTTTCCGACTATGTGTTGATGTCCTACGGCACCGGCGCGATCATGGCGGTTCCCGCCCATGATACCCGCGACTATGAATTTGCCAAAGTCTTTGATCTTCCGATCGTTCAGGTGGTGGCCGGCGGCGATATCTCCGAAAGCGCCTTCACCGACGTGGCGACGGGCGTCATGATGAACAGCGGCTTCCTCAACGGCCTTTCGGTAGAAGAGGCGAAGAAAAAGATTATCGCTTATCTTCAGGAAAGCGGAAAAGGCGAGCCGAAAACAAACTATAAGCTGCGGGACTGGGTGTTCTCCCGCCAGCGCTATTGGGGCGAACCGATCCCCATCGTTCATTGTCCCCATTGCGGGCCGGTGGCCGTACCGGAAGAGCAGCTTCCGTTGCTGCTCCCGGAGGTGGAAAGCTATGAGCCGACCGATACCGGGGAAAGTCCCCTTGCTGCGATGGAGAGCTTTGTGAACACCACCTGCCCGCAGTGCGGAGCCGCCGCCAAGCGGGAAACCGATACCATGCCCCAGTGGGCGGGCTCTTCCTGGTATTTTCTGCGCTATATGGATCCCCACAACAGCGAAGCCCTCGCTTCTCCCGAAGCGCTGGAATATTGGGGACCGGTCGACTGGTATAACGGCGGCATGGAGCATACGACGCTGCACCTGCTCTACAGCCGGTTCTGGCACCGCTTCCTTTATGATATCGGGATCGTCAAAACGCCGGAGCCGTATGCCAAGCGCACTTCCCATGGCATGATTCTCGGCGAGGGCGGAGAAAAAATGTCAAAATCCCGGGGCAATGTGGTCAATCCGGATGATATTGTTCGGGACTATGGCGCCGATACCTTCCGCACCTATGAAATGTTCATCGGCGATTTTGAAAAAAGCGCGCCCTGGAACACCGCCAGCATCAAAGGCTGCAAGCGGTTCCTTGAAAAGTCCTATAATCTGCTGGATATCCTTGTGGAGGGCGACGCCATTTCTCCGGATCTGGAGCGCAGCTTCCATGCGACGATTAAAAAAGTCGGCGAAGATATCGACCATCTGAAGATGAATACCGCGCTGGCGGCGCTGATGAGCCTGATCAATGAGATTTCGGCCAAAGGCAGCATCAATAAAAAGGAGCTGGAGGTTTACATAAAGTTGCTCTATCCTTTTGCCCCGCATCTTTCGGAAGAGATGTGGCAGACTGCCGGCTTTGCGGGAGATATGACCTATGCGCCCTGGCCGGAATTTGACGAAGCGAAAACGAAGGCCTCGGAGGTCGAGATTGCCGTTCAGGTTTTGGGCAAGATCAAAAGCCGCATCGTCATCCCGGCAGACGCACCGGAAGAGGAGGTGGTAGCAATGGCTGCCGCCGATCCGAAGGTCGCCGCGCTGCTGGAGGGAAAGAGCATAGCAAAGGCGATTTATGTAAAAGGCAAGCTGATCAACCTGATCGTCAAATAAAAGAAGAAAGGCCGGGCAGATGCCCGGCCTTATGCTCTATTTATAAAAAGGATTTCATCTCTTCGATGCCGGTTTCTTCCGCTTCCCGCAGTTGATGAGCCAGAGCCAGAACCATGCTGTCGTTTCCCGTATAGTCCTTGATGTGCTGGATACTTTTGGTCAGACCGGTTGTTGTACCGCGGATCATCAATTCGGCGATTTTGGAAGGGGAGCGGTCCCCCAGCGTGGCCATGGCCTGGGTCATGGAAACACTCATTTTGGTAAAGGGTCCGGCGCTCTGCGGCAGGATGCCTCTTGCGTTCAGGTAGTTGCCGGAGGTCGTGTAAATCTCGTCGTAGCTTCGGTATTGCCGGTTCAACGCTTCGGAAAGTTTCCGGTTTTCACAGCTGTTCATTGCGGCGCGGGTCCCCTCTTTTCCAAGCTCTGCGGTTTTGTGAATATATTGAAGCATTTTTTCGTCTTTCAAATGAATCACCTCAAATGGAGTATACCCATAATTACGATATTATTTTCATAAAAAACCTTGACATTTTTAATGGGGTGTGCTACTATATTTTAGCGATTCCGTGCGGGTGTAGCACATCGGCTAGTGCATCGGCCTTCCAAGCCGAGGAGGTGGGTTCGATTCCCATCACCCGCTCCAGAAAAGCGCTGATAGCTCAGCTGGATAGAGCATCTGCCTTCTAAGCAGAGGGGCGGGGGTTCGAGTCCCTCTCAGCGCGCCAAAACGAAAATCCTGTCGGCTTTTGTCGATGGGATTTTCGTTTTGTATTATTCACTATTCATTTTTCATTATTCATCATTCATTCGACAGGATTTTCAATGAATATTGAATGATGAAATCGCT
>CALXGQ010000030.1 GCA_944387895.1 uncultured Clostridia bacterium
TATTTTCGTTTGCACAAAGGAATGAAATAAAGCCGATAGATTCTAAAAAAATGAACCTATCGGCTTTAATATCCTTATAAGTCTATTTTTATAAGCTTTGCTTACTTCCTCACGAAGGGTGTCCTTATGCGGGGGTTTTTATTCTCACCGGTTAACCTCTATCCAACTGCGCGACTATCGCGTGGTTTTTGTCATACAAAAAAGAGAGCGGCCTCCACGCAACAGATAGGCTGCTCTCTTTTTTGCGGCCGGCGCGCAGAGGCAGCTCTTTTTGGGAGCCTGCGGGAAGCGCGGCGGACGTATATTTATTTTTTTCCGGCGTCGAAAGATGGATTGAAGCGATAGTAGTTGGCGCTGTCCAGATGCCTGCGCACATGGTTCAGCACTTCGCCGAAGCGCTGGAAGTGGACGATTTCCCGTTCCCGGAGGAATTTGATGGGATCGCGCACGTCCGGGTCGCGGATCAGGCGCAGGAGGTTGTCGTAGGTCGTGCGGGCTTTCTGTTCTGCTGCCATATCTTCAAAGAGATCGGTGATCGGATCCCCTTTCGACTGGAAGGCCAGCGCGGAAAAGGGCACGCCCCCGGCAGACTGCGGCCAGATGCCGCCGGTATGGTCCACATAGTAATCGGCAAAGCCCTGATTTTCCAGCTCCTCGGCCGAAAGCCCCTTCGTCAGCTGGAGTACGAGGGTGGAAACAATTTCCATGTGAGCAAGCTCCTCGGTGCCGATATCTGTTAGTGCGGCGGCGGCTTCGCTGAAGGGCATGGAATAGCGCTGAGAGAGGTAGCGCTGGGATGCGCCGAGCTCGCCATCGGACCCTCCGAAGGTCGAAAGGATCAATTTGGCCATCCGCGCATCCGGGTTTTTGATGTTGACGGGGTATTGCAGCCGTTTCTGATAGCTCCACATGATTACATCCCTCCTTCCCAGGGAAACGGTTCGGCCGCCCAGGCCCAGGCGCCGCTGATGCCGCCGTCTTCGGGGCGGATCGGGCCGTATTTCTGCTGGTAACGATCCACGGCCTGGTTATACAGCGCAATCTTTTTCCGGTAATAGTCCAGCGCCTCGCTGCTTTCGGGATGGGTGTCCAGAAAGAGCCGCGCTTCATCGGCGGCAAAGCCGTTGGTATAGACGGCGTCCATCATTTTTCTTTGTTCGTTCATGGCCTGTTCCCTCCCTCGAAGGGCAGATCCAGCTGCCGGAAAATCGTGCCGCGGGGAAAGCCCTCTTCCGGCTCATAGAGCTCCTGCCATTGCTGAACCGGGACATAGCCCATAGCCAAAACCATGGCGCCGTTTTGCATGGCGCCGGTATGATGAACGGGTTTTTCCGGCAGATCCGATTGCATCCGCATCGGAGGCGCCAGCATATCCCGCAGATTAAAATCATCCATAGCGGTTTCTCCTTTCCTTTTATCATACGAAGCCGGCGGAAAAAAGGTGAAGAAAAATCTTGTTTACTTTCCTGCCGGGGTGTGGTACAATACTAAGGAAATAGATTGGAGGTAAAGATACATGGCGGAAAAGAAAGAAAAACTGCCTTTTATGCTTTATAAAGGTTATCCTCTGGTGCGCTGCGGCAACAATATTTATTACGGCGACCCGAAGGACCCCTTTGTGATTTTCATCCAGATTCTGGAAACCGACGATTCCCATGACGCCTTGCCGACGAAGGTATCCGTGGAGCTGCTCTCGACGGACGAGAAGGTTCCCATTTTTGAGCGTTCCCAGAAGCGCGGCGAGAAAACCAGCCTTTATGAGGCGCTGGACATCGGGCAAATCTGGCTGCAGCGCGCGCTGGCGAAGAAGGGGTAACTATGGCGACAATCATGAAAGGGATAGAGCTCCTGCGGCAGTACGATCTGCTCAAAATCGCGCTGATTTTGGGGAGCGTATGGCTTTTTCTGAATCTGACCTGCTGGATCCTGGGCGCGGCCGGGCTTTATGCAGCCGGGCGCCGCAAGGGGGAAACGCGGTTTTTCCCCGCCTTTATCCCCGGCGGGCAGATCTGGTATACGCTGCGTTTGGCCGGAGAAAACCGGCTGGCCGGCTGGGCGGAGATTTTTCTCTGGTGGTGCCCGACCTGTGCGGTTGCCGGCGTAACCGCCGCGGTTTGGGGCGCAGTGCGGTATCTGGACAACGGAAGCCTTCTGCTTTTGGGGCTGGCGGCGGTTCTTTTTGCCGCCGCGCTGATTCTTTACGTTTTATGCCGGTATCTGGAATTGAAGGGGCTGCTGCGGCTGCTGCCCCGCTCCGCCTGGTGGATTTCGCTGGTGGGGACGATTTTGGGGATCCCGGTGCAAAGAGTGTTTTTATTTGCCGGGCGCGGCATCCTGGCGCAGGAATAAAATCCTTCCGGTTCCTCCGGAAGGAAAAGCGGCGCAGACCCGATCGGGTCTGCGCCGCTTTGTTGATGATCAGTAAAGCAAAATCCCCAAAAAGGCCGAAAAAAGGATCATGAGGATCGGCGAGGGCGCCTTTTTTCGGAGCCGGACAGAGAGCAGATGAAGCGCCGCGAGCGCGCCCAGAATGAGAAGCCCCGCCCCGTCCGGGCGGAGAGCGTCGCCAACGGTACTGAAGGAAAAGAGGGTGGAAAGCCCGATGGTGACGGCGGTCGCCAGAATCAAGCCGACCACGCCCGGCCGGACGCCCTTGAGAAAAGCGGCGACGCCCTTATATTGCAGAAGGTTTGTGATCAGCCCGGCGATGATCAGGATGACGACAAAGGACGGCAGAACGACCCCGAAGGTCGCCGCCAGGCTGCCCCAAAAGCCGGCCTGGGACGCGCCGATGAAGGTGGCCATATTGACGGCGAGGGGGCCCGGCGTCGATTCGGCGACGGCGATAAAATTCAGCAGCTCCTCCTCTGCCATCCAGGCATGGGAAAGCACCGTTTCCCGGATGAGGGAGATCATGCCGTATCCGCCGCCGAAGGAAAAGGCGCCGATTTTCAGAAACGCGAAAAAAAGCTCCAGATAGATCATGAGAAGTCACCGCCTTTTTTCCGGCGGGGAGCGCACCAGTAGACGGCAAGCCCCGCGCCGCCGCAGAGGAGAAGGCAGAGGGCGGAGGAAAAACCCCGGGCGAAAAGGGAACTAAGGAGCATGACCGCCGCAACAAGCAGGAGGACGACGGCGTTAAAAACGCTGCGTTCCAGCTGCCGGAGCAGCTTCAGATCGGCGGAGAAAATCAGATAGACAACGCAGACCTGAATCCCCCGGAACCCGCGGCCGACAAAATCAAGGCTCAGAAAGGCGTCGTAAAAAAGGGAGATGAGAAAGATCACGGTAAAGGAGGGGATCACCACGCCGAGGGTTGCAACGGCGGATCCGATCACCCCGCCGGTTTTATAGCCGATATAAGTGGCGCTGTTGATGGCGACCGGCCCCGGCGTCGATTCGGCGATGGCCACCATATCCAGAAACTCCTCTTTGCCGATCCATTTCTTTTTTTCGATCAGCTCGGTTTCCAGCAGCGCGATCATGGCATACCCGCCGCCGAAGGTAAAGGCCCCGATCTTCAGCATGGTTAAAAATAAGTTGAGATAGGATGCTTTCTTCTTTTTCATGATTTGATTCCTCTCCGGCGCTCTCCCTGATGCCGCTGCCCCGCGGCACGCCTGCCGCTCCTTCCAAAATGGATTATACGGCATGGATTTACATTTATCAATATCTATGTTATTATATAATCCATAAATAAATATTTATGAAAGGAGCGCTTTTCATGACGATACGACATTTTCAGATTTTCAAGGCGGTATGCGAGAGCGGGGGGGGTTACGGCCGCCGCCGCGCGGCTGAATATTACGCAGCCGACCGTCAGCATCGCCATCAGGGAGCTGGAGGCGTTTTATGATGCCCGGCTGTTTGATCGGATCAACAGAAAAATATATCTGACCGAAGCGGGGGAGATCCTGCGGCAATATGCCGAGAGCGTACTGGCGCAGTTTGAGGAGGCCGCCGCGACGCTGCGCAGCGGAACGGTTTTTTCAAAATGCCGCCTCGGCGTGAATCTCTCCTTCGCCGAAACCCATCTGCCGGCGCTGGCGGCGGCGATCCGGGCGCGGCTGCCGGAATGTGAATTGCAGATCGCCGTGCGCAACAATGAGCGGCTGGAGGAAATGCTGGCAGACAACAGCATCGACCTTGCGGTTCACGACGGCGCCGCCGCGCGGATCAGCAAATATATCCAGCCGCTTTTTACCGAGAAGATGGCGCTGCTGGTCGCGCCGTCTATTTATAATCGACCGACGATCCGCATGGCGGAGCTTGCGGAGCAGCCTTTGCTGCTGCGGGAAGCGGGGAGCGGCGTGCGCAGCTGCGTCGATCAGGTTTTCCTGAGCCGCGGCCTTGGCCAGAGGATCGCGGCGGAGAGCGCAAGCACCCTGAGTCTCCTGGCTCTTGCCGGGCAGGGCGCCGGGGTTATGTTCGCGCCCCTGACGCTTGCCCAAAAGGAGGCCCGGGAGCGGGGGCTGGTAGTGGTTGCGCTTGCGGACGCGGAAATGGCGCGCTGTTACCGGCTGGTTTATAACGGGCGCAAGCATCTCACCGGCGTGATGGAGGGGGTGCGGGATCAGATCCTGGAACTGCGGAGCAGGGGCTGAGGTGCGCCTCTGCCGGTGAATGGTGATTTTGTCACAGACATTTCGGGCAGATTCCTGTAAAATCGGAGCAAGAGGCCGAAAAAAACATCCCGGCCGGGGGATTTAGGCCGGGAGGATCACATCGCAGGCGCTCCGGTTTATTTGCGCCGGGCGGAGAGGAGAAAAAATGAGATTATTCGGGTTATTCAACGTCAAAGATATCAATGAGGGGATGCAGGAATACCGCGCCGCCGGCGGTGCGGTTCTGCTCGACGTCCGAACGCGGGAGGAATATGCCGCCGGACATATCGAAGGGAGCCGCTGCCTTCCTCTTCAGGAGATCGAAAAGGCGGAGGAGCTGGTTCGGGATAAGGGAACGCCTCTGTTCGTCCATTGCCAGAGCGGCGCCAGAAGCGCCCGGGCGGCGGAAATGCTGAAGCGGATGGGCTATACCGGGGTTCGCGATATCGGCGGAATTACAGGCTATAACGGAAAGGTGGTAACGGAATGAAGGTTGTCATCATCGGCGGCGTTGCGGGCGGCGCCTCGGCGGCGGCCAGGATCCGCAGGCTGGATGAGCGGGCGGAGATCGTCGTTTTTGAAAAATCGGGATATGTTTCCTACGCCAACTGCGGGCTGCCGTATTATATCGGCGGAACCATTCAGGACAGCGCGGAGCTGACCCTGCAAACGCCGGAGAGCTTTTACGCCCGGTTCCGCGTGGATGTGCGGGTGCATCATGAAGTCTGCGGGATCAATACAACCCGCCGGAAGGTAACGGTGAAAAATCTCCAAACCGGCGCTGTTTTTGAAGAGGGCTACGATAAGCTTCTGATCGCCACCGGCGCCCGGCCGGCGGTTCCGCCCATCGGCGGGGAAAAGTCGGAGCAGGTCTTTACCCTCCGCACGGTGGAGGATACTCTGAAAATCAAGGCTTATATTGACGCCCGCAAGCCCCGGACGGCGCTGATCGCCGGCGGCGGATTCATCGGCCTTGAGATGGCGGAGAATCTGCGCGGGCTCGGCATAGACGTGACGCTGGTGCAGGGCGACGATCAGCTGATGACGCCCTTCGACCGGGATATGGCGGCGTTTATCCATGGGGAGGTGAAGCGCGGCGGCGTTCGGCTTTACCTGAGCAGCATGGTGGATCAGCTTGAGGAGGAAGAAGAAAAGATCCGCGTAAGGCTGAAGGACGGCACAAACCTGGCTGCGGAACTGGTGATTTTAGCGATCGGGGTCGTCCCCGATACCGCTCTTGCGGAAAAGGCCGGGCTGAAGCTTGGCGCCGGTGGGGGCATTGTGGTGAACCCGCGGATGGAAACCTCCTGCCCTGACGTTTACGCAGTAGGCGACGCGGTGGAAACAACGCATTTCGTCACCGGCGGCAGGAGCCAGATCCCGCTGGCCGGGCCGGCCAATAAGCAGGGCCGGATCGCGGCGGATAACATCTGCGGCGGCGACAGCCGATACGGCGGCGGGCAGGCCAGCTCGGTGCTGAAGGTCTTTGATCTGACCGCCGCCGTTACCGGGATCAACGAAAATGCCGCCCGGGCGGCGGGGATCGCCTATGATAAGGTGATCCTTTCTCCGCTGAGCCATGCGGGCTATTACCCGGGTGGAACAGTCATGACGATGAAGGTTCTTTTCGAGAAGGAAACCTACCGGCTTTTAGGCGCCCAGATCATCGGGCGCGATGGCGTGGATAAGCGGATCGACGTTCTGGCGACGGCGCTCCGGGCGGGGCTCAAGGGCTATGAGCTGGCGGAGCTGGAGCTTGCCTATGCGCCGCCCTATTCCTCCGCCAAGGACCCGGTGAACATGGCGGGATATATGATCGGGAACCTGAAAGACGGCCTGGTTCGGCAGTGGTATTATGAGGACGCCGCCGCCCTCCCCCGGGACGGGAGCGCGATCCTGCTGGATACCCGGACCGCCGGGGAATATGCCCGGGGTCATATCGAGGGATTTCTCAATATCCCGGTGGACGCGCTGCGGGAGCGGCTGGGAGAGCTGGAGCGGGGGAAGCCGGTCTACGTGATCTGCCAGAGCGGGCTGCGGAGCTATATCGCCTGCCGGATCCTGGCGGAAAACGGGTTCGACGCCTATAATTTTGCGGGCGGATTCCGGTTCTACGACGTTGTTTTCGGCGAAAGCGCCCCGCAGGAAAAGGCCGCCCCTTGCGGGCTGGAGCCATAAGAAAACGGAAGCGGCAAGAAAGCTGCTTCCGTTTTTTATGCTATTTTTCCGCGCAGCTGCGCAGCCGCTCCGGGTCGGTGATCTCGATGGTGCCGCGGGCGAGCCGCACCATCCCCTCCTGCGCAAAATATTTCAGCATCCGCGTCACAACCTCCCGGGGACTTCCCAGGTGGTTGCCGATGTTCTCGTGGGTGATCCGCAGCGTACTGGAGCCCTCGATCCCCGCTTCGTTGAGCAGAAACTCCGCCAGCCGGGTATCAAAGCTTTTCCAAAGGATCTGATCCATCAGCCACATCACGTCGGAAAACCGGCTCCCCATCACCTCGTTGGTGAAGTTCGCAAGAGGGGCGGATTCGTTCATCACGCTTTTGTAGATCTCGGCGGGGATGAGGAGCGCCCGGGTGTCTTTTTCCGCGGCGATGGCGATATCAAACTGGATGCTGTTCATCATGCAGGAGGCGGAAAAAAGGCAGATATCCCGCTCAAAAAGGCGGTAAAGAGTGATTTCCTTTCCGCTTTCCGAGAGAATGAAGGCGCGGAGCTGGCCGGAGAGAACCAGGATCAGACCGGCGCAGCCGCCGGCTCCGGTGTGCAGAAGCGTGCCTTTATGAAAAACGCGTTCCGATGCGGAGCTGCGCAGCGCTCTCTGCTGGGCGGCGCTGAGCCGGTTCCAGACCGGCAGGTATTCCAGATAATTCATGGCGCGCACCCTCCTTTATTGATGTTGAAATTCAGTATAGCATAAATAAAGGCGGATGTCAAAAGGGGATGCGAAAGGAATCTGCAGAAAAAGGGATGAAAGGCTTTGGCCTTTCATCCCTTTTGGGTCAGATCATATATTTGCAGATCACCGGGTAGTGGTCGGAAGCGTAGCCGCCGTCGATGGGGGTGTTGTGAATAATGTAGTCCACCGCCGTGGCTTTGTCCTCCTGATGGAAAAGATAATCGATGATATGAGAGCTGTTGTTGGCGGTATCGAGCACCCGGGGATATCCGGAGGGAACGGTTGTCGCCGTCATGTCGGTGGTGGGGTCGTCTACCAGAATCCGGGCTTCGTCCAGCGTCTGGCTGAAGGTGTTGTGCCCCTCGCTCCCCACCGTCATATTGCAATCCCCCCCGACAAAGCACGGATACTGGCTGTTCTTTCGGATTTCGGCATTGATCAGGGTGTAGCTGCCGTTGTGGCAGGTGGTGGTGCCGTCCAGATGGATGTTATAATAGACAAAGACTTCCCCGGTCGCCTTATGCTTGAACCGCGCCCAGGTGCAGATCCGGATATAGTCCCCGTCCCAGCCCTTGCTTTCGACCTCGGGCGTTTCCGAAAGCCAGAAGAAATCCTCTTCCTGCAGCTCCAGCGTGGCGGTGTTGTAGAGAATGGCCAGCCCTTCCACCTGACCGGAATCGCGGTAATGCATCAGCAGCTGGTAGCCGGGATTGTCCTTGGGCAGCCATTCTTCCCAATCCGGCACCATTTCAGCCAGGCCGACTACGTCCGGCTGATAGGTATCGATGATGGTTTTGACCCGCGGCCGGCGCTCGGCGCGGGTATGGCCGTTTGTATCGTCGCCGTTGCGAATGTTGAAGGCCATCAGCGTCAGATTGGATTCCTTCAGGACGGGTTCATTCTCTGAGCCCGTATCGTCGGAGGGGGGTGAACCGCTGTTTCCGGAAGAATCGCCGGAGGAACCATCGGAGGAGCCGCCGGAAGAATCTCCGGAGGAATCATCGGAAGAGCTGCCGGAGGAGCCGTCGGAAGAACCGTCGGAAGAACCGTCGGAAGAACCGCCGGAGGAATTGCCGGAAGAATCGCTGCCCCCGGTGGTTCCGGGATCCACAACGGTGGGCTGGTCGCCTGGCTCGGTTTGATTGGAATCCTGGGTGTTTTCAACGGCAGTATCCAGAGCGGCGGATTCCTCCGGGCTCTTTTGCGCACAGCCGGAGAGGAGGAGCGCGAAAATACAGGTGAAGGCAATCAGAGCTTTTTTCATGGGAAATAAATCCTTTCAAATTCGTATGAAAGCTGCTTGGAAAAGAGCTTCGCCCGCGCGCCTCAGATTTGATAGGTGGCGATAACGGCGTAGTGATCCGAGGCAAAATACCCGTCAATCATGGTAGTGTCTACGATATAGTCCACAGCCGCGGCCTTGCTTTCCTGATGGAAAAGATAATCGAAATGATAGAGTCCCGGCCCTGTTTGCCCCGGATTGGGATAGCCGGCGGGGGTGGTGGTGGCGTTGGAATCGGTGGTGGGATTGCTCAGGGTGGTGCGCGCTTCTTCAAAATAGCCCATGTAGGAGGCCATGCCGGCGTCGCCGGGCCCGCGGTTGAAATCCCCGACCAGGAACTGCACGTCGGAATCGTAGCGCTGCAGCAGCCGCTTTTCGATTACATTATAGGCGTTCTGGGCAAAGAGATCGGTTCCTTCACCATGGTAACACATGGCCAGGATTGTTTTCCCCGTCGCCTTATGGGTCAGCCGCGCCCAGGTGCAGATCCGGGGGAGGGAGGCGTCCCAGCTCTTGCTTTCGGTATCCGGCGTTTCCGAGAGCCAGAAAGAACCTTCCTCAATCAGCGTAAAAAGATCTTTTTTATAAAGAATGGCCAGCCCTTCCGGGTTGCTGGTGGAGCGGTAGTGGACCAGGATTTCATACTGGCTGCCAAGCTGGGTTTCAAGCTGGGTTTTCCACGTAGGCACCACCTCCTGCATCCCAACGATGTCCGGATCGTACATTTCTACGATCTGCTTTACCCGGGGCGCACGCTCCACGATGCTGTGGCCGTTCGGATCGTCGGTATAGCGGATATTGAAGGACATCATGGTGAAATTGGCGGTTTTGGCTTCTTCCCCATCCGCGTCGGTGCCGTTTCCGGTATCTGGCTGGTCGCCGTCTGTGGAGGAACCGTCGTTGCCGCCGGAGCTGTTGCCGGAGCTGCCGTCACCGTCGTTTCCACCGGAGCTGTCGGAGCCGCTGTCGTTTCCGGAAGAGGGCTGATCGGAATCATTGCCGCCCGTCTGCCCGTCCGACGAAGGACGATCCGGCTGATCCACGATCTGCGGTTTGTCGGTTTCCGTTTCCGTTTCCCCGCTTCCGCTGCCTTCCACCGCGGTATCGAGCGCGGCGCTTTCCTCCGGCGCTTTTTCCGCGCATCCGCAGACGCCGACAAGGGGAACCAGAACGATCATGCAAAGCAGTAACATTCTTCTGAAAAATAATTTGTTCATTGCGGTATCTCCTTAAAAATAGTGATGAACAGACGTCGTTTCAAAAGAAAACGGCGCTTGCTTTTAAGAGAAAAGAAAGAGTGCGCGTATGCCGGGCAGCTCCTGAACGGGCTGCGCCACGGCTTTTTTCATGGCATTGGATCCGGTGGCGCCGTTATCCTGCGGCGATTTTCGCAAGGCGCTGCACACTTACTCATCTTACCATCATCATGCACAATTTTATTTTACAAAAAACAAAACAATTTGTAAAGGGAAGAATGTGATTAAATAGAAGAAAAATGTGATATTTTCATTGCTCTTTTATCAAAAGCCCGTTATAATGGAAAAAGAAAGGGGGGAGCCGCGGTGAAAAAGAAGCCTTCGATATCCGATGGGATTATGTTGGGCGCCTGCTTTTGCCCGGATGTACGGCTGTTCTTTTTTATCCGGGAGCGGTGGATCAAGCCGGGCGACGGCGTTTGGGGCGAAAACGGGACCCGACCCAGGCACCTTCTGTTTTTCATCCAGAACGGATATGGGAGCGTCCGAACCCATGCCGGGCAGTTTGATTTGAAGGCCGGGGATATCATCTGCCTCTTTCCCCAGAAGCAGCTTTACTGGCGGGCAGACGAAAAAGAGCCGTGGAATTATCTCACCCTGGAGCTGATCGGGAACGACGTGGAAAAAACGCTGGCCGATCTGGGATTTACGCGGGAAAACCCGGTTCTGACGCCTGCAAATCCGGAAAAGTGCGTATCCACCATAGAGGAATACAGCGCATGGCTTTATGCGGAGCGGAAGAATCCCCTGATGCTGCAATCGATCCTCTTTCGGATCCTCGCCTATATGGAGGATCTGCACAGGCTGAAAGAGCATGTGTGGGCGGTTGATCTGGTGCAGGCATATATCCGCCTGCATTATGATCAGCCCATCACGGTGGCGGGGCTGGCGGAGATGTGCGCTCTTTCCCGCAGCTATTTATCCCGGCTTTTTCGCCAAAAGACCGGCCGGACGATTCAGGAGGAACTGATATCCTGCCGGATCCATGCGGCGAAGAGGTTGCTGCTGGAGAGCGATTACGAGCTGGAAAAGATCGCGCTGCTGGCGGGCTTCCGCACGGTTTCCGCCTTTTATAAATCCTTTCGCAAGAACGTCGGATGCTCCCCTTATCAATACCGCAGCAGCAGAAGATAGCGGGGGTGGAAAAAAGAAAAAAGCAGCCGCATCAAAAACGGCTGCTTTTATTTTTATATGCTGGTTTGGAATCAAACGGCAATGATGTTCATGGCAAGAACGCAAAAAACGATTAAAACCGAAAGAACAATGGTGATCTTGGAGAGCACGGCGTCCCGGTTGCGTTTTTTGTTCTTATTAAAATAGCTGTCTGCATCGCTGCCTCCGGCAAAGGCGCCCAGCCCCTGGGACTTCCCCTGCTGGATGGACACACAAAGGATGATGGAGATTGCCAGAACCAGAATTGCGGATCCGAAAATATAGGTTGCCATCAGATTCACGACCTTTCTATTGAAAAATTTAAGATACAGAAAATCAAGTGATATTTATTGTAACATACTCAAAATAAAAAAGCAAGAGTTTTTTCAGAAAGCAAAAATAAAGCAAAGGTAAACCGGCCGGGGAGGTTATCAACAGGCAAAAAGGCAGAAAAAACAGGAAAATTGTCGGAGAAGAGCGGGGTTTTGCACAGTTTGAACAGAGTTTTCAACAGGTTTTATGTAAACAAGACCCGCCGGATGTGGAAAAAAATGGCAGAGCGCAGCGGTGGATGCGGGGAAAAATCAGAGGATTTTTCCCTTGCGGAGCAGGCACCAGAGGAGATACCAGACCGCCAGAAGGCCGATGCCGCCGAAGATGAGGATCCGCACCGCCAGAATCGGGAGCGCGGGGATGGAGCCCACGCCGATGAGGATCAGGCTGAAGGCGGAAGGGGCGATCAGGCATACCGCCCCGGCGGGGGCGGAGCACCTGCGGTTCAGAAGCAGGGCAAAAAGCGTTCCGGCCGCCATGATCCCGGCGCAGATCAGCGCCAGAGCCCAGTTCGGCAGATAACCGAATTCGGCGGTGTTCAGGATGAAGGTGGAGGGAGAAAGGCAGCGCTCATAATAGTAATAAAGGCAGAGGATGTTGAGGGTGATCAGTCCGGCGGCCGGGGCGGCGGCCGGGCCGGCTTTGTAGTACCCGACATAGCCGGCAAAGTAACCCACCGCGGCGTAAAGAACCAGCTCGGTGGCCAGCCGGAAAAATTGCAGGCCGTTGGCAAAGAGGGTCAGCCAGGGAAAGAGGAAGGCGGCCGGAAAGAGCGCCAGCAGGCAAAGAACAAAAGAGAGGGAGAAAAGCCGGTTCCCCTTTTTACGGCCGTTTTTCAGCCAGAGGAACAGAAGCAGGCCAAAGGCCGCGGCGGATATCCCGAAAAGAACCGGCAGCAGCCACGGCAGCATTTGACGGAAAATATAGTCGTAGCGGTACCGGGCGAAGCGTTCGGCCCAGAGCAGCCCGGCCAGCGCCAGCAGCATGAAAAAGAGCAGACTGATTCTGCCGTTGATGATATCCTGATATTTGAAGTCTTTTTTCGCCATAACGGGATTCCTCCTGATTTTTTACAGATTGCCGGATCGGTCTAACAGAATGGGGAGCAGAAAAGCGGCTGCGTCCTCGGTGCGCAGGATGCGCCTGCCCAGCGAGCAGCAGGTCAGGGCGTCCGCCTCCTCCGGGGCAAGGCCGCCCTCCGGCCCGATCAGAAACGCGATGGAGCCGGTTCCCGGCAGCTCCGGCAGGGGTGCGTCGGCATTTTCATAGCAGAGGAAGCGGCAGTCCGCCTGCTTCATTTCCTCCACCGCCTCGGGAAAGGAGAGCACCGGCCCGATCTCCGGCAGGATGCTTCGCCCGCTTTGGGTGGCGGCGGAAGCAACGATCTTCTCCCAGCGCCGGCGCTTGTTTTCATTGGGCGGCGCGCCGATCGTGCGGGCGCTGACGACCGGAACAAACCGGGTCACGCCCAGCGGCGTGCAGCGGTGCAGCACCGTTTCCATTTTATCGCCCTTGGGCAGGCACTGGTAAAGGGTAATGGATAGCCTGCTCTCGCCCTCCGCAGGCCTGCGCTCCAGAACGGTAAACTGAGCGGCGTCCCGGGAACAGGCGGTCATGCGGGCAAGATAGTCCATCCCTTTCCCGTCGCTGAAAAGGGCGGTATCGCCCACCGCCATCCGGCGCGCGCGGGTAAGGTGCCGGTAGGTTTCCCCCTCAACGGCAAAGGTTTCCCCCGGGATCTGGGGCAAAAAGAAATGTTCCATGTTATCCTTTCGCGGTGATGGCAATCCAGCCGCGCTCCTCTTCCAAATGGAGGATTTTCAGCCCCGCCGCGGTGATGGCGTCGGCCAGCTCCTCTTTTCGTTCGTTGATGATGCCGGAGGCGATAAAAAGACCGCCGGGCAACAGAACCTGATGCAGATCCCGAAGCAATTGCAGAATGACGTCTGCAACGATATTGGCGACCACAAGGGGATACCGCCCCTCTACCACGCTCAGCAGATCTCCGGCGGCATAGGCGGCCCGATCCTCCACGCCGTTGAGGGCGGCGTTGCGCCGCGCCACCTCCACCGCCAGCTGGTCGATATCGCAGCCAAAGGCCTTTTCCGCTCCCAGCAGGAGGCCGGCAATGGAGAGGATCCCGCTGCCGCAGCCTACGTCCAGAATGGATTTTCCCGCCGGTTCCGCCTGGATTAGAGCCTTCAGGCAAAGGCGGGTGGTTTCATGGGCGCCGGTTCCGAACGCCATGCCCGGATCCATCTTCAGCACCGTTTCACCCGCCCGGGGCAGATAGCGCTCCCAGACCGGCACCACCGTCAGGTTCTCCACATGAATGGGCTTATAATACTGCATCCAGCCGCTCTGCCAGTTTTCTTCCGGCAGATCCGAAACCGTGATCTCCAGCGTGCCGTAAAGGGCGGCCTCCGGGCTTTGCCGCAGCGCCTCGATCCGGCGTTCGATGTCCTGAAAGAGCGCCGCTCCCTGGGGATTATCGGCGGCGTAAACCTTGATCAGGGTGCGGCCGCTTTGACGCGCCATCAGCCCTTCGTCCACATAATCCCAATGGGGGGTAACGGTATCCAGAAATTCCTGAAAATCACGGGGATCGATCACCTCAAATCCGCCGGCGCCCGCCGCGATCAACAGGTTGCTGACCGCTTCCTGCCCGGTGGAAAGGGTTTCGATCGTCATCTGTTTGTAGTTCATTTAATACTCCTTGGATAATATATCTGAAATAATACTGTTTGTCAAATAAAATCCCCGTTCGTTGAGGATCAGGCGATCCTTTTGGATGAAAGCGAAATCCCGGTAGCGCTCCGGCTGAAACTGCGCCGGCAGGAGCCTGAGGGGGACGCCTTCGGCGGTGCGGAGCCCCAGCATGATGGCCTCTTCCCGGGCCTCGGCGGCGCCGATCGGCTGAGGGTTGCAAAGGGGCCAGGGGTGGCGGATAAATTCCTCCCGGTCGTCCGGAAAGGCGTAGCGGACGCTCCGCAGAAAAGAGTGGGCGGCCGAGCCGAGGCCGATATAATCGGTTCTGCGCCAGTAGGCCAGATTATGGCGGGATTCAAAGCCCGGCAGGGCAAAATTGGAGATTTCATAGTGGGTCATGCCCTTTTCGGCGGCGCGGCGGCAGAGGAGCAGCCAGAGCTGCTCTTCCTGCTCCTCCTCCATGGGAAGCGCGGTCGCGGCCAGGGGGGTGCCCGGCTCCAGCTGAAGGGAGTAGGCGGAAAGGTGGGTGATGGGATAGGCCAAAAGACGATCCAGCGTATCGGCGAAGGAGGCGGCGGTCTGCCCCGGCAGGCCAAACATGACGTCGGCGCTCACGTTGGTGAACCCGGAGCGGAAAATCAGCTCCAGCGCCGCCAGTGCGCTGGCGGCGTCATGGGGGCGCCGGAGGCTCCGCAGCTCTTCCTCCTGAAGGGACTGCACGCCGAGGGAAAGGCGGTTGACGCCCGCCTCCCGCAGGGCGGCAAGCAGAGCGGGGGTGGTGCTTTCGGGGTTGAGCTCCACCGTGCATTCCGGCCGGCGGTCGAAGGAGAAGGCGCGGCGCGCCTGCTCTAAAACCCGGCTCAGACGTTCTGTGCCGAGGAGGGCAGGGGTGCCGCCGCCGCAATAGAGGGTAGAAAGAGGGCGGGTTTCCCGGCTCCCGGCGGCGCGGATGGAGGCGCAGAGCGCTTCTGTATAGCGTTCCTTTTCCGCGCAGGAGCCGGGCGCGGAATAAAAGGCGCAGTAGGCGCATTTTTGCTTGCAGAAGGGAATGTGCAGATAAAGCGAGAGCATCAGGAATCCAGCTTGAGGACCGCCATAAAGGCCTCCTGGGGCACCTCCACGCTGCCCAGCTGACGCATCCGTTTTTTTCCTTCTTTCTGCTTTTCCAGCAGTTTTTTCTTTCGGGTGATATCGCCGCCGTAGCATTTGGCCAGAACATCCTTGCGGAGCGCTTTGACGGTTTCCCGGGCGATGATCTTCCCGCCGATACAGGCCTGGATCGGCACTTCAAAAAGCTGGCGGGGAATATGCTCTTTCAGCTTTTCCGCCATCCGGCGCGCTCGGGGATAGGCTTTTTCCGCGTGGACGATAAAGGAAAGGGCGTCGACGATCTCGCCGTTGAGCATGATATCCAGCTTGACCAGCCGGGATTCCCGGTAGTCCGCCAGCTCATAGTCCAAAGAGGCGTAGCCGCGGGTGCGGGATTTCAGGGTATCGAAAAAGTCATAGATGATTTCGCCGAGGGGCAGCTCGTAATGGATGTTGACGCGGTCGCTGTCGATGTAGCTCATATCCTTGTAGATCCCCCGGCGGTCCTGGCAGAGATCCATGATGTTGCCGACAAATTCCTTGGGAGAAATGATATCGGCTTTGACATAAGGCTCCTCTGTTGCGGCGATCACGCCGGGATCGGGATAGTTGGTGGGGTTATCGATCTGCAAAACCGTGCCGTCGGTTTTGGTAACGCGATAGCTGACCGAGGGGGCGGTGGTGATGATATCGATGAAAAACTCCCGCTCGATCCGCTCCTGGATCACCTCCATATGCAGCAGACCCAGGAATCCGCACCGGAACCCAAATCCCAGGGCAACGGAGGTTTCCGGCTCAAAGAGGAAGGAGGCGTCGTTGAGCTTGAGCTTGGCAAGGGCTTCCCGGAGGTCGTCGTAGCGGGCGCCGTCGGCAGGATAGATGCCGGAAAAAACCATGGGCGTGCAGGGCTTATAGCCCGGCAGCGGCTTCTGGCAGGGGCGGGCGCAGAGGGTAACGGTATCGCCTACCCGGGTATCCTCCACGTTTTTGATGGAGGCGGTAAGATAGCCGACCTGCCCGGCCTTCAGGATCCCGGACGGCTCAAAGCCCAGCGGGCGCAGAAAGCCGCATTCCACAACGTCAAATTCCGCTCCGGTCGCCATCATGCGGATGCGGTCGCCGGTCCGCAGGGTTCCTTCTTTCATGCGGATATAAACGATAACGCCTTTATAGCTGTCGTAATAACTGTCGAAAATCAGGGCGGAGAGCGGCGCTTCCGGATCTCCGCCGGGGGCGGGGATCTGGTGGACGACCGCTTCCAGAACCGCCTGCATATTGACGTTGTTTTTGGCGGAAACCCGCGGCGCGTCCAGCGCCGGGATCCCGATCACGTCCTCGATCTCGCGGGCGACCCGCTCCGGATCGGCGGCGGGGAGATCGATTTTATTGATCACCGGGATCAGCTCCAGATCGTTGTCCAGCGCAATATATGTATTGGCCAGCGTCTGCGCTTCGATCCCCTGGGATGCGTCCACAACCAGCACCGCGCCCTCGCAGGCGGCCAGCGCCCGGGATACTTCATAATTGAAGTCCACGTGCCCCGGCGTATCGATCAGATTGATTTCATAGTCCTCCCCGTTCTGGGCGTGATAGTCCAGCCGGACCGCCCGGGCCTTGATGGTAATGCCCCGTTCGCGTTCCAGATCCATATTGTCTAAAAGCTGATCCTCCATCTCCCGCTTGTCCACGGTATGGCAAAGCTCCAGCAGCCGGTCGGCAATAGTGGACTTGCCGTGGTCGATATGGGCGATGATGGAAAAATTCCGTATGTTTTTCTGATTCACTTAGATGTTCCTTTTGTTTTAAAATGAAATGAAAGGCCGGTAGCCGGCGTCGCCTAAAACGGCATGGGTGCCGGCCGCGGCCGTCTGAACGCCCCAGAGCACAATAAGGACGAACAGGATCAGTAAAAGGGCAATCAATAGTTTTCTCATGAGGATAGCTTGCCCGAAAAAAACAGATTTTATCCGCGCAGCGCCTGCACCATTTCCAGCGGAAGATCGGTGATGATGCCGGTTGCGCCCTTTTCCGCCAGCCGCAGCGCCGCCTGGGTATCGTTGACCGTCCAGATATTGCAGTCCATGCCCCGGGCGCAGCATTTGCGCAGATCATCATACTGCTCTGCGGCGTTGACGCTGGGATGCAGGGCAAAGCAGCCCAGCTTTTCGGCGTGGGCGCCGGCGTTGAAGATGGGGCTGCCGTGGAGCAGGGCTGTTTTGGCCGCGGGCTCCAGCTCCTTCAGCTTCACCAGAATATATTCATCGAAGGAGGAAAAGAAAATGCGGCTTTCCAGCCCGTACTGGGCGATCAGCTTCAAAGCGGCCTCTTCGATATAACCGTATTCCCGGTCGGGCTGGCCTTTGATCTCAATATTCAGCAGGCAGTCGTTGCTCTGCATCCAGGCGAAAAGCTCTTCCAGCCGCGGGACATAGGCGGAATTGATGAACTGATCCCCAAAAAGATCGGGGCAGTGCACCGGCAGGCAGGAAAGCTCCTTCCAGGTGTGGGTGGAGATGGAAAAGTCGATTCCGCCGCAGCGCTTGAGGTTGCTGTCGTGGGAAATGACAATTTCTCCGTCGGCGGTCGTTCGGATATCGATTTCAAGGCCGTCGGCGCCCTCCTCGATGGCAAGGCGCAGAGAGGGCATCGTGTTTTCAGGGCGGCGGGTGCGGCTGCCGCGGTGGCCGTAGATTTTAGGCGTCATGGTCATCAACCTCCTCGATTTCTGAAATGTATTCATTGAGCGTGGCCGGATCCGGCGCATGGCCGCCGGCAGGCACGGGTTCCCGGCTTTGGGGCAGCAGCAAAAGCGTGACGGCTGCCAGAAGGATATAAAGAAACAGCTGAACGGAAAGAAGAATGGATGTGATTTCAAATCCACCGGAGGGCAGCGCCGCAAGGCCGAAAAGAACGGTCAGGCAGGCCACGGCGGTCAGCCTTTTTTTGGAACAGTCCGCCTCGGCGCGGGTTTTCATGAGCATCAGCGTAAAGAAGGCGGCGGCGCAGAGCGCCAGAAGATCCAGCGTATATTCGCTGACTTGAAGATATTTATAGGTTTTCCAGAAATAGGAGAGCACCAATCCGCATAAATGAGCGACCGGCAGCAAAACCACCGGCCCGGCGGTTTCTTTGCGAATCAGCAGCGCCCAGCCGATCGCGCCGCAAAGACAGAGAATCCCCACAACGGTGTTGCCGATCTGATCCCTGTTGAGCAGGCGCAGCACGCCGTCTGCGGCGGAAACGACGGCAATGAGCAAAAAGAGGATCCGGGCGGGCAGATACCGGCCGAAAACAGCTGAAAAGGAGCATTGTTCCTTTTTTTGCAGAAGGCCGCAGATCAGGCAGAAGGCAGTCCCTGCCGCCAGCAGGCCGATCAGAACCCCGCTTAAAATATCGGAAAGCGCGCCTTCCAGATAATAGCCGTCCCGGTCGATGGTCAGGCGGTACTGAACGATCCGCAGAATCCCGGCAGCAAGACCGGCGGTTCCGGCGGCGAGTAAGCCGTGTTGTGATTTCATGGGAAGAAACTCCTTCCTTAAAAGGTTTCTACAATACAATTATATCTTAAAAACAGAAAAAGTAAATAGCTTTTTGCCGCGGCGCCCGGCCGGAAAAGCGGGCGGGCGCCCGGGGGTTCCGATCGCGGGAAACCCGGCCCGGAGCCGGGCGGTCAGCTATTGTGTCTGGCGGGATCGCCGCAGCATTTTTTATATTTTTTTCCGCTCCCGCAGGGGCAGGGATCGTTTGGCCCCACCTTTTTTCCAACCTTTTCAGGGGCTTTCTTGGGGGTGGTGCCGTCGGTTCCCCGGCTGGTTCCCGTTTCCTTGGCGACCGCCTCCCGCTTGACCTCTTCCTCCTTGCGCAGCCGCAGGGAAAGAATGCCCCGAACGGTGTTTTCCTTGATGGTTTCCACCATGGCGTCGAAGATGTCGTAGCTTTGGAATTTAAATTCCACCACGGGGTTGCGCTGGCCGTAGGCCTCCAGACTGATACCCTGGCGCAGATCGTCCATATTGTCGATATGCTCCATCCAGTTGCGGTCCACGCTGCGCAGCATCACCACCCGCTCGGCTTCCCGCATGACCTTTTCCCCCAGCTCCTGTTCCTTGGCGGCGTAGGCGGCGTGCGCCTTTTCTTTCAGCTGCGCCGCCACGTCGGCGGGATCCAGGTGCATCAGCTCCTCCTGGCTGAATTGCAGATCCTCCGGCGTGATGATCATGCCGTCCAGCTCCTGATGGAGCGCTTCAAAGTTCCAGAGGGTGGTGTCCTCGCCGCTCAGATTGCGCCGGACTTCGTTGTCGATATAATCGTCCAGCATCTTGCCGACGGTTTCCTCTAAGTCGGTGTTGTCGAGAACCTTGCGGCGCTGCTCATAGATCAGCTCGCGCTGCTTGTTCATCACGTCGTCGTATTCCAGAACGTGCTTTCTGCGGGCGAAGTTGGCGCCCTCTACCCGTTCCTGGCTTTTTTCGATCACGCCGGTCAGCATACGCGCCTCGATGGGCATATCCTCCGGCAGCTTGAGGGTGTTCATCACGGCGTTGACCCGTTCGCCGCCGAAAAGACGCATCAGATCGTCTTCAAGGGAGAGATAGAACCGGGTGGAGCCGGGATCGCCCTGCCGGGCGGCGCGTCCCCGGAGCTGATTATCGATCCGGCGGCTTTCATGACGCTCGGTGCCCAGGATGAAAAGCCCGCCGGCGGCGCGCACCCGCTCGGCTTCCTCGCGGATGGCGTCCTTATGCTGGGCAAGGGTTTCCTGATAAAGCGCCCGGGCGGCGAGAACCGTTTCATCCTCCGTGTCGGCATAGCCGGTGGCTTCGTTGATGACCGGTTCCTCATAGCCCTTTTTACGCAGGGTCTCCCGGGCTAAAAATTCCGCGTTTCCGCCCAGCATGATATCGGTGCCGCGTCCGGCCATATTGGTCGCGATGGTCACCGCGCCGTATTTTCCCGCCTGCGCGATGATGGCGGCTTCTTTTTCATGGTGCTTGGCGTTCAGAACATGATGGGGAATGCCTTTTTTGCGCAGCAGCGCGGAAAGGAGTTCGCTCTTTTCGATGGAGATGGTACCCACCAGCACCGGCTGACCCTTTTCATGGCATTCCTCGATCTGCTGGATCACATTGAGAAATTTCCCCTTTTCGTTTTTGAAAACGACGTCCGGATAATCCTTGCGGATATTGGGGCGGTTGGTCGGGATCTCAACGACGTCCAGGCCGTAGATGGCGCGGAATTCGTCCTCCTCGGTCAGGGCGGTACCGGTCATACCGGAAAGCTTTTTATAAAGCCGGAAATAGTTTTGCAGGGTGATGGAGGCCAGGGTCTTGCTTTCCTTTTCAACGGTGACGTTTTCCTTGGCTTCGATGGCCTGATGCAGGCCCTGATTATAGCGCCGGCCATACATGATGCGGCCGGTAAATTCATCAACGATCAGCACCTGACCGTCTTTGACCACATAGTCGATATCCCGGTGCATGACGCCTCTGGCCCGCATGGCCTGGTTGATATGATGGCTGATCTCCATATTGGCGGGGTCGGCCAGATTTTCCAGATGAAAGAACTGCTCCGCCTTGGCGATCCCCCGGGCGGTCAGGGAAACGCTTTTGTTTTTTTCTTCGATGAGATAATCGGCGTCCTTGAGCTGGGCGTGCTGCTCCGGGGTGAGGTAATGCCCCATCAGAGCCTCCTGATAGTCCATTTTGGCATAGGCATCGTAATCGGCCTTGTCGTCGGTCCGCACCACCTTGAAGGGGGTGAGGGATTTGACAAAGCTATCCGCCATTTTATACATCTCAGTAGATTTTGCGCCCTGCCCGCTGATGATCAGCGGCGTGCGCGCCTCGTCGATCAGGATGGAGTCCACCTCGTCCACGATGGCGAAGGCGTGGCCGCGCTGGGTCAGGTTTTCCTTATAAAGCGCCATATTGTCCCGCAGATAATCAAAGCCGAACTCGTTATTGGTGCCGTAGGTGATATCGGCGGCATAAGCGGCCTTCTTTTCCTCCGGCTTCATGCCGCTGATGACCAGCCCCACCGTCAGCCCCAGATAACGGTAGGCCTTGCCCATCCACTCGCTGTCGCGCTGGGCCAGATAGTCGTTGACGGTGACGATATGGACGCCGGCGCCGGTCAGGGCGTTGAGATAGGCCGGGAGGGTGGCGACCAGCGTTTTTCCTTCCCCGGTCTTCATCTCGGCGATCCGCCCCTGATGGAGCACGATGCCGCCCATGATCTGCACCGGATAGTGCCGCATCCCCAATACCCGCCATGCCGCTTCCCGCATGACGGCAAAGGCGTCGGGCAGAATATCGTCGGGCGTTTCGCCGCCGGCCAGACGTTCCTTTAAAAGAGCGGTCTGCTTTTTCAGCTCCTTTTCCGGCATATCGGCATAGGTCTTTTCCAGCGCCAGAACCTGATCCGCAATGGGGCGGATCCGCTTCAGCTCGCGGTCGGAATGGGACCCGAATATTTTATCGATCAAACTCATTTTTTCAGCTCTCCTTCGATCAAATTGGTTCTTAAAGTGATATTATAACATAATTTTTACAATATTTCCACTATAAAACAAGGAAAATTCGGTGGTTTTCCAAAAATAAAATGATTGCAAAAAGTACAAAATAATGTTATCATAATATTTGGTAAAAATGAAAAACAAAGGAGTTTTAAAGGATATGGCTTACAACAAGAAGACCGTAGACGATATCAACGTCAAAGGAAAAAAGGTCCTGGTGCGCTGCGACTTTAATGTTCCCCTGAAGAACGGCGTCATCACCGATGAAAATCGGATCAACGCCGCGCTGCCCACCATCAAGAAGCTGATTGCAGACGGCGGGCGGGTGATTCTCTGCTCCCATCTGGGTAAGCCCAAAGGAGAGCCCAAGCCGGAGCTGAGCCTTGCGCCGGTGGCAGACTCCCTTTCCGAAAAGCTGGGCAAGAAGGTGGTTTTTGCCGCGGACGATAACGTAGTCGGCGAGAATGCCAAAGCGGCGGTTGCCGCCATGCAGGACGGGGATGTGGTTCTGCTTCAGAACACCCGTTACCGTGCGGAAGAAACCAAGAACGGCGAAGCCTTCAGCAAGGAGCTGGGATCGCTGGCGGATATCTTCGTCAACGACGCGTTCGGCACGGCGCACCGCGCCCACTGCTCAACGGTCGGCGTGGTTTCCTATGTGGAGGAAGCGGTTGCCGGCTATCTGATCGGGAAGGAGCTGCAGTATCTGGGCAATGCCGTAGATGCGCCGGAGCGTCCCTTTGTGACCATTCTGGGCGGCGCCAAGGTCGCCGATAAGCTGACGGTGATCGAAAACCTGCTGAAGAAGGCCGATACGCTGATCATCGGCGGCGGCATGGCCTATACGTTCCTGGCCGCCAAGGGCTATACCACCGGCACTTCTCTGCTGGACGAAACGAAGATCGATTATTGCCGGGATATGATGAAGCAGGCCGAGGAAAAGGGCGTGAAGCTGCTGCTGCCGGTCGACTGCACCATCGCCGGGAGCTTCCCCGATCCCATCGACGGCCCGATCGAGGTATCCGTGGTGGATGCGGACAAGATTCCTGCCGATATGATGAGCCTGGATATTGGACCCAAAACCGCCGCGCTTTTTGCCGAAACGGTCAAAACTGCCAAAACGGTCGTCTGGAACGGGCCGATGGGGGTATTTGAGAACCCCGTTCTGGCCAAGGGCACCCTGGCGGTCGCCAAGGCCATGGCGGAAACCGACGCGGTAACGGTGATCGGCGGCGGCGATAGTGCCGCTGCGGTCAACAATCTGGGTTTTGGCGACAAGATGACCCATATTTCTACCGGTGGCGGCGCCTCTCTGGAGTTCCTGGAGGGGAAAGAGCTGCCCGGAATTGCCGCGCTGAACGATAAATAAGCAATCAGAAGAACGGAACGGAATCCGGATTCCGTTCCGCTCTTTACATATTCAGACAGAAGGAGAAAAAGTACCATGAGAAAATATGTCATAGCCGGAAACTGGAAGATGAACAACACCCCCGCGCAGGCCGCCGCTCTGATCGAAGAGATGAAGCCGCTGGTGGCGGACGCAAAATGTGAGGTAGTGCTCTGCGTGCCTTATGTGGACATTGCCGCAGCCGTGGAGGCGGCGCGCGGCTCCAATATCAAGATCGGGGCCGAGAACGTGCATTTCAAGGCCTCCGGCGCCTATACCGGCGAGGTATCGGCGGAGATGTTGACCGCCTGCGGTGTGGAATATGTGGTCATCGGCCATAGCGAGCGCCGGCAGTATTTCGGCGAAACCGACCAGACGGTCAATCTGCGCACGCTGGCCGCGCTGAACGCCGGGCTGAAGCCGATCGTCTGCGTGGGCGAAACGCTGGAGCAGAGAGAGCTGGGCTATACCGAAACGCTGCTGAAATATCAGACCAAGATGGCGCTGACCAACGTGACGGCCGAGCAGCTGAAGAATGTGATCATCGCCTATGAGCCGGTATGGGCCATCGGAACCGGCGTTACCGCGACGGATGAGCAGGCCGATGAAGGAAACGGCTATGTCCGGGCTGCGGTTGCCGAAATGTTTGGCGCCGCGGCGGCCGAAGAGATCACCATTCAGTACGGCGGATCCATGAACGCCAAGAATGCGGAAGGCCTGCTGGCAAAGCCCAATGTGGACGGCGGCCTGATCGGCGGCGCCTCCCTGAAGGCGCAGGATTTTTCCGTTGTTGTGCACGGGGTGAAATAACGATGAGTAAAAAGCCTCTGGTTCTTTGTATTTTAGATGGATTCGGCAATAATCCCTCCCAGGAGGGCAATGCCATTTATGCCGCCAGAACGCCGCAGATCGACGCTCTGAAGGAAAGCTGCCCCGTCACCGAAATCGGCGCTTCCGGCATGGACGTGGGCCTGCCCGACGGGCAGATGGGCAACAGCGAGGTCGGCCATACCAATATCGGCGCCGGCCGGGTCGTATATCAGGAGCTCACCCGCATCACCAAGAGCACCATCGACGGCGATTTCTTTGAAAACGAAGCGCTGATGGGCGCCATGAACAACGCCAAAAAGGGCGGCGCCCTGCATCTGATGGGGCTGATGTCGGACGGCGGCGTCCATTCCCACAACAGCCACCTCTGGGCGCTGCTGGAGATGGCAAAGCGGAACGGCCTGGAAAAGGTCTATGTCCATTGTTTTCTGGACGGCCGGGACGTTCCCCCCGCCAGCGGAGCCGATTATGTGGCCGAGTGCGCCGCAAAGTGCCGGGAGATCGGCGTGGGTCGGATCGCCACCGTGATGGGGCGCTATTACGCCATGGATCGGGATAACCGCTGGGATCGGGTGGAAAAGGCTTATGCGGCGCTCTGCTATGGGGAAGGGGTTTTGAATCCTGATCCCGTTGCCGCCATCCGCGCTTCTTACGAAACGATCGACGAGGAAGGAAAGCATCTGACCGACGAGTTTGTGCTTCCCACCGTTTGCGTGGAAAACGCGGGGATCAAGGCAAACGACAGCGTTGTGTTTTTCAATTTCCGCCCCGACCGTGCCCGGGAAATCACCCGCACGCTGGTGGATCCCGCTTTTAACGGCTTTACCCGCCGGAACGGATTTTTCCCGCTTTTCTACGTCTGCATGACCCAGTATGACGCCGCCATGCCCAATGTCCATGTGGCCTTCAAGCCCCAGTCGCTGGAGAATACCCTCGGCGCCTATTTGTCGGCGGCCGGGAAAACCCAGCTGCGGATCGCCGAAACGGAAAAGTATGCCCACGTTACCTTCTTTTTCAACGGCGGCGTGGAAACCGTCTATCAGGGCGAGGATCGGGAGCTGATCGCCTCTCCCAAGGTGGCGACTTATGATTTGCAGCCGGAAATGAGCGCGCCCGAGGTCTGCGATAAGGTCGTGGCGCATATTGAGAGCGGCAAATACGACGTGGTGATCCTGAATTTTGCCAACTGCGATATGGTGGGGCATACCGGCGTATTTGAAGCTGCCGTCAAGGCGGTTGAAACGGTGGATACCTGCGTGGGGCGGGTGGCCGCCGCTGTGAAGAAGATGGACGGCGCGATGTTTTTGACCGCCGACCATGGAAACGCCGATAAGATGGTGGATACCGACGGATCGCCCTTTACGGCGCATACCACCAATCCGGTGCCCTTCCTTGTGTATCATTATCCCTGCAAGCTGCGCAGCGGCGGCCGCCTCTGCGATATCGCGCCCACCATGCTGGAATGGCTGGGTCTGCCGATCCCTGCGGAGATGACCGGGAAATCCCTTTTTGAAAAAGAATAAAGAAAAAATCCCGCTGCCCGGCAGCGGGATTTTTTGGGGGCAAAAGGCGCCGGCCGGGAAGAATCTTCCCGGCCGGCGCCCTTTCTGCGGCGATCAGCTCTTCTGCTCGTCCAGAAGCTTCCAGACGGCGTTGGCATAAGCCACCGGATCTTCGATCGGCAGGCCTTCGATCAGCAGCGCCTGATTGAAAAGGATTTCGGCCAGCAGCCGGAGCTGCTCCTCGTCCGCCGCTTCCAGCCTGGGGAAAAGCGGGTGCCCGGTATTGATTTCCAGCACCTTTTCCGCTTTGGCTTTTTGGGCGTCCGGCCCGGCGGAGAGCACCTTTTCCATTTCGATGGAGATGGCGCCCCGGGTGGAAAGGCAGGCCGGATGGCTGACCAGCCGGGTGGAGGCCTTCACGTCCGCCACCCGATCGCCCAGCGCCTCCTTGATCTTTTTCATCAGATCGGCGTATTCCTCCGAAGGAGCCTCCGCTTCAAAGCCGAGATCCGAATCGGTGATGTTCTTAAATTCCTTCTCGCCGTAGCTTTGCAGCATTTTAACGGCAAATTCGTCCACGTCCTCCGTAAAGAACAGCAGCTCGTAGCCTTTGGCCAAAACCCCTTCGGCGGCGGGCATGGAGCGGATCTTTGCCATGGATTCGCCGGTGCCGTAGTAGATGTATTTCTGATCCTCCGGCATACGATCCAGATATTCTTTCAGGGTGGTGTAGGCGTCGTCCTTGGAGGAGTGGAAGAGGATCAGATCCTGCAGGGTTTCCCGGTTCATGCCCCAGTCGCTGTATAGCCCGTATTTCAGGGTGCGGCCGAAGGCGTCGAAAAATTTTCCGTAGGTTTCCCAATCCTTTTCACAAAGGCTCAGCAGCTCTTTTTTGATGGTTTTGGTCAGGTTCTGGGAAATGGCCTTGAGCTGATGATCCTGCTGGAGAAGCTCCCGGGAAATATTCAGGGAGAGATCGGCGGAATCCACCAGCCCCTGCACGAACCCGAAGTAATCCGGCAGCAGATCGGCGCATTTTTCCATGATCATCACGCCGTTGGAATAAAGCGCCAGCCCTTTTTTGAAATCCTTGGTGTAGAAATCATAGGGGACGGCGCCCGGAATATACATCAGCGCCGTATAGGTCAGGCTGCCTTCCACGTTGGTATGGATGGTTTTGACCGGATCGTCGTAGCCATAGCGCTGCGCGTGGTAGAAGGCTTTGTAGTCTTCCTCGCTCAGCTCTTTTTTGGATTTCTTCCAGAGGGGCACCCGGCTGTTGAGGACCTCTTTTTCCGTATACTGCTCGTAGTCCTCGCTGTCCTCCTTCTTCCGGGATTTGGTCATCTCCATCGTGATGGGATATTTGATGAAATCGGAATATTTTTTCACCAGGTCGGAAATGCGGTACTGATCCAGAAATTCATCATAGTTTTCCGTTTCGGTGTTTTCCTTGATGTGCAGAAGTATTTCGGTGCCGGGCTCCTCTTTTTCCGTCTGGGTGATCGTATACCCGTCGCTCCCCTTGGAGTTCCAGCGCCAGGCCGCCTCTTCCCCTTCCTTCCGGGAAACCACCGTCACCTCATCCGCCACCATGAAGGCGGAATAAAAGCCGACGCCGAACTGGCCGATGATGTCTACGCCCTCTTTCTCCTCCACGTCGTTTTTGAATTGAAAGGATCCGCTCTCGGCTATGGTGCCGAGATTCTTTTCCAGCTCCTCTTTGTTCATGCCGACGCCGCGGTCGGCGATGGTCAGGGTCCGCTGCTCCCGGTTCGGAGTCAGCCGGATTTCGTAGCGCTCCCGATCCGGTACGCTGCCGCTGCAAAGGGCGTTATAGCAGCTTTTGTCTGATGCGTCGGACGCATTGGAAATCAGCTCCCGCAGGAAAATCTCCTTTTGTGTATAAATGGAATGGATCATCAGATCCAAAAGCCGCTTGGATTCTGCCTTGAACTGCTTTTTTGCCATTTTTCGATTCCTTCTTTTTAGAGAAATTAGCACTCTTAACACCGGAGTGCTAATTCAGTTTAACGCGGATTTGGCATTTTGTCAAGAGCAAAGTTATGAAAAAAGAATGAACAATAGGCGGTTTGCGCTGCGGGAAAAGAAAAAAGACCGCCGCCGGCGGTCTTTTTGCGGGGATCAGGCCTTATGGGAGAGGTGGATCAGGTAGGCGTTGATAAAGCCGTCGAGATCTCCGTCCATAACGGCGTTGATGTTGCCCATTTCAAAATTGGTGCGGTGATCCTTGACCATGGTATAGGGCATAAACACATAGGAGCGGATCTGGCTGCCCCAGCCGTTGCTCATCTGGTCGCCCTTGATGTCCTCGATTTTTTCCAGATTTTCCCGTTCCTTGATTTCGATCAGCTTGGATTTCAGCATTTTCATGCACATATCCCGGTTCTGGAACTGGCTGCGCTCGTTCTGGCAGGAAACCACGATCCCGGTCGGGAGGTGGATCAGCCGCACGGCGGAAGAGGTTTTATTGACCTTCTGCCCGCCGGCGCCGCTGGAACGGAAAACCTCCATCTTGATGTCTTCGGGGCGGATTTCCACCTCCACGCTGTCGTCGATCTCAGGCATGACCTCCACGGAAGCAAAGGACGTCTGCCGCCGCCCGGAGGCGTCGAAAGGGGAAACGCGCACCAGCCGGTGAACGCCCATTTCACTTTTGAGATACCCGTAGGCATACTGGCCTTCGATCAGGATCGAAGCGCTTTTGATCCCGGCTTCGTCCCCGTCGAGATAATCCAGAACGGTCACTTTATAGTCGTGGCGCTGGGCGAAGCGCAGATACATCCGGTAAAGCATCTCCACCCAGTCCTGCGCCTCGGTTCCGCCGGCGCCGGCGTGAAAGGTCAGGATGGCGTTGTTCTGATCGTATTCGCCGCTGAGAAGGGTCTGGAGATTGGCCGCCTCCAGCCTTTTTTCATAGGCGTCAAACTCGCTGACGACCTCCGCCTCCATCTCGTCCGGATCCATTTCCGCCATTTCCAGCAGGGCGCCCAGATCTTCATGGGCGGCGGCCAGCTTTTCAAAGTTTTCCACAGTTCGCTTGTTGTTCTTGATGATCTGCAGAACCTTTTGGGAATTGGCAATATCGTCCCAGAACCCGGGCGCGGCGGTCTGGGCTTCGTCCTCTTCGATTTTGCCCCGCAGCTCGGAGATTTTCAGCGCCCGCTCCAGCGTGTCCAGATCCTTGCGGAACTCGTTCAGCTTCTGCTTGTATTCTTCTATAATGATCATGCTGCTTCCTCACTCTTCTTTACTGTCATGTAATCTTAACATATTTTTTCCGGAAATGCAAGCCGGGGGGCGCTATTCCTTTTTGCCGAACTGCATTTGATAAAGCGCGGCATAGATCCCGCCTTTTTGCAGGAGCTGGTCATGGGTACCCTCCTCGGCGATCCCGCTTTCGGTGAGAACGAGGATCCGGCCGGCGTTGCGGATGGAGGAAAGGCGGTGGGCGATCACGAAGGTGGTGCGGTTCTCCGCCAGCTTTTCAAGGCTTTCCTGCACAACGCGTTCGCTTTCGTTATCCAGCGCGGAGGTGGCTTCGTCGAAGATCAGGATCGGGGGATCCTTCAGAAAAACCCGGGCGATGGAGAGCCGCTGCTTCTGCCCGCCGGAGAGCTTGACGCCCCGCTGCCCGATATCCGTTTCATAGCCCTGGGGCAGGGCTTCGATGAAGGAATGGGCGTTGGCTTTCTTTGCGGCCTGGATGATTTCTTCGTCGGTGGCGTCCGGACGGCCGTAGCGGATATTTTCCATCACCGTTCCGGCGAAAAGATAAACGTCCTGCTGAACGATGCCGATCTGATCCCGGAGCCCCTTCAGGGTGTAGCTGCGGATATCCTGGCCGTCGATGAGGATCTGGCCGCCGGTGATTTCGTAGAAGCGTGGGATGAGGCTGCAAAGGGTGCTTTTGCCTGCGCCGGATTCTCCCACCAGCGCCACATATTCCCCGGCGCGTACCTCCAGATTCACATGGGAGAGCACTATTTTTTCATGGTCGGGATAATGAAAGGAAACCTCCCGGAAGGAAACGTCGCCCCGGAACCGCGGGGGTTCGGCCGCGTCGGGCAGATCCCGGATCTCCACCGGAACGTCCATCATTTCCCGGAACCGCGCGAAGGCGGAAGCGCCGTTTTGGAACTGCTCGGTGAAGTTGATCAGCTTGCGCACCGGATCGGTAAAATTGCTGATATAAAGCTGAAAGGTGATCAGATCGGTGGCGGTCAGCTGATTTTGGGAGATCAGAATCGCCCCGGCGACCAAAACGGCTACGGTGATGAAGGTGGTGAAGGCGCCCAGCCCGGAATGGAAAACGCCCATGCAACGGTATGCGTAGCGTTTGGCGTCCAGCAGCCGGTCGTTGGAGCGGCGGAATTTTTCATGCTCCAGACGTTCGTTGGCAAAGGATTTGACTACCCGGATCCCGGAGAGGTTATCCTCCATGCCGGCGTTGAATTCCCCCATCCGGACGCGATTCTGCCGGAACGCGGCGCGCATTTTGACGTTGCAGCGCCCGGCATAAAGGATCATTAGTGGAAGGATCAGCAGCGCCACCAGCGCCAGCTTCCAGCTCACGACCGCCATAATGGCCAGCGATCCGATCAGCTTGATGATGGAAATAAAGAGATCCTCCGGCCCGTGATGCGCCAGCTCGGCGATGTCGAAAAGATCGTTTCCGATGCGGCTCATCAGCTGGCCGACCTTCTGATTATCATAAAAGCTGAAGGAAAGGCGCTGATAATGCTGAAAAAGCTCTTCCCGCATGGAATATTCCATCCGCGCGCCCATAACATGACCATAGTATGCGGTAAAATAATTGCAATATGCCTCCAGCGCGATCAGGGCAAGCATCCCCGCCGCCGTCAGCAGAATCAGGCGCAGCGCCTCATCGCCCGGCCGGAGAACGAAATCACCGGTGATCTTGCGGACCATCAGCGGAATGATCAGGGTGGTGGCGGCGCTGAGGACCGCAAAAAACATATCGGCCCAAAACAGCTTGCGATGGGGCTTATAATAAGGTAAAAATTGTTTAATCACAGTTCTTCAGCTCCTTGATCCGGGTCTTATAATCCGGGAGAATCTTGCCGATTTCATGGTAAAAGGCCGGGCTATGGTTATGGTGGAGGATATGCGCCAGCTCATGCACTACAACGTAATCGATCGCCCGGGGCGTTTTCTCCATCAGAAAAAGAGAGAAGCACAGGCCGTTGCTGCTGCTGCAGCTGCCGTAGCGGGTGCGGGCGGAGGTGATTTTGATCGAACGGGGGGTCACCCCCATCAGAGGCGCGTAATAAGCGACCCGCTCCGGGATATGGCGCCTGGCGGCGGCTCTGAGCGCCTCCAGCTCTTCCGGCGCGTAGGTTTTGGGCGGGCGGTAATTTGCCAGCTGCCGGTCGATCCAGCGCTGATGGGCGTGGATAAACTGCCGGATGACGGCGTCGGGACAATGCAGCGGCGCCCGCACCTCCGGCTCACCCTGCCGGTTGATGAGCAGAGCCAGGGTTTTTCGGTTGGTTTTGATGATCTTCATAAAAGGTATTTTACCATGAGGCCGGAAAGAAGGCAAGCGAATGCCGCCATCTTTTGGAAGGTCATAACAAAAACACCATTGGTTCCCGGCCCTGAAGGCGCCGATCACAATGGTGTTTTCATATGGTGGAGACAACTGGAATTGAACCAGTGACCCCTTGCATGTCAAGCAAGTACTCTAACCAGCTGAGCTATGCCTCCGCGTCCTGTTCATTTTACTATAAGAGGGTTGAAATGTCAAGCCCTCAGATAAAAAAACATTCCGCTTTTGCTAAAAGGGGCGCGGCTCCTTGATCTTTGCCGTTTTAAGGCGCAAAAGGCCGCCGGCTTTCCCCAAAGGCGCAAAAGGGGCGCGGCAGGGAAGGTCAGAGGTAAATACGGTCGTATTCCTCTTTCAGCCGCGCTTCCTCCTCGGCGTCCGGCGGGGAGTAGGGCAGGCCGAAATAATCCAGGATCCCCTGGGCGATGGCCGAGCCGATCGCGTAGACGTTATGGACGATAAAATCCGCGTTCACGGGGTTGTTGTGGCACCCCACTTCCACGATCACGGCGGGCATTTTGGTGCGGCGCAGCTCATAGAAGCCCAGGCCGCCGTAAACGCTGCTTCCCTCCTCCACGCCCCGATCCTCGGTGGGCGTGACCTGGGAGAGGCGGTTGTAGATATCCTCTGCCAGCCGCTGGCCGTTCCCGCCGGGACGGTAGTAAAAGACCCGGGCGCCCTGTACGCCGCTATCACAGTTGACCGAGCGGATCGCAACGTAAATATCGGTATTTTGGGCGTTGGCGTCCGCTACCACCGAGGTTAGGTCGTAGTCGGGGTTGTTGCGGGCGGTGGTAAGACCGTTCCGGGCCAGCTCCAGCTCCACAACGTCGGCGATCAGATTCATCCGTTCCTCTTCGGTGCCGTAGGTTCCGTAGCCCCGGTTGAAATGCCGCGGCGATGGGGAGAGATAAACTTCCGGCATGAACCATACCTCCTTTACCGGTTTGCTTTATTTTATGCAGAAAAGCAGCGGCGGTTCCCGCCGGCAGTCAAAGGGGCAAAGGGGCTTGAAAATAGAAGAAGGATATGATAGAATACTGATGCTTTGCAGATAGGAGGGATTCGCCGTGGTGAGCAGAATAAACGGGGATCATGGGATCTACCGGCGGCTGTTTGGACTGATGGTGCCCATCATGATCCAAAACGGGATCACCAATTTTGTGAATATGCTGGATAACATCATGATCGGCCGGGTCGGTACGGTTCAGATGACCGGCGTAGCGGTGACCAATCAGCTGTTTTTTGTATTCAATCTTTGCGTGTTCGGCGCGGTTTCCGGCGCCGGGATCTTTACCGCGCAGTTTTACGGGCGGGGCGATCACCGCGGCGTGCGGCATACCTTTCGCTTCAAGGTGCTGTTCTGCTCCCTGCTGACGCTGGGCTGCATCGCGCTTTTCCGGATCGGCGGCAGAGAGCTGATCGGCCTTTATATGCAGGGCGAGGGCGGCGCGGCGGCCGCGGCTTCGCTGGAGCATGGATGGCATTATATGCAGATCATGCTGATCGGCCTGCTTCCCTATACGCTGGTGCAATGCTATTCCAGCACCCTTCGGGAAATGGGGAACCCCGTTGTTCCCATGCTGGCGGGGGTCGCCGCGGTCGGGGTGAACTTATGCCTGAACTGGCTGCTTATTTTCGGCGTCTGGATCTTTCCGGAGCTGGGGGTGGCCGGCGCGGCGATTGCTACGGTGGTTTCCCGTTTTACGGAGCTGGGCGTGGTGATGATCTATACCCATTGTAATGCCGGAAAATTCCCCTTTATCGTGGGGGCTTACCGCAGCCTGCGGGTGCCCGGCAAGCTGGTTGGCCAGCTGGTTATCAAGGGGCTGCCGCTGATGCTCAACGAAACCCTCTGGGCGGCGGGCGTAGCGGCGGTGAATCAATCCTATTCGATGCGCGGCCTGAACGCGGTGGGCGCGATCAATATTTCCCAGACCTTCTGGAACGTCTTTTCCATCGCTTATATGGCGGTGGGCGCGGCGATCGGCATCATTCTCGGCCAGATGCTGGGCGCCAATCAGCTCCGGGAGGCCAGAGAGTCCGCCCGGAAGATGATCGCGGTTTCCGGGCTGATCAGCATTGCGGTGGGCGCGGTCTATGCCGGTGTGGCGGAGTTTATCCCGATGGCCTACAACACCGAGCCGGAGATCCGCCGTCTGGCGACCCGGATGATGCAGATCGCCGCTGTCGCCATGCCTTTTGAAGCGCTGACCCACGCGTCGTATTTCACCATGCGCTCCGGGGGCAGGATGCTGATCACCATGATTTTCGACTGTGGCTTTATGTGGGGCCTGAACGTCCCCGTTGCTTTTCTGCTCAGCCGGTTTACCGGTCTTTCCGTTTTATGGATCTATGGGGCGGTGCAGGCCATCGCCGTGGTAAAATCCCTGCTTGGCATAATCCTGGTCGAACGGGGCGGCTGGGTGAAAAATATCGTCCAGCAATGAGCGGGATTTTTGGAAAGAAACGCTCCCTTTAAAGAAAAAAAGAGCGCCTGCCGGGCTTTGCCCGGCAGGCGCTGCGGTTATGAAAGCTCTGTTTTCCAAAGGCCGTGGAGGTTGCAGTAGGCGTAAACGGCAATCGGCCGGTCCTCTCCGATGCAGAAGGTGGCTTCGGGGGGCTCGCCGGGCTTGAGCGCCCTGCGGGCGCCGCCGTTTTCGGTTTCCAGATAGATCCATTGGATGGCGTGCTCCTCGGTCATGGGATGGGGCACTTCGCCAACGGCAACGTGAACGGCGCCGTCCCGGAGGGTGACGACGGGAAGATGCTTTTCTCCGGCGGCTTCCGCCGTATTGGGCATCAGCGCTTCCATCTTCTGGCCGCAGCACATCATCGGCACGCCTGCATTGTGGATCAGGCCGATCAGATTGCCGCAATGGCGGCAAATATAAAATTTTTCTTTCATGGTCTTTATCCTCCTTAATTATTCTCTTTTCGCTTTTTGAAATAAGTCTGGGAATGCTTGCAGTACGGGCATCTGAAATCCCCGGGCAGCTTCCCTTTTGGGTTTGCGGAGCCAACCGCATATGGAATAGAGATATCCCCTTCTTTTATCGCCTCCTTATCGTTATTTTATCGCCTCCGTTTGTTTTTTTCTGTGATCTGATCACATTAGTGGCGGCATCCGCCGTTTGCGCAGCCGTGGTCGCCGCAAGTATTCCCGGCGCCGTGGTCATGGTGGCTGCACCGGACGTTGGGATCAAAATCCAGCCTGCCCGCAAGAAAAGCGTTTACAGCCTCGTCGGCATTCCCCGATACGCCGCCGTACAGCTGGATCCCGGCGGCCTGAAGCGCCGTCTGCGCCCCGCCGCCGATTCCGCCGCAGATCAGAACGTCGGCCTTCAGCGTGGAAAGCAGGCCGGCAAGGGCGCCGTGACCCTGCCCGTTTGCGCTGATGATCCTGGCTTCAACGATTTTCCCCTCCTCTGCGTCGTAGACCTTAAACTGCTCGGTATGGCCGAAGTGTTGAAAAACCTCTTCCTTTTCATAAGCTACTGCAATTCTCATGGTGTTCTCTCCTTTATGTAATTCTGCGAAAAGCTTTTTTGCGGACAGCCGCTTTTATAGCAAAAGCCCTCTCCGTTGCAAAGGCGGATTTCCCCGCCCTCGATCTTCAGCGGCCGCCCCTCCACCAGCGCTTCGGCGATGGTCTTTCTGGCCGTTTCGTAGATCTTCTGCGTGGTCGTCCGGGCAACGCCCATTTGCGCCGCCGCTTCCTCCTGGGATAAGCCTTCCTTATCGATCAGGCGGATGGCTTCAAATCCATCGATCGCCAGAATGACCGGCTCCCGCCCTTCCTTGCCCAAAGGGCAAAATTCCAGCGTATCGGGAAAGCTGCATACCCTGCGGCATTTCGTCGGTCGCGCCATGTTATCACCTCATGGAAATGATAACACAGTTTTCGGCATATGTCAATAACCGGCGGAGTTTTTTTCGCAGGCAATAAAAAACGGCGCAGTCCTCATGGACTGCGCCGGGTTGTCTTTTATTGTTCTATGATGCGGCGGGGAGGTATTGTATGGCGGGCAGTTGCTCAGCCGTTGCAGACGACCACGCTCCAGCCCCGGGGATCCTCCAGCCTGCCCCATTGGATACCGGTAAGCTGGTCGTAGAGCTTTTGGGTGAGCGGGCCGATCTTGTTGCCGGAGATGGTATATTCTTTGCCCTGATAGAAGAGGTGGCCGATGGGGGAGACCACGGCGGCGGTTCCGGTGCCCCAGGCCTCCTCCAGCGCGCCGCTTTCGACCGCGTCAAACAGTTCCGTTACGGAGATGAGCCGTTCCTCCACCTCGTAGCCCCAGTCCCGCAGCAGCTCCACGCAGGATTTGCGGGTGATGCCGGGCAGAACGGAGCCGGTCAGGGCGGGGGTGACGATCTTGCCGTTGATTTTGAACATGACGTTCATGGCGCCGACTTCCTCGATATATTTGCGTTCAACGCCGTCCAGCCAGAGAACCTGGGTATAGCCTCTGCGCTCGGCCCGTTCGCCGGCGCGGAGAGAAGCAGCATAGTTGCCGCCGCACTTGGCATATCCGGTTCCGCCGCGGACAGCGCGAACGTCCTCCGATTCGATGGCGATTTTAACCGGATTCAGCCCTTCGGCGTAATAGGCGCCGACCGGGGAGCAGATCACGGCAAAGACCGCGTTGTGCACGGCGTGGACGCCCAGATGGGGGTCGTTGCCGAAGAGGAAGGGACGGATGTAAAGGGAGGTACCCTCGGAATGGGGAATCCAGTCTTTTTCCAGCTCCACAAGGGTTTTCAGAATATCCATGCAGCCCTCCTCGTCCAGCTCCGGCAGGCAGAGCCGTTCGGCGCTGTTGTTGAGCCGGCGGATGTTTTCCATGGGGCGGAAGAGCCGGATGGTACCGTCGGCCGCCCGGTAGGCCTTCATCCCCTCAAAGACCTCGGCGCCATAGTGCAGCACCGTGGAGGCGGGGTGGATGGGCAGCGGGCCAAAGGGCAGGATGCGGGCGTTGTGCCAGCCCTTTTCCGCCTGATAGTCCATCAGGAACATATGATCGGTAAAAATACTGCCGAAGCCCAGCTTGGATTCATCGGCGGGGCGCTCTTTGGGATGAGCGGTTTTGGTGATGGTGATGTCGTATTTCATGTTTTTTCTCCTATCATGATATTTTTTGATAATGAACGATCGATTGCGCCGCCGGTTTTTTGGCTTTTGGGGCGAAAAAATGAAAAAAACCCGTCTCAAAAATCTTGAGACGAGTCTGGAAAACCAATACCCGCGGTACCACTCAACTTGCAGCTCCCAGAGAATGGAGCGCCGCTCAGGCTCTATCAAGCCGTATGCTTTCACGCAGCAGTCACGGAAGACGCCTACTTGCGGCAGCTTTCGGGCCTTCAGCTCGGAAGGGATGGGAGATCCGGATCGCTCTGCCGGGCTCGCACCGCCCCCGGCTCTCTGGGAAAGCCAATACCGATTCCGTCTTCGTCGTTGCTTTTCATCATATTATTTTGCCTTATTTTAGCACCGCTTTTTTTGTTTGTCAATAGAAAATTTGAAAAAACGGCGGAAACGCCGGGGTTTTGCCCCGGCGGCACGCCCTTGACAGAACAGGGCGAAGCTGGTATAATTGGCATCAAAAGTTTTGGATGACGCGGGATGTCGCGGCGCTTTCGGAAACGGAAGGAGAAACATGAAAAAAAAGATATGGACCGATAAAACCCGAGAGATCGTCACCTACCTGTTTTGGGGCGGGCTGACAACGGTGGTGAGCTGGGGGAGCTACTGGTGCTTTTCCTCCGCGATCGGACTGCTGATTCCGGAGAATGTCTACTGGACGGTTACGCTGGCCAATATCCTTTCCTGGCTCTGCGCCATGGCCTTTGCCTTTGTGATGAATAAACGCTTTGTTTTTTGCAGCAGGAGCTGGGCGGCAAAGGTCGTGCTGCCGGAGCTGGCAAAATTTACCGCTGCGCGGCTGGCCACCGGGCTGCTGGAGATCGCGGCGGTCCCGATCCTGGTCCGGTTCGGTCTGGATCAGACGCTTTTCGGCGTAGAGGGGATGGCCGCCAAGATTTTAGTCAGCGTCATCGTCGTTGCGCTCAACTATGTTTTCAGCAAGCTCTTTATCTTTAAAGGATAGGGAATCTTGCGCCGCGGTATTGACAAAGGCGCTCTGCCATGATAGAATATGAATAATTACGATACGGAGGAATCAACGCACATACATGGATAGCGACAGTAGCGACGATTACGATAACTGTTACTTGCGAAATGATAAGCATATCTGTGGCTGATCGGCAGATCGGGCACAGATATGCTTTTGTGTTTTTTTCCGAATCGAAAAAATGAAGGAGTTGTAACGACGATGGATCCTAATACAAGCGGCGATCCGTTCCCTTTGGTGCTTTATATCATAGCCATGCTGTTCTGCCTGATCGGATCGGCCTATTTTTCCGCGACGGAAACCGCTTTTTCCTGCCTGAGCAAAACGCGGCTTCGGGCGATGGCGGAGAAGGGAAATAAAAGAGCCGAAAAGACGCTTGCCCTCTCCGAGCGGAACGATAAGCTGCTCTCCACGATTCTGATCGGCAATAACGTCGTCAATATCGCCCTTTCTTCGCTGGGCACGGTGCTGTTCCTGCATTATTCTCCCAAAAACGGCGCGACCATCTCAACGGTGATCGTAACGGTCGTCGTTTTGATTTTCGGGGAGATCACGCCGAAGAGCGTCGCCAAGGATATGCCGGAGAAGATCGCGATGTTTTCTACGCCGCTGATCCAGCTGATTATCTGGATTTTAACGCCGCTGACGCTGTTCTTTTCCGGCTGGAAGAAGCTGCTCTCCAAGATGTTCAGGAAAGAGGTCGAGGAAGAGGCGAAAATGTCGCAGGAGGAGCTGCTGATGCTGGTGGAAGAGGTTCAGCAGGAGGGCAGCATCGATCAGGAGGAAGGGGATCTTCTGAAGAATGCGATCGAATTTACCGAGCGCCGGGCGGAAGATATCCTGACGCACCGCACCGATTTGGAAGCGGTGGATATCGAAACGGAAAAGGATGAGATTTCCAGAATCTTTTATGAAACGCAGTTTTCCCGGCTGCTGGTTTATGAAGATAATATCGATAATATCATCGGCGTGATCCACCAGAAGGATTTTTATAATGAAAAGGGCATCACCCCCAAAAGCATGCGGGAGATCATGAGCCCGCCGCTCTTTATTCAGCGCGGGGAAAAGATCAACGACCTTCTGCGCCTTCTGCAAAAGAATAAATCCCATATCGCCGTGGTGCTGGATGAATATGGCGGCACCTATGGGATCGTGACCATGGAGGACATTCTGGAAGAGCTGGTCGGCGATATCTGGGACGAGCACGACGAGGTGGTCGAGGAATTCAAGCAGCAGAGCGAGAACACCTGGCTGGTGGACTGCGCGGTGAATATCGACGACTTCTGCGAGTTTTTTGATCTGGAGCTGGAAACGGAAGCGGAAAGCGTATCGCTGGGCGGCTGGGTCATGGAGCGGCTGGGCAAGGTCCCGGAGGAAGGGGATCATTTTGCCTATGAAACGCTGGACATAACGGTAACGGCGGTCGATTTTCACCGGGTGGAATTTGTCCGGGTCGAAAAAATCCGCCTGCCGGAGGAAGAAGAAAAGGAAGCGGAAAAAATGGCATAAGCTCTGCCCGGGCAGAGCCGCAAAAGCAAAAGAGAACCCACCGCCGGAAGGCGGTGGGTTCCCTTTTTTGATGAAAGGGGGAGATTTTTCGATTATTCAAACTGGGCGTTGTAGAGCTCCCGGTAGAAGCCGCCGGCGGATAAGAGCTGGTCGTGGGTTCCGCGCTGGACGATCTCGCCCTCCCGGACGACCAGAATCAGATCGGCGTCCCGGATGGTGGAAAGCCGGTGGGCCACAACAAAGCAGGTCTTTCCGCGCATGAGCTTCAGCATGGCCTTCTGCACCAGCTTTTCGGTGCGGGTATCCACGTTGGAGGTGGCTTCGTCCAGAATCAGCATGGAGCAGTCCATCAGCATCGCCCGGGCGATGGTGAGCAGCTGCTTTTGCCCTTTGGAGATGTTGGAGGCGTCGTCGGTGAGGATGGTGTCGTAGCCGTCGGGGAGGGAGGTGATAAAGGTGTGGATCCCCGCGGCCTGCGCAGCGGCGATCACCTCCTCCCGCGTGGCCTCGGGCCGGCCGTAGGCAATGTTGTCGTAGATGCTGCCGTAGAAAAGCCAGGTGTCCTGCAGCACCATGGAATAGGCCAGCCGCAGGCTGCCCCGGGTGATCCCATGGATGTCTTTTCCGTCCAGCGTGATGCAGCCCTTTTCAATTTCGTAAAACCGCATCAGCAGATTGATCAGCGTGCTCTTTCCCGCGCCGGTCGGGCCGACGATCGCCACCGTCTTGCCCGGTTCCGCAAGGAGCGAAAAATCATGGAGCACGGTCTTTTGCGGCAGATATCCGAAATCCACGTGTTTCAGGCATACCTGCCCAGTAACGGCGCCCGTCGGCCGGGCCTCGGGCGGGTCCGCCGGTTCCGGCGCCTCGTCCATCAGCCCGAAGATCCGTTCCGCGGCGGCCAGAGCCGATTGCAGCTCGCTGAAGATATTGGCGACCTCGTGAATGGGGCCGGTGAACTTCCGGCTGTAAAGCACAAAGCTGCTGATGTTTCCGATGGAGATGGCGGCGCCTCCGCTGCTGATGTAAAGAACGGCGCCGAATACCGAGATCAGCGTCAGGGAGAGGTTGTTGATGACGTTCATGGACGGCCCCATGACGCTGCCCATATATTCCGCGTCGTAGTAGGCGTCGACGACGGTTTTGTCCTCCTCATCGAAGGACTGAAGGACGTTTTGCTCCTGATTATAGGATTTCAGGGTCTTCTGCCCGGAAATTTTCTCTTCCACAAAATCGTTCAGCTCTCCCAGCTTTCTGCTGCGCCTGCGGAAAAGCGGACGGGTGCGGCGGGAGATATAGCGGGTGATCAGGATGGTAAGGGGAAGGGTGAATACGAAGATCAGCATCATCTGCAAATTGATGCGGATCATCATATAGAGGGAACCGGCAACCGTGATAAAGGCGGAGCAGATGGTAACCACGTCTGAGGCCAGGGTTTCGCTGATGTTGTCGGCGTCGTAGGAGATGCGGCTGAGGATATCGCCCGGAGCGTGGCTGTCGTAGAACCCCACCGGGAGCTCGGTCAGCCGGTTGAAGAGATCCTGCCGCAGCCGGAAGGTGGCGCTGCGAGCGATATGGATCATCAGGATCTGCAGGAGATACGACATAACGGCGGAAACGATATAAAAGACCGCCATCAGCCCGGCATAGTAAAAGACCGAGGGGAAATCCACCTTTCCGGCGCCACCGGCGGCGGCGTCGATCGCCCGGCCGGAAAGCTCCGGGCCCAGCAGGGCGAGGAGGTTGGAGCCGATGGTCAGAAAGACAGCCAGCAGCAACAGCCATTTTGTTTGCAGCAGATAGCCGCAAAGCCGGAGGATGACGTTTTTTCTTTTTTTATTCTTGCTCATACCGTCACCTTCTCTCCGGTCTGGAGCGTATAAAGCTCCCGATAAAGGGGGCAGTCCGCCAGCAGCTCTTCATGGGTGCCAAGACCCATGGCTTTCCCGTCCTCCAGCACCAGGATCCGGTCGCAGTGGCGAACGGAGCTGATGCGCTGGGCGATGATGATGGAGGTGGTGCCGGCATACTGCGCCCGGATGGTTTTCCGCAGGGCGGCGTCGGTTTTGAAATCCAGGGCGCTGGAGGAATCGTCCAGAATCAGAAATTCCGGATTCCCGGCCAGAGCGCGGGCGATCAGCAGCCGCTGCTTCTGCCCGCCGGATAAATTGGAAGCCTTGGGCTCCACCGGGGCGGAAAGGCCGCCCTTTTCGGCGGTAAAGGCCGCCGCCTGGGCGTCCGATAAAGCCTGAAGCAGCTGCTTCTCCGAGAGGGGGCGCCCGATGCGGATGTTTTCACCGATGGTATCGCGAAAGAGGGAATCGTTTTGAAAGACGACGCCGAAAACGCTGCGGATCTCGGTAAGGGTCATGCTGCGCAGATCCCGGCCCTTCAGGAGGATCCGGCCGGCGTCGGGATCGTAGAACCGCATCAGCAGAAAGGCCAGCGTGCTTTTCCCGGCTCCGGTGGGGCCGAGGATCCCCAGGCTTTCGCCCTTTTTCAGGGTAAAGGAGATATGGGAAAGATTATCCTGTTTTTTATGATAGGAAAAGCAGACGTCCTCAAAGCGGAGCGCCGCGTCGGAGGGCTCTTCGGCAGAGGGCAGCGCCTTTAATTCTTCCGGCAGATCCAGCACCTCCTGAATGCGGTGTGCCGAGGCCAGTGCGCGGGAATAGAGCTTGATCACCCGGGTCATGGTCATCATGGCGTTGAGAATGATGGTGAAATAGGAGAGAAAGGCGGTGATGGTGCCCACGCCGGTTTTGCCGGCGTCGACCCGGTAGGCGCCCGCCACCACCACCAGAACAAAGCCCAGATTCAAAATCAGATTCATCAGCGGTGAATTCAACGCCATGGTGCGGTTCGCCTGATTTTCCGCTTTATAAACGCTGCGGTTGATGGCGCGGAACCGTTTCTTTTCATCCTCGGTTTTGGAGAGCGCCTTGATGACCCGCACGCCGCTGATATTTTCCCGCACCGCGCGGACCATCGCGTCGTTGCGTTCCTGCAATACCGCAAAAAGGGGAACGCTGTGTTTGGAAATAAAATAGACGATGACCCCCAGCAGCGGGAGCATGGCCAGAAGAATGGCGGCCAGAACCGGATCCAGCGTCCAGGTCATCAGGATGCCGCCGATGATCAGAATGGGAGCGCGGATCCCGATCCGCTGCATCATGCCGATCATTCTGTGCAGATTATAGGTATCGGTCGTCATTCTGGAGATGAGCGAGGGGATGGTGCAGTAGTCCACCTGCCGGTTGGAGAGCGCAAAAATCTTTTCAAAGAGGTCGTGGCGGACATGAAACACCGCCTCGCGGGAAACCGCCGCCGCCGACCGGTTGGCCACAACATTGCAGATCCAGGCCACCGCGGTGCTGGCCAGCATCAGAACGCCCCACCACAGTACCGGCCCCATTTTGCCTAGGGGAATCACATGGTCGATGATATAGCTGAGCACATACGGCAGAATCAGCTCGGCCAGCGATCCGATCATTTTGACGGTCATGCCCAGCGTCATCTGCCTGAGATGCGGCTTGATATAGTGCAGGATCAGCAGCATGAGGATTCCTCCACTTCCCGGAACATATTTCTGCGGGACTCCGTGGCGCGGTCAAAAAGCTTTTCCAGCGTCCCCTCGAATTGCTCCCGCTCTTTCGGCGTCAGCGCTGAAAGGAGCCAGGTATAATACCGATTGCTCCATTCCAGATCCCGCGCCTTGGCCGCGTCGGCCTTCGGCGTGGAATTGATCAGCTTCTCCCGCCGGTCGTTGGGATTGACGGTGCGGGTCAGATACCCTTCCGCCTCCAGCTTCTTGACCAGCCGGGTCATCTGGGATTTGTCTACCCCCAGCCGATCCGCCAAAAGCTGCTGCGAGAGCTGCTGGTTGAAGGAGATAACGCGCAGCGCATGGGCTTCCTGCGCCGTCAGACCGCCGGTCATGTGCAGATTGTAATACCGCTCCGCTGATTTGGTGATCCGAACAAAATACTTTCTGTAGTTATTCAATAGAAATCGCCTCTTTGTAAAACATTTAGTTGTATTGTCAACTAAATGATACAACAGAATAGTTGCAATGTCAACGGTTCGGCACAAAAATAATGGGACGATTCGTTCGGGGAGAAGGGATGGGCTGGCCTGCGCAGGCCAGCCCATTGTGGGAGCGGCGTAAGATCAAGAGAGGTACGCAAGACCGAAGGGGCGTAAACCCGGCGGCGCAGGAGCGGAGGGGCGGTGAAAGTCCGGGGGCGGCGAAAAGCGGAAAGAGCGGTGCAAGACCAAAGGGGCTTAAACTCAGCAGCGCAAGACCAGAGCACACACGATCAAAAGGGTGTAAACCCGGCGGCGCAAGACCAGAGGGGCGGCAAAAAAGGAGCCCGGTGCGATACCGGGCTCCTTTTGAGGAAAACGGATATAAACGGAATGCCGAAGAGGGGTAGGCTCTCAGGCGGGTTTTCAGGTTTTTCTTGCGGATACGCGCCAATCGGCGCCCAGCGTAAGGGTAAGCTTGGTTTGATACCAATCCTCCAAAACGGTTTTCAGCGTTTCATCGGACTGCGCCAGAATGGTTTCCGGTTGGCCGTAGACCAGCAGAAGCTGGCCGAAATCCGCGCTGCTAATCCCCCGTTCTTCCAGGGCGGCCTGCTGTTCGGTGGTAAAGCAGGCCATCAGAAGCTCTTCCTCGCTCTGCTCGATAAACTGCCGGTACATCCCGATGGTCCATTGGGAGAGATCCCGATCGGTCAGCTCCGGATATGTAGAAGCAAGCAGATCCCGGGTGCTCTGATCCAGCAGCCAGTTGGCGGAGAGCTGTTCATACTGCCAGTAGGGCAGGTTTTCCATATCCGAATCGTCGTAGCCGTGGGCAAGGAGGTTTTCGTAGTATTCCTCCCGGTTGCCGTATTCCTTCAGCGGCGTTTCATTGAGCACCTTATCGGTATTCAGATTGGGGGTGGAAATACCCAGAGAAGAGGGCAGCAATACGCTTTGAACCACCGCGCCGGCTTCACCGGTGCGCTCATAGTTCAGAAGAGCCGATTTGACTTCCTCGCGGGTATAGCCCAGATCGGTTTCCGCCGCTTTTTCCAGAGCGGTATTGTCTTTGGTGATGGCGGGAACAAAGCCCACAACGGTAAGACATAAAAGCAGGCAGCAGGCCAGAACAATTTTCGTCAGCTTAGACATTTTCGACTCCTCCTTCCTACTTTAAGGGTAGCACAGCCGGAAAGAAAAGTCCAATTACAAATTCCTACAATTTGGCTACAGTTTTGTTACTTTCCCTCCAATGGTGACAAAGCTGTAACAAACCGGGGCGGGGTGCGGCCCGGAGCGGGAAAAAATGGTAACAAACTGTAACCGCCGCTCTTTAAAGAATAGGGAGGGGGTTATCGGATCAGGCTCTGGCAGGCCACGGCCTTTCCCAGAATCCGCGCCTGCTCCAGCTCTGCGCCGGAATAGACCAGCGGCGCGTAGCGGGGGTTTTCGGCGGCAAGGATCAGCCGGCTTTTTTCGGGATCATAATAGACCCGCTTCAGCGTGGCGGTGTCGTCGATGATCACGGCGGCGATCTCTCCGTTGCGCACCATCTCCTGGCGCCGGATGAAAACAATGTCCCCGTCCCGGATATGGGCGCCGATCATACTGTCGCCCTTGGCGCGCAGGCAGAAATCCGCCCGGATCCCGTCGCTCAGCTCCACGTAATTCTCATGCTCCTCCTGAGCAAAAATCGGCTCCCCGCAGGCGATATCCCCCAGCAGCGGGATCCGCCGCCCCGCCGGCCGCGCCGGCGCTTCCGCCCCGCCTCCGGTGGCCGCAAGCCATTCGTTCTTATTCCTATAAGGGGATTTTCCCAGCAGATAATCGGCATCCGCGCCGAAAAAATCCGCCAGCGCCGCCACCGTTTCAAGCCCCGGCTCCCGCTCTCCCCGTTCATACATATTGACGCTGCTTTTTGAAATTCCGATTTTATCCGCCAGCGTCTGCTGCGAAAGACCGTATTCCCTGCGCAGCAGCCGCAAACGTCCGGCAAATGGGTTCATATGATCACTCCTTTTCTACATTTTACACAAAATGTGCTCATTTGTCAAGGAATTTTAAAAAATATCTTGACAAGAGAGCACTAATTGTGTATAATTGGCAAAAATGATAGAGGAGTCGTGCGCACGGACTGCGTTTCGATAGAGGGTGAAATCATCCCGCCGAAGTCCCGTTTCCTTCTCCGGCGGTGGGTTTTTCGCGCGATATGGCAGAAACGATGAAAAAAAACAAAATTTTTTTGCAGGAAAGACAGTATTCGACAGCCTTTTAACAAAAAAATTGCTATCATTTGGATGAAAGGGGCGAAAGAAGAAGGCCCCGGAGCGCCGGAATATCCAGGCCGGCGTGCAATGAGGAGGAATTTTTGAAGATGAGAGAAACAAACGAGAAAATGACCATGGTGATGTTGCAGACGGACGAAGAGGCGGCGCGCTGTAACCGCGAGCATTTTTCCGCGCTGGGGATGGAGATTCTGGGCGTATGCAGCAGCGGAACCGACGCGGTGCGGGTGATCACGGAGCTGCAGCCGGACGTGATATGGATGGACAGTTTTTTACCGGGGCGCAGCAGCTATGATATCATTGAAGCGCTGAACGCCGTAGGGTATCGGAAGAATACGGCGATCGCGGTGGTTTCGCAGGTGCCCAACGACCGGCTGGCGCAGCAGGTGATGGAGGCCGGGTGCGACCTCTTTATTCTGCCGCCGCTGGATTATCAGTTTATCCGCGACCGGTTCATCGCGGTGCTGGATAAGAAAAAAGCCGGCTCCGCCCCTGCGGACGACGGTCGTTTTGAGCTGGAGCGGTATGTGGCGGAGCTGATGCACGAGGTGGGCGTTCCGGCGCATATCCGGGGCTATGATTATATTCGGGATTCCATCCTGCTTTCTCTGGGCAACCGGAATATGCTCAAAGCCATTACCAAAGAGCTTTATCCAACGGTCGCAAAAAATAACAATACCACGGCCTCGCGGGTAGAGCGAGCCATTCGCCATGCCATAGAGGTCGCTTGGGGTCGTGGTGACATCGATACCCTCAACGCCATTTTCGGATTTACCGTCAAAAGCTCCAAAGGCAAGCCGACGAACGGCGAGTTTATCTCGATGCTGACCGAGCGGATCCGGCTGGACCGCAAGCTGGCCGGATAAGGCGGCGGCTGCAGTTCCAGGCGGCGGGAAGGGGAGCGCCGGTTCCTTTGCAGAGCAATAAGGAGCGTCCCAAACCGCCTGAAGGCGCTTTTCATCGCGCAGAATAAACGGCAGAGCGCCGAAAGCCAGCGGCTTTCGGCGCTCTTTTCTTTTTTATCGGGGATCAGACGTTGGCTGTTTCCTCCGCCTGCGCGGTATAAAGCTGATAATAAAGGCCTTTTTTGGTCAGCAGCTCTTCATGGGTGCCCTGCTCCTGGATCCCCTTATTGGCGATATAGAGGATCTGGTCGCAGTTGGCGATGGTGGAGAGCCGGTGGGCGATGATAAAGGAGGTGCGTCCCTTCAGCAGGTTGGCGATCCCCTCCTGCACCAGCTTTTCCGTTTCGGTATCGATGGAAGAGGTGGCCTCATCCAGAATCAGGATCCGGGGATTGGCAAGAATGGTGCGGGCAAAGCAGATCAGCTGACGCTGTCCGCTGGAGAGGGTGGAGCCTTTTTCGTTTACCTCGGTATCGTAGCCATTTTCGGTATTCATAATAAAGTCGTGGGCGCAGACCGTTTTGGCGGCGGTGATGATCTCTTCATCGGTGGCGTCCAGCTTGCCGTAGCGGATGTTGTCCCGGATGGTTCCGGTGAAGATAAAGCTGTCTTGCAGCATGATGCCCAGCTGGCTCCTCAGGGAGTGGAGGGTGACATGGCGGATGTCGTGGCCGTCCAGCAGGATCCTGCCGCCCTGCAGGTCATAGAACCGGCAAAGAATGTTGACGATGGTGCTTTTTCCCGCCCCCGTCGGCCCGACCAGAGCGATGCTCTGCCCCGGCTCTACGTGCAGGTTCAGGTTTTCCAGAATGTTGATGCCTTCTTCATAGGCAAAGGTGACGTTTTCATAGTCGACGCGGCCGGTGATCGGCGGCAGATCCTTTGCGTCCGGCTCGTCCTTGATATCCACCTTTTCGTCCAGCGTATCGAAGATGCGTTCCAGATAGGAGCCGGTATTGATCAGGCTGTTATAGATGTTTGCCATGGACTGGATGGGCCCCCAGAACCGGTTTGCATAGGAGGCCATGGCGATGATGACACCGGTTTCATACTGCTCCTGGGTGAAGAAGAGCACCGCCATCAGGTAGAGAAAGCAGACGACGAACCGCATGATATTTTCGATCAGCACCGGCATCAGCAGATTGATGGAAACCGCTTTCATATGCGCCTTATTGAGCTTCTGGATCAGCGTTTGATAGATGCCCTGATTGATTTTTTCCCGGTTGAAGGCCTGGGTGATCTGCATTCCGTTGATGGATTCGCTGACATAGGCGGTGGCGTTGGAATTTTTGGCGCTCCAGTTGGTCCAGGCCCGGCGCTGCCGGCTTTTGATCAGAACCAGATATAAAAGAACCAGCGGCAGGCCTGCCATCACGCAGAGGGTCAGCTTGGGGCTGAGCATCAGCATGAAGATCAGGATGAAAATGATGGAAAGCGCCTGTACCACGGTATTGACCAGACCGTTGGAAAGGAAATCGGCCACGTTGTTGACATAGTTGACCACCCGGATCAGGATCTTGCCCCGGGGGCGGCTGTCGAAATAATTAAAGGAGAGCTTCTGGATGTGGCCAAAGACGTCCACGCGGATCTCATGGATGATGCGGTGGCCGGCCTTGGAGGTCATGATGGTCTGGAAGAAGGTGCAAAACTCCGCCAGACAGGAGGTGATAAAATAGAGCACGGCGATCATGACAACCGCCCGGACGTTTTGATTGGGGATCAGGTCGTCGATGATGATCTGGGTATAGGTGGGGCCGAGGAGGCCGAAAATGGTGGCCAGGATGCTGAAGATCAGCGCGCCGATCAGCGCCTTGATGTTATGGAGGATATAGGGCTTGCAGCGCATCAGGTTTTTGATATTGAAGGGGGTTTCCAGCGTTTCGTCCACCCCGTAGGTATTGCGTTTAGCCATGGAGCTCCACCTCCTCGTTCTGATGGGCGATGCGGTAGATTTCCGCATAGTAGCCGTTCAGCGCCAGCAGCTCCTCATGTTTGCCGCGTTCGGTGATTCTTCCGTTTTGCAGGATGATGATTTCATCGGCGTCCTGAACCGAGGAAATCCGCTGGGCGACGATGACCTTGATTTTATTGGTGATTTTTCGCAGCTCCTGCAATATGGAAACCTCGGTTTCCATATCCACGGCGGAAGTGGTGTCGTCGAGAATGATCAGGGAGGAATCCTTGGCAACCGCCCGGGCCAGCGCGATCCGCTGGCGCTGGCCGCCGGAAAGGCCGATGCCCCGCTCGCCGATGATGGTGTCGTAGCCGTCGGAGAGCTTTTCGATAAAGTCCGCCGCCTGGGCGGTCTCCGCCATCTGGCGCACCATCTCCTCCGACATATCCGGATTGGAATAGGCGATGTTGCTGTCGATGGTATCGGAAAAGAGGAAAACGTCCTGGGTGGCTATGGCGATTTCCCTGCGCAGCTTTTGCAGGTCGATGCGCCGGGCGTTGACCCCGTTGATGTAGATGGCGCCCTCCGTTGGATCATAGAGCCGGATCAGCAGCGAGATCAGAATGGTCTTTCCGGCGCCGGTCGGCCCCATGATGGCCAGCGTCTGGCCGGTGCTGATCTTCAGGTTGATGTGATCCAGGATCCGGCACCCGTCCAGCTCCAGAGAAACGTCGCGAAATTCGATGGTTTTGATCCGGCCGTGCTTGCTCTGCAGCTCGCTGGCGTTCCCCACGTCCGGCTCCGTGGTGTAAAGCCCGTAGATCTTATTGGCGGAAACAAGAACCTGCTGCGTCACGCTAATCAGCGTGGTAATGGAGCGCACAGGCTCCTGCAAGTTGAAAACGAAGGTGTTGAAAATGGTCAGCATACCGACCGTCATCTCCCCCCGGATGACGTAGATCGCGGCTACGCACAGCCCGAAGATGGACATCAGCCGGGCGGTCAGATGCAGCGGGGTGGAAAAATACAGGCGTTTTTTGGCGTTGTCGATGGCGATATCCTGATATTCCGTGCTCAGCTTGTTCAGCCGCTGGTTTTCGTAATCCTCCCGGGCAAAGGCCTTTACCACCCGGTACGCGCCCAGATTTTCATTCACATAGACGTTCATTTCGCTGAATTTATCACGCAGCCGCTTATGGAGCAGCCGGGTATAGCGAAAAATCACGAAGCTTAGCACCGCAAAAACCGGCAGAAAGGCCGTGAGCATCAGCGTGAGGGTCGTGTTGTAATAGAAAAGCATATAAAGGGTAAAGATAAAAAGAGAAATATTTTTGACCCAGTCGTAGGCGTAGGAGCAGATCATGGATTCGATCAGGCTGATGTCGGAGGTCATGTTTGCGATCAGCTCGCCGCTGGGCATATGGGCGTAGAAATCCGCGCTCAGGGTCTGCAGCTTTTCATAGAGCGCCATACGAATGCGGCCGCTGGTCTGAAAAGCGATGCGATGCAGGAGAATATGAACAAGATAGCGTAAACCGGTGGAAAAAAGCGAGATGGCAACAACGCCCAGCACATACCGGATCAGCATCTCCGCCTTATCCATTCCAACCTGGATGCCAAGCACCCGCTCGATCCAGGTAATGGAGGTTTCCCCTTCCAGAACGTGGTCTACCAGATTACCGATCAGGATCGTCGGCAGCAGGACGATCAGGCCGATCAGGGCGACCATCAGGAGGAGGAAAAAGAAGAGGAATTTCTTTCCGTGCATATTTGAGAAGATGAAACGAATCGATTTCATAAGTTCAAAAAGCATGGGCGCATGGCGTTCCTCCTGCGGAAGAACGCGGCTCGTTCCCGGCCGAAAAAGCGCCCGCAAAAGCGCGGCCGGGAAAACCCCTTTTCCGGAAGCGGAGCGTGCTCCGCTTCTTGCTATCTCACATCGGCTTCTCCCCCCTGCATGCCTTTTCACCGCCTATTATATAAGAAAAAATGTATTTTTCAACCCTTTTTCGGAAATTGATGAAAATAAATATTTCTTCCATCAATTCCGTGTGAAAAGCTTTACTTTTTGTAAATTCTGTTATATAATGAGATGAAAAAACAAAAGGAGATCGCATATGCTATCAGCGAAAGAATATTTTTCAGAGCTTTATCGCGAGATGCCGAAGCCGATCCTGGTATATGACGCAGAGGGGCAGCTGTTATTCAGCACTTCTTCTGTCGGCGCGCTGCTGGCGCGGGTCGGGCAGGAATCGGAGTCGGCTTTGCTGACATATGCGGTGCGGCAGGAGGCGCAGCGCTGTATCGGCGAGCAGCGCGCCGCCGCGGTGCCGGTGGAGGCGGGGGAGGAGCAGCTTCTGCTTTTTATGACGCCCGTTTCATACGAAGGCCGGCCGTATCTGATCCTGGAGCCGCAGCTTCCGGCGCGGGATCCTGAAAGAGCGGCGGAGCTGCGGATTCTGCGCAATGCGCGGGGCAAGCTTTCGGGGCACCTCAACGCCATTTACGGCGTGGCGCAGAAGCTGGGTCTGGATTCCCCCGAGGGAAAAATCCTGAGCAGCGAAACCCGCCGGATCCTCCGCATGGTCAACCACCTTTACCAGCTGCTTGACCGGGAGGGGACGACGGAATACCGGACCAAGGTGGACGTCGGCCGGTTTGTTTCCTCCTTTCTTCGGAACCTTTCCGATATTCATCCGGGGCTTGCGGTGATAACGGCGCCTTTTGAGCAGGATCTGACGGCGGAAATGATGCCGGAGGATATGGAGCTGATTCTGGGCACGCTGATCAGCAATGCCTTCCGGTTCGGGGGGAAAACGGTGTGGGTGCGCACCTATCGATCCGGGGATCGGATCTATATTACCGTCTGCGACGACGGACCCGGCGTCGCGGCGCCGGACAGACTTTTTGAATGGGGCTACCGCACAGCGGACGCCAGAGGCGTAAAAGGGCTGGGCTTCGGCCTGGCCATGGCGCGGGAGCTGGCGAACCGGCAGGGCGCCGCGCTGCTTTATGAGCGGGAGGAGGGGCAGACCCTGTTTCATATCGTTCTGAAGGCGGCGGAGCTTCTGCCGGGCATGAAGCTGGCCGACTGGCAGCCGGAATCGCTGGAAAACAGCCTTTCTCAGATGCGAATCGAAATGAGTGATTATATAAAGGAGATGGAAGAATGAAGGTATTGGTAACGGGCGGAGCCGGCTATATCGGCACCCATACGGTGGTAGAGCTGCTGAACGCCGGGCATGAGGTTGTGGTTTTTGATAATTTCTACAACAGCAAGCCCAAGGCGCTGGAGCGGGTACGCCAGATCACGGGGAAGGATTTCAAATTCTACGAAGCGGATATGCTGGATCGGGCGGCGATGGATAAACTGTTCGCCGCTGAGAAAATCGACGCGGTCATCCATTTTGCCGGGCTGAAAGCGGTGGGCGAGAGCTGCCAGAAGCCCTGGGAATACTACAACAACAATATCGTCGGCACCCTGAACATTCTGGCGGCCATGAAGAAAAACGGCGTAAAGCGGTTTGTCTTTTCGTCCTCCGCAACGGTGTATGGAGATAGTAAGGTTGTCCCGGTAAAGGAAGATTTTCCCACCAGCGCGACCAATCCATACGGGCAGACCAAGCTGATGCAGGAGGTCATGCTGACCGATATCGCCAAGGCCGATCCGGAGATGACGGTTACGTTGCTGCGGTATTTCAACCCGGTGGGCGCCCATGAGAGCGGCCTGATCGGGGAGGATCCCCAGGGCATTCCCAATAACCTGACGCCCTATATCTCTCAGGTGGCGATCGGCAAGCGCCCCTGCCTTTCCGTTTTCGGCGGGGACTACAATACCCACGACGGAACCGGCGTTCGGGACTATATCCACGTGGTGGATCTGGCCAAGGGTCATATCAAGGCTCTGGAGGGTCAGCAGGGAAAAACCGGCGTATACATTTATAATCTGGGCACCGGCGAGGGCTACAGCGTTTTGGATGTTGTTCACGCCTTTGAGAAGGCCAGCGGCGTGAAGATCCCCTATAAAATTGTGGATCGCCGGCCGGGGGACGTGGAAACCCTTTATGCCGATACCGAAAAGGCCAGAAAAGAGATTGGCTTTGTTGCGGAAAAGAATCTCGACGATATGTGCCGCGATCTTTGGAACTGGCAGAAAAACAATCCGGACGGATTCGGCGCATAACGCCGCCCGATCTGCCCGCAGGGATGGGGATCCCTCCGGGCGACGGCTGAAAATAGAAAGCCCTGCGGCTTTGGCCGCAGGGTCTTTTCATGCAAGGTCGAAGTAGCGCAGCATCCCGTTGTAGATCCCCCGGGCAAAACCGTCGGGATCCTGGCTCATTTTGCGGGCGTCTTCGGCGTTGGTGATAAAACCGAGCTCCACCAGAACCGCCGGCATGGCGGTGCGGCGCAGAACATAGAGGGAGGGATTGGTTTTGACCCCCAGATCCTTCATGTCCATTTCCGTAACGATCCCGCTTTGAATGGCCTCCGCCAGATCGTGGGCCTGGCCGGAAGCGCTGTAGGTATAAACCTCGGTGCCGTTGACCTCCGGATTGGTGGAGGCGTTGGCGTGGATGCTGATAAAATAATCGGCGGGCCATTCGTTGGCAATGCGTACCCGCTCCCGCAGGCTGGAGGCGTTGGAGGTGCCTAAAACCTCCGTCGGCGTATTGCGGGTCAGCCGGACTTCAAAATTGCCGTTGGCCCGCAGCAGCTCCGCCAGCTTCTGCGCCACCTCGTAATTGATGTCCTGCTCCCGCAGGCCGTTTCCCTCCGCGCCGGCATTGACGCCCTGGGGATTATGCCCTGCGTCGATCACAACTTTGATAGCCATGTCTTGATAACAACTCCTTTCCATATAATTTATGGGAGAACGCTCCGAATGATACGAAAAGGTTGGCGGGATGCGAGAAGAATAAGGGGAAAACGTGATATTTATGTAAAATTTACAATTTGTTCAACACCTGTAATTATTTAAAGTGTATTATAAATTTGAAATTTTTAACAGGTACAGGGGTGAAGGATTTGTTTGGTTACGTTGTGGCCAATATGGAAAAACTGAATGAATCGCAGAAGGGCATTTACCGCGGTTATTACTGCGGTCTTTGCCGGAGCCTGAAGAAGCAGTTCGGCAACTTCGGGCGCCTGACGCTGAACTATGATATGACCTTTATGATTTTGCTTCTGGCGGATCTTTTAGATCCGGAAACGAAGGAGCATACCGGCCGGTGCGCCGTGCATCCCGGGAAGGAGCGGGTGATGCTGGAAAACGAGCTGATCGACTACGGCGCCGCCATGAACATCCTGCTTGCTTATTATAATTTGATGGACGACTGGAAGGATGAGGGCAAAAAATCAGCCCGCACGGCCGCAAAGCATCTCGCCCGGTTCATGCCCGGCATCGAGGAAAAATATCCGCGTCAGGCCCGGGCCGTGCGAGAAGGGATGGCGGAGCTGGACGCGGAAGAGAGCAGAAGTCCGCGGGATCTGGATACGGCCGCCAATATTTTCGGGCGGCTTTTAGGGCAGCTATTCGTCTATCGGAAGGATTTCTGGGCCGAGGACTGCCGCGCCTTCGGCGAGGGACTGGGGCGTTTTGTCTATTGGATGGACGCCTATGAGGATCTGCCGAAGGATATGAAAAAAAACCGGTATAATCCGCTGGCGCTGATTTACGGTCAGCCGGATTATGAAGACCGGGTGGCGGAAATGCTGAAGGATACGCTTGGCGAATGCGCGCTGATTTTAGAGCGGCTGCCGCTGGTCGAGCATCTGGAGATTTTGAGGAACGTGCTGTATTCCGGCGTATGGAGCCGGTATAATCAACTGAAAAAAGCGGGAAAAGGAGAAAGGAAATGAGCCGTGATCCATATAGCGTGCTGGGGGTATCCCCCGACGCTACGGACGATGAAATCAAAAAAGCATATCGTAAACTGGCCAAGCAATATCATCCCGATATCCATCCGGATCGGGAGTTTGCCGAAAAAAAGATGGCGGAGATCAACGCCGCCTACGACGCGATCCTGAATCAGCGCCAGGGCAAGACGATGGGCGGTTTTGGCAGCGCCGGCGGCTATACGCAGGATCCCGGGCAGGGCTCCACGCCGGAGATGACGGCAGTACGCCATTATCTGCATTACCGCCGCTATCGGGAGGCCTTCAATGTTCTCAACCGGATCGAAAAGAGGGACGCGGAATGGTATTTTCTTTCGGCCTACGCCCATGCCGGCGTCGGAAATCGCACCCAGGCTCTGGAATTTGCACGCAAAGCGGTGCAGATGGAACCGGGAAATCCGGAATATCAGGCCTTTTTGGAGCAGCTTCAAAGATCGGGGATGGCCTACGAAACCTACGGCCGCGGGTTTGATATGCCCCAGAGCGGCGTCAGCCCGATTTGTATGGGGCTGTGCCTGGCCAAGCTGTGCTGCCCCTACTGCTGAGGCAATAAGGATTTGAGGAAAGGTTATGGATATCAATGAAATTTCGTAATCGGATGGCCCGCTTCATGGCCGGGCGCTACGGCGTGGATCAGCTGAACCGCGCTCTTTTTTGGATCTATCTGGCCTGCGTGATTCTGGCCTTGTTTTTTTGGCCGTTTAATATTGTCGCGCTGGCGCTGGTGGTCTGGCTTTTTTTCCGGATGCTTTCCAAAAACATCTATAAAAGACAGGCGGAAAACCAGAAATACCTGCGCCTGACCGGCAAAATTACCGGCTGGTTCCGGCTGCGGAAAAAGATGTTTTCCGAGCGCAAAACCCATCGGTACCGGAAATGCCCCCATTGCCGGGCGGTTGTGCGCCTGCCCTACCGAAAGGGCCGCCATACGGTTTGCTGCCCGAAATGTCGGCAGGATTTCAACGTCAGGATCTGAGGATATGTTTTTTCAGAAAGCCGCCTTTGCGCTGATGCGCAAAAGCGGCTTTTCAAATCTGGACAAAGCAGAAAAAAGCAAAAGAGGTCTTGCAAAACCGCCGGCAGGGCGGTATAATAGAAAAAAATAAAAAAACGGGGAGCTTGTGGGACAGGCTGAGAGGAAGGTACGACCTTCGACCCATGAACCTGATTTGGATAATGCCAACGTAGGGATTTCTGGAAAACAGAATGGATAGAGCGGGAAGCGGTCCGTCGGGGCGGTTTTCCGTTTTTTGCGTTATGGAGGAAATGATGGTACGAATCAACGGAGAATGGCAGGATCTTGCCGGAAAAAGTCTGGCGGCCTTTTTGGCGGAGAGCGCCTATGATCTCGGGCGCATCGCCGTGGAGCGCAACGGCGAGATCATTCCGAAATCCCGGTATGCCGAAACGGTGCTGGAAGAGGGCGACGCGGTGGAGATCGTCGGATTTGTGGGAGGCGGTTGAGATGATTCCAACGAAGGAGGAGCTGCAAAAGGCGCTGGAGCAGCGCTACGGAGCGGCGTTGTATCGCCGGATCGCGGAAGCCGCCGTCGCGGTATGCGGGCTGGGCGGGCTGGGCTCTCATATTGCGATGGCTCTGGCCCGGGCGGGCGTGGGGCGCCTGATCCTGGTGGACTACGACCGGGTGGAGGCGGGCAATCTGCATCGCCAGCTTTATACAGCGGAGCAGGTGGGGTGGCTGAAAACCGAGGCGCTGGCCGAGGTGCTGAAGGCGGCGGCGCCGTATTTGGCGATAGAAAAGCACGCCCTTCGGCTGACAGCGCAGAATCTGGAACCCCTTTCCGGAGCCGGGATCATCTGCGAGGCTTTCGACTGCCCGGAAGCCAAGGCGATGCTAGTGAATCAGGTGGCGGAGCGCTGGCCGGAAAAGTACCTGATTTCCGGCAGCGGCATGGCGGGGCTCGGCTCCGCCAACAGCATCCGCACCCGCCGGATCACGCCGCGGTTTTATCTCTGCGGCGACGGCGTCAGCGAAGGGGGCTCCGGAATGGGGCTGGTATCCAGCCGGGTGATGCTCTGCGCCGCCCATCAGGCTCACGCGGCGCTGCGGATCCTGGCTGGAGAATTTGACGTATAGGGAGGAATATACCATGAAAAAAGATCCATTGATCATCGGCGGGCACGTTTTTGAATCCCGCTTCATTCTGGGCTCCGGGAAATATTCGCTGGGGCTGATCAAAGCGGCGGTGCGGGACGCGGGCGCCGAAATCATCACGCTGGCTTTGCGCCGCGCCAATACGAAGGAGCAGGAAAACATTCTGGATTTCATTCCGGAGGGGGTGACGCTGCTGCCCAATACCTCCGGCGCCCGCAATGCCGAGGAAGCGGTTCGGATCGCGCGGCTGGCGCGGGAGCTGGGGTGCGGAAATTTTGTCAAGATCGAGATCATGCGGGATTCCAAATACCTGTTCCCGGACAACGAGGAAACGGTTCGGGCGACCGCCCGGCTGGCGGAGGATGGATTTGTGGTGCTGCCGTATATGTATCCCGATTTGAATACGGCGCGGGATCTGGTGTCTGCCGGAGCCGCCGCCGTCATGCCGCTGGCGTCGCCCATCGGATCCAATAAAGGGCTGGCGACCAGGGATTTTATTCAGATCCTGATCGATGAAATCGAGCTTCCGGTCATTGTGGACGCCGGGATCGGGCGCCCTTCCCAGGCCTGCGAAGCGATGGAGATGGGCGCGGCGGCGATCATGGCCAATACGGCGCTGGCCACCGCCGGAGATCTGCCGCTGATGGCCGCCGCCTTCCGGCAGGCGATCGAGGCGGGGCGCAAGGCGTATCTTTCCGGGCTGGGGCGGGTGTTGAGCCGGGGCGCTTCCGCCTCCGATCCCCTCACCGGATTTCTGCGGGATTGAGGCACGGTCATGGAGAATTTGTATTTTGTTGATTCACCGCGGCTCTCTGCAGCGGCGCTGGAAAAAAAGCACCGGCTGGAAACCGATCCTTCCAGCCGGAAAGATCCCATGGAGTATCTGCCGGGGATGGAGCAGATCCGCTCAGATATCAGCGCAAAGGTTCTGGAGCAGATGGAGCGCTATGATTATAACGCCTATACCGCCGCCGACGTAACCGCCGCGCTGGAGCGGGAGGTATGCACCGTCGAAGACTTCAAGGCGCTGCTTTCTCCGGCGGCAGAGCCGTTTTTAGAGCAGATGGCGGAGCGCGCCCGGCGTGAAACGGCCCGGCATTTTGGGAATAACGTCTATCTGTTCACCCCTCTTTATATAGCAAATTACTGTGAAAACTACTGCGTTTACTGCGGGTTCAACTGCTATAACGATATCCGCCGCAGAAAGCTGACATCGGAGCAGATCGAGGCGGAAATGAAGGTGATCGCCGAAAGCGGGATGGAAGAGATTCTGATCCTCACCGGCGAGAGCCGCAGCAGGAGCAGCGTGGAATATATCGGCGAGGCCTGCCGGCTGGCGCGCCGGTATTTCCGGCTGATCGGGCTGGAGATTTACCCGGTCAATACCGATGAATATCGCTATCTTCATCGCTGCGGCGCCGATTACGTCACGGTTTTTCAGGAAACCTACGATATCGAACGGTATGAAAAGCTGCATCTTTCCGGGCATAAGCGGGTCTGGCCGTATCGTTTCGACGCCCAGGAGCGCGCGCTGCTGGGCGGGATGCGGGGCGTTGCCTTTTCGGCGCTGCTGGGTCTTTCGGATTTCCGGCGGGACGCGCTGGCCAGCGGGCTGCACGCCTATTATCTGCAGCGTAAATATCCCCGGGCGGAGATCTCCCTTTCCTGCCCGCGGCTGCGGCCGATCCTGCATAACGATCGGATCAATCCGCAGGACGTGCATGAAAAGCAGCTCTGCCAGATCCTCTGCGCCGACCGGATCTTTCTGCCCTACGCCGGGATTACTGTTTCTTCCCGGGAAAGCGCGTCCTTTCGCAACGGCATCGTAAAAATCGCCGCCACCAAGATCTCGGCCGGCGTTTCCACCGGGATCGGGGATCACGAAAGCAAGTATACCGGCCGGAAAGCCGGTTCCGCCGGCGACGAACAGTTCGAGATCGACGACGCCCGCAGCCTGGAGCGGGTGTATCAGGACATGACCGGCGCCGGCCTTCAGCCGGTGCTCAACGACTATCTTTATGTTTGATATTCTATGCGTAACAAACCGGCGGCTTTGTCGGGAAGATTTTTTTGTACGGATGAAAAAAATAGCCGCCGCCCATCCCAAAGCCGTTCTGCTGCGGGAGAAGGATCTTTCGGAGGCGGCCTATACGGAGCTGGCGCGGGAGGTTCTGGCGATCTGCGCCGGGGAGGGCGTGCCCTGCATTCTCCATTCTTTCACCCGGGCGGCGGCCGCGCTGGGGGCGCCGGCCGTCCATCTGCCGCTTCCGTTGCTGCGGCAGCTGGCGCCGGAGGAGAAAAAGGCGTTCTCCGTGATCGGGGCTTCCTGCCATACGGACGCCGAGGTGCGGGAGGCCTGCGCGGCGGGATGCGGCTATATCATAGCCGGACATATTTTTGAAACAGACTGTAAAAAAGGGCTGCCCGGCAGAGGGGTGGATTTTTTCAGGCAGGCGGCGGCCTGCGCGACGGTTCCGGTCTATGCCATCGGCGGGATCCGGCCGGAAAACGTCCGGGCGCTGCGTCATGCCGGGGGAGCGGGGGTCTGCCTGATGCGCGCGGCGATGGAATGCGCGGATCCGGCCTCCTGCTTTGCGGCGCTGAAGGAGGCGTATGATCGTGAACTGGAATAAGGAAAGGCTGCTTCTTTACGGGGTGACAGACAGAAAAGGGGCGGGAAGCGGTTCCTTTTACGAGCAGATCGAGGCGGCGCTGCGCGGCGGCGCAACGATGATCCAGCTGCGGGAAAAAGGAATGGCGCAGCCGGAACTGATCGAAACGGCGCGCCGCGTCAAGGCGCTTTGCCGCCGCTGGGAGGTGCCGCTGATCGTCAACGACGATGCGGAAGCGGCGCTGGCCGCCGGGGCAGACGGCGTTCATGTGGGGGCGGAGGACGCTCCGGTCGCAGCGCTGCGGCAGCGCTGCGGCGCCGGCTTTATCATCGGCGCGACGGCGAAAACAGTAGAGCAGGCCAGAGCGGCGGAGGCGGCGGGCGCGGATTATCTGGGCGTCGGCGCGGTTTTCCCTTCCCCCACCAAAAAAGGGGCGATTCGGATCACCGTAGAGCAGCTGAAGGAGATCTGCGGATCGGTGACGATTCCCGTCGTGGCCATCGGCGGGATCAGTCTGGAAAACGTCGCTTTGCTCCGGGGCAGCGGCGTCGCCGGAATTGCCGTTGTTTCCGCCCTCTTCGGCGCGGCGGATATCGGCGCGGCGGCTGCGGCGTTGAAAAAAGAAGCCCTCCGGATCACCGGATCCGGGGCGCAAGCCCGAAAGGAGGAAAAGGAATGAAAACAGTCCTGACGATAGCCGGGAGCGATTCCGGCGGCGGCGCGGGGATCCAGGCTGACTTAAAGACCATGACCCTCAACGGGGTATTTGCCGCCTCGGCCATCACGGCGCTCACCGCCCAGAATACCCTGGGCGTCGCGGCCGTGATGGAGGTTGATCCGGATTTTCTGGCGCAGCAGATCAATGCGGTATTTGAGGATCTGCGCCCCGATGCGGTCAAGATCGGCATGGTTTCCTCCGCCCCTTTGATCGAGGTCATTGCCGGGCGGCTCCGGCACTACGGCGCCGAAAAAATCGTGGTCGATCCGGTGATGGTAGCCACCAGCGGCGCCCGGCTGATCGATAGCGGCGCCGTCGGCGCTTTGAAGGAGGCGCTGCTCCCGATGGCGGCGGTGGTGACGCCGAATATCCCCGAGGCGGAGATTCTCTCCGGCATGGAGATCCGCGGGGAGGAGGCGATGATGCAGGCGGCGGAAAGGATCGGCCGGCAGTACCGCTGCGCGGTGCTCTGCAAGGGCGGCCACAGCGTCAGCGACGCCAACGACGTTTTGTATGCGGAGGGCGCGTTTTACTGGTACCGCGGCAGGCGGATCGATAATCCCAATACCCACGGTACCGGCTGCACTCTCTCCAGCGCGATCGCCGCGCATCTGGCGAAGGGCTATCCGCTGGCTGCGGCCGTGGAACGGGCGAAGGATTATGTTTCCGGGGCGCTGGGTGCGATGCTGGATCTGGGCCGCGGCCGCGGCCCCATGAACCATGCTTTTGATGTGAAGAGCCGGTTTTTGGATTGAACGGAGAAAGGAAGAATCATGAGAAACTATCAAACACAAATGGAGGCGGCCAAAAAGGGGATCATTACCCCGGAGATGGAGCTGGTAGCCCAAAAGGAACGGCGCAGCCCGGAGGAGCTGCGGGCGGGCGTGGCCTGCGGAAGGGTGGCGATCCCCTGCAATATCCGTCATACGGCGCTATCGGCAGAGGGCGTCGGGGAAGGGCTGCGCACCAAGATCAACGTCAATCTGGGCGTTTCCGGCGATTGCAGGAACTATGAGCGGGAGATGGAAAAGGTGGAGCTGGCGCTGCGGCTGGGCGCCGAGGCCATAATGGATCTCAGCAACGTCGGAAAGACCAACGCCTTTCGGCGCGCATTGATCGACCGGTCGCCCGCCATGATCGGAACCGTGCCGATGTATGACGCGATCGGATATCTGGAAAAGGATTTGATGGAGATCACCGCCGCCGATTTTCTGCGGGTGATCCGCGCCCATGCGGAGGAAGGGGTCGACTTCATGACCATTCATGCGGGAATCAACCGCAGAGCGGTGGAGGCCTTTATGCGGGATAAAAGAAAGATGAACATCGTTTCCCGGGGCGGATCGCTGCTCTTTGCCTGGATGATGACGACGGGGCAGGAAAATCCCTTTTATGAGCACTATGATGAAGTTCTGGAGATCCTGCGGGAATACGACGTAACCATCAGCCTGGGCGATGCCCTGCGCCCCGGGTGCATCGATGACAGTACCGACGCGGGGCAGATCGCGGAGCTGATCGAACTGGGCGCGCTGACGGAGCGCGCCTGGGCGAAGGACGTTCAGGTGATGGTGGAGGGACCCGGCCATATGGCGATGAACGAGATCGAGGCCAATATGAAATTGCAAAAGCGGCTCTGCCACCACGCGCCGTTTTATGTATTGGGGCCGCTGGTAACGGATATCGCACCGGGCTACGATCATATCACCGCGGCCATCGGCGGAGCGATCGCAGCGGCCAGCGGCGCGGATTTTCTCTGCTATGTCACGCCGGCGGAGCATCTGCGGCTGCCGGATCTCGGCGACGTAAAGGAGGGAATCATCGCCAGCCGCATCGCGGCGCACGCGGCGGATATCGCCAAAGGGGTGCCCCATGCCCGGGAACAGGACGACGCGATGGCGCAGGCGCGCCACCGGGTGGACTGGGAAGAGATGTTTCGCCTTGCGCTGGACGGGGAAAAGGCCCGGGCTTATTTTGAGAGCACGCCGCCGGCCGACCGGCATACCTGCTCCATGTGCGGAAAGATGTGTGCCGTGCGGACGACCAATATGATTTTGGAAGGAAAAACGGTGGAGTTTTGCACCGAAAAATAAAAAAACCGGCAAAGCGTTTGCCGGCGGGGAACGAAAAAAGCGGCAGGCAAAGCCTGCCGCTTTTCGTTGTGTTACAGCCTCTCACGTTTGTGCGGGGGTTATTTTTCGGTGAGGACTTCCGTCCCGCCCATGTAGGGGCGCAGGGCTTCGGGGATCCGAACGCTGTATTTCTCCCCGTCGAAGGACAAATTATTCTCCAAAAAGGCGATCAGCATCCGGGGCGGCGCAACAACGGTATTGTTGAGGGTGTGCGCCAGATATTTTTTTCCGTCCTCGCCCTTGACGCGAATCCCCAGGCGCCGGGCTTGAGCGTCGCCCAGATTGGAGCAGGAGCATACCTCGAAGTATTTCTTCTGCTTGGGCGACCAGGCTTCAACGTCGTAGGATTTCACCTTCAGATCCGCCAGATCGCCGGTGCAGCATTCCAGAGTGCGGACCGGGATATCCAGAGAGCGGAAGAGCTCCACCGAATAGCGCCACATCTTATGGAACCAGTCCATGCTTTCCTCCGGCTTGCAGATCACGATCATTTCCTGCTTTTCAAACTGATGGATGCGGTAAATGCCCCGCTCCTCGATCCCGTGGGCGCCCTTTTCCTTGCGGAAGCAGGGCGAATAGCTGGTCAGAGTGAGGGGCAGGCTGCTTTCGGGGGTGATGGTATCGATAAACTTGCCGATCATGGAATGCTCGCTGGTTCCGATCAGATAGAGATCCTCCCCCTCGATCTTATACATCATGGCGTCCATTTCCTCAAAGCTCATAACGCCGGTCACAACATTGCTGCGGATCATGAAGGGAGGAATGCAGTAGGTAAAGCCCTTTTGGATCATAAAGTCCCGGGCGTAGGCGAGAACGGCGCTGTGCAGCCGGGCGATATCGCCCATCAGATAATAAAACCCTTCGCCCGCCACCCGTCCGGCGGCCTCTTTATCGATGCCGTTGAATTTGGCCATGATATCGGTGTGGTAGGGGATTTCAAAGCCGGGGTCGGTCTGCGCGCCGAACTGCTCCACCTCCACGTTCTCCTCATCGTTTCTGCCAACAGGAACGGAGGGATCCACCATATTGGGGATTTTCATCAGCACTTCGGTCAGCCTGGCCTGAAGGGTGCTTTCCTTTTGCTGCAAAGCGGCCAGCTCGTCGGCCTGGGCGCTGACCTGCGCCTTGACGGCCTCCGCCTCTTCCCGCTGCCCCTTTGCCATCAGGCCGCCGATCTGCTTGCTCAGGCGGTTGCGGTTGGCGCGCAGCTCGTCGCCGCGCTTGCTGGCGGCCAGCTTTTCCTCATAGAGCGCGATCGCTTCGTCCACAAGCGGCAGCCTTGCCTCTTTGAACTTTTTGCGCAGGTTTTCCTTAACAGCTTCCGGGTTTTCTTTGATAAATTTGATGTCCAGCATGGGAATGATCCTTTTCTTTATTCATAGAATAGTATTTTTATTTTAGCACATTTTAAGGTTTTTTCAAGTTTTTTTGCGTTTTTTCAGAGAAGAATAGGGAACAACCGCGTCAAAAACCGGCAGCATTCCCTTTTTTTCAGGGTTCTGGGGCACCAGCTGGTAAATATCGTGGCCGGGATAGTGGTTTCCCTCCACCAGAACGGGGCCGCCGGGGGTGATCGCCAGATCCCAGCCCACCAGACGCACCGTGGGGATCTTAACCGCCGCCCGGAAGGCCAGCGCCCGGCACTCCGGCCAGAAAGGCAGGGGATAGCCATCGAATAAAAGGCCGGTGTCGGGATGGTTTGCAAAGGTGTTTCCGGCTTTGTTGACCGCCACGCCCTTCAGCTTTCCGGTCTCCGGATCCACCGGAATGACCATGCCGCCGCTGTTGAAGTTGTCCACAACGGCGCCGCCGCTGCCCAGCCGCATGGCGGAATAAAGCAGATGCGGCGCGCCGGCGTCGTCGGTCATGGTGACCATCCGGACGGTATTGATCGCGCCGGAATAAAGGGCGCTGACCTCCCGGTGCTGCTCCAGCACCTCCTCCACCAGCGTCTGGCCGGCGGCTTTCAGCGTATCATAAAGCGCCCGGGCGCCGCCGGGGAAGGCGGTATCCAGCTTCTCCACGCCCTTTCCGCAAAGCCCCGCCTCCGGCTTGACGATGATCTTTTCCCGCCGGGCGATGAAGGCGGCAAAGGCGTCGGCGTCGGCATGGTTCAGATCCAGAAACTCCCGCCCGCATTCCTCTTTGAAAAGGGCAAGAAATTCCGGCTTGTTGTTGAAATAATGAAAATCCTCCCGCCGGTTGAGCGCGGAAACATACCGGGTGTTTTTTCCTCTGGTCAAAATCTCCTTGCGCTGGGCGGCCGTCATGTCATACATCCCGAAAATGGTATAGTCGATATATCCGGCTTCATAGCGCAGGCTGCAAACCAGCATATCCGCCAGGATCCAAGCTTTGCTTTTTCCGGTGATTTGATGCACCTGCTCCAGCCGCGCCCGCAGACCGCTCAGATCGATTCCGGCCGCCCGCTTAATCAGGTAGCTCACTTTACTCATAACGACATCCTCTTTCTCAGCTCCGCCAGCGCAAAGGAAACGCCCAGGGTCTTGTCCTGCTGCCGCACCCGGTAAAGCTGGCTGGCGGTATTTTGTTCGATCGTTTTATCGCCGATGGACAGCACCGCCGCCCAAAGGGCGTGGGGCGATTCCACCGGCTGCAGGTAGGCAATCTCTTCAGAAAGCGCCCGCAGCAGCAGGGGCACGTCCGGTCCAAAGGTCAGCGTGATCTCCCGGGTGTTCTGAAAAAGCGTACAGAGCGCAACGGCGCCCTGCCAGCCCAGAGAGGCCCGCCATTTTTCAATCTCTACCAGCGTTTTTTTGGATAGGCCTAAAAGCGCGCTCATCTTTTCCTGGCTGTATCCCAGCTCGTTGCGCACCAGCTTTTCCTTTCGGTCGCAGAGGGTAATGAATTGTTCACGCGTCATAGGATCACCTCGGTGTAATATTACACTATTTTGATGCTTTTGTCAACAGGCAGTCCTGCCGGCGGCGGAGCGGAGCGGAGGAACGTGTTTCCGGAACCGGGGAGGAGGTGGCCGGAAGGAGGGCGCCCGGTAATGGGAAAAGGCCGTTTTTCAGGCCAGAGAACGGCCCTTTTTTTGCAGAAAACGGGAGGAAAAGAGATTTTTCTTGCTATTTTGGCCAAAATGGTTTAAAATAGACGGGAAGCAGATTAAAAATGAGGAAATAGGGGATTTCAGCATGAAACGTAAAGACGGTATTCGGATCAAATTAGACGACCCCATGTATAGGGTGGCCGCTCATATCATGAATAAGCGGATGGATTCCATGAATATGGTGACAATCGACATCCCGGTTAAGCCGATTGCGGATTATGTCCACCGCAAGCGGGACGAAGGCGGCATGAAGATTTCCCGGCTGGCGGTTTTGCTGGCGGCCTACATACGGGTCATCGATGAATTCCCGTGGTTCAATCATTTTGTTGTCAACAGCAATTTTTACGCCCGCAACGAGATCGCGGTGGGGATGGTGGTGCTGAAGGGCGGCAGTTTGAAAAGCGGCGGAACGATGTCCAAGATTTATTTTCAGCCCACCGATAATGTTTTTAAGGTGCAGCAGCGCCTGAACGAATATATCGAGCAGAACCGGGCGCAGGATCCGGACAATGGGACGGAACGGATGATCAAGTTTCTGCTTTCTGTTCCGGGGCTGCTGCGGGGCGGCGTAAAGCTTTTCCGCTGGATGGATAAGCATGGAATGCTGCCCAAGTCCGTTCTGGCGATGAGTCCGTTCCATATTTCTCTGGTAATCACCGATTTGGCCAGCATACGGCTGGATTCGATTTATCATCATGTCTATGAGTTCGGAACCACGTCCATCGCCATGGCGATGGGGGTCAACCGGGAGGTGCCGAAGAGCCGGGGCGGCGAAATCGTCCATGAGCGCTGTATGCCGCTGGGCATCGTTATGGACGAGCGGATCGCCAGCGGGAACTATTTTGCCCGGGGATTCCACCGTTTCAAGGAATATCTTTACCACCCCGAGGTGTTGGAGCAGACGCCGGACGTGATCGATGAGGAGATCCGAAAGATTTTTCATCTCGAGGAAGAAGTCGGAGCAGACCGATAAGAAAAAGAGCAGGATACCGCTGGTATCCTGCTTTTTTTGCGGAGCGCAGAGAGGGATGCGCCTCACAGCTTTTTTTGCTGGCGGAGCCAGATATGGATCACCCATTTTGTCGGCAAAAGCTTGACGCCCAGCACCTGGAGCCGGATCCGCAGACCCGGCACGCAGACCGATCGGCCTTTTTTCAGCGCCTTCAGGGCGGTTTTCACCACCTGCTGCGGGGTGAACCATTGATTGAAATAGGTGACGGCGGTTTGGCTTGTCTGCTCTGCGTAGGCAAAGAAATCGGTTTTGACCCAGCCGGGGCAGAAGGCCATCACGCGGATCTTTCGATCGCGCAGCTCCGCCTCCAGCGACCGGGAATAGCTTAAAACAAAGGCCTTTGACGCGGCGTAGACGTTGAGATAGGGCACCGGCTGAAACGCGGAGAGGGAATCGACCTGCAAAATCCGCGCTCCGGCGCTCATAAAGGGCAGCGTCAGCTGGGTCACGGCGACCAGAGCCTTGCAGTTGAGATCGATCATATCCATGCAGTCCCTGAGAGGGATCTGATCATAGCGGCCGAATTTGCCAAAGCCGCTGGCATTGATCAGGATGGAAACGTCCGGACGGAGCTCCTCCAAAAGCGCCTGATAGGCGCGGAGGCTTTCTTCCTTCGTCAGATCCAGCGCCAGGACCCGCACCGGGCAGGGCAGGATGCTTTTCAGTTCCTCCAGCCGGTCTTTGCGCCGGGCGAGAACCCAAAGCTCATCGAAGGATTCGGCGGCGGTCAGCTGGCAGGCAAATTCCCGGCCCATGCCGCTGCTGGCGCCGGTAATCACGGCAATTTTCATAAGATCTCCTTTCTGATTGGAAGATATCTTTATTTTAATCTCTTTTTTTAGGATAGGCAATTGATTTTTTGAAAAAAACTGTTATAATTGGAAAAAAAGCGAGGAGGACATGAACGATGCGGGAATTTGGCATACAAATCTATAGCGTGCGGGATAAGACCGGCACCAAAGAGGGGATCGAATCGACCTTCAAGGCGCTGCGGGCGATGGGGTATACCCAGATCCAAACTGCCGGAACGCCGGCTGTTTCCTATGAAGAGTATGGCAGAATGGCGGCTGAGGCCGGGCTGGAGATCATCGGCACCCATGATGATTTCAACATGATGTGCACCGACTTTGAGCAGGCGCTGGCCAACCACCGTGCGCTGAACACAAAGCTGATGGGGATCGGCGGAACGCATCCCAAGGCGGGCAATGAGGATATTGCCGGCTGGGAAGAGATCATCGAGAAAATCAATCAGGTGGCGGCAAAATGCGGGGAGCACGGAATGAAGTTCACCTATCATAACCACAGCCACGAGTTTATCCGGCTTGCAAACGGCAAAACGCCCATGGAAATGCTGATGGAGCGCATGGATCCCGTCAACACTTCTTTTGTTCTGGATACTTACTGGGTGCAGCACGGCGGCGGCGATATCTGCGGCTGGATCGAAAAGCTGGCCGGCCGGATCGATATCCTGCATCTGAAGGATATGATGCGTCTTCCGCGTTTCGATGAGAAGAACGGGTATCAGATGAATATCGAGGTCGGCAGCGGCAATCTGGATTGGCCCCGTATTCTGAAGGCGGCGGAAAAGGCCGGGGTAAAGTATTACGTTGTGGAGATGGACAGCTGCGCCATGGATTCTCTGGAAAGTATGCGCATCAGCAGCGAATATCTGAAAACCCTGATCTAATAACAAACCGAAAAGGCTCCGGGCAGGAGGGGAACAGCCGCTCCTGCCCGGATTTTTTTATGCCGGACGCCGGATCGGCGGAATTTGGCTTTTTTTGAAAAATCATCTTGAAAGAAGCCGGGGGATTCGGTATAATATTAGAAGTGCAGTTTGATATCTTGGAGGATGACGATGGGAAAGATCGGTTTTGATAATGCAGAATATGTCCGCAGGCAATCGCAGAATATCCGGGATCGGATCGCCATGTTTGGCGATAAGCTCTATATGGAGTTCGGCGGCAAGCTTTTCGACGATTATCATGCCTCCCGCGTATTGTCCGGATTTGAGCCGGATTCCAAGGTGAAGATGCTGCTGAATCTGAAGGACGACGCGGAAATCATCGTTGCCATCAATGCCGACGCCATTGAGAAAAACAAGCGCCGCGGCGATCTGGGCATCACCTATGATCTGGACACCCTGCGCCTCATCGACGCCTTTCGGGAGATCGGGCTGTATGTGGGGAGCGTGGTGATCACCCGCTATACCGGCCAGCCGCTGGCGCAGGCCTTTGAAAAACGGCTGATCAACCTCGGGATCCGGGTCTACCGCCACTATCCCATCGCCGATTATCCCTCCAATATCCCGCTGATCGTCAGCGATGAAGGCTTCGGCCGCAACGATTATATCGAAACCAGCCGGCGGCTGGTGGTTGTAACGGGGCCGGGGCCCTGCAGCGGCAAGATGGCCACCTGCCTTTCCCAGCTTTATCATGAGCATAAGCGGGGCGTTCAGGCCGGCTACGCCAAGTTTGAAACCTTTCCGATCTGGAATCTGCCGCTCAAGCATCCGGTCAACGTCGCCTATGAGGCGGCGACCGCGGATCTGGACGACGTAAATATGATCGATCCCTTCCATCTCGACGCCTACGGGGAGATGGCGATCAATTACAACCGGGATATTGAAATTTTCCCGGTGGTCAATGCGATGATGGAGCGGATCATGGGCCGCTCTCCGTATAAAAGCCCCACGGACATGGGGGTGAACATGGCGGGCTACGCCATCTGCGACGACGCCGCTGTGCGCGCCGCCGCGTGCCAGGAAATCATACGCCGGTATTATGCCGCCCTCTGCTCGGTCCGGCAGGGGATGGGGGAGCAGAGCGAGGTTTCCAAGATCGAGCTGCTGATGAACCGGCTGAATATCAGCGTTGCCGACCGGCCGGTGGCCGCCGCCGCCAACAAAAAGGCGGAGCTGACGGACGCGCCCGCCACGGCGCTCCAGCTGACCGACGGAAAAATCATCACCGGCAAGACCTCTTCCCTGCTGGGGGCTTCCTCCTCTGCGCTGCTCAACGCCCTGAAGGAGCTGGCGGGAATCCCCGACGATATCGAGCTGCTTTCGCCCACCATCATCGAGCCGATCCAGCGGATGAAAACGGGCATCCTCGGCAACCATAATCCCCGCCTGCATACCGATGAGGTTCTGATCGCTCTTTCGATCTGCGCCGCGACCAACGGAACGGCCAAAAAAGCGCTGGAGCAGGTGGAAAAGCTCCGGGGCGCCGAGGCGCATTCCTCGGTGATCCTTTCCCGGGTGGATGAGCAGACCTTCCGGAAGCTGGGCGTCAATCTGACCTGCGAGCCGAGATATCAGACCAAAAAGCTCTATCATGCCTGAAGCCCCGCACCGGGGCAAAGGAAGGCGGGGGCGCATTGAAAAATGCGCCCCCGCCTGTTTTTTTGATCACCGCCGGTCAGGAGCGGGGCGGTTTGGCCAGAATCTTTTCAAAGTTGCAGAAAAAGAGGACGCCGCAGATCAGGGCGGCCGTGGCGTCGGCAATGGGCTCCGCCCAATAGATGCCAAAGACGCCCATGAATTTCGGCAGGATCAGCGCCAGAGGCACCAGCAGAATGATTTTGCGCAGAAGCGCGATAAAAAGGGAAAACTTGGATTGCCCCAGCGCCAGAAAGGTCGTCTGGCAGGCGCGCTGGATCCCAAAGATCAGCATCCCCAGCATGAAGATCGGCATCGCGCGGCCGACCAGATCGATCATCGCCGTGCTGTTGGTAAAAAGACCGGCGTAAAACCGGGGAAAAAGAATCGTCGAAAGCGCAAACAGAAAGGTATAGCCGAACAGAATCCCCAGCGTGGCGCGGAAAACCTTCCGCACCCGGTCGGGTTTTCCCGCTCCGTAGTTGAAGCTGATGATGGGAGATACCCCCTGCGTAAACCCGCTGACCGGAACGCTGATGAACTGCATGACCTTTTGCATGATGGTCAGGCAGCCAACGTATAGATCACCGCCGTATTTTTTTAACCCTCCGTTCATAATGACGGAAATAATACTCTCTGTAATACTCATAACAAAAGGCGAAACGCCCAGAGCGGTGATCCTGCCCAGAACCCGGGCGGAGGGGCGCATTTGTCTGGGGCGGATCCGCAGCTGCCCGGCGCGGAAGCAGAGATAAATAAGGATCCAGCCGGCGCTGAGCGCCTGCGAGAGGACCGTTGCCAGCGCCGCGCCCTTCACGCCCATGTCCAGCCCGTAGATAAAGACGGGATCCAGAGCGGTATTGGCAACGGCGCCGATCAGAACCGCCAGCGTGGCGATGATGGTTTTCCCCTGGATCAGGATAAAGGGCGCAAGGCCGACCGTCACCAGAACCAGCGGGGTTCCCACCAGGTAAACGGAGAGATATTCCGCGGCGTAGGGGTAGGTGGCGTCGCTGGCGCCGGTGAAGTAAAGAAAGGGCTTCATCACGGCGAAAAAGAGCAGGGGCAGGAGCAGGGAAAGAACGGCCAGAAAGGTAACGCCGTTGCCCAGAATTTTTTCCGCCCGGTCCTGCTGCCGCTGGCCGAGGGCGATGGAGGCCAGCGGCGCGCCGCCGCCGCCGACAAAGCTGGCAAAGGAGGAAACGATCAGAACCACCGGCGTGGCCAGCCCGACGCCGGTCAGGGCGGTTTCGCCGATTACCGGGATATGCCCGATATAGATGCTGTCGACCACGCTGTAGAGCAGGTTGACCAGCTGGGCGGCGATGGTGGGCAGGCTCATCTGCACAACTAATTTTCCGATTTTTTCGGTTTCCAGACGATTTGTAGAATTCAAAGGCAGTGCTCCTTTTTTGGCTGATTCATATGTTCCGCGCAGCGGTATAATGATGATCGCAATGTGGTTCATAAAGCTGTATAATAATTGCTTTGCAGTTATTATACCACCATATTGCCGAAAATGAAAGCCTTTGTTAAAGGAAAATGAACTTTCGTTCAAGGAGGATGCTCCGAAGTGCAAAAGGGGAACAGTCATGACTGTTCCCCTTATCAAAATTATGAAATCTCTGCAATATTGATGGAATATCCCAATACCTCGCCGATGGAGGTAACCTGCCCCTTGATGGTGACGGTGTCGCCTTTGGATTTTTCTAAAAGAAAACTCCGCTGGTCGTCATTTTTAATGTAACACATGACAGAGATCAGATTCCACTCGCTGTTTACGGGGTCGATGGAGATATACTTGCCGTCGCTGTCAAAATTGCTGATTTTTCCGGTCACTTCGATATATTGATCTTGATAGGTTTTTTCCGCTCTTAAAGCATTATCCTGCAACGCGTCGATCATGGTCTGGATATCCGTTTTTTCATAAACGATTTCTTCCTTACCGGCTTCAGAGGTCAAAGAGCTGCCTGTACCGGAGGTTGCGCCGCCGGTGCTTTGGCTGCTTCCGGGATTTTCGCCGGCATTGGAGGAACCGTTACCTGCGCTCTGACCGCCGCCGACGGAGACGGCTATGATAATGATTACTAAAACAATCATCACCCAAAACCACCATTTGTCATAGAGCGGCTTTTTCTGTTTGCTTTCCCAGCCGGGGCTGGTGACTGCGCCGTTATCCGGCGCTGTTTCTCTTTTGTTGCTCATTATTTTTTCTTCTTTCTCTTTATTTTGCACCTATATAGGTGCATAGGAATGATAGCACAAAAATATAATAATGTCAAGATTTTTGTTCTTAAATAAGTGCAAAGAGGTGCTGACATGAATAAAGAAATAGAAAAAAGAGTGGGGCAAAATATCCGGGAATTGCGTGAAAAAGCAAAGCTGACGCAGGAAATGCTTTCCGCTCGGCTGCAGATTGAAGGTTGCGATATTACAAGGAGCGCTTTGGCCAAAATCGAGGTGGGGCAAAGGCATTTATATCCCGACGAAATCATCCTGATTAAAAAGATTTTGAAGGTATCTTTTGATGAAATATTGGACACAGAAGCCGAAGAATAATCCGAAATGACGGCATTTTATGCAAAAAAACGATTTAAAAAGGGTAAACGGCGCAAAAAAGCGGCACACTTTGCAGGAAAGTGTGCCGCGGGATTGCTTTTTCATCAGTTTCCGCATTCGATGGAGATCTGATTAAAGAGCTGTAAAATATCTTCGGTTTTCAGGTTTTTCTTTTCTTCGCCGCTTTGATCCAGAACAACGGCGCCCTTGTCCATCATCAGGAGGCGGGTGCCGTATTCCACCGCATACCGGAGGTTATGGGTCACCATAATGGTGGTGAGCTTTTTCTCCCGGACAATCTGATCGGTCAGCTCCATGATGATTTCCGCGGTGCGGGGATCCAGCGCCGCAGTATGCTCGTCCAGAAGAAGCAGGTCGACCGGGGTCATGGTGCTCATCAGCAGGGAGAGCGCCTGCCGCTGGCCGCCGGAAAGGAGGCCGACCGGAACCTGCATTTTGTCCTCCAGCCCCAGCCCCAGCCGGCGAACCAGCTCACAGTACCGTTCGTTTTTCTGCCGGTTTATCGCAAGGCGGAGGTTGAAAGGCTTTCCCTTGTTTTCGGCCATCGAAAGATTTTCCAAAATCGTCATATTCGGAACGGTCCCCACGGCGGGATCCTGAAAAACCCGGCCGATTCTGCGGTAGCGGCGGTATTCCGGCATTTTGGTGATGTCGGCGCCGTCCAGCAGAACCTGCCCGCCGTTGATTGGCAGGCTGCCGCTGATGATGTTGAGGGTGGTCGTCTTTCCGGAGCCGTTGGAGCCGACGACCGAAACAAATTCCCCTTTGGCAACGGACAGAGAAAAATTTTCAAAAAGGCAGAATTCATTGATGGTTCCGCCATGGAATATTTTATGGATATTTTTAAGCTCAACCATGCTGCATTTGCTCCTTTTTCCGCCGGATTCTGGATAGGAAGGCGGAAATTTTTTCGTTGAAGATCAGAATTAGTGCAAAGAGAACCGCATTGAGCAGCTTGAGATAGATCCCGTTGGTATCGATCAGCACCAGATAGTTCAGGCAGAGGGAGTAGAGAATGGCGCCGAGAATCACGGCGGTGGTGTCCTTCATCCGGCGAAAATGGGCGAATACCGCCGTTCCGATAATGACCGAAGCCAGAGCCAGAACCACCTTGCCGCTGCCGCAGGTGTTGTCGTATTGCGTGTAGAGCTGGGCGTAAAGAGCGCCGGATACGGCCACAAAGCCGTCGGCCAGAGCCAGTCCGAAAATTTTATAGGAGCCGGAATTTTTGCCCAGGGTCATCACCAGCTTCTCGTTGCTTCCGGTAGCCCGGAGCAGATAGCCCAGCCTGGTCTTGAAGAAGAGATCCAGCAGCAGCTTGGCGATGAAAACGATCACCAGCAGAATGACGATGGTGATGTAGTCCTTGGCGCCCCGGCCGAACCGGTCGGTCAGGGCGGAGGTCAGGGCGCCGTTGAAGAGCCCGGTCAGATCCGCGCTGCGGAAGGAGAAGATGGTCGTAGTATAGCCGGTTCCGGTCAGAAACTGCGTCAGCGCCAGCGTGACCGAGAGCAGGGCGGTCATCACAATGATGCCGGAAAGCAAATTGGAGATGCGGAATTTAACGTGGAGAACGCCGGTTACCGCGCCGCAGAGCATCCCGAGGGGGAAGCAGAGCAGAACGGCGGGCAAAGCCGGCAGACCCAGCCGCAGCATCATAATGGTGCAGCATACGCCGCCCAGGGGAAATACGCCGTCTACCGAAAGGTCGGCGAAATCCAGGATGGAGCAGGAGATATAAACGCCCAGCGCCAGAACGGCGAAGCAGAGGCCCATCTGAAGGCCGTCCAGAGTGGTTGCTAAAAAGAGCATGGGGATTGCAATCCTTTCCTCGTACCGAAACGGCCCGGATGCTTCTGGGCCGTTTCAGTATTGTGTTTGGTGGGGTTAGGCAACGTCGGTTGCCGTGATGGTGGTGGGAACGGTCAGCCCCAGTTCGGCGCAGACGGTGCTGTTGTAGTAGTTATCCGGATCGGTGATGGTGGAGACCGGGATTTCATCGGCGCTCTTGCCGTTGAGGATTTCGGCGGCGGCTTTGCCCGCGGCGGCGCCTACGTCGAGATATTCAATGGAGGCGCTGGCCACGCAGCCGACCTTGACCTGCTCGATTTCCGAACCGAAAACGGGGATTTTGTTTTCATTGGTGATGGGCAGGATATTGGATTCCAGCTTGCCGACGATGGTGTTGTCCAGCAGGTTGACAAAGCAGTCTACGCCGCTGGCGATCAGCTCGTTGGTTTTGGAATCGATGGTGTTGATGTCCGCCACGGCGCTATCCAGAACGGTCATGCCCTCATAGGCGGCGGCCGCCTCTTTCAGGCTGGATACCTGAACGGGGGAGCTGGATTCATCGGTGGAATACATGACGCCGATGGTCAGATCGGTTCTGCCCATAAAGGCGGTCACAACCTCCAGCTGCTTTTCAAAGTTGGGGATATCAGAGGAACCGGTCAGGTTTTCGTAGTTTTCCATAACGGCGGCGTCGGTAACGGCGCAGTAGACCACCGGCACGTCGGTATCGGCCGCGGCGGTGGCGACGGCGACAGCGGAGGGCGTTGCGATCCCGATGATCACCTTGGCCTGCTTATTGACCAGCGTTTGCGCCTGGCTCTGGGAAACGGTGGAGTCGAAATTGCTGTTGACATACTCAATGGTATAGTCTTCGAGATTGATTCCGGCTTCTTCAAGCCCGGCGATCACGCCGTCGTAGCAGTTATTGAGGGAGCCGTGGGAACCGAACTGGATGATGCCGATGACCGGCTTGGACGCATTGCAGGAGCAGAGCCCGGCCAGAAGAGCCGCGGCGGCCAGAACAGCGAGAAGTCTTTTGATGGTTTTCATGATGGTATTCTCCTTTATTGATGTTTTATGGTTGATGGAATGGAAAAGCGGGGGAGAAAAGGCTTCGCCATCGACGGGTCAACAAAAACATTTCAGATTCCTCCTGACTGAAAAAATAAAATCCCATACTTCCCGAAGGAAGTATGGGACAGAAAAACAAATTTCTGCGGTGCCACCCAAATTGATGATTCATCATCCGCTCATTCCGCACGATCATGCGGTTCGTGACGATAACGGGCACGTCCCGTCAGCTGCTACTTGCGGAAATTCCGCGTTCGGCTGCCCTCATAAGTCCATTCAAAATTCCTTATCACTACCGCATTCCCAGCATCAGCGGCTCTCTGAGAGCTTCCGGAATTCCTACTTACTCTTATTCAACGGTTTTAATGGCATTACTATACCACAAAGAAAAAAAGATGTCAAGTTTTTTTTGAAAAAGTTTTTGCTCAGCTTAAAAGAGCGCGGTCGTTGGCGAAGGAGGAGCCGCTGATCTTATGGAAGGTTTCAAGGAGCTTTTCAACGGTCAGCTTCTTCTTTTCCTCGCCCCGGACATCCAGAATGATGGTGCCGGCGTTCATCATGATCAGCCGGTTGCCGTTGTTGATGGCGTCCTGCATATTATGGGTGATCATCAGGGTGGTCAGCTTGCTCTCTTCGATGATTTCCCGGGTGATGGACAAAACCTTGGCGGCGGTTTTGGGATCCAGCGCCGCGGTATGCTCGTCCAGCAGGAGCAGCTCGGGATTGTTCATCGAGGCCATCAGGAGGGTGATGGCCTGCCGCTGTCCGCCGGAAAGAAGGCCGACCTTGGTGGAAAGCCGGTCCTCCAGCCCCAGATCCAGCCGCTGGAGCAGCTCCTTATAGAGCTGGCGGTCCGCATCGGTGATGGCCCAGCCGAGGCCCCGCCGTTTTCCCCGGTTCATCGCCAGGGACATATTTTCTTCGATCCACATATCCGCGGCCGTACCGGTCATGGGATCCTGAAAGACCCGGCCGATGAATTTGGCGCGCTTATGCTCCGGGAGCTTGGAAATTTCCCGCCCGTTGATGAAGATCTTGCCGCCGTCGATCGGATAGGTGCCGGCGATGGCGTTGAGCATGGTGGATTTTCCGGCGCCGTTGCCGCCGATCACCGTAACGAAATCACCGTCCTCCAGCGTGAGGGAAAGGCGATCCAGCGCCAGCTTTTCGTTGACGGTATTGGGATTGAAGATTTTGGTGACGTTTTTGAGCTCAAGCATGATCGGCGTCCTCCTTCCTGGTTCTCTTGGAGAAGTAGGTCTTTTTGAAGTGGGGGATCGCCAGAAAGATGGCGACAACCAGAGCGGAAAGCATCTTCAGCAGGTCGGTATCCAGCCCGATGAAGATCACGGTCTGGTAAACGATGTAGTAAATGACGCCGCCCAGGATCACGCCGGTGAGGCGCACCACGAAATTCTGCGGCAGCCGCGAAATCAGCGCGTCGCCGATGATAACGGCGGCCAGCCCGATCACGATGGCGCCGCGGCCGTCGTTGATGTCCGCCTTTCCGGAATACTGCGCCAGCAGGGCGCCGGCCAGGGCGACGATTCCGTTGGAAAGGGCCAGGCCAAAGACTTTATTGAAGCTGGTATTGATGCCCTGCGCCCGGGCCATTTTTTCGTTGCAGCCCGTCGCGCGGACGGCGGCGCCGAACTTTGTTCCGAAGAACCAGTAAAGAAGGGCGATGATGACAACGCAGAACAGCGCCAGAATCACCAGCGCATGGTATTTATCCAGCTGACGGATCAAAACGTCGTAGCTGCGCGCAGGCAGCGCCTGATTGGCCTTGCCCATGATTTTCAGGTTGACGGACCAGAGGATCAGCTGCGTCAGGATCCCGGAGAGAATGGCGGGGATCCCCATAAAGGTGTGGAAGATGCCGGTCAGCAGGCCGCAGAGCATCCCGGCCAGCAGGGCGATCAGCATCGCCGGCCAGACGTTCCAGCCATTGACCATCAGCATGGCGCAGACCGCCATGCCCGTTACCATGGAGCCGTCTACGGTCAGATCGGCAAGATCCAGGATTTTATAGGTGATGTATACGCCGATGGCCATGATGCCCCAGATGAAGCCCTGCGCCACAGCACCCGGCAACGCATTGAGTAAATCCATAGCAATACTCCTGTTCGGCGGCCTCCTTTGGATCAGGCAGGGCCGCGTCGTCCTTTTTTTAAATGAAATGTGCCGTCACCGGCAGGCAACGGCACATTTATTATAAAATACTACGCATAAAAATGCAAGAGTTTTTTAGTCCAGGGGCTGATAATCCTCCGGAACGGTGATGCCCAGCTCCTCGCAGATGGTCGGATTGTATTTCTTGGTGGGGGTGGTATCGTATTCGATGGGCATTTCGGAAATGTCGGATTCACCCGTCAGGATCTTGACCGCCATCTCGCCGGTGATTCTGCCCAGATTGTAGTAGTCGATGGAAAGGGTAGCGATGCCGCAGCCGCCGCAGATCCCCGCTTCGCCGGCAATGATGGGGGTCTTGGTGGGCAAAACAGTATTGTTGATGGTTTCGGTGCAGTCCGCCGCCTTATTGTCGGTGGGGATGTAGATGGCGTCGCACTTGGCGGCCGCCGCCGCAGCAACCTGCGCCACGTCGTTGGAATCGGAGAACTTGTAGTCCTCAACCGTCAGGCCTTTATCCTCCAGATAAGCGCGCACCACTTCCACCTGATAGGCGGAGTTCGGCTCGGCGGAGCAATAAAGCAGACCAACGGTCTGGGCGGTAGGCACCAGATCGATGATCATCTGCGCCTGCTCGTCCAGCGGCGCAAGATCGGAGGTACCGGAAATATTGCCGCCTACCGTGCCGTCGAAGTTCTCAATCTCCAGGGCGGTGCCGTATTCGGTGATGGAGGTGCCCAGAATGGGAATGGTGGTGGTGGCATTGGCCGCCGCCTGCAGCGCGCTGGTGGCGTTGCCCAGGATCAGATCGACATTCTTGGATACAAAGTCGTTGACAATGGTGGTGCAGACCGTGGATTCACCGGCGGCGTCCTGCTCAAGAAAAGTGACGTTCTCTTCGCCCAGCGCCTCAACAATGGCGTCCTTGAAGCCGGTGGTGGCGTTCACAAGGGCTTCATGGGGCGCCTGCTGGCAGATGCCGATGGTGTATTTCCCCTCTTCGTCGTCCTTCTGGCAGGAGGAAAGGGAAAGGGATCCGGTCACCAGCATGGTTGCAGCCGCAGCGGCTGCGAGGATTCTTTTCAGTTTCATAGCGTTTCTCCTTCTCTTTTGTCCCGGCGGGTGCGCCGGAGGGATTCATCCCTTTATTTGTTTATAACTTTAACACTTTTTCAGCGTAAAGTCAAGGACATTTTGCAAAAAAAAGGGAATTTACCCCCGGGTAAATTTCCTTTTTTATAGTCAGGGAAGAACGCCCAGCCGCGCCAGCTCGGCGCGCAGAGCGACGGCGCTGGTATAATGCCAGGCCTGAAAGCCCAGGCTCCGGGCAGAATCCACGTTTTCGGAGGAATCGTCGATAAAGAGCGTTTCGGCCGGTTCGATGCCCAGATGCCCGGCGGTATAGGTAAAGATCCGGGGATCGGGCTTGAGCAGATGGATCTGATAGGAGATGACCGCGCCGTCCAGATCCTGAAGGGCGGGGCAGTACCGGCGGCGAAATTCATCGAAGCGATGGGGGAAATTGGAGAGCAGGAAACAGCGCCGTCCCGCGGCGTGCAGCTCCGGGATGATGGTTTCCATTTCAGGGAAGGTCGGAAGCCATGCGATCCATTCCTCCATAAACTGCCGCAGATGCTCCGGCCGGATCTCGGGGTGCTGCTTTTGCAGCAGGGCGCGGCATCCTTCGGTATCGCAGTCGCCTTTATCGTAGAGCTGCGTCCAGGGGCTGACGTCGGAAAAAAGCATCTCTGTGAACCGGGCCGCCAGCTCCGGATCGCCGGTGATTTTTCTCATCAGCGCTTCATACTGGATGTCGACAAAAACGCCGCCGCAGTCAAAAAGGATGTTTTTAATCATGGCAAACAGCCTCCTTCATAAAAAGATACGTGGGTGTTACGCAGCGGGGAGCAGAACAGATTCCTCCGTCACGGTATCGCTGACAGTAACGTCGGCAAAATAAGCGTCGAAGATATCTCTGGCAACGGAGCCGACGTAGTTGCCGTGGGCGCCGTGCTCCACTACGACGCAGACGGCGATCTGCGGATCGTCGTAGGGGGCGAAGGCCACGAAAATGCCGTTGGCCGTTCCGCTGGGAACCGAGGCGGTTCCGGTTTTGGCGCCTGCCGTCAGGGCATAGGAGGAGCCGAAAACGCCCGCCGCGGTGCCGGTGGTGGCGCATTGACGCATCCCTTCCATGATGGCGTGGTAATTTTCGTCCTTCATATGGAGGTTATCGGCCACCTCGATCTGTTCCTCCTGGATGCAAACGCCGCTGGCGGCGTCGTAGACGCCCTGCACCAGATGGGTGGCGTAGCGGGTGCCGCCGTTGACGATGGTGGCCACATAATTGGCCAGCTGAAGGGGGGTGAACAGATTGTCGGATTGCCCGATCGCCGCCTGAAGCGTATCGCCGGGGTACCAGTAATCGTCGATGGAGGCGCGGTAGTCGGGCCCGGCCAGGATTCCGGAGGCTTCGCCGATCTCCACGCCGGTTTTAACCCCCAGGCCCAGCTTGCGGCAATATTGGTTGAGGGCGTCGATCCCCAGCCGGTCCGCCACTTCGTAGAAATAGTAGTTGCAGGAGTTTTTCAGCGCCGCCACGATATCCTGCAGGCCGTGGCCCCGGCCGTAGTCGGAGTAATACCAGCAGCGGGGCGAATAGCTCGGGGCATATTTCGTATAGATCCCGGTGTCCAGAATCTGCTCCTCCAGCCCCACCGCGCCTTCCTCCAGCGCGGCGATGCCGGTGGCCATCTTGAAGGTGGATCCGGGCGCATAGGTGCCGTAGAAGGCACGGTTGAAAAGAGGCTTGGTTTCGTCCGTCGCCAGCGCGGTGTAATTGGACTGATATTCGTCCTGCGTATAGGTGGGATAGCTGGCGCTGGCCAGAATGGCGCCGGTGTTGATGTCGACGGCGACGACCGCGCCGGCATTGGCGTCCTCTCCGTCCCGCCCCGGTTCATCGGATCGCTCAACGATGGTTTCAATACAATTCTTCAGGGACTCCTGCGCTGTTTTTTGCAGGTTGCTGTCGATGGTCAGAACCACGTTGTTCCCGCTCTGCGCCTCCTCCAGAACGGTGACGTTCAGCACCTTGCCGGAGGAATCCCGCTCGATGACGCGGGTGCCGTCCGTACCCTTGAGCACGTCCTCCATGGCGCGTTCAATGCCGGATTTGCCCACGGTATCGTTCATGCTGTAGCCCTTTGCGGCCAGTTCTTCGTATTCCTCCGCGTAGATTTTGCCCACATAACCCAAAAGATGGGGGGCGATGGAGGGATCGGTATAATAGCGCAGGGGCTTGGTATCGATATCCACGCCGACGTATTCGTCGGAGAGCTGCTTGATGGCGGACACCAGCTCCACGCTGACGTCCTCGGCAAATTCATAGGGATTGGAAAGGGAAAAGGAGGTCAGGCTCATCTCATACCGCACGCCGGCGATCAGCCGCTGCTCTTCTGCGGTATAGCCCTCCAGATCGTATTTTTCCGCCAGCGCCGCCATGGCTTCCTCCACCGTCGGCGGTTCCTTCAGATCCAGCGTCGAGACCAGCTCAAGGATCTCAGAACTGCTCATATCATCGGTGGTATAGGCAAAGGGCTCGGTTTTGGTGATGGGGAGATGGTCATAGTAGGCGGCGTTATATTCGTTCATCAGGCGGATCAGGCTGAGAATGATATCGTTCTGATCCTCCTTGGGCATCAGCGCCCGGGTGAATTTGACGCAGTAGCCGGTGGTGTTGGTAACAAGGCTGACGCCGTTGCAGTCGTAGATGCTGCCCCGGGAGGCGGTGATGGTTTCGGTGGAATATATTTTCTGCTCCGATTGCTCTTTATAGTAGTCGCCGTTTACCAGCTGAAGGCGCACCAGAGCAATGAGGTAGCTGAAAAAGACGAGGAGCACCGCCGCCACCACCAGCGCGGCTCTGAATTTTCCGTTTTTGAAGGTCAAAGCAGTTCCTCCCTTGCCCTGAATTTTTTGTCGTAGCGCCAGAGGATCCCGTAGAGCGGGAAGGTGAAGAGCCCGGTAAAAAAGAAAACGGGCAGGATCTGATGGATCAGCGCGTCGCCCAGCGGCAGCCGCGCCCAGAGCAGAAGGTGCCATAGATAATCCAGGATCTGCTGGAGCATCACCGCGGCCAGGGAAACGAAGATGTAAATCAGGAAATTCCTTTGCAGAAAAAGCTCCAGCGCCACGGCGGTGAAATAGCCGACGAACATAAAGAGGATGGCGTCGGTCCCTTCCAGAACTGCGGTGGTCATCTGAGAGAGGAGCCCGGCGATCAGCCCGAACCAGGCGGAGAACGCCGGGGACTCAAAGAAGGCGATCCCGACCGTCAGGAGCAGCAAAAGGGAAGGCGCGCACCCCAAAAAGCGCACGCCGAGAGCCGGTACGCTTTGCAGGAGAAAGCATACCAGCGTTAAAACAACATATAAAATGAATTTCCAGTAACTGCGGGGCTTGCTAAACATCAGCTCTCACTCTCAAAATTCGTGACCACAAAAACGGTGCTGACCTGATCGACGTCAACAGCCGGCTCCAAAACTGCATACTGGGAGATGCCGTGGCTTTCGGTGCGCAGCTCCCGCACCCGCCCGATCAGAACGCCTTTCGGGAATACGCCGCCGACTCCGCTGGTTTCCACCGCGTCGCCGCTGTTCAGAACCACGTCCGTATCCAGATAGGCCAGCTTCAAAAGCCCCTCCTCCGAGAGGTTGTAGTCCCAGTCCAAAACGCCGATGTCCTGGGTCCGGGTGACGATCGCGCCGATTTCGCAGGAGGAATCCAGAACGGTGGTGACCTTGCTCCAGGTCAGCCCCAGCTCGTTGATATATCCGACCACGCCGTCGGCTGTCATGACCAGATCCTTTTCGGCCAGGCCGTCGACAGAGCCCTTATTGAGGGTAAGGGTATGGGAATAGCCGTTCTGATCGCTGCCCACCACCAGGCAGGCGGAAAAAACAAAGTCCGTATGCTCCTCGGCAATGCCCAGCATCGCTTTGAGGCTTGCATTTTCGTTGGCGTACTCTTCCGCGTCCCGGATGAGCTGCCCGGCGCTTGCCAGCTCGTTTTTCAGCCGTTCATTTTCCTCTTCCAGCGCTTCATAATCGGTATAGGCCCGAACCAGATTTCCGCCGTATTTCACAACGGTGGAGCAAAAATTCTGCACGGGGGTCACCAGGGAACCGGCCAGATTCTCCAGAAAGGAAAGGTGGCCGTTGGAGGCGGTGTCCAGCACCGTCATGCCCAAAAGCAGCGCCGCAACGATGCAGATGGCGATAAAGGTCCGGGTTTTCAGAAAGGCTTTCATTAGTGCGCGAGAGAAGCCCAGAGAACGGGATTCTCCAAGCTTTTTCCGGTGCCCAGCGCCACGCAGTCCAGGGGATCCTCCGCAACGTGAACGGGCATTCCGGTCACTTTATTGACCAGCTTGTCCAGCCCGCGCAGCAGGGCGCCGCCGCCGGTCAGGGTGATGCCGTGGTCGATGATATCCGCCGCCAGCTCAGGGGGCGTATCCTCCAGCGTCTGCTTGATGGCGTCGATGACCAGCTGCACCGATTCCGAAAGCGCTTCCCGGATATGGGCGGCGCTGATATCCACGTTTTTGGGCAGCCCGGTAATGAGGTCGCGGCCGCGCACGCTCATGGTGCCTTCGTTGTCATAGGGGAAGGCGGAGCCGATTTCAAATTTGATCTCTTCCGCCGTCCGGTCGCCGATCAGCAGATTGAAATGCTTTTTGACGTATGCGACGATGGCGGCGTCGAAGGCGTCGCCCGCCACCCGCACGGAGCGGGAGGCCACGATCCCGCCCAGCGAGATCACCGCTACCTCCGAGGTTCCGCCGCCGACGTCTACCACCATGCTCCCGGTGGGCTCTCCTACCGGCAGCCCCGCGCCGATGGCGGCGGCAAGGGGTTCTTCAATGATGCGCACGTCCTTCGCGCCTGTTTCATAGGCGGCGTTCTCCACCGCCCGGTGCTCCACGTCGGTCACGCCGAAGGGGATGCAGATCAGGATCCTTTTTTTGGTAAAGGCATTGTTGCCCATGGTTTTTTTGAGGAAAAAGCGCAGCATGGCGGAGCCGCTTTCAAAATCGGCGATCACGCCTTCCTTGAGCGGGCGCACCGCACGAATGCTGTCCGGCGTGCGGCCGATCATCTCCTTGGCCTCCTGCCCCACGGCAACCACCCGGTTGGCGGCGGTATCGATCGCTACCACGCTGGGCTCCCGGAGGATGATCCCCTTGCCGCTGCGGTAGACGATGGTATTCGCTGTTCCGAGATCGATGCCGATATCGGTATAATTCAAAAATTTCAGATTCTTTAAAAACTTCAGCATGATCCTGTTCCTTTCATTATCTCTTTTAATAAAATTCATCCATGATTTTTTGAAATTTTTCCGTCGGGAAGCCCATCACGGTATGATAGCTCCCTTCGATCCGCGCCACAAAGCCGCTGTCCTGAATCCCATAGGCGCCGGCCTTGTCCAGCGGGGAGCCGGTGTCGGCATAGTCCAGGATCTCCCGCTTCGTCAGAGAGCGGAAAAAGACCTTGGCCTGATCCAAAAAGCTGCGGCTTTTGCCGTCCTTTTGCAGGTAAACGCCGGTATAGACCTCGTGCCGGTTGCCGCTGAGGGCGCGGAGCATCCGCACCGCTTCCTCCCGGTCGGCGGGCTTTCCGAGGATCCGGCCGCCAAAGACGACAACGGTATCGGCGGCCACCAGCAAAACGCCCCGCTCCGGCGAAACGGTTCTGCCCTTGCCTTCGGCCAGCCGCAGAACCAGCCGGGCGGGATCCTGCTCCCGGATCAGGCTTTCATCGAAATCCGGGCGGACGACCGTTACGCTGTGCCCCAGCGCGGTGAGAAGCTGCTTGCGGCGGGGGGATGCGGAGGCCAGCAGGATCTTCATGACTGAAATCCGATCTGCCCCATCTCATACTGGGCAAGCCGGTGGCGCAGCAGCTCGTTTTCCTGCTCCAGCGACTCCAGCCTTTCCCGGTATTCCTCCTTCAGCTTCTGCTGCTCGGTGCCGGCGGCTTCCACCTGCGCCAGATAGCGGCGGATCTCCTCCCGCAGCCGGGCGCAGGCCGCTTTGTTCTTTTCATTTTCATCGCAGAGATCCAGGCAGGCCAAAATGGCTGCCAGACCGATCGTCAGCTTGGTGTTGCCCTGCAAAAGGGCGCGGATCTTTTCGTCTACGGTTTGAGCCAGGGAAAGGGTGTATTCCCGTTCTTCGTCGGTGGTCACAACAAATTCGCTTCCCGCAACGGAAATGCTGATTTTGTTTCTGCCCATGGCGATCTCTCCTTAAAATGAATATTTGAATGGATATTTGGTTCAATTTACTACTATTATAAGAGATACCCCGGAATATTTCAAGAAAAAAATAGGTTAATTTTGGCGAATGATCCGAAAAGCGGTATGTTAAAATCATTGACATCTGTTCGTAAAAATATTATAATGCAGAAATTGAGGTGAGAATATGCAGTTTTTCAGCTATATGACCGCCGCCTTCGGGCAGGTCGCGATCCTGGCGGTTCTGGTGGCGGTGGGATATGTCTGCGATAAGACGAAGCTTTATACGCAGGCCGTTTCCAAATCCTGCAACGACCTTCTTTTCTATATTATAACCCCTGCGGTGATCATCGACTCGTTTTTGAATGTGGAATTCAATCCCGAAAACGGCGCTTCCTTTCTGGCCGTCTTTTTGATCATGGCGGTATTTCATCTGGCCGGCATGGCGCTGGTCAAACCTCTTTTCAGAAAGGCGGGGGAGCACCGCCCGATCTATCAATATGCTTCCATGTATGGCAACGTGGGCTATATGGGGCTTCCGCTGGCCAAGGCGGTGGCGGGCGCAACGGGCGTTTTTTATTGCTCGGCCGCAGTAGCGATCTTCAACATTTTCGCCTTTACCCACGGCGTTGCCCTGATGCAGAAGAAAAAAGAGAAAATGCAGGTGAAAAAGCTGCTGATCAATCCCGGATCCCTCGGTATCGTCATCGGGCTGCCGCTGTTTCTTTTGCAGGCGCAGCTTCCGGCGGTCCTGGCGGAGCCGATCGGCTATCTGGGCAGCCTGAATACGCCGCTGGCCATGCTGATGTTCGGCACCTATCTGGCCAATACCGATCTTCCGGGCATGTTCCGCCAGAAGGAAAATTATCTGACGGCGCTGATCAAGCTTCTGATCCTGCCGGTCGCAGCGCTGGGCATTTTGTTCCTCTGCGGCGTCCGGGGTGCGCTTCTGGTGACCTGCGCCGTTGTGTGCAGCGCGCCGAGCGCCAATAATACGGTGATGTTTGCCGCAAAATACGGCCGGGATACCGGAATCGCCTCCAAAGCCACCGGCTTTACCAGCGTTCTTTCCGTTGTTACGATGCCCTTTTGCATCGCCCTTGCCGATCTGCTCGGATGAACCCGAAAAAGCGCAAATCCTGCCGGATATCTTGCATATCCGGCAGGATTTTTATTGCCTGAAAGGGAAATAATTTTCCCTCCCGCGCCCAAATTTGCCCGGTTCCTTCGTATTATAGGATGAAAGCGCTTTCAAATAAACAAGAGGAAAACAGAGAAGATGATCAGGGAAAAGGAATTGATAGAACGGCTTCGGCGCCGCGACCCGGAGGCATATGAAATTTTGATCGATCAATATTCCCGGCTGCTTTTCTCGATCTGCGCGGGAATCCTGATCGATCCGGGCACCCGGGAGGACGTGGAGGACACGGTGGCGGACTGCTTTTTGGAATTTTGGGAGAACGGTAATAAATTTGATCCGTCCAAAGGCAGCCTGAAAGGGTATCTTTGCGGCATGGCGCACAGCAGGGCGATCGACAGGCTGCGCAGCCTCTGCAAAAGAAGGGAGCAGCCGCTTGATTCGGTGCAGGACAGGATGGCCGAAAGCGACAACATCTTATCGGAAATCATATCCGAGCAAAGGATCCTTGAAATATGGGAATACATTCAACAGTTCCCCGGCCCGGACGACCGGATCCTGACGCTGCGCTTCTTTTACGAGATCAAGCCCGCGGATATCGCCCTCAAGCTCGGCCTGCCGGTGGCCGCCGTATACGAACGCATCCGGAGCGGCAAGCAGAAGCTCCGGGCATTCTTGAAACAGCAGGAGGAACAGCAATGAATACTTTTTGGGAACATTTAAGTGAAAACGCGCTGGATCAAATCGACCCCATTGCCTATCCAGGCAGTAAAAACATCAGAAAAAAGGCGCGGATCAGAAAGCCGCGCCGGATCGGGCTGCGGATTCTGATCGCGGCAGTTTTGGTGCTGATCGCCAGCGTTGTCTGCTATGCCGCCGTTGAGGGCTGGAGGCTGCAGCCGCCGCAGGTGATAGACGACGTGCCGCCTGTCATTGAAACGCCCTATGACGGCAGCGCCGAAGGCGGCGACATCGAATTTGATTATGCCGCCCTGGCCGGCGAGCTCCTCGGCGGGCTGGGGGTGGATACCTCCGGCATAACGCCGCATATTTCAACGGAATATGCGACCCGCTATGCCAGGCAACAGATCAGGGTGGCGTTCGATGAGGTTTATATCTGTTTCGACGCCGCCGACAAAACCCCCCTGTCGGGCGCCCTTGCCGGGCAGGCGGAGGCCGGTCAGCCGGTGACGGAGCAGCAGGCGCTGGCGGCCGCGCAGGAATTTTACGACAGTCTGCCCTTCCCCGAGGGATATGTCTATGCAGGCTCCAACCGGATCGATGAGGAATACGGGCTCTTTTCCTTTACCCGCAGCTATGAGATCACTATCGGCGGCGAAACCCTTTCCCTGGTCAATCCCTACGAGGAAATCAGGATCACGGTGAATTTCCTTTCCGGCCGGGTGGAATCCTGGAATTCCTTCTATTTCCCGCTGCTTGACGACCATACGACGCAGGATACGCCGGTTTCCGAAACGGAGGCGATAGACCGCGCCGCTCAAAAGCTGCAAGACGTCGATGGCTATACCGTCTCCGCCACGGTTTCCATCGCGCTGCCCAACTATATGTTTACCGATTATTTCGACGCAATCGCTCAGGGCGAGAACTATGTTTATCCGTCGAACACGCGGTTTGTCTGGCTGGTTTCTTTTGAAAAAGAAAACGAGCTCTTTACAGATCAGATTGTCGTTTATGTGGACTACTATACCGGAGAAATCCTGGGCGGCGATCTGGCGAAATAGCAGCGCGGGCAGGGCGCTTGAAAGGCGGCGCTTTGTAAAAACGCGGACGGAACGATCCGGTTTTCCGCAGGAAAAAAGCCTCCGGCTCAGCCGGAGGCTTTGTCTTTTGGGGTCAGAGGACGCCCCGGTAATAAAGACCCCGGGTGTAGTCCCCGGGCGGGTCGCCCCGCCCGCTTGCGTAGGCGCCGATGATGCGGTCGATCTCTTCCGGCGTTTCGTCGGTAAAGAGCAGGCGGCCGAAGGCGACGCCGCTCTCCTGCCATTCCCGGCTGCGATCCGCCAGATAGAGCGGCGCGGCGTTGAAGAGCACGTTCTGGCAGTCCCGATCGCAGGCGACCGGAAAGACCCGGCCGGTGCGGTCGGTGAGGGCGGCGCCCTTGCCGCCGCTGCAGGCGGTAAAGTTGCGGATCATGCAATTCCGGGTCGCCATCAGCGGCAGCCGGCCGTAGACGATGATCCCGGCCGGGATCGGCTTGACCAGCCGGGCGATTTGCCGGAGGGTCAGCTCAAAGGAGAGGGTGACGTCCTCCAGCTCTCCGGCCAGCACCGCCAGAGTATGGCTGTTGGCGGCGTTGAGGGCGAAATCGCCGTGCAGGGAAAACCCGATCTGCCGGAGGGGCTCAAAATGGCCGGGGTTGCGCACCAGAGCGCGGCGGAAGCCCATGCCGAAAAGACGGGCGCCCAGCTCCTCCAGCGCATTCTGGCCGATGAACGGCGGGAAAAATACGCCGGCTCGATCGTCCCCGGCAAAGGGGGCGCACGCCTCCGGCTTTCCGGCGTTGAGCCAATAGCGCGCCAGCCGCCGGTCCGGCCGGGCGGCGGCGGGATCCCAGAACCAGCCTTCCAGCGCGGGCTTTTTGCCCTGATCCACTCCCGGGCCGACCGGGGGCGGATCACCGGTAAAGGAGCGGGGCGCCGGCGTGAAATGCGCCGCGACTGCCGCCAGCGCCTCCCGCCGCAGGCGGTTGAAGGCCGAAGCCGGGTAATAGAGATCCCGCCGGATCAGGGCGGAGCATTCCCCGATGGCAAAGGGCGTTCCGCCCACCTTGGAAAGGAGCCGGACGGCGTCCTGCTCCGTCACTTCTTTCTTTTCGGCCGGCTGCGGCGGCGGGCCGATGATCTCGGTCTTAAAATCCTCGCAGGAAACCGAAAGGCGGCAGAGCCCCTCGCGCAGGAACAGCCGGAAGGAAACCACTCTCTTTTTCAGCTCATAGCCTTCCTCCAGCGTTTTGGAAACCGCCCGGACGGCCTCTTTGTAGTCCGCATAGGCGGTTTTTGTTTTGGTGCCGAACATCTCCGGGCCGATCTTTCCGGTGAGATAGCCCTGGGTAAAGCCATCCCGGGAAAAGATGTGCGCCAGCCGCGCAAGATCCTCCGGGGTGGGGGCGGCGCCGTCCAGGGCTTTGCGGAAGGCGTGGGTAACGCTGCCCACATATTCCGGCGATTTTAGCCGCCCTTCTATTTTCAGGGAGCATACCCCCGCCTTTTTCAGCTCGTCGAGATAGGTAAGGGCGCAGAGATCCTTCAGGCTCATCGGATAGCGCCCGCCGGCGTAGGGGAGCCGGCAGGGCTGGGCGCAAAGGCCGCGGTTTCCGCTTTTTTGGCCGATCACGGAGGAAAGATAGCAGTTCCCGCTGTAGCACATGCAAAGGGCGCCGTGCACAAAGACCTCGATCTCCATTTTGGTGCTCCGGCAGATCGCGGCGATTTCATCGATGGAAAGCTCCCGGGCCAAAACAACCCGCCGGAAGCCGCAGCGCTCCAGAAAACGGACGCCGGCGGGGGTATGGATATTCATCTGGGTGGAGGCGTGCAGGGGCAGATCCGGGCAGACGCTTTGCAGCACCCGGGCAGCCCCCAGATCCGAAACGATGGCGCCGTCCGCCCCGGAGCGGGCGATTTCCCGCGCCAGCTCCAGAAGCTTTGGAAGCTCGTCCTCCCGGGTCAGCGTATTGACGGTCACATATATCTTTACGTTGCGCAGCCGGCAGTAGCGCACCAGCTCTTCCAGCTCCGAGCCGGAAAACCCCCGGGCGGCGCGGCGCGCGTTGAGCAGCCGGCCGCCGGCGTAGATGGCGTCGGCACCGTTGCAGACGGCGCTGCGGGCGGATTCAAAATCTCCGGCCGGGGCTAAAATCTCCATGGAAATACTCCTCTTTTCTGATGATTTGGGTCTATTATATTAAAAAAATAAGAATATTTCAACCGCAACTTGACGAACTGTGAAAAAAGGATTAAAATATAATCTGTATCAATTTGCTATGGAGAGATGACGAATGAATAAAATCGCCGTTTTTTTTCGTAAATACGGGCATAAAATCATGACGTTTTGTATCGGTCTGGTTTTTTTGTCCGGCTGCGCTTTTTTGATCTATCTGGGCGGGAACAAGGTCTATCATCTGTTTAATCCGGCCGATATCTATCTGGAGGGGGTCGATCCCGATCTGATCGGCGCCAGCGCGCCCTTCGATGAGGTGCTTTCATCCGGCTACGAAGAGGGAACGGCGGAATATTTTGAGCTGTATATCACGAATTTTGTCAAGCAGAATTTCCCCAGCTTCACCGATCCGCTGGGGTTGGATACGGATTATTTTGTTTCCTACGGGATCTGGCAGGCGATCAAGGTCAACGGCCAGGGCGTATATAACGTGCGGGAGGACGGCACCTACCTGATCCCCAAGGAGGACGTGGAAAAATACGCCCGGTACAGCTTTGATTACGGCGGAAAAATCGAAAACCACAGCGTGGACGTCTGCGGTTCTTTCCCCTACGACAGCCTCAGCGGCTGCTATAAGGTGGGAACCACGTCGCTGGAAACGACCTATCTGGTTCCGGATGTGATCGGCGTGGAGCACGATGAGGAAACCGACGTCTATACCGTTCTGGTGGACTGCTATTATGATAACGGGCTTTCGGAGGAGGACGTAACGCAGGATTCCACCAAATTTGCCAAACGCATTTCCATCACCATGCAGAGAATGGAAGAGGTTGTGACTGTCGACGAGGAGGACACGATCGTTTCCAAGTATCTTTACACGTCCTGTACGCTGGTGGACGAAACGCTTTCCGAGTGATAGGAGGAACGGCGTCGAGAAAGGAACAAGATGAAAGAACAGGAGATCCATTCCGCATACCGGGATTTCAGAAAGAGCGCCTACCGGAAGAAATATGAAAAGGCGCTGATTTTCGGCGGAAAAGCGCTGACCTACGGCGCGCTGCTGAGCCGGGCGGAATATGCATATAACACATTTTGTCAGATGGGCGTCACGGCGGGGGAGCGCGTTTGCCTCTGGCTGCCGAACTGCCCGGATCTGCCGGCCAGCTTTTACGGGCTTTCCCGGCTGGGGGCGGCAGGCGTGCTGATCCATCCGCAGGACAGCGCCCGGGAGGTGCGCAGCCAGATGGCGGCGTCGGGCGCGGCGCGGCTGATCACCACGGCCGGGCGCTACGAGGATTTCTGCCGGAGCGGCGATCCGCTGCCGCCGGGGCAGGCGGTGATCTGCCGGCCGGAAAGCGATATGAGAGGTCGTGCGCGCCGGCGGTATCTGGAGGCGGGGGAGCACCGGGAGCAAAAGGAAGTCAAGGGCTATCTGCTGGATCAGCTTCTGGCGGAAAACCGCTATAACGCCATGGACACGCCTTATGGAGAGCAGGATCAGGAAGCGGTGATTCTCTGCGGAACCAGCGCCTTCCGGCAGGTTCGGTTGATTTCCTATCTTGCGGAGGAGCTTTCGGATACCGTCGCCGAATTTTGGCGGAGAAAGGAACAGGTTCGTTCGGTCTACATTGAAAATTCCTTCGCGACAGAGGGAGGCTTTCTGGCGGCGCACAGCGCCTTTTCCACCGGCCGGACCGTGATCTGGAGCGTGGGAGAGCCTTATGAGCTGCTGAAAAGGAAAAAACCGGATTTTCTGGTCGCAACAGAGGAATTTTTCTGGGAATTTCGCCAGCGGACGGAATTTTTTGGAAATAAGTGGAGCAATTTGCAGGGCGGCTATCAGATCGGCAGGGAGCTGACGCCGCTGATGGAAAAATTCGCCGCCCGGGCGATCGCCGCGGTGGGCGGCCGGGGTCTGTTGGCGGGGGCGCCGGTGCCGCTGAAGGTGCGCCGGGAGCCGTTGTATTTTGTGCAGGACTTCGGCGTCCGCCTGGCGGATATGGAGGAAGAGCTGTGCCGGATTTCCGGGATCGCGAAATGCCGCTGCACGGCCGATGGAGGCGGCATCCGCCTCAAGATCCTGCCGGACGGCAAGGAGCAGGTTTCCGCTTTGGGGCGGGGGATCGTTTCCTGCTGTAAGCGGGAGATGAATCCGCTTCATCTGCCCCGAACGGTGGAGTTTTCTGCGACCCTTTCGTAAAAAATACTTTACTATTTTTGAATATTATGCTATAATAATCTAAATTCGTTTTTGAAAGGAAAGCCGTATGGGAACTGTCATCAGCATCGTTTCCGGCAAGGGCGGCGTGGGCAAGACCACGCTTTGCGCAAATCTTGCTTTTTCGCTGGCTTTGGAGGGGCGTTCCGTTATCGCCATCGACGGCGATATGGGGCTCCGGAATCTGGATATTCTGCTGGGGCTGGAAAGCAAGGCGCCCTATGATCTTCTGGATATTCTGGACGGGCGGTGCTCTGTGGGTCAGGGGATCGCGGTCCATGATACGCTGCCGTCGCTGCATTTTATCCCCGGCTCGGAGGACTATACGGCGAAGATCGACCGCCGGGCCTTCCGGCGGCTGTGCCGCTGGCTGGGAAATCATTACGACTACGTGCTGATCGACGCTCCCGCAGGCGTTGGAGAAGGATTTCGGGATGTGCTTTTCTGCGCCCAGCGGTGCATTGTGGTGTCCACGCCGGATCTGACCGCCGTGCGGGACGCCGGGCGGACCGCCGCGATCATCGCCGGGCTGCGCCAAATGCGCACCGAGTTGGTCATCAATAAAGTGCGCAAGCAGATGATCAAAAAAGGATATTTGCAGAATGTGGATCAGGTCATGGATTCCGTTTCTCTGCCGTTGCTGGGGCTGGTGCCCCACGACGATGAGATCGTCATTTTTTCAAATCGTGGCGGGATCCTGCCGCAGAACCGTTCGGTGGCGGCGCAGGCTTTTAAAAATATAGCCAGAAGGCTGGAGGGAGAGGATGTTCCTCTGGCGTCGTTTTGGAGGAAGTAGGAGGAAAAGACGATCATGAAAATTGCGTTGATTGCCCATGAAAAGAAAAAAGAGTTGATGGTGCAGTTTTGTATTGCTTACGCCGGCATTCTGGCCAAGCACAATCTATGCGCTACTGCGACGACCGGCAATCTGATATCCGATGCGACCGGCCTGGATATCAGCAAGGTGCTCAGCGGCCCCCACGGCGGGGAGGATCAGATCGCGGCGCGTATTTCCTACGGAGAGATCGACGTACTGCTTTTTTTCCGGGATCCTCTTACCCCGACGACCCGGGAACGGGAGGAGCTGAATATCCTCCGGCTCTGCGATGTGCATAACGTCCCCGTCGCCACGAATATTGCCACGGCCGAGGTCATCATCATGGCCCTGGAACGCGGCGATCTCGACTGGCGGGAGATCAATCGGTCATAAAAGAAACCCGGTCCCTGCTCTCTGTCTGAAGGGGAGCGGGGATTTCCTATGTCAAAACCCAAAAAACAAGTAATTGAGGAGAAGTGAAAATGGCTCAGGTTACCGCCCCGAAGGGCACACAGGATATTTTGCCGAAGGATAGCGGCCGCTGGCAGCGGGTGGAAGCGATCATCCGGGAGCTTTGCGCCCAATATGGATTCAAGGAGATCCGCACGCCGGTTTTTGAGCATACAGAGGTTTTTGTGCGCGGCGTGGGGGAAACAACGGACGTTGTCACCAAGGAGATGTATACCTTTGAGGATAAAGGCGGCCGGTCCGTTACGCTGCGGCCGGAAGGAACGGCGGGGATCGTTCGGGCGTTTGTAGAAAACGGGCTTTTCAACGAAGCCCTGCCCGCAAAGCTCTATTATATGATCCAGTGCTTTCGTTATGAAAAGCCCCAGAAGGGGCGGCTGCGGGAATTTCATCAGTTCGGCATTGAGCTGTTCGGCGCTGCGGATCCGATCGCGGACGCTACTGTGATCTCCATGCCCTACCGGCTCTTTAAAAGAGTAGGGCTGGGCGGCATATCCCTGCAGATCAATTCCATTGGGTGCCGGGAATGCCGGGCCCGTTACCGGGAGGCGCTGATCGCCTATTTTGAAAAGGATCGGGAGCGGCTCTGCCCCACCTGCCAGGAGCGGCTGGAGAAGAATCCCATGCGGATTTTGGACTGTAAAAGCGAAATCTGCCGCCGCGTGGCGGAGCAGGCGCCGCTGATCACCGATTATCTCTGCCCGGATTGCGACGCTCATTTCAGCGCGGTCAAAAAATATCTGGACGTGATGGGGATCGCCTATCAGGTGAATCCGCGGATCGTTCGGGGGCTGGATTACTATAACCGGACGGTTTTTGAATTTATCAGCGATCAGATCGGCGCCCAGGGCACGGTCTGCGGCGGAGGCCGCTACGACGGCATGACCGAGCAGTTCGGCGGCGGGCCGCAGCCCGGGATCGGATTTGCCATGGGCATGGAGCGGTTCATGCTGGTATTGGAGCAGGCCGGCGTGGAGCTGCCGGCGGAGCGGGACTGCGATCTTTTTCTGATCCCGCTGGGCGAACGGGCGGTGCAGGAGGCGGTGCGGCTGACCGCGCTGCTGACGGAGAGCGGAAGCCGCGTGCAATATGATCTGATGGCCCGTTCGGTGAAGGCGCAGATGAAATATGCCGACCGGATCGGCGCCGCCTGCACGGCGGTGCTGGGCGACAGCGAGCTGGAGGAAGGCGCGGTCGTGGTGAAAAACATGGCGGACGGCAGGCAGGAAAAGGTGGCGCTGGATGCGCTGAGCAGCAAATGGCTGGAGGGATTTTGCAAATGAGAAGAACAGATTATTGCGGCAATATCACGCCTGAGCAGATCGGGCAGGAGGTAACGGTCTGCGGCTGGGTGCAGCGGCAGCGGGATTTGGGCGGCCTGATTTTCATCGATCTGCGGGACCGTACCGGGCTGGTGCAGCTGCAGTTCGACGAATCGGTTCAAAAGGAAGCCTTTGATACGGCTTTTTCCGTCCGCGGCGAGTATGTGCTGGAGGCAACGGGAACCGTTGTCCGGCGGGGCGGAGCGGTAAATGAAAATCTCAAAACCGGGATGCTGGAAATTCTGGTGCGCAGGGTGAAGGTCTGGTCAAAGGCCAAGACGCCGCCCTTTGAGATCGTGGAAAACAGCAACGTCAACGAGGAGCTGCGGCTGAAATACCGCTATCTGGATCTGCGGCGCCCGGATCTGCAGGGTAATATCCTGATGCGGCACCGCATCACCAAGATCACCCGGGACTATTTTGATGAAAACGGCTTTATCGAGATCGAAACGCCGATGCTGATGAAATCGACGCCGGAGGGCGCGCGGGATTATCTGGTGCCCAGCCGGGTGCATCCGGGCAGCTTTTATGCGCTGCCCCAGTCGCCTCAGATCTATAAGCAGCTCTGCATGGTGGCGGGGTTCGACCGCTATATGCAGATCGCCCGCTGCTTCCGGGACGAGGATCTGCGGGCGGATCGTCAGCCGGAATTTACCCAGATCGATCTGGAGATGTCCTTCGTGGAGATGGAGGACGTGCTGGCGATCGGCGAAGGCTTTATGGAGCGGCTGTTTCAGGAGGCGCTGGGCGAAAAGCTGACCCTCCCGCTGCCGCGGCTGACCTATAAAGAGGCGATGGAGCGCTATGGCTCCGATAAGCCGGATACTCGCTTTGGCATGGAGCTTTTCGATATCAGCGATATCGCGCGGGAGTGCGGCTTTTCCGTTTTCAGCGGCGCAGTTGCAGCCGGGGGAAGCGTGCGCGGCTTCAACGCCAAAGGCGGCGCGGCGGCGCTGACCCGCAAGGAAATCGATAAACTGACCGAGCACGCCCGGGGCATCGGCGCCAAAGGGCTGGCCTTTATCCGGTGGACGCCGGACGGGGTCACCTGTTCCTTTGGCAAGTTCATGAAAGACGAGGAGATGCAGGCGATTCTGAGCCGCGCCGGCGCGGAAGAGGGCGATGTGGTTTTGTTTGTGGCCGATGGGAAGAACAGCGTTGTGCTCAATACGCTGGGCGCCCTTCGCCTGCTGGCGGCGGATAAGCTTCAGGTAGAAAGAAGCGGATATCAGCTGCTCTGGATCACCGAGTTCCCCTTCTTCGACTGGGATGAGGAAAGCCGGAGCTGGGTCGCCATGCACCATCCCTTCACCGCGCCGATGGATGAATGCCTGCCGTATCTGGAAACCGATAAGGCGCGGGTGCGGGCGAAGGCCTATGATCTGGTGCTCAACGGCGTGGAGCTGGCCAGCGGTTCGATCCGGATCACCGATCCTGCGCTGCAGGGGCGGGTCTTTGATATGCTGGGGCTTTCGGAAGAGGAGGCCCACCGGAAATTCGGGTTCCTGCTGGACGCCTTCCAGTACGGCGCGCCGCCCCACGGCGGGATGGGCCTGGGTCTGGATCGCCTGGTGATGCAGCTTCTGGGACTTCGGAACCTGCGGGATGTTGTTCCCTTCCCGAAGGTGCAGAACGCTTCCGAGCTGATGAGCGATTGCCCTTCCGAGGTTTCGGAGGAGCAGCTCCGGGAGCTGGGGATCGCCGTTGTCCGCGAGAATTAACAGATTGTTTACAGCGGCTATCAGCCGGTGTGTGTTAAAATGAAGATGAACAAAGAATGATGAAGGAGAGGCTCTCATGATTGAGGTAAAAAACATCGTGAAAAAATACGGCGATAAATATGCCGTTAATGATGTTTCTTTCACGATCAATGCCGGAGAAATCGTCGGCTTTCTCGGCCCCAACGGCGCGGGGAAGTCCACAACGATGAACATTCTGACCGGTTATCTTTCCGCCAACAGCGGCACCGCCATTATCGACGGCACTGATATTCTGGAGAATCCGACGGCTGCAAAGCGCCGAATCGGCTTTCTGCCGGAGCAGCCGCCGCTTTATATGGATATGACGGTGAAGGAATATCTGAACTTCGTTTATGATCTGAAGAAGTGCAAATTTGCCCGGAAGGAGCATTTGGAGGAGATCTGCGAGCTGATCAAGATCCAGGACGTCTACGGCCGGATGATCAAAAACCTTTCCAAGGGCTACCGGCAGCGGGTGGGCTTTGCGCAGGCGCTGGTCGGCAATCCGCCGGTGCTGATTCTGGACGAACCGACGGTGGGCCTGGATCCCCGCCAGATCATTGAGATCCGCAGCCTGATCCGCCGCCTGGGCAAAAAGCATACGATGATATTGTCTACCCATATTTTGCAGGAGGTGCAGTCGGTCTGCGACCGGATCATCGTCATCAATAAAGGCCAGCTGATCGCCGACGGCACCGCCGATTCGCTTACTTATAAAACCGCGGGCAACCGCAAGCTGGTGGCCCGGATCGCCGGCGGAAAGGCGGAGGTAAAAAAGGCCATCCGCGCGCTGGACGGCGTGCTCTTTGCCGACGAGATGGGGCAGAAGGAGCCGGGCACCTGCGATTTCCTGATTGAAAGCCAGCCCAGCGTCGATATCCGCAAGCCCTTCTTCCGGATGCTGGCGGAGCGCGGATGGGTTCTGATGGGGCTCAAATCCATGGATATGTCGCTGGAGGACGTATTCGTCAACCTGATTGCCAACGAAGGAGGTGTGGAGGAAGAATGACCGCTGTTTGGAAAAGGGAGCTGCGCTCTTATTTGAAATCCCCGGTGGGATATGTCTATCTGTTCCTCTATCTGATCCTGGCAGGCGCCTGCTTCAGCCTCTTTAACCTTGCCAGCTACAGCTCGGATGTCAGCTATTATTTCTATTTCAGCTGCTATATCATGATCCTGGTGGTTCCGATCCTCACCATGAAGCTGTTCCCCGAGGAGCGGAAGAACAAAACCGATCAGATCCTGATTACCGCGCCGATCAGCATCACCAAAATGGTGCTGGGCAAATTTTTTGCCGCCTACAGCATGTTTCTCATCAGCCTGGTTCCCAGCCTGCTGTGCGTGGGGTTCCTGGCCTATAACGGGCACGTGGAGGTTGGCATCCTGATCGGGAACTATATCGCCATCCTTCTGGTCGGCGCCGCCTATATCGCCATCGCCATGCTGATGGCCTGCATCACCGAGAGCCAGATCATCGCTTTTATGATGGGCTTTTTCACCCTGCTGATCTTTGCGATCTGTGATGTTTTGAAAAACGTGATCAACGTGAGCGCTGTCGGCAAGATCATCAACGTCCTCTCGGTTTCCACCCGCTTTGAAAAGCTGGCGAGCGGTCTTTTTGATTTTTCCTCGATCTTTTATTTCATCAGCCTCGCGGTGGTCTTTCTGTTCCTGACCATTCGCATGATCGATAAAAGGAGGTGGAGCTGATGGCTTTCGGCAGAAAAAAGGAACCGTCCTCCGGCGCGCAGCCGGAGAAAACCAGAAAAAGCACCTTCTTCAAAAGCCGGAAATTCAAATACGGCTCCGTTGCCACCGGCCTGACGGTCGCTTTTGTGGCGGTGGTGGTGATCGTCAATATCATCTTCTCCCTGCTGAGCGACGCCTATTCCTGGAAGCTGGATATGACCTCCTATGATCTATACAGCATTTCCGACAGTACCAAGCAGATTGTGAACGCGCTCACCAAGGAGGATGTCATCACCCTGACGGTGATGTATAACGAAGAGGAATATCCCGAGCAGTTCCGGGAATCCATCAAGCGCTTTGCCAACCTTTCGGAGAATATCACCTGCACCTATGTGGATCCCGACGTAAATCCTCAGGCGCTGACCTCCTTCGGCTCGGAATACAGCATTACCGAAGGAGCCGTTGTGGTGCAGAACGGCGACCGCCTGCGGGTGATTCCCTTTGAAGATATGTATGAGCAGGATAGCTCCACCGGATCGGTGACCTTCAAAATCGAGGATTCTCTGGCCTCCGCCGTGCTGTATGTCACCAAGGAGGAGATCCCCATGGTCTATTTTGTGACCGGGCACGGGGAAGAGGGCTATGACGCCTTCATGAGCCTGATCGCCAACAACGGTGCCGACGTTACGGAGGTCAAGCTGAGCCAGCTTTCGGAATTCGACGATATGGCGCGGGTGATGGTGATCTGCAATCCCACCATCGACTATTCCGAAACGGAGATCCGCATTTTGCAGGAGTTTTTGTCCAACGATTATAATTATGAGCGCGATCTCTTCTATTTTTCCGATCCCGAAGCGCCGTCGCTTCCCAATCTGGAGGCGTTTTTGGCGGAATGGGGGATTGGCCTTTCCGACAACATCGTTATGGAATCGGATAACTACAGCGCGTCGTCGCTGGCAAGCTCCAGCGAAGCCGGGCCGCTTTACCTGATCCCCTCCTACGAGGACGCGGAGGTCAGCGGCGTTACCATCACGGCGGATTACCTGAGCGTTGTTCCCAATACCCGGGCGGTGGAGCTGCTGTTTGAGGCTTCCGGGATCACCGAAACCACGGCGCTGATGACCACTTCCGAGGAATCGTATGCCAAGAGCGGCGATACCCTCAATGCCGGCTATGAGCAGGCGGAGGGGGACGCGGAGGGACCCTTTACGGTGGCGGCGGTCGCCACCCGCTATAAATACGAAAACAACGTGGCGGTGGAAAGCCATGTCTTTGTTGCCGGGTCGACGGATATGCTCAATGAATATTATATCAGCTACAACGGCAACGGCGGCTTCCTCTACTCCGTCTATCAGATGATGGTAGACGAAAATGAATCCGAGATCGTGGGCGCTTCCAAAACCGCCTCGTCTACAGCCATGACGCTGGATACCGCCACGGTGCGGTGGGGCTCCATCGTCTTTATCGGGATCATTCCGGGGATCTTCCTGATCATCGGTCTGATCGTTTATATCCGGAGGAGATACCTATGATGAAACGCTTGAGGCCAATGCTGATCCTGGCCGGATCGGCGCTGGTTCTGGGAGTGATCCTTTGGGTCCTCGTGGCCTTTGTGCTGCCCCATGAGGAAGCCGGAGAGGAGAAGGGGAACTCCGTTGTTTTGATGGACGTGAATCTGGACGAAGCGGATTCCATCGCCATTCAAAACACCTTTGATGAATATGTTCTGATGAAGGAGGCTATCGGCTCCTATTATGTGGAGGGCAAAAAGGGATACGAGGTCAATAACGATTCGGTTCTATCCCTGCTGGAATCCATCGGGAGCCTGACCGCAACAAGGAAGGTGGTGGACGCGCCCACGGAGGAGCAGCTGGAGAGCTATGGGCTGGCTTCACCGGCCGGCACGCTGAAGGTCACCGATGATGAAGACGTTTATGAATTCAGCTTTGGCACCACCTCCTCTTCCGGCAACTACTATACGCAGCTTGCGGGCGACCCGGCCGTTTATCTGGTGGATACCACCGTTCCGGATGTGGTTCTGCTTTCCCGCTATCAGTTTTATACCGACGTCATGATTGATTATACCGGCGAAACGGAGGATCTGGAGAACCTCACCGATATCATCATCGGCGGCAGCGAGCGGGAGCAGGAGATCAAGGTCAAGATGAATGAGCTGGCGGAGGACGAGGTCGGTTCTGCGTATATGATGGTCGAACCGATCTATCAGTCCTTTTCCTCCGCCATTCAGGATGAGCTCAACGAGCTGCTTCTCGGGCTGACGACCTGCTCCGTGGTGGGGGACGATACCAGCGAAGAGGCGCTGAAGAACTATGATCTGGACGATCCTCATTATGTTTTGACCTATATTCTGGACGAAGAAACCACCACGATTTATTTCGGACGCACCAGCGATACCGGGAATCGGTACTGCTATGTTGAGGGCGGGAAGTTTGTCCACTCCATCGACGCGACGCTGACGGAATGCCTGGGCGAGCCGCTGAAATCCTACTGCGAGGATATGATCTATACCCGGTCGGCGGACAGTCTTTCCGGCATCAAGGTGACAAACGGCGAAAAGACCTATACCATTGTCATCGGCGAGAAGGACGAGCAGGGGAACTTCTATGTGACCATCAACAACAAGCAGGTGGACAGCGAGCTGTTCTCTGATTTCTATGCGCATATTCTGACCATCGGGATTACCGATCTCGGCCAGAAGGGCGACAGTACGGAGCCGTATCTGACGGTTATTTTCACCCTGGACGACGGAACGGAGGAAATCATGAACTTCTATTCCGTATCGGAGCTGAAATGCTTCTGCGAGCTGAACGGGACGGGGAATTTCTGGGTCAGCACGCTGAATGTGGATAAGATTCTGGAAAACGCCCAGAAGCTATACGACGGAGAAGTGATCTCCCTTGAGTGGTAAGAAAGCAAAATAAAAAAGCCTCGTTGCCGAACGCAACGAGGCTTTTTTGTTGGATTCAGCGCAGGATCACGTCGAGGGAGGCGGGAAGCCCTGCGGTGGAGCAGCTTTCGCCGCAGATCAGAACGGTGAGGGCGGTGCAGCTGCTCAGGGCGGTGGCGTCGGTCACATTGGTGTTGGCGATATCCAGATATTCCAGCGTCGTGGAGCCGGCCAGGAACGAAACGTCGCTGATCTGCGTATCGGCCGCCGTCAGCACCGTCAGACCGGTCTGGTTTTTCAGGTGGGAGATATCCGCCAGCGGATTATTGCTGACGTAAAGCTCCGTGACCTGATTTTTGAAGGTGGAGAGCGAGGCGATCTCGTTCCCCTCCGCCAGCAGAACCTTCAGCGACGTGCAGCCGCTGACTACGCTCAGGGAGGCCAGCCCGCACTCGGAGATGTCCAGATAGGTCAGGGAGGAGAGGCTGGCAAGCTTTTTGACGTTGGCGGGCGTGTTGTTCCGAAGAAACAGCTCCGTCAGATTTTTCAGCCCGGTCAGGGGCGCAAGATCGGAGATGTAGTTGTCGGAGATGTCCAGCGTGCTCAGATCGGTCAGGTTCTTCAGTCCGTCCAGCTCGCTGAGGTTGTTCCCGGAAAGGGAAAGGTATGTCAGGTTCGGAAAGGCCTCCAGCGCCGAGGAGGAGGCGATGTCGTTGTCGGAGGCGTTCAGATAGGTCAGCTGCTGGAGGGCGGAGATGCCGTCCAGCGCGGTGATGCAGTTGTCGCTGATATCCAGCTCCGTCAGCCCGGTCAGGGCGTTGACCGCCGCCAGATCCGCGTCGGAAAGGGCGCAGCCGGTGATATAAAGCTGCGAAAGGCCGGAAAGCCCCGCCAGCGGCGTATAGTCGTCGATCAGAAGCTCATTGTTGAGGGAAAGGGTTTTCAGCGCCGGCAAATATTCCAGATCCTTCAGGCTGCGAATGCTGCCGTCGGCCATCCCGCTGGAAAGCTCCGTCACCGCCGTCAGCTGGGAGGCCTGAAGGGTGCCGGAAGGCCGGTCCAGCGCGGCGCGGACCATGGCTTCAACCTTTGTATCGGTAAATTCGATGGCTTCATTGGCGTTGTCGATTTCGTAGTTGAGCTGTAAAATGGGCGAAACAAGCCCGTTCTCGCTCACCGCGATCGCGGTAAGGGTCGTGGTGGAGCTGATGGTAATGGGCTCTTTGTAGACGGTGGAGTTTATGGTGGGGGTTTCGCCGTTCAGCGTATAGTAGATCGTTTCTCCGTCCCGCCCGTCGATCGTCACCTTCTGGGTTTTGCTGTATTTCCCCTGAGCGGGGGAGTAGCTCAGATCGGTCGGCCGTTCGTCCTGTATTTTTTTATTTATGTAGGAATCCTCGATGTTGTCCAGAAATTCAGCCGCTTCCCCGATTTTTCCGGCGCCGACCAGCGCCTGAACCTTGCAGAGATAGAGGGATTCCGCTCCGCTCATTTTTTCAATGCCCTTTTCGGCGATTTGAACCGCTTCGTCGTAGTCCTTCAGCCCGATCAGGGCGTTTGCGTAGCCCAGGTAAATTTCTTCACGGTTTGATTTCAGGGTGAGGGCGGCGGAAAATTTATCGGCGGCCTTGCTGAAATCCTCCGCCTCCAGCGCGGCCTGACCCTGCCTGGTCAGGGACGTGGCGATCGGTCCGCGCAGAAAAAGCAGAAAAACCAGCAGCCCGATGATCAAAGCCGCTCCGGCCGATAGCCCGAAGAGCACCCATTTGTTTCTCATCCATGCGGGAAGACGTTCCATATCCGCCATGCCTCCTTATCTCATAAAGATTTAGATGATTATACTATATATGCCGGATTTTTTCAAGTGTATGCGCATAAATATAATGAAAGGCGGCAATAAATAGGAGTGAGGTGATGAAGATGAAAAAGCAGGCTCCAACCTATCGGGATGAGCTGATCAGCCTTCGGCAGCGGATCGATAATCTGGAAACAAAGCTTTCTCTGATCAATGAACCGCTTCTGGTGGACGCGATTTCCTATGAACTGCTGGCGCTGCAGGCAAGAATGAATTTTTTGATTGTTTCCGCCAAAGAGGAATGGGGGACGCACCAACAGACGTTGTAAAAAATGCACAAAATTCATCGACATCAATTGTTGATGTCTGCTAATTCGAAAATTTTTCTTGAAGTACTTCCCGAGGTATGCTATACTATAAACGATATAATATATATCCATATAGTTCAGGCTATTTCAGGAGGTATTCACATGAGAGTCAGAAAAATCCTGGCAGGCTTGCTGGTGATGGTGGTGCTGGTTTCGATGGCCGGCTGTAACTATATCCAACGGCCTTCCGGCGCGGCCAATAACGGATCGGATATCAGCAGTAAATTGAGCGACCTGCTGATTATTCCCACCTTTACTTATGAGGATCCCACAACGGAAGAAGAATATAATTACGTCGGGCCTCCTCTTGACGATGGTGAAGATGAGCCCGAACCGGACGACGGCGACGATGAGCCCGTGATCGAGCCGGATCCGGAGCTGAGTCCCTTTACCTCCACCTTTACAGCGGAGACCCTGCTCAGCAAGATCGATGAGATGATCACCAACATGAAGGTGACCCGCGGCGTTGCATACAGCGCCACCGGCGTCAGCGACGAGCTGCTTTCCGGCCGGTCGATCAAGGTCCTGGTTCCCGATGATTTCCCGATCGATGATGAAAACGAAGCGGTAGAAGCGCTTGCCGCCCAGTATAATTGTGCGGTAAACGTAAGAAGAGTCGGCACCGGCTCTGCCTATACTGCCGCCTGCCGCCGTGCGGTTCTTTCGGGCGATAGCGTGGATCTCATGTATGTGGATAACTCCAACTGGGGCGATGTCCATACCTTTACCCAGGCCATCAATTCCTACATCAATCTGGAGTTGGGCGATGAGCTGAATACCTTCTCCTCGGTCTTTACGGAGAAGTTCTATACCATGGACGATCTGGATCAGGCAATCAAGCATTATCATGTTGCCTCCGGCATCGGCGCTCCCTATCTGCTGGCCTATAATAAAGCCAATGTCCAGACGGCCACCCTTCAGGAATCCTCTGTAACTGATACGGAAGGCAGCACTACTGTATACCGCGAGATCAGCGTGACCGATCCCGTTGAGATGTATAACAACCGCACCTGGGGCATCGACGCCTTTACCGAAATGCTCAAAGCCAGCACCAGCGGAACCAACGTCGGCATCGCTTCGGTGATGGACGCCATCAACGGTCTGGATATCTGGTATGGCATGGAGGACTGCATGGGCTTTAACCTCAGCGCCAATACCGGGATGTCTACGCTGGTGATGGATGCTGCCAAGAGCAAGAATGTGGACACGGTGCAGTCCTGGTACTGGACCGTCAAGGGCACGGACTCCGTCAACTTTGTGGGCGCCTTCGAGAACGCCTCCGCGTGGAGCACCGGAACGATTTATGAAAAACTGTTCAACCGCTATACCGGAACAGACGCGGTGAAGAGCTATTCCTTCCTGGCCTGTGAACTCACCGATTTCGATGAAGTATACGCGATGGGCGAGCTGACGGCTTCCGATTGGGATTTTGTCGCTTATCCCTATGGCGAAACTTATGAAGATACCTACCGTGCGATGACCGCCGAGGACTTTGCTTCTAAAGTTCAGGCGGACGAGGAGAGCGCTGCTGCCGGCGATGATTCCTATGCCAAGGAAATCGTTACTCCGGTTGCCGGTTGGGCCGGCGGATTTGCCGTGATGAAGACCTGCCAGAATCCCTCTGTCGCCCTTCGCATTGCCGAAGAGTATACCAAGATCTGGAAGGCCGAGTATGAAACTCCTTATCTTGAGTTGATGACAACGGAGCAGCAGGATCGGTATCAGGACATGAAAGAGAACATCGGGATCTCCTGTGTTCGTGCATGGGCTGAAAAGGCTGTGGACGTCAATGCCGTTTATCCGGAATACAGCAAGTATTTCTATGGCAACGGCAATGGTATGTCTAATACTGTGGAAGGGCAGGATCCGGATGTTGCCGCAACGAACCGGGCTTATTTCCTGGGTCTGACCTTCTTTGATAATAATGCCGCTCTGGTAACCCAGCCGATGTACCATAAGGATGAAATCAATACGATTTATGATCCGGCGATCCATACGACCTGGAGTGCTTTCATGGAAGGCGCACCGAATCAGGAGATCGACGGCGTGAAGGATACCGGCCGTGTTTCTCAGATTCTGAACGCCAGCTTGCTGCCGACTACCATTTTGTTCGAGTGGTAATTAAATAGTAAAAAAAAGGGGATGTTTGCAGCATCCCCTTTTTTTAAGTGGTTGCCGCAGATGGCGCAGTACGCTTTGTCCGGCGGGGTATTCTTTGCACCGGCGGAGCACGCCGCTTTTAGCAGGGTTGTTCCGATGGGTGGCTTTGTCGGCGGGGTGTGGCCCTCTCCGCTCGGGTTATTTCGGCGTTGCGGCGGGAAAGGGGCGCTTCCTGCTCCGGGCCGAAGCCGGAACCGGAACCGCCCGCCTGCCCTGATCGGATGTCTGCGCCCGCCACCCTGATCGGGAGCCTGTTGCGGGCGGGTTTTTCCCGGTGCGGAGCGCCTGATCGGGCTGGTCTTTTTCCGTCGCGGAGAACCTGCCGCGGCGCGGGTTTAAATACGGAGAATATAGGAGGAAGGAGGGAGAATATGTTTCAAAAGCGGCGCAGAGCCATTGCAGAAGGACGAGGCATCTTATATGCTGTTATGACGATCCTTGCGTTTCTGCTGTTGTTTTTATTGTCGCTGGGCGGACTTTTTTTATTTCATATCAACAAGGATTTTTATACCACCTTCCGCCTTCAGTTAAACCGTGGCTTTTACTGGTCCGCCGCGTTGATTCTTGTTTTTTCTTCTGTTTTATATACGCCTTTTTCATATGGGATATCGCAATACTTTATCCTTTCCGCCCAGGGCGAAGCGAATTTTCGGGCGATTTTTTTCCTGTTTCGTAATCCGGTTTTGCTGACTAAGGCCACGATTGTTTCCATTTTGAAAAAGCTGCTGGTGTATCTGGAGCGGCTTTTGGTTCTTTTTCTTGCGGCGATGGTTGAGGTTTTGCTGTTTTTTATCGGATTGATCATCTCCGGAGAGAATATTTTTTCTGTCCACGAGAACCCCTTTCTGCTGGCTGCCGAATTTATGCTGGGCTCGCCCTGGCTGGTCGGCCTTTCCATCGGGCTCTGGTGCGGCGTATTGATCGGCATGATGGTGATCTATCTGCGGTATGTTCTCTGTAAATATGTGCTGCTCCGATTCCCGGACGCAGGTATTTTGCAGGCGATCCAAATCGGCCGGCGCTCCATCCGGGGGCATATGGTGCAGACCTTTCTTTTTTATCTGCGCTACGGCGCGTTCTGCGTCCTGACGGTGATTTCCTTCGGCCTGACCGCCCGGCTGGCGGACGCGGCGAACCACCAGAGCTTTTCCGAATATGCCTGCGGGCTGGTAGACGAAGGCTGGAAGGAATATTGCCGCCGCCGCAGCCTGCGCTGACGGCAGAGGGTCTCTGAAACCGCCCAATTCCGAAAACATTTTCCCAAAGCCCGCCGCATTAAGCGTGGTGTTTTAAGAAAAAAGAGAGGGACGGCTGTATGTCGTCCCTCAAAAAATTCTTATCTCACCGCCGCATTGCGGCGGGCTTTTGAGAGCGATGTGTGTTTTTTAGCTGTTATTTTGCGCAAAACCCGGCAGTTTTTAAACTTTCTCGGCATTGTAGGTTTTGCAACACTCATCTGAATCACACAAAGGCAATTTGGATGTGATAGTACCTGTTTTTCCCGCACCGGATATGTAACCGGTTGCCCGGAAGAAGTCATCGTAATCTTCTTTCGAGCAACCTTTGATGAAGATGTGGCAGTGACGCTCATCATTTTCATCGGTAATATAAATCCGCTCCACAAAGGTTTATATCAGCGTTACCAGCACATCCGGCTGTGCGTCCTCTGCGTATTTACCGAAGGACAACAGCCTTTCTTTTATTTCTTCAATATTTCGGACAGCGTACATCTGATTTAGCTTGCTGCCTTCTAACTTTTCAAGTAGGATGCCAATTTCACGCAATTCGTTGGATAGGTCTTGTATATCTTTCTGAATAAAGCGTTTCAGGTCATCACCAGCATCACGCATATTTTTAACCTGATTGGAAATTGCCGTTTCAAGCTGTGC
>CALXGQ010000031.1 GCA_944387895.1 uncultured Clostridia bacterium
TTGTATATCGCCCATGTTTCTACAGCTGAAGCGGCAGAACTTATACGCGGCGCAAGAAAACGCGGCATAATGATTATGTGCGAGACCTGTCCACACTATCTCATCAAGACAGAGGAGGTTTATTGTACGGACAATGCTGCTCTTGCCATTGCATCGCCTCCGTTGCGTACGCGGGAGGACACAGAGGCCCTGTTTGAGGCTTTGCGGGATGATACGATTCAGTGTGTATCCTCTGATCACTGTGCATTTGCACGAAGTGTAAAGAGGGCCAGTAATTCATGCTTTGATATGCCTGCGGGTATTTCAGGCGTGGAGACGTTACTGCCCCTCATGTATACATATGGAGTAAAGGCCAATAGAATAAGCCTTGAAAGAATGCTCATGTGCCATAAAGTAACACACAAGAATTTAATAGACAACCGCCTGCTATTCCGTAACTTAGACGATGAAATTTACTGTACTATCTCTACAAATATTTTTCAAAATCATTAAACCTTTTCTTAAATCATCTTCCGTATCGGGCGAAGTAACAGATACCCGTATGTAAGATGATTTTTGTTCGTTTTGCATGGCAAAACGGTGAGAGCCTAAAATATGCACTCCCTTTTGTAATGCTAACAATTCCATTTCCTCACTTGTCAAATGTTCTGGAAGTGGAAGCCAGAAAAAGAAACGTGCGATGTTATCGCGTTTGGGTACATCGAAAACAGATTTAAAAATAGTATTTCGCCTTTCTGCAAGCGCAATTTTTTGACGAACGATATTCAGAGCCGTACCACTTTCAATCAATTCCGCAACAATTTCTCCATTCATGGAAACGGTTTTCAGATTGATATTGAGCATACCGGCAACCAATATTTCTCTGTACTTTGCCGGGAAAGCTAAAAATGCTACACGAAGTCCCGCGCACAGGGATTTTGAAACGCTGCAAATATGGACGGTTTGTTCTGGAAGTATGGAGAAAAAGGACTTTACTCCATTAGGGGCTAAAAAAGAATAAATATCATCTTCAATCAACAACAACTGAAATTTATGCGCAATGTCGGCAATTTCCTGTCTGCGAAAAGCTGGCATAAAAACACTTGCGGGATTACTGCATGTTGGCATGAGATAAATCCCTTTTATTTCTGCATTTTTGCAAGTCTGCATCAGATAGTGTGGGGACATTCCAAATTCATCAGATTCAACGGAAATTAGCTGTATATGAAGAAAATTGGCAAGTCCCTTAAAATTCGTGTAAGTAAAGCTGTCTACTGCGATTTTATCTCCCGCATTGAACATGGAAATCAGCACAACAGATAAAGCGTTTTGTGCGCCAGCCGATAATAGGATATTTTCTTTTGCTGCGTCGATACCAAAATGATGAAGCCATTTTCGAGCGGCTTTAATCTGCCGTTCTGTTCCGAGAGGATTGCTGTATTCAAAAAGACGGATATTATCCGGGGTATTCAGTACGTTTTTTGCAGCACTTAAAACGCTTTGATTACATTCGTAAAATGGTTTAATCATTCCCATTTCAATAACAGTGCTATTTTTATCGAGAAAAGTGTCTTGAACAGAAACTCTCGGAGAAACAAAGGTGCCTTTTCCTGTTACCGCATACAAAAGTCCTTTTAATTCGCAAAGTTTATATGCTTTTGTGATTGTACTTAAATTCAAATCCAAAAAGTCGGCCAACTCTCTTTGAGGCGGCAGTTTTGTGTTTTCTGGCAAAAGACCGCTGAAAATGTCTTTTTCAAGACGGGCAGCTATGGATAGATAGTATGGTTTTTCAAGGTCTGTTTTTTTCGGCTTCCACGACATGGGATAATTTTCAAATGAATTAACCGGCATATCTTTTTCTCCTTTCAAAGCCCAAATTGTATGCAATACAATTCTAACATTGTATGGCTACAATAGCAAGGCTATAATGAGAACATATAGCTAAGGAATGGAGGACGAGAGAATATGAAAAAAATCACAGTAAAAGATATTACGCTTATCGGAATTATGGCAGCGGCAGTCTATGTAGCGTCTGCATTTTTGCAAATTCCAATACCAACGGCAATCGGCAGCACTCGACTGCATATGGGGAATGTAATGTGCCTGTTATCTGGTATGCTTCTGGGAGCAACACCGGGAGGACTTGCGGCTGGGATAGGTTCTATGTTTTTTGATTTAACAAATCCAGCGTACATTACATCTGCTCCTTTTACATTTGCATTTAAGTTTATTATGGCGTGGTTATGCGGAAAAATTATATCCAGATGTAGCGTAGGACTGAAAATGCGATTTATCGGCGGCTCAACGGCGGGAGCTTTCCTTTACGTCTTACTTTATATTTTTAAAACCTTTATCGAAGACCGTTTTGTTTTAGGACTTCCATTAGAGGCTGTTATGCTTACCGTGGCGCAAAAGAGCGTCGTGTCAAGTGTAAATGCTGTTATCTCTGTTGTTGTGGCGGTTCCTTTAGGACTTGCGTTGCGTCCGGCAGTTACAAAATTTATCTCCCAAAAATGATGAAGTCAGAAATGATAACAGAAACGCCCCAAAAAGCCTTACTGCACTTTTCTCTGCCACTATTGGCTGGTAGTATTTTTCAAAACCTTTATAATGTTTTTGATAGTATGATTGTCGGTCAAATGTTAGGGAAGGAAGCATTATCCGCAGTTGGAAATTCCTATGTTCCCATGCTAATAGTAAATAGTGTTCTGCTGGGCGTTTCTTCTGGAATTTCCATTTTGGTATCTCAGTGTTATGGCGCACAAAAACAAGTTGATGCGCAGGAATGTATCGGCACTGTTCATGCGATTACAACTATTGTTGGGTTCGGACTTTCCATTCTGGCATTGATAAGCGGATATGGAATTTTTAGAGCAATGAATATCCCCGAAAATATTTTAGAAACTGCCACAAGCTACTGGAGAATGATAGCGGTAGGTATTCCCTGTTCTGCCATATACAATTTTTATTCGGCAATTATCAGAGCAAAAGGAAATTCCAAATTTCCCGTACAAAACATAGGAATTTCTTGTGTGCTGAATATTCTTCTGGATTTACTGTTTGTTGGAGCGTTGGGTATGGGTGTACTGGGAGCAGCCGCTGCAACGGTAATCTCACAGTCAATCACCGCAGGCGTGACTATTATATATTTATATCATTTTGATAAAGCGTTTTTTGTAGTCCATCCTAATTTGCACAGAGTATTGCCGATTTTGAAATTGAGCATAACAGGAATTATTCAAAACAGTGCTTCCGCCGTAAGCATGTTTTTTATTCAAGGGCTTATCAACCAATATGGCGTTAATGCAATATCTGCATACACATCGGCCTACAAAATCGAAAGCATTTTAACAATTCCGGCCGTTAACTTAGGAACTGCACTTAGCGTCTTTGTGGGCCAAAATGTTGGAGCAAAACAATTAAAACGTACACAGGAAGGTGTGAGGGCAAGTTTCAAAATAGCCTTTTTCATTTGTATAATCACAATATCTGTTATCTGGATATTTGCCCCAACTTTCATGTTTCTGCTTGTTGGGAATGAAAAAGCTGTAATTGAAATAGGCGTGAAATATTTGCATATTATTTCCTTCACCTTTCCGTTTTGTGTCAGCTTGTATCTGCTTACAAATTTTTTACGAGGTGCCGGAGAAGTTGCATACCCACTTTTCAATACCATACTTGAGTTAAGTGTCAGGACAATCTTGGCTTTTTACTTAAATGATTGTATAGGATTTATTGGAATTTTGCTTTGCAGACCAATCAGTTTTGTAATAAGCACCATTAGTCTTTCTTATCGCTATTTTTCAGAAAAGTGGCAGCGATAGCAAAGCCAGCCGAGCCAGTCAACGATCAAGATGAACGGCGCATACGCGCCGCCGTTGACAGCCCCGCCCGCCTTTGCAGGCAGGCAATCAAGGGGCGACAGCAAGGAGTGCTGCCGCCCCGCACTATTATCAGAAAGGAGGAATTTCCATGACCGAAGATGAAGCCTACAAAGTGCATATCCAGTACACATTCAATGCCTTTTGCAAGATTGTCATTCGTCACGCAGCCATAGATACAATTTTGAAGCTGCGCCGGAAATGGGAACGGGAAGTTTCCCTTGACTATCTGATGAATGAGAAGTTTGTCCAGCTTGCCGAGCCGGAGCAGCGGCGCTGTTTCCGGCCTGAGAGCCAGAGGCGATGCGGAGGTGGATCTTTTCTGGGAAAACGGCGCTCTTACCGCGGCGGTTTTGCAAACGGGCGCGGCTTGTGATCAGATGACCGTAAAGGGAGAGGGGATCGCCTATGCTGCGGTTGTTGATTCTTCCGGCAATGCGATCCCGGCTGAGGTTCTGGCAGAAAACTGTGTCCGATTTGCCGCCCGGGCGGGAGAAACCTATACCTTTGAATTTGCCGACGTGGAAACCGATCTGCTGATCTCCCCCAAAGCGATTGCCATTACCATGGGAGAAACGGCTGCTCTTGATGTTTCTCTTCCCGCCGGTCTTGAGGGAATGACGACTGCGTGGGATACGGAGGACGCCGGGATCGCAACGGTCAGCACAGACGGCGTTGTTACCGCCCATCAGCCCGGCGTTACAAGGATAACAGCCGCGGTTGGCGGCAGGAGCAATCGCTGCACGGTTTGGGTCAGCGCCGATAAGAGTCCTTTGGAACAGGCGATCCGGGAGGCGGATGCATGGATGAAAGAAGGATATCTCCCGGAGATGAGGCGCCGGTATGCGCAGCAGATGGCCGGGGTGCGCAGCCTTCTTTCAGCCTATACCCTGACGCAGAATGAAATCGAATCCGGCATCGCGGAGGCAGAGGCTGCTATTAAAACATTGCGTGCCGGTGATACCGATATGAGCGGAGCTGTCCAAATGAACGATGTGGTGATACTGCTTCGCTATATCAATGGTGGGACGATGGATGCGGATCCCGATGCGTGCGATGTAAACCGGGATTCCATCGTCAGGATCTACGATGCCGTTTATTTGATGCAGCAACTGTCTTAGGACGAAAGCTTCCGAAAAACGCGGCTTTCCGTTGACAGCCTTATCATTGCAAAAGCCCCCTGCGCGGAACCGATCATCGGATCGGTTCCCGCCGCAGGGGGCTTTCCTGTTTGGTTTGTGCGCCGCATGAGGGCGCCGTTTTTTCCGGGCGCTGCCGGGCAGGGTCGGGCGCATAAGGGAAGAAGGGCGCGTCAGAACTTGCGCCCGCCGAGCTTCAGCCGGTTCAGCGCCCGGGCCAGAGAAGCCTGGGCGGCGCGGTTCTCCATGATGCTTTTCTTTTGAAGAATGGCCTCCTTTGCTTCATCGGCGGCGCGCTGCGCCCGTTTTACGTCGATTTCCTCCGGCCGTTCGGCGGAATCGACCAGGATCAGAACCTCGTTGTTTTCGATTTTGATCATGCCCTCCGAAACGGCGGCTCTGCGCTTTTCCCCGTCGGGCAGGGTAAATTCCAGCAGGCCGGGCGTTATGGCGGAGATGGCGTTGCTGTGGTGCGCCAGAACGCCGTATCTTCCCTGCGGGGTGGGCACGACCACCGAAAGGCAGGGTCCGATGTAGAAGGGATCGTCTGCGGCCAGAAGGGAAAGAGAAAAACTGTTCATAACGCCGCCGCCTTTTTGACCACGTCGTCCAGCGTTCCCGCGTTGAAGAAGGCCTCTTCCGGATACGCATCCGCTTCGCCGTCGGCAATGGCGGCAAAGCCTTTGATGGTTTCCTGCAGAGGAACGTAAACGCCCTTGACGCCTGTGAATTTTTCCGCCACGTGCATCGGCTGGGAAAGGAACCGCTGGATTTTCCGCGCCCGCGTAACGATCAGGCGGTCGGCGTCGCTCAGCTCTTCCATGCCGAGGATGGCGATGATATCCTGCAAATCGTTGTATTTCTGAAGAATTTCCTGCACCTTTCTGGCGACCCGGTAATGCTCCCTGCCCACGATGGAAGGTTCCAGAATACGGGAGGTGGATTCCAGCGGATCAACAGCCGGATAAATTCCCTGCTCCGCGATTTTACGGCTCAGAACGGTTGTGGCGTCCAGATGGGAAAAGGTGGTGGCGGGCGCCGGATCGGTCAGGTCGTCCGCCGGGACATAAACCGCCTGAACCGAGGTGACGGATCCGTTCTGGGTGGAGGTGATCCGCTCCTGCAGAGCGCCCATTTCGTTGGCCAGAGTAGGCTGATAGCCCACGGCCGAGGGCATTCTGCCCAGCAGGGTCGAAACCTCGCTGCCCGCCTGAACGAACCGGAAAATGTTGTCGATAAATAAAAGAACGTCCTTTTGCCGGTGATCACGGAAATATTCCGCCATGGTCAGGGCAGAGAGCGCCACCCGCATTCTGACGCCGGGCGTTTCGTTCATCTGGCCGAAAACCAGCGCCGTTTTCTGGAGGACGCCGCTTTCCTTCATTTCGTAAAAAAGCTCGTTTCCCTCCCGGCTGCGTTCCCCCACGCCGGCAAAAACCGAGTAGCCGCCGTGCTCGGTGGCCACGTTATGGATCAGCTCCTGGATCAGCACGGTTTTGCCCACGCCGGCGCCGCCGAAAAGACCGATCTTTCCGCCTTTTGCATAAGGCTCCAGCAGATCGATGACCTTGATCCCGGTTTCAAGGATCTGCACCGCCGTTTGCTGCTGATCGAAGGCGGGCGGCTTTTGATGGATGGAAAAGCGCTCGGTATCCGCCGGGATTTCGTCGCCGCCGTCGATGGGATGGCCGAGGGCGTTGAACATCCTGCCCAGGGTGCAGTCCCCCACCGGTACCCGGATCCCGCTCCCGGTGGCGGTTACGGTCATTCCACGGGCAATGCCTTCGCTGGCTCCCATGAGAATCCCGCGCACAACGCCTGATCCGATATGGGATTCCACTTCAATGATATATTCTTTTTCGTTGATTTTCAGGGAAAGGGCCTCGTTGATTTTGGGGAGCGCCTCCTGCTCAAAGGCGATGTCTACAACCGGACCCGAAACCGCTACGATTTTTCCGGTTTTCATTTACGATTCCTCCTCTTTTGACTTTCTGCGCTGCGCCGCGGCGCCGGAGGACACCTCGGTGATCGATAGGGTAATGGCGCTCTGCCTTACCCGGTTATACTGCACCGATAGCTCTCTGAGCAGATCGTCCGCATTTCTGTTTGCGCCGTCCATGGCCGTCATCCGCGCCTGCTGCTCGCTGCAAAAGCTGTCCACCAGCGCGCTGTAGATATAGCCGGAGATGTAGCTGCGCATCATATTGTCCAAAACCGCCGTTACGGAAGGCGTAAATTCAAAGGGCGCCGATATGGCTTTTTCGTTTTCATGGGTGCGGAACTGATCCTTATGAAAGGGCAGCAGCCGCACGTTTTTACATTCCGCCTCCATACCGTTTCGCAGATCGGTATAGATCAAAATGATCTTGGAAACCGCTCCGGAGTGAAATTCCTCCAAAAGGACGTCGCAGATCTCTCTGGCCCGGTGCATGGTGGGGTTTTGCGCCGTATAAAGAAAGCTGCGCTCAATGGGGATGTTCTTTTTGGAAAAATAGTGCCGCCCATACCCGCCGACAACAAACAGCTTGGTCGCGGGATGCTCGGCCAGCAGCCGCCCGGCCTCCTTGAGAATATTCTGATTATATGCGCCGGCAAGCCCCTTATCCGCCGTAATCACCAGGCAGGCGTAGACGCCCTCGTGATGCTCCGGCGCTTCATCGGGATAAAAGTAGACGCTCTCCACATCTCCCGCCGTGCGGAAGATTCTTTTGATCTCCTGCTGCAGGGCGCTGAAATACGGCCGCGTTTTATTCAGCTCCGCCCGGGCCTTGCTCATTTTGGCGGAGGAGATCAGATACATGGCCTTGGTGATCTTCTGGGTTTCCCGGATGCCGCTGATGCGGCTTTTTATCTCCCTTGCGTTTGCCATGCTTCACCTCAGACCCGAAAGGTCTTTTTATACGCCTGAGCCAGCTCGATGATCTCTTCCTTCAGCTTATCGTCGAAAGCCTGGTCGTTATCGGCAATGGCGCGGAGATCCGGCGCGTTTTTCTGAATATAGCGCAGCATCCCTTTTTTGAAGGTGGAAATTTTATCGAGGGGGATATCGGTCAAAATCTTGCCCAGCGCCGCGATCAGCAGGATCGTCTGCTCAAACTGGGTCAGAGCCGCGCCGTTGGACTGGCGCAGAAGATACATCAGCCCCTGCCCGTAGGCCAGCTTTTCTTTGGTGGCATCGTCCAGATCGCTGGAAAACTGGGTAAAGACCTCCATTTCCCGGTACTGGGAAAGATCCAGCCGCAGGGTGCCCACCGCCGATTTTAGCGCCTTGGTCTGAGCCGCGGAGCCGACACGGGATACGGAGAGCCCCACGTTTACCGCCGGGCGCTGGCCGGAAAGGAAAAGCCCGCTTTCCAGAAAGATCTGACCGTCGGTGATGGAAATGATATTGGTGGGGATATAGGCGGAAACGTCGCCCGCCTGGGTTTCAACAATGGGCAGCGCGGTCATGCTGCCGCCGCCCCGCTCCTCCGAAAGATGGGCGGCGCGTTCCAGCAGCCGGGAATGCAGGTAGAAAACATCGCCCGGATAGGCTTCCCGTCCGGGGGAGCGCTCCAGCAGCAGGCTGAGGGCGCGGTATGCCACGGCGTGCTTGGAAAGATCGTCGTAGACGATCAGCACGTCCCGGCCTTTTTCCATGAAGTATTCCCCCAGGGCGCAGCCCGCGTAAGGGGCGATATATTGGAGGGAGGCGGGGTCGCTGGCTCTGGAAATAACCACGGCGGTATAGTCCATGGCGCCGGCGGCGGCAAGCTTTTCCACCAGCTGGGAAACCGAGCTTGCCTTCTGGCCGATGGCAACATAGATGCAGATAACGTCCTTTCCCTTCTGGTTGAGGATGGCGTCTACCGCGATGGAGGTTTTTCCGGTCTGGCGGTCGCCGATGATCAGCTCCCGCTGCCCTTTGCCGATCGGGAACATGGAATCAATGGCAAGGATCCCGGTTTCCAGCGGTTCATTGACGCTCTGGCGGTCGATGATCCCGGGAGCGGGACGCTCAATGGGGCGATACTGCGTAAAGCTGATGCCCCCCTTATGATCGACCGGCCTGCCAAGCGCGTCCACCACCCGGCCGATAAAGCCGGATCCCACCGGCATTCCGGCGGTTTTCCCGGTGCGCTTTACGGCGCTGCCCTGGGTTACCTGATCGCAGTCCCCAAAGAGAATACAGCCGATTTTATCCCGGCGCAGCTCCTGCACCATGCCGCGGATCCCCGATTCAAAAAGCAGGATCTCCCCGTAAGCGGCGTTTTCCAGGCCGGAAACGGTGGCAATTCCGTCCCCCACCGTCAGAACCTCGCCGATTTCTTCCGCCAGCACCTTGGGCGTCCAGTTCTGCAGAAAGTCCTGAAGCAGCGGGATGATGGAAAGCTCGTCGGTGTGGTGCAGCTCGTTGATGGACTCCTTGAACTGCAGCAGCAGCCCTTTTTCGCTCCAGTCGTAAACATGAGAACCGACCTCCAGGCGGAATCCGCTCCGGATGCTCGGATCCTCCACCCACTCCAGAACCATCTCATCGCCGTATTTTTTTCGGATAAAAGCCTCAAAGCGGCGGAAATATTCCTCTCTGGGCGGAGTGTTGCTGAAAAGCTTTGCCGGTTTACGCATGGCCCTCATCCCTTTCCGCCGCTTCCAGGAATTGACGGTAGGCCTCTTCCGTGCTGGTATGCACCATCTGCGCCGCCGCCTTTTTGGTCATGATAAGGATCTCCTTATCGGTGTGGTCCAGAATGGAGCGCCGCTCCTCTTCCGCCGCTTTTTGCGCCTCGGCAATGATTCGCTTTGCTTCCTTTTCCACGCTGAGCAGCTGGGCGGCGTCGCGCTCGTTCAGCTCCGCTTCCGCTTTGATGCGACGCTCGGTGATTTCGTCGTCCGCATGATCCAGAAGCTCCTGCGCCTTCTTTTCCAGCTCCTGGGCGTTTTTCAGCTTCTCGGAGGCTTCGCGGTCCATCTCCTGATAAAGAGCTTCCCGTTTTTCTATGAATTTTTTAACGGGCTGATATAATAAAAAGTAAAGCCCGCCCACAAGAATGATCAGATTGAAAATATGCAGCAAAATCTGCTGCCAGTCGATATTGAGGGGGATTCCCATGATCGCTACACCTGCCTTAAAGCACAAAGATAATCAGGATGGCAATGATCAGGGCATAGATCACAACCGTTTCCACAAATACAAGACCCAGCATCAGCGCGGTACGGATTTTTCCCTCCGCTTCAGGCTGGCGGGCGATCCCGTCCGCCGATTTGGCAATGGCGATGCCCATGCCGATGGCGGCGCCGGCGGCGGCAAGACCCACGGCGACAGCCGATGCAACGGCCTTCATGCCGGAGGAATCCTCCGCGGCGGCGGTCTGGGCGGTTTCCGCAGCGGCAGACTCTGCGGTGGCAGGCTGGGCGCAGACGCCGATGGAAAGCGCTGTCAGCAGCGCAAGAATGACAATCAGAACAGAAAATTTAGCCAATACCTTCATTTTGATTTTCTCCTTTGTTTATGATTCCAGTTGTTTTTTGCTTTTTTTGGGTTTGGGCCGCGGCGCCTCGGTCACCTCGCCATAGAAGACGGAGGTGAGCATGGTCAGCACATAAGCCTGAATCAGCGCGTGAAGCAGCGTAAAGAGGACGGCGATCACCACCGGCAGAACAAAGCTCAGCCCCACATAATAGTAGACCAGCTCCGTAACCAGCAGGCCGCTGAGCAGGGCGCCGAAAAGGCGGAAGCTCATGGAGATGGGCAGGGAAAACTCCTTGAGGGTGCGTCCCAGGCCCCGAAGCCCGTTGGCGGAAATGCCGCCGATGAGAATGACCAGGTATGAAAAACAGCCCACGGCGATGGCGGCATTGATATCGGAGAGCGGAGCCGGCAGGGCGATGGTGTTTCCGTGGGTGGTGGAAACCTGAAGCCCGAGAAGCTCAAAAAGCGTTCCGAAAAAAATGTAGACGCCCACGCCGAAGATATAGGCGTTGAGGAATCGGTAGCGGTGGGGACTGTTTCCCTTGCCCAGATCGGTAAAAAATCCGACCAGCTGCTCCAGCAGGAGCTGCGCCCTGCCGGGCACCCGCTTGAACCGCGGAATGAAAAAGATCCGGATGAGAAGCGCGGCGGCCAGCAGAATCCCCACGACGACCAGGGAGGAAATCACGGCGGGATTGACCTCCAGCAGCCCAAAAAGACGCACCTTGTTGGTTTCATGCAAAACGGCGTCGCGCATGGTTTCCTGGATGGTTTCCGCCCGTTGGCCTGTCCCGCAGAGGATGGCGCCGGCCAGCGTTGCAACGATCAGAGCCAGCCAAACAACGAGTGAAACAATCTTTCTTTTTTTGCTCATATTTTCCCTTCTCTCGTTATAAAAAGAGGACAAAAACATTCCGCAGAACGCCTTTGTCCTTTGCGGATTACTATTATAGCACGATTTCTTTTTTTGTCAAGCGATTCCGGTGGAAAATGTCGGGCGCCGGGAGGGATTTTTGCGGAGAGGAAAAAAATCAAAAATTTTCCAGATCTGGAACGCTGGAGGAACTCTGCGGGCGACCTGGCGGAACAGGGGCGGGTGTATAATGGCTTGCGAACAGGCGGCAAAACGCCGCTTGAAAATAAAAATATGGAGGCATATTGATATGTACTTTGACGCGATTGCTAAGATTGTTGCCGAGCGCACCGGGTGCGACGTTTCCGCCGTAAAGCCGGAGAGCAAATTTTCCGAGCTGGGGATTGATTCTCTGGATACGGTAGAGCTGCTGATGAGCCTGGAAGACGAGATCGGCATTGAAATCGAGCTGGATCAGAAGGTTGAAACCGTTGATGATCTGGATAAATTCATCCAGAGCAAGCAGGGCTGAAGCGATGATAAAGTCAGAGATTTGTGAGATGCTGGGTATTCGCTACCCGGTGTTTCAGGGTGGTATGGCTTGGATCGCAGACGGTAAACTGGCCGCCGCTGTTTCAAATGGCGGCGGCCTTGGTATTATAGCCGCCGGGAATGCGCCGGGGGACTATGTCCGGGAGCAGATCCGCATCGCCCGTGCGTCAACGGCGGCGCCGATCGGCGTCAATATCATGCTGATGAGCCCCTTTTCCTCCGAGGTCGCCCAGGTGGTGGCGGAGGAGCGGGTGGAGGTGGTGACGACCGGCGCGGGAAACCCCTCCAAATATATGCAGAGCTGGCAGGAGGCGGGCATCCGGGTCATTCCGGTAGTGGCCTCGGTGGCCATGGCGAAGCTGATGACGCGGCTGGGCGCTTCGGCGCTGATCGCAGAGGGCGGCGAAAGCGGCGGCCATGTGGGCGAGCTTACCACAATGGTGCTGGTTCCCCAGATTTGCGATGCGACCACCCTGCCGGTGATAGCCGCCGGCGGCATTGCCGACGGCCGCGGCGTTGCGGCCGCTTTGATGCTGGGCGCCTGCGGCGTTCAGATGGGAACGCGTTTTCTGAGCGCGGAGGAATGCTCCGTTCATCCCAAATATAAGGAAAAAATCCTCAAGGCCACGGATCTTTGCACCATGGTGACCGGCAAACGGCTGGGACATCCCGTGCGCAGCCTGCGCACGCAGTTTGCGCGGGAATACGCCAAGGCGGAATACGGCGGCATGCCTGATGAAGAGCTGGAGGCTTTGGGCTCCGGCGCGCTGCGGCTCGCCGTGCAGGAAGGGGACGAGCGGCAGGGCTGCTTCCTTTCCGGGCAGGTTGCGGCCATGGTGAAAAAGGAGCAGCCTGCCGCTGCAATCATAAAAGAAGTGATGGAAGAGGCGGAGCCTCTTCTGCTGGGAGCGTCAAAATGGGTAAAATAGCTTTTGTTTTTTCCGGCCAGGGCGATCAGTACCCCGGAATGGGGAAGGCTCTTGCCGGGCAGTACCCCGCCGCGGCGGCGGTTTTTGAGATGTGCGATGGGATCCGGCCCGGCACCTCCGCCCAGTGCTTTGAAGGCACGGAGGAGCAGCTGAAGGAAACGAAAAATACGCAGCCCTGCCTTTTCGCCCTGGAGCTGGCGGCGGCGTCGGTGCTGGCGGAAAAGGGCGTCCGGCCGGAGGCTGTCGCCGGATTTTCCCTCGGCGAGATCGCCGCTGCCGCGGTGGCGGGGATCTTCGACCGGGAAAGCGGCTTCCGCCTTGTTTGCAGGCGGGGGGAGCTGATGCAGCGGGAAGCGGAAAAATACGATACCTTTATGGCGGCGGTCGTGAAGCTGGCGCCGGAGCAGGTGCAGGAGCTCTGCGCCGGCTTTGAGGGAATCTATCCGGTGAACTTCAACTGTCCCGGGCAGACCACCGTTTCCGGTCTGGCGGCGCAGAGAGCGGATTTCTTTGCGGCGGTCAAAGAGGCGGGCGGAAAGGCGATCCCGCTGAAGGTCAGGGGCGCGTTCCATTCCCCGCTCATGGAGCCGGCTGCCGCCGATTTCGGGGAGGAGCTGCGCAAAACGGCGCTTCGCCCGGGCGCAATTCCCCTTTATTCCAACGTGACCGGGGAGCCGTACAACGGTGACGCCGCGGCGCTGCTCTCCCGCCAGATCTGCAGCCCCGTCCGGTGGGAAAAAATCATTCGGAACATGATCGCGGCCGGGATCGATACGTTTGTAGAGATCGGGCCGGGCAGAACGCTGGTCAATATGATCGGGAAAATCGATCCCGGCGTGACGGCGATCCCTGTTTCGGAATATCTGGAGGGTCTGGAATGAAGCTGAAAGGAAAAGTGGCTGTTGTAACCGGCGGTTCCCGGGGAATCGGCAGAGCGACGGCCGAAAAGCTGGCCTCTCTCGGCGCGGACGTCGCGATTTTGTATGCGGGAAACGGCGCGGCGGCAGAGGAAGCCTGCTCCGTTCTCCGGGCGCAGTATGGCGTAAAGGCCGAGGCCTATTGCTGCGATGTTGCAAGCGCCGCCGCCGTCCGGGAAACGGTGGCAAAAATCAGGGACGCCTTTGGGACGGTCCATATTCTGGTGAATAACGCGGGCATCACCCGCGACGGTCTGGCCGCCGTGATGAAGGAAGAGGATTTTGACCGAGTCATTGCCGTCAACCTCAAGGGCGCGTTCAATATGATCCGCCATACGGCGGGATTCTTCATCCGCAACCGGGAGGGGTGCATCATCAACGTCACCTCGGTGGCGGGGCTGATGGGGAACGCCGGCCAGTGCAATTACGCGGCGTCCAAGGCGGGGCTGATCGGGCTGACCAAAAGCATCGCCAAGGAGCTTGCGCCCCGGGGGATCCGCTGCAACGCGGTCGCGCCGGGCTTTATCGCCACGGATATGACTGGAGATCAGGCGGAGAACCCGCTGCTTCAAATGATCCCGCTGGGGAAAATGGGCGATCCGGCCGACGTGGCGGACGCTGTGGCCTACCTTGCGACGGCAGGGTATGTTACCGGCGAAGTGCTGCGGGTCGACGGCGGGATCGCAATGTAAGGAGAATGAATCATGGAGAAGAGAAGAGTTGTTGTTACCGGGATCGGAGCGGTTACTCCGGTGGGAAATACGGCGCAGGAAACATGGGAAAGCCTGCGCGCCGGCAAAAGCGGCATCGCCCCCATCACCTTCTTTGATACGGAGAAATTCAAAGCCAAGCTGGCGGCGGAGGTAAAGGGCTTTGAGCCGAAGGACTATCTGGAGGTCAACGATCTCCTGCGCACCGACCGTTATGCCCAGTTCGCCGTTGCCGCGGCGCAGCAGGCGGTAGAGGAAAGCGGCGTGGAGGGAACGGTGGCGCCGGAGCGGTTCGCGGTTCTGTTTGGAACCGGGATCGGCGGGATCGGAACCTTTGAGAAGGAGCATGAAAAGCTTCTGGAAAAAGGCCCCCGCCGGGTATCGCCCCTTTTTGTGCCGATGATGATCTCCAATATGGCGGCCGGGATGATCGCCCTGCGGCACGACTGCCGCGGCGCGGCAATGCCCGCCGTAACCGCCTGCGCCTCCGGCTCCAATGCCATCGGCGAGGCGATGCGGATGATCCGCCACGGATATGCCGATGCGGTGATCACCGGCGGCACGGAAGCGGCGGTTTGTCCTTCCGCCATTGCGGGGTTTGTCAATATGCAGGCGCTCTCGACTGCTGAAAATCCCGAGGAAGCGTCCCTGCCCTTTGACCGGCGGCGCGGCGGTTTCGTGATCGGGGAGGGGGCTGCGGCGCTGGTTCTGGAGGAATATGAGCACGCAAAAGCCCGCGGCGCAAAGATCTACGGCGAAGTCTGCGGCTATGGCTCTACCTGCGACGCCTATCATATCACCGCCCCGCATCCCGAGGCCAGAGGCGGCGCCCAGGCGATGAAAGACGCCATGGACGAAGCGGGTTATACGGATCAGGACGTAGTTTATGTAAACGCCCACGGCACCGGCACGCCGATGAACGACGTGATCGAAACCGTGGCGATCAAAAAGGCGCTGGGCGCGGAGGCCGCCGCGAAGGCCTATGTCAGCTCCACGAAGTCGATGACCGGCCATATGCTGGGCGCGGCCGGCGCGGTGGAGGCTCTTGCCTGCCTGTTTGCCCTGCAGGAGGGGATCATCCCCCCCACCATCAATCTGAAGGAGCAGGATGAGGCCTGCGATCTGAACTGCGTGCCGCAAACGGCGGTGCAGGCGGAGATCACCCTGGCTCTTTCCAATTCCCTGGGCTTTGGCGGGCATAACGCCTGCCTGGCTTTCAGAAAGGTGTAACGATATGAACGAAACAGATATTCGCAAATATGCTTCCCTGATGCAGGAGCTGGGTCTGACCGGGCTTGAAATCACCGAAAACAACAAAGCGGTGCGGCTGGAACGTACCGGCCCGGCGGCAAAGCAGGTGGTGGCGGTAGAGGCCGGTCCGGCGCCTGCGGCCGGCGAAAAGCAGGAGAGCGGAGATTATATCAGCGTAACGTCGCCGCTGGTGGGCGTATTCTATGCCGCTCCTGCGGAGGATGCGGCGCCCTATGTATCCATCGGCGACCGCGTCAAGAAGGGGCAGACCCTTTGCATTGTCGAGGCCATGAAGCTGATGAACGAGATCACGGCGGAAGAGGACGGCGTGATCGCCGAAATCTGCGCGACCAACAATCAGGTGGTCGAATTTGGAACGGAGCTTTTCCGGATCAAGAGGTGAGCGGATGAACAGAGAAGAAATCATGAAGATCCTTCCTCATCGGGACGCCATGCTGCTGCTGGACGACGCAGAAAACCGCGACGGAACGGCGATCGGCCATTATACCGTGTGCGGCGATGAGTTTTTTCTGAAGGGGCATTTTCCCGGCAACCCGATCGTGCCGGGGGTGATTTTGTGTGAAATCCTGGCGCAGTCCGCCTGCGTGCTGATGCGGGATCTGATGGGAGAAGGGAGCCTTCCGGTTTATACGGGGCTCAATAACGTCAAATTCCGCGCCCCTGTAAAGCCCGGCGACCGGGTGGAAACCCGGTGCAGCATCAAGCGGGCAAAGCACCCCTTCTATTTTGCCGAAGGTACCGTTTGGGTGGGGGAGAAGCTGTGCGTATCGGCTGAATTTTCTTTTGCGATAACGGGAGAATAGGGTATGTTTTCAAAAATACTGATTGCCAACCGCGGCGAGATCGCCGTCCGGATCATACGGGCGTGCAAGGAAATGGGCGTTTCCACCGTTGCGGTATATTCCGAGGCGGATCGAAACGCGCTGCACGCGGCCCTTGCCGATCAGAGCTTCTGCATCGGCGGGCCGGAAGCTTCGGAAAGCTATCTGAATGAAAACCAGATCATCAGCGCCGCGCTGCTTGCCGGCGCTCAGGCGATCCATCCGGGCTATGGCTTTCTTTCGGAAAACGCCCATTTTGCCCGTCTTTGCAGAAAAAACGGGCTGGTCTTTATCGGCCCGGATCCGGAGAGCATGGAGCGGCTTAGCGATAAGGCGGTGCTCAAGGAGCTGATCCGGGGCACCGGTCTTTCGGTGATCCCCGGTACCAAGGCGGTGGCGTCGGCCGAGGAGGCTGGAAAGGCGGCGGAGCGGATCGGCTATCCGGTCATGCTGAAGGCCTGCGCCGGAGGCGGAGGCCGCGGCATTCGCCTGGTACGCACCGCCGATGAGCTGGAGGAGGCGTACCATCAGGCGACGAGCGAGGCGCAGAGCGCCTTTGGCGACGGCAGCGTCTATCTTGAAAAATACATCTTCCCGGCGCGCCATATCGAGCTTCAGATCCTTGCGGACGAACACGGAAACGCCGTTTGTCTGGGGGAGCGGGACTGCTCCATGCAGCAGCGCAATCAGAAGCTGATCGAGGAAACGCCTTCCCCTGCGGTGGGGGAGGAGCAGCGGGAGAAGATCATGGCCCTTGCTGTGGAGGCGGTCAAAAAAATCGGCTATGTGGGGGCGGGCACGCTGGAATTTCTGCTGGATCAGGAGGGCTTTTTCTGGTTCATGGAAATGAACGTGCGCCTTCAGGTGGAGCATTGCGTAACGGAGATGCTCACCGGCTACGACCTGGTGAAATGGCAGATCCGCATCGCGGCGGGGATCCCGCTGGATTTCACCCAGAAGGATATCCGCCTTCAGGGCGCCGCCATCGAATGCCGGATCAATGCCGGGCGCTGCGGAACCCTGCGGATGCTGCACGTTCCCGGGGGACCTTCGGTGCGGTTCGATACCTGCCTGATCGAGGGAACGACCGTGTCGCCGTATTATGATTCCCTGCTGGGCAAGCTGGTGGTTTATGCCAAAACCCGGGAGGAGATGCTGCGGAAGGTGCGCGCTGCGCTTTGCGAGCTGGTGATCGATGGGATCCCCACCAATATCGAGGATCAGCTCCGGATCGTGGAGGATGAGCGGTTCACCTCCGGAAATTATGATTTGACTTTTATGGGAAGCAGGTGATCGGATGGCGTGGATCCATTTTTTAAAACCAAAGAATCAGCTGGAGGAGGGCGGCCGTACCGCCGCTCCGGTTCAGCAGGATGCCGGCGAGCCTGAAAAGAACTGTCCCAACTGCCATAAGGATATCCCGCTGAGCCGTCTTTGGGCCAATAATCTGGTCTGCCCCTGCGGATATCATTTCCGCATGAAGGCGCGGCAGCGCATCAAAATGATCGTGGATAAGGACAGCTTTTGCGAACGGTACGCCGGCCTGACCGCCGGCAACCCCCTTCAGTTCCCCGGCTATCGGGAAAAGGTGGATACCGTGCGCACCGCCAGCGGCGAAGAGGAGGCGGTCGTCTGCGGAACGGCGCGGATCGGCGGGCAGAGTTGCTGCCTGTTTGTCATGGAGCCCTATTTTATGATGGGGAGCATGGGCAGCGCCGTCGGCGAGAAGATCACAGCCCTGTTTGAATATGCGGCGGAGCACCGGATGCCGGTTGTCGGATTTACCGTTTCGGGCGGCGCCAGAATGCAGGAAGGGCTGCTCTCGCTGATGCAGATGGCCAAAACAAGCGCTGCCGTGAAGCGCCATAGCGACGCCGGGCTTTTCTATCTTGCCATATTGACCGATCCCACTACTGGCGGCGTTACCGCCAGCTTTGCGATGGAGGCGGATATTATTCTGGCGGAGCCGGGGGCCATGGTGGGCTTTGCCGGCGCGCGGGTCATCGAGCAGACGACCAAAAAAACGCTGCCGCGCGGGTTCCAGAAGGCGGAATTTGTGCTGGAGCACGGCTTTGTCGATGGGATCGTCGGCCGCGCCAATCAGAAGCGGGCGCTGACGGAGCTTCTTAAAATGCATCATGGAGGTTAAGGGATGAGCGAACTGCCTTATGACCGGGTGAAGCTTGCCCGGCAAAGCGGAAGACCGACGGGTCTTGACTATATCAGAAATATTTTCAAAGGCTTTATCGAATTGCACGGCGACCGCCGCTATGGCGACGATCCCGCCATTGTCGGCGGGCTTGCGCGGCTGAAGGGCAGCCCTGTCACCGTGATTGCGATCGAAAAGGGGCATACGGCGCGGGAGCGCAGCTACCGCAACTTCGGAGCGCCCCATCCGGAGGGCTACCGCAAGGCGCTGCGGCTGATGAAGCAGGCGGAGAAATTCGGCCGGCCGGTCGTCTGCTTTATCGATACGTCGGGCGCATATTGCGGCGTCGGCGCCGAGGAGCGGGGGCAGGGTCAGGCCATTGCTGAAAATCTCATGGAGATGTCCAGCCTCTGTGTACCGGTGATCGCCATCCTGATCGGCGAGGGCGGAAGCGGCGGCGCGCTGGCTCTTGCGGTGGCGGATCGCGTCTGGATGCTGCAAAACGCCGTTTATTCGGTGATTTCGCCGGAGGGCTGCGCCAGCATCCTCTGGAAGGACGCTGCTCAGGCGGAGGCCGCCGCCGCCAGCCTCAAGCTGACGGCCGAGGACGCAAAAAGCCTGGGCGTCATCGAGCGCATCCTGTCGGAGAAGGATATCGGGAAAAAGGAGTTTTACGACCGGATCCAAAAGCTGCTGGTCGAAGAAATAGACGTGCTGTCGAAGGATCTTGATCTGGTCGGCAGGCGGTACGAGCGGTTCCGCCGCATCGGCGCCGACGTACTTTCAAAGGAGAGCATATGAGCATCTATCAGAAATTCTGCGAGGAAATCATGGATCGGAGCGGCCGGCTTGAGAAGCTGACGCTGCATTATCCGGAGCATTTCAATTTCGGCTACGACGTCGTCGACGCCATCGCCGAAGAAACGCCGGATAAGCGCGCGCTGGTCTGGTGCAATACGGAAAACGAGGAGCATGTCTTCAGCTTCTCCGATATCAGGATCAACAGCAATAAGATGGCCAATGTTTTTAAGGCGGCGGGGATCGGCCGCGGAGATCGGGTGATGCTGGTGCTCAAGCGGCATTATGAATACTGGTTTGCCGCGGTGGCGCTGCATAAGCTGGGCGCCGTGATGATCCCGGCGACCCATATGCTGACGGTGCAGGATCTGGTATACCGGATCAACGCCTCCGAGGTCAAGGCGATCGTCTGCACGGCGCAGAACGAGGTGCCGGAAAAGATTCTGGCGGCGCTGAAGCAGGCGGGAAGGAGCGCGCAGCTCTGGTGCGTGCAGGCGGAGGCGGAAGGCTTTGAGAATCTTACCGCGGCGATGGCGGAGGCGGAGGAAACTTTTGCCCGCGTTGAAACCCGCGTCACCGATCCGATGATGCTGTATTTCACCTCCGGCACCACCGGCTATCCCAAGGGCGTGATCCATGATTTTGCATACCCGCTGGCGCATATCGTAACGGCGAAATACTGGAACCAGGCCGAGGACAACGGGCTTCACTTCACGGTGGCGGAAACCGGCTGGGCGAAGGCGTCCTGGGGCAAAATGTATGGGCAGTGGCTGATCGGCAGCGCGGTCATGGTTTACGACTTTGATAATTTTGATCCCAAGCAGCTCACCGCGGTGATCAACCGCTACGGCGTCACCTCCTTTTGCGCGCCGCCCACGGTTTACCGCTATCTGGTGCGCAAGGGGATCCCCGATATGCCGAGCCTGAAGCACGCGTCCACGGCGGGCGAGATGCTGGCGCCGGAGGTGTTCCGCAGATTCACCGAGCGTACCGGCCTGCAGCTCCGGGAGGGCTACGGCCAGACGGAAACAACGCTCCTTCTGGCAAACTTCAGCGGAGATACGCCGGCGGAAGGCTCCATGGGCACCCCGTCGCCCTTTTATCAGATTGAGCTGCGGGGCAAAAACGGCGCTCCGGTTTCTGTCGGAGAGATCGGAGAAGTGGTGGTGGTTCCTCCGGAAAACGGCCGTCAGGTCGGCATTTTTTCGGCCTATCTCGACAACGAGGCGCAATATCAACATGTCTGGCGGGGCGGCGTTTACCATACCGGGGACGCGGCCTATATGGACGAAGACGGACGTTACTGGTTCCACGGCCGGTTCGACGACATCATCAAGACCGGCGGTTTTCGCGTCGGCCCCTATGAGGTGGAAAACGTGTTGATGGAGCATCCCGCGGTGGTGGAATGCAGCGTGATCGGCGTTCCGGATCCGCTCCGGGGCCAGGCGATCAAGGCGATCGTGGTTCTGGGGGCGGGCTATGCGCCCTCCCGCGCGCTGGAGCTGGAGATCAAGGAATTTTGCAATCAGAAGCTGGCGGAATACAAATGGATCCGGCTGGTTGAATTTGTTGCGGAGATGCCGAAAACCATCAGTGGAAAAATCCAGAAGAATTTGCAGCGCAAGCAGGCTTGACCGGCTTGTGCTGCAAAATTGTTCCCAACATTGCACTTTACAAAAGAATGTGATATAATGCATAGGGATCTCCGGTTGCGGGGTCCGACTCCGGCGGCGCTTGCGCCCCCGGCAGATGGGAGATGCAATGAAAAACACATTCGAGATGGAAAAAATACTGGAACGCGGCGTTTCCGGGTTCCATATCTATGCCCTTGCAGATCCGGTTCACCTGTGTTATGTGAGCCGGAATTTCTGCGCGCTGACCGGCTATTCCGAGGAAGAGCTGCTGAGCGAAAGCGCGGATTTATATCAGCCCCTGGTCCATCCGGGGGATCAGGCCGTTTATGAGTCTTTTATCCGGCAAGCCGCCTCCGGCGCGCAGACCTGCCGCTGCGAATACCGGCTGATCAAAAAAGACGGCTCGATCCTTTATGTCAGCGATACGATGGTAACGGAGGAACAGCCGGGCGGCGGGCTTTCCGGCTTTTCCGTTCTGGCGGATATTACGTCCATTAAAAGTGAAAACGACAATCTGCGGTTTCTCAACGAAACCATTCCCTGCGGATTTATAAAATATACCTGTGAGAAGCAGCCGAAGGTGACCTACATCAATAAGCAGATGATGGAGCTGCTGCGCTTCCCTGCGGTGCGGGAGGGCGAGCTGGATTATCTGGAGCTGTATAAAAGCAATATCTTTCTGATGATCCCAATGGAGGAGCGGCGGCGGTTTGCCCTTTATCTGAACCGGGTCTATACCGCCGGCGCGCCCATTGCCGGGGAGATCGCCCTTCAGCGCTGCGACGGTACCAGAGCCCAGATCTTCGGGTGGGTGACAAAATGTGTCAATGCGGCGGGGGAGGAGGAGTTCCAGAGCGTCTGCATCGACGTAACAGAGCGCTTCCGGGCCCGGCGCGCCGATGAAACCCAGCGGTATCTCAGGGCGCTGACCGATGTCTACGACAAGATTTTTGAATATGATTTTTCCGGGAAAACCGTAAGCTGTTTATATAGCAACCAGCCCTCGATGTTCAAGTGGATCGAAAATATCCCCATGCAGATGGAGGAGGCGACAGAGCGTTGGATAACGGAAACGGTAGCGGCCGGGGATCGGGAACGGGTGCGCGCATTTTTTCAGACCATCTTTCGGGATAAACCCTATCAGACCGGCGCGAAGCCGCCTCAGATCACCTATCGGGCGCAGGCTTCCAGCGGCGAACCCCGGGTCTACAGCGGGATTTTTCTGAAAATGAACGATGCGGTCTGCCTTTACTGCTGCAGATGCGTGCCTGAAAGCGGGGAAGCCAGCATACTGCGTAGTGAAATAGAAAATATGCAGGAGCTGCTGATGCGGTTTACAGACGGCATCGCCGCTTTTGAAGTCCGGGATCAGATGGTAACGCCGCTTTATGCCAGCGATAACGTCTGTGAATTTTTCGGCGTCACCCGGGAGGAATGGCTCCCGCTGATGAAGAAGGAAACGCCGATCCGGGAATTTGTGGCGCGCAGCGACGTGGCCTACGAGGATTTTGCGGAGCTGCTCAGAACCGGCGAGACGGAATTTTCATATTACGATCTGAACCGGGGCGCAGAGCGGCGGATCAAGGCGATCTGCTCCCGCAAGGAGACCCAGGCCGGGGCGCCGCGTTATGTGATGCTCTATAATGTGGAGGAGGCTGACCCGGCAAAGGCGGAAGGCGGGGTCGTGACCATCCGGACCTTCGGTTATTTCGACGTATTTGTGGGGGAAAAGCCCATCGCCTTCCGCAATAAAAAATCCAAGGAGCTATTTGCGCTGCTGGTGGATCGCCGGGGTGGCTATGTTTCATCGGAAGAGGCCATCGGATTTTTATGGGAGGAGGAGCCGGTAAACTCCGTGACCCTTGCGCGATACCGCAAGGTCGCCCTCCGGCTCAAAAATATTCTGGAGGAATACGGGATTTCAGACGTGATGGAAACGGTGGACGGAAAGCGGCGGATCGTGATGGAAAAGGTGCGGTGCGATCTCTATGATTACCTTTCCGGGAAAGAGGAATATGCCCAGAGCTTCAAGGGCAGCTATCTGACCAACTATAGCTGGGGAGAAACCACCCTTGCGGAGCTGACGGGCGATATCATCTATTAAACGGGCGGAGAAAAGGATGCATACCTATATTCATAAAGTATACTACTATGAAACGGATAAAATGGGGATCACCCATCATTCCAATTATGTGCGGTGGATGGAAGAGGCGCGGATGGATTTCCTGCAGGCGTCCGGCTGCGGGATGCGCGGCATCGAAGCCTGCGGGCTGACGTCGCCGGTGGTGGAGCTGGAATGCCGGTATCTGGCGCCGACCACCTTCGACGACGTGATCAGCATCGCGGTTTCGGTTGAGGGCTATACCGGGGTGAAGCTGACGCTGAGCTACGTAATGACCAACAGCGCAACAGGCGCGGAGGTGTTCCGCGGCCGTTCCTCTCATTGCTTTATCAACGGCGCGGGCAGGCCGGTTGCAATCGGGAAGCATCATCCGGCGCTGGACGCGCTGCTGCGCGGGCAGGCCGGGCAGTAACGGCCGGGGTGCTGGAAGATGAAGTTCCGCCATGAATTGAAATACCTGATCAACGAAGGCGACGCCGCTCTGATCCGGCAGAGGCTGCAAATGGTGATGGAGCCCGACCGCCACGCCCGAAAGGGCAGCTATCATATCCGCAGCCTCTATTTCGACGATTACTGGAATACGGCCTATAACGACAAAATAAACGGCGTGGATCACCGGCAGAAGTACCGGATCCGGCTATATGACCTGCAGGAGGATTTCATCCGGCTGGAGTGTAAAATCAAAAGCGGCGCCTATATTTCCAAGCGCGGCGCCCGGCTTTCCCGGGAGGAAACCGAAAGGATCCTGAAGGGGGATTACGGCTTTCTGCTGCGCCGGGAGGAAGAGGCCTGCCGCCGGTTCTACGCCGCCTGCGTCACCCGGGTGCTGCGGCCCAGAGTATATACGGACTATGAGCGGGAGCCCTATGTCCTGGCGGCGGGAGATGTCCGGGTCACCTTCGATCGCAACGTCCGGGGCGCTTCCCCGGGATTTTGGATCACCGAGAGCGCCATGCCCTTTTATGAGGCGCTGGAGCCGGGGAAGCTGATCATGGAAGTGAAATTCACGGAATTTCTGCCGGAGCTTGTGCGGCTGCTTCTGCCCGCCCGGGCGGCGGAGTTGAGCGCCGTATCCAAGTATACGCTTTGCTGCGATCAAATCCGGCACCTTACTGCCGGGATATGAAAAAGGAAAAATGAAGGAGATCCACCGTATGAGTATTGAGGACGTTATCAAAAATTCCTTTCTGGAAGCCTTCAGCGGCACAAGCTCCACCACAAGCGCGCTGATGATGATCGTTGCGCTGCTTGCCGCGCTGGGATTCGGGCTGCTGATCTGCCTGATTTACAATAAGTTTTACCGCGGCGTCGTTTATCATCGCTCCTTTGCCATCACGCTGGTCGGGATGACGGTGATGACGGCGATGGTCACCCTTGCCATCAGCACCAACGTCATCATATCCCTGGGCATGGTGGGCGCCCTGAGCATCGTCCGGTATCGAACGGCCATCAAGGAGCCGCTGGATCTGCTTTATCTGTTCTGGGCCATAACGACGGGGATCGCCTGCGGCGCCCAGATGTATTTTCTGGCGATGGTTGCGGGGCTGATGATGCTGGTGCTGCTGATCTGCTTCAACCGCAGATCGAGGGCGGGGCGGTTGTATATCGTCGTAATCCATTGCAGCGCCGAAATACCGGCGGAGCGGATCCGCCAGGCGATGGAAAAGATGCGGTACCGGATCAAATCCAAAGCGATACGGGGCGGGAATACCGAGCTTGCCCTGGAGGTTTATACCCCCGATCCCCATCTGGAATTTCTGGAGCAGCTGCGGGGCATGGAAGGGGTTCTGGACGTATCCGCCATTCAGTACGACGGCGAATACCACGGCTGATCCCCGGCTTTCCGGCCGCTCTGCGCAGCGGGACGCTATTTTTCGGAGGTAAGGCAGATGGAACTTCGGGTGTTGCACTACTTTTTGGCGATCGCAAGAGAAGAAAATTTCACCAAAGCGGCGCGGCAGCTTCATGTGACGCAGCCGACCCTGTCGCGGCAGATCGCCGATTTGGAGCAGGAGCTGGGCGTCAAGCTGTTTGTCCGCAGTAACCACCATATCATTCTAACAGAGGACGGTATGATCCTAAAGCGCCGGGCGCAGGAAATTTTGTCGCTGGCGGATAAAACCAAGCGGGATTTTCTGCAAAAGGACGAAGCGCTCTCCGGTACCATTTCCATCGGCAGCGGCGAATTCCGCGCAACGGAATATCTGGCCAAGATCATCGCGGCGTTCCGCAAAAAATATCCCCGGGTGAACTATGAGATATACAGCGGGAACGCGCAGAATATCCGGGACTATATCGAAAGAGGCACGCTGGATATCGGGCTGATGTCGGAGCCTGTCGATATGCGGAAATACGACATTATAAATATGCCGGTCAAAGAGCAATGGGGGGTATTTGTCCCAAAGGATTCCCCCCTTTTTGAAAGGGAAAGCGTCCGTCCGGAAGACCTGCAGGGCATGTCTGTGGTGACGGCGACGGGCGATTTCAACCAAAGCCGTATCGGGAAATGGCTGGGCGATTATAAAGACCGGGTGGAAATCGCGGCGACCGCCAATCTCCCCTATAACGAAGCTGTGCTGGCGCAGGAAAAGATCGGCGTTATGCTCAGCATAAAGCTGAACTGCAGCTATGAAAATCTGCGCTTCATCCCGTTGTCCCCCGTTTTGGAGGTATCAACGGTCCTGGGCTGGAAAAAGGAGCAGATCTTTTCGGCAGCAACCTCTGCGTTTATCGATTTTGCAAAGAAATATCTAAAAGACATTTCTAACGATAAACTATAAGCATTAGACATTGCAGATAATTGGTTTTATAATAAAGGTGTTCCTGATGGGAGCACCTTTATTTTTATCGCAACAGACTGAAATCTCCCGTTATAATAGCAGCGAAAAGCATGTCTTTGGCGTTTTTTGTTGTAAGCCAAAGGTTTATACGTGTAAACTTATGGAGAATTCTTTCCCGGTCAAAAAAGTGCTGCAATTTATGCTGTAAAAGGCATATCTCTTCATACAGGAAGGGATTTGATAAAGGAGGTTTTTCAACAATGAAAGTATCCGATCAAAAGCAATTTGAAGCGCTCAATGTTTTTGGAAAGGGCGCGCCGAACGAAGGGTTTGCGGCGTATTTTTCCGGCGCATCCTTTTTGCAGCCGCTGACCGATCCGCAAAAAACAGCCCTTTTCCTTGCCAACGTCACCTTTGAGCCGGGCTGCCGCAACAACTGGCATATCCATCACGCCAAAAGCGGCGGCGGTCAGATCCTTATCTGCACGGCGGGCGAAGGCTGGTATCAGGAGGAAGGCAAGCCGCCTGTTTCTCTTGCGGCGGGAACGGTCGTGACCATTCCGGCGGAGGTGAAGCACTGGCACGGGGCGAAAAAGGATAGCTGGTTTTCGCATATCGCCATGGAAGTGCCGGGGGAGGAATGCGCCAACGAATGGTGCGAGCCGGTGAACGAGGATGAATACAACAAATTGGAGGAACAGTAACATGAGCAGAAAACTGGTTGCATATTTTTCGGCGAGCGGGGTGACCAAAGCCGTCGCCGAGCGTCTGGCCAAAGCGGCGGGAGCCGATCTCTTTGAAATCCGGCCGGCGGTTCCCTATACCCGCGCCGACCTTGACTGGACCAATAAAAAAAGCCGCAGCTCTCTGGAGATGAGCGATCCCGATTCCCGCCCGGAAATCGCCTGCCGGCTTTCCAATATGGCGGATTATGATACCGTTTTTATCGGCTTCCCGATTTGGTGGTATGTTGCGCCGTCCATCATCCATACCTTTGTGGAAAGCTATGATTTTTCGGGAAAGACCCTGATCCCCTTTGCAACCAGCGGCGGCAGCGGAATGGGCAGGACCGTTGAGGTGCTGCAATCCCTCTGCCCGGCCGCAAACTGGGAAAGCGGCAGGATGCTGAACCATGTTTCCGACGCTGCGCTTGAAACGTGGCTGGGCGGGATATTGTGATCTTGCTGTGCAGCAAATCAAAAAAGGAGCGCTCATGATGGATCTGTATGAAAAAGACCCCGAATTTGCAGAATGCTTTGCTCATTTTGCCTTTCGGGAGATTGTAAACGAAGAAAGCCGGCAGCCGGATCCTTTTGTCCGCGATCTGGCGGTATTGGCGGCGCTGATCGGCTGCGGCGGGGTGGAGGTTTATAAAGAGAGGCTCTCCCAGGCGCTGGAAAATGGGTTTGCTCCGATCGCCGTAAAGGAGATGACGTATCAGGCGGCCGCCTATCTGGGCTATGGCCGGATGCTGCCTTTTCTGAATGCCGCCAATGCGCTATTGAGTGAGCGGGGAATCCGGCTCCCGCTGGAAGGTCAGGCGACCACCACCCTTGCAAACAGGCTGGAAAAAGGCGCCGAAACGCAGGCTGAAATCTTCGGCGCGCAGATGAAGAAGGCGTGGAGAGCCGGGCGGATCAACCGCCTGCTGGCGGCAAACTGCTTCGGTGATTACTATACCCGAAAAGGGCTTGCCCTTTCGGAGCGCGAGCTCATCACCTTTTGTTTTCTGATGGCGCAGGGCGGCTGCGAACCGCAGCTCATCGCCCACGCAAAAGGGAATATGAATCTGGGAAACGATCGGGATTTTTTGATAGAAGTGGTGCTGCAATGCCTGCCATATATTGGATATCCCCGCAGCTTGAACGCCATTTCCTGTATCGAAAAAGCGGCGGAACAATGAAGCCGAAAGGGATTCTTTCCCTGTCCGCCGGCGGTCTGATGACGCTGGCGATGCATTTTTGATGGGCGATCCCTTTTGGGAAGAAGCGCTCTACGAATGGGCGGGCGCCGGAAACCGGCGTTCCGTCGTCCGGCGGAACATAAAAGGGGAGGAGGAATGTCGCCATGAAAAAAGGCGCTTTGCTGATATTGGTTCTGCTGTGCTGCGGCCTTGCCGCCTGTGCAGCGCAAAGAACGCCGCCTGATTCCATGCAGGATGCGCAGCAGGAACCGGCAGATCGCCAATGCGGCTTCGAAACGCCGGAAGATCAACCGGCGGATGGGCAGCAGCCGGAACCTGCTTTGGACGATGCAGAAACGCCCGAAACAGAAACCCGAAAAGTAAAACTGATCATCGACGGTCAGGCATTTGACGTCACCCTGTATGACACCCCCGCCGCCCAGGCGCTTTATGAGATGCTGCCCCTTGCGCTCACCTTTGAGGATTTCAACGGCATCGAAAAGATCGCCTATATGGACGCCGCGCTTCCCATAGAGGGCGAGCCGGAGGCCTTTGATCCTACTGTGGGGGATTTGTGCCTGTATGCGCCCTGGGGCAATTTAACGATCTTTTATGAAGATTTCCGCAGCGAAAGCGGACTGATCTCCCTCGGCCATATCGATTCCGGCGTGAACGTCATAGCCGGCATGAGCGAAAACTTTTCAGCACGCCTTGAAAAGACCGGCTGATAAAAAAGCATGTAAAACTCACCATCTCTGCAGGCATTTTGTCTGCAGGGATGATTTTGTATAATAAAAAATCGCGTGCGCAAAGAGCTTTTATAAGCACGCGATAAAAGACTATCTCATGATTTGCGGATTGTCTGTTCTTTCAAGGAGATAGTCAAGCGAAATATTAAAAAAGTCTGCAATCTGTATGAGCTCCTTTATTCCCGGTTCACGCTCGCCTGTTTCGTATCTGCTGATGGTATTTTGATTGGTATTCAGTTCCATTGCCAGTTTTAGCTGGGATATGCCGCGTGCCTTTCTGATCTCTTTCAACCTCATGAAAATCACCTCTTGACAAAATTATCCCACTACGGTATAATAAAAATATCCCGATTCGGTATATTTTTACAAAGGAGTTTGTTTATGAAAAACAGAATCGCCAACTTATTAATAATTTTTGGTGCGCTGATTGCGACCGTTCTTTCTCCGCTGCTTTTTAGCTATAGAGTTCCGTTACAGATTCTTATTATTATCGGCGGATTTTGTCTTGGTTTTTCATATGTACTGTTTACTTCGGTATACAGCGGAACAATATGGGGCATAGAAATAAAATGTTCCAATAACGATAGAAAAATGAAAATCATCGGGGCGATTGGTCTGGTATTGGGAGGATTTTCGATTATCTGCTTGATTTATGCAATCCTGATTGCCGTGGGTTCCTTTAATATCCTGCTGCTGATCGTAGACGTTGCCTGCTTTGTCGTTCCGGTTATAATTGGTCCTCCCGTAGGAAAAACATATCTTGAAAAAAGCGCCTTAAATGACAACGGAAATGAAGTGCTGGATCAATTCCCGATTTTCAGTCATATTGATTCCAATATGGAACAGGCGGTAAGCTTCGTGGTATCGTATGAAGGCGTAGCTCTGTATAGTAAAGCAAACTATTGTTATGCAGTTTACTTATATGAGGATTATGAGCTTGGAACCTTATCAACCCCGGAAGAAGTTGCCCTTGTAGGAGCCTATTTTCTTCAAAAATATGGAAAAGATTATACATTTAAAGTAGATATGAAAGTAATTCCCGGCGAACCCGGCCAAACCGTTGTGGCGGTCGGAACCGGCGGTGTTGGCATCGCACGAACCTCCGGGACGCCGGATAAGAGAATATTCAGAAGTTATATATTTACAAAACGGAAGTAACCATTGGAGCAGCAGAAAAAAACGATTGCTGCAACGACCGTGATGGAAAGGATGCTCAAGTAGAGCAAGGCGGGGACATCGAGAGAGGCATCAACCTTTTTCGATGTTCCCGCCTTTTTTATTTACACATTTGATAAAACCGTCTTTTACCTGTAGAGGAGCCTGCCGGAACCGGATGCAAAGCCAGAAAAGTTACATAAAAATGCGGAAAAATCCTCTGAAACGGATTACTGCAGAGGATTTTGTAACGAAGGACTAAAAAAAGACGCCAACATTGCCGCAGGCATCTTTGAAGAAACAAGAAAAGAGCTCGGAAACCCTGTAAATATGCAGATATGCAAAAACGGCACAACCTGTGTAAGGCAAAGTAATTGTGAAATTATAAAATAAGCTCCCGGACCTTAAAAAGTCTGGGAGTTTTGATTATTACAGGAAAAAATTGAAAAAATATATATGAGGTGTGTTGATGAAGGATGCTTTTAAAATAACCGGTATATTTATTATCGGACTCTTTACAGCGGTCATGATATATCCTGTTCTTCATGAGGCGGGACATTCTCTGACAGCACTAACCGTAGGCGCAAGAATCGTTGATTTTAACATTTTTCCGTTGCCGAGCGTCATGTGTGATGTGATTGGTGTTGAGGATGTCGGCATTGCAGCGATTGGCCTCGGCGGAATTTTTCTTCCGTATACGGTTTCCTTTGTTTTAAATCCGAGGTCATTTTGGGGTTGGTATTCAAATTTTATTGTTAGATGTATCAGTCTTTTAGCACTCTGCATTTCTATTATTTGTATCATTCTGCGGGCAAACGGAAAATATATGCAAAAGGAAGATGTCATACAGGTATTAAATGTATTTGAAAGCGGATCGGTATTGCTTTTTGCCGTATTTGCCATTATGCTTATTTATGGCGTTATAAAAATAATAACCGATAAACCTCTCAGGAGAGTATCGGCTTATTTTGAACTAAATTGAAAGGCGGGGCTTGTTATAAACCCTGTCTTTATTTTCCGCAGAAAGGAGTGCAATCATTGATTATTCGCTCGATCATCCATTCCTGCCCCGGCGCTTTCCCTTTGAGGCTGTAGGCAATGCAAGAAATGTCTTTATCCGTGATCTCGCCGGTTAAAAGATAATCGATACGGTTTGGTTAAGCTGTATTTTTTTACCGAGGTTAACACCGTAAAGATTTATTAGGAATATTAGTGTGAAGAAGTTTTGATTTGCGATAAAAGCAGTACGGCTCATCCAAAAGCGGCCATTGGAAAACGAAATCGTTGGATGGTGGATGAGAGCAGTTAATGTAATTGGCTTTATTCGCCATGAATATGGCGAAGCTTATATTGCATTACGATATGCAGAACAAAATGCTCAAAAAAAGACACCTATTTCTCATAAGAGAAATAGGTGTTGCTTTTGCGTAGAACTAATGATGAATGCACAATACTATTAAACTAATTTGCAAACGGAGGAATTTATAGTATTGAGAGTAGGAATGGTTATAGCCCATCGCTATAAAATCCTTCGCAAAATCGGCAGTAGTGGCACGAGTTTTGGTTACCTTTCGGAAAGTATAAGATTACTTAATTATTGGGCTATTAAAGATGTTTACAGAAGTGGCGTGACCGATAATGGCGTGAAATGAAGTATACTTAGAACTATACACAGGTAGGCGCCGAGGGGAAATAGTGGCCCTGCAATGGGATGCCTTAATATGCAGACAGGTGAATTACACATAAGCCGTTAAGCAACAAAGAAAAAACTTAAGGCACAACAGTCGGCATAAAAAAACACCGCTGCGGAAATAAATCCGTGGCGGTGTTGCTTTGTTCAGGTGTCAAAATATGGTGCGCAGAAAACAAAAAAGTCTATGAATATTGAAATTCACAGGCTTTTTGGTCGGGGTGCTCTTATAGGATTTTTCCGCAAACCCGCATAAACACTGGGTTTCTCGCAGTCAAAAACAGTACATTACCCCTATAAAAGTACACGAAGCCAACCAAAAAAACACGCCGAAACAGATTTTACACCACGAATTAAAACAATAATTATGAGGTGAAAAACATGTCTAAGATAATATCAATAATATCATGCAAAGGCGGTGTTGGTAAGACAACCTTTGCCGTCAATATCAGCTCATATATCCACACCCAAGGCAAGCGAGTTCTTTCTGTTGATTTGGATTATCAGCATAACTTATCTAAGCACTTTGGTATATTTCCCGGGCATCTTAAAGACAAGCCTACGGTTTATGATTTGTTCAATGCCGCAATGGATGATTGTTCAGATATCAGGTATGGATGCCGCTTCCTTCGGTCAAAACGCATACTTCTACGATGCAGCCGAAGGCTTGCTCACGGCAACCATTCTTCTCGTAGCTGAATTCTGTCCTCCCGAAACAAGACACATCGTATCGGTGTTTAAAATCATTCAGGAATTACTTGCCCCTTCTAACAAAAAGAAAGGCAGAAACGAGTTTCAGTTGCTGATGGAAAGACTGCCTAACGACCATAAAGCCAAGTGGTTCGCAGGTGCAGCTCTCAATACTGCCGAGCAGTCGATGGCATCGGTTATGTCCACGGCGCTGTCTCGACTCAATGCATTCCTTGATTCTGAACTTGAACAGTTGCTCTGTTTCGATACCGAAATCGATGCTGAAAAGTTCTGCGCAGAGAAGTCTGCAATCTTTATAATTATGCCCGAAGAAAATC
>CALXGQ010000032.1 GCA_944387895.1 uncultured Clostridia bacterium
TCACTTTTAAATCATCCGGCTTTGGCTCATCAATCGTTTCTCCAAGCAAAGTGCTTACGGGAGTTTCTAACACTTCTGATAGGGAAATCAACAGATCGGAATCAGGAACAGATAAGCCTTTTTCCCATTTAGAAATTGTCTGCCGCACTACATTCAGCCTGACAGCAAGGTCTTCCTGGGAAAGCCCTTTGGACTTTCTGATGGTTTTGATGTTTTCATTCAGCATAACGGGTAACCGCCTTTCTTTTCGTTGTTACCGCTATTGTATACAAAAACAGGCCGTTGCCGCAAGCAACGCATAAGAACATACCGTCTTTTTCCGCTCCGGCGCATACTTATCAAGGCCAAATTCTTTCGCATACCGGACAACGCCGGTGATCCGGGGAGCGCCCTCCCTCAGCTTACAGGCCATGAAATTTTCCTTCGGAACTTCAAAGGGCGGCCGGATGCCGTATTCATCCGCCGGGACGTAGCCATGCCTGGAATAGTATGCATTGCTGCCCAATACGATTGCATAGTCATAGCCCAGCTGTCCGGCTATGCGGTGTCCGGCGGCGATCAGCGCGGTGCCGACGCCTCTCCTTTGATATTCCGGCAATACGGAAAGCGGAGCAAGCGCCAGCACCGGATGCCCCTGCACCTCCGCCTTCGTAAACAGAACATGGCCGACGATCCTGCCCTCCGCCTCCGCCACCAGAGAAAGCGCCGGAATATAGGCCGCGCCTTTTCTCAATGCCGTTACCAGATCCTGCTCGTTGCCGTCTGCGTGTTCCGCGCTGCCAAAGGCCGCGCGCACCAGCTCATAGATCTCCGGATAATCCTTTTCCTTTTCTTCCCGGATCAACACGATAAGAACCCTCCTGATCCAATCTTTTTTCACAGCGGAACAACCCGCTCTGAAAAAATTATATATTACCGCGCATTGACTTTCAAGTGCACATCAAGTAAAATAATTAAAAAGTGTTCAAAAGGAGGGCTTCCCTTGCCGTTCAGCTTACCGAAAATAGGAAAAGCGCCGCCTCCTCTGCCGCATTTTCCTTCTGTTTTACAGGCATTTATTTTTCGCGCGGCCGAGTTTGTTTCCTTTGACAAAATAGCCCGTATTCTTAAAACCACCCGGGAAAATGTCGCGCAGGCAGCAGAGCAGCTGGGCATTACCCGGGAAGAAACAACGAACATCTGGACAAGCAAGGGGTATATCACCATCATTAAAAGTATGTGGCATATCCTCCCTTATGCACAGCTTCTGGAGCTTCTGGAAATAAGCGAAGAAGAGCTGGCAACGCTTCTGCGGCAGGAGGACTTTTTGGATATCAAGCTATCCGACAAGCCGGACTGCCCGCCCGTGCTCTGGCAAGAGCCGACCGACGCACAGATCGCCGCAGCAAAGCAGGCGGCCAGCAGCTTAAAAGGTCTTGAAGCGGAGGGCAAAAGACCGTTCGATTTTGAATATGTAATGCCGGACATCCGTTTTGAAGGCAAAGCTCTCTTTGAGACGCGGATGATATATCTTTTTTCAGGGCTGTATCAAAAGGCCTTTGACGTCGACAGCGAGGAGTATTGCAGCGACAGGATGCTGGAAAGCTATAAAAGGCTCGGCATCAACGCCGTATGGACGCAGGGAGTTCTTTCTCAGCTGGCGGAATATCCTTTCGACAAAACCCTGTCCCGCGGGTATGAATCCAGACAGATGCGGCTCAGAGCATTTACGGAGCGATGTGCAAAATACGGCATAAAAGTCTTTTTATACCTCAACGAGCCGCGCAGCATCTCCAAAAGCCTGTATGACCAAAAGCCGCAGCTGGGCGGTCATATCGTCGCAGACGATAAGATCTGTCTTTGCACCTCCCGAAAAAACGTGCAAGAATATCTGACAGACGCGGTGGAAAGCGTCTGCCGTGCCGCGCCGCTGCTGGGCGGCTTTTTTACCATTACCCGCTCAGAAAATCCCACCAACTGCTATTCCCATTCCACGCCGCAGACGTGCTCCTGTCCCCGCTGCAAACAAAAAAGCGTGGGGGAAGTTATCGGGCAGGTCGTTTCCTGCATCAGAAACGGCGCCGACAGAGTCAGCCGCGATATAAAGGTCATCGCCTGGAGCTGGGCGTGGAAAGAATTCAATATCGATATCATCAACCATCTGCCGGACAGGGTCGTCCTTCAAAGCCAGAGCGAGCTTTTTGTTCCATATGAAATAGGCGGGATAAAAGGCAGCGTCGTCGACTATTCAATGGGGATCATCGGGCCGGGGCAGAGAGCGATAGAGGAATGGAGCGCCGCCCGGCGCCGCGGGCTGGGAACCGGAGCCAAAATACAGGTCAATACGACCTGGGAGGGTTCGACCGTTCCCGCGCTGCCGCTGTTTGGACTGATCGAAGAGCATTTGCAGCGGCTTCAGGAGCAGGGAGTTTCCCATCTTATGCTCAGTTGGACCCTCGGCGGCTATCCTTCGCAAAACCTGATCCATGCCGCAAAATACTACACCGAAAACGCCGTCGTCTGCACAGACGACGATACAAACGCTGAAGCTTATGCGCTGTTTTGCCGGGCTTTTCGAGAATTTCCCTTTGATATGCGGGTTTTGTATTACGGTCCGCAAAACGGCGGACCGTCGAACCTGCTTTTTGAAAAGCCGACGGGATACCGCGCGACCATGACCTGCTTTGCTTACGATGATCTGGAAAAATGGAGATCGATATACCCGGTCGACATATTTGAACAGCAGCTTGAAAAGCTGTGCGGCCTGTGGCGGCAGGGGCTGGAGCTTTTAAAGGACGATACCGGCAGCGAAACCGAGATCATGGCAGAGGCCGCCTACTGCCTCTACCAATCCAGCCTTGACCAGGTTCGCTTTTACCGCGCCCGCAGCAGCGGCGACAGAACGCGAATGAAAGAATGCGCAGAAGCGGAGCTTGCCACCGCGAAAAGGATGCTGGCGCTGATGAACAAAAATGCGGCGATCGGCTTTGAAGCTGCAAATCATTATTATTTTTCCAAGGGCATGATCAAAGAAAAGATCCTCAACTGCAGCCATCTGATCAGCAGCCTGTAGCCCCGGCGCCGGCCGGTCAAAGAAAAAGCGCCGCAAGTCAAAGCGGCGCTTTTCTTTTCTGCTTTAAAATCGCTCCACAAAATGATTGCAGGATTCGTTCCAGTATTTTTTACAAACAAACGCTTCACCGCCATCAAATCGGAGCTGATACAGTCTGAATATCACAGACTCATTTTTGGGCTGCCATTGTTCTTCGTAGGAATAGCAGTATTTCATCCCCAATCGCTGCATAACGGCGCCGCTTCCGGGATTGTTGCGATCGTGGGTTGCCGTGATATAGGGCAGACCGTCTTTTTTGACCTGCTCTATCAATGCTTTTCCCGCTTCTGTGGCAATCCCCTTATGCCAAAATTCCGTGCGCAATCCATAACCAAGATCATAGGGTTCTTCCGTATCCACCTTGATATACCCTATTGAGAAGCAGTCATTTAAGCTCTCAACAAAGCAATTCTTTGCATCCTTACGTGCAATTTGATAGTGATTACGTTCTTCAGCCATCTTGTTCACCTCCGTGGATTGGCAGATCATTCAGCATC